>CAZKRN010000004.1:0-147608 GCA_964555165.1 uncultured Methyloversatilis sp. | reverse complement strand
CGTGATCGAAGCCGGCCATCGGCACGCCGTGCTCGCTCACGCAGCCGAACACCGTGCCATGGGCGACGCCGATGGTGGGGACGCCCTGTTGGCGAGCCGCGCGATGGGTCGGCGTATAACCGCGCAGCAATAGGGCCAGTTGCTCGCCGACCGCCTGGGCGGCTTCCGTTGCACCGACCGCCGCCGCGACCGCGGCCTTGTTCACCGTGGGCACGCAGGAAAACAGCGCGCGAGCATTGCCGGGCAGCCGGTCGAAGCACCAGCCCGCCGACGCCAGCCATTCGCCCTGGGCCGAGAGGGCGACCTGCTCGATCCGGTCGGCCACATGAACCGGATGCCGTCCGCCCAGCAGTCCGAAGGCCGCCAGAGTGCCCGGCGGCTCATGTGAGAACGTCCCTTGCAGCATCAGTACCGGGCAATGCTCGGCCAGCCGCCGGACCTGCGCGAGCAGCCGTTCGGCGGCCGGTGCATGCAAGTCCAGGCCATGGTCGGTGGCGTCGCCCGATAGGACTGCCGCCTCCACGCCCAGCGCTAGGGCGCGGTCGATGGCGGCGCCGAAGCAGCGATCGGCCTCGAACAGGTTCTTGGTGCCGTAGTGCAGATCGGAGAAATGGGCGATGCGAATCATGATGCCCTCCCGCGTGAGGCGAGGTGCAGTTCGCTCTCGATCTTGTCGAGATAGCCCTGCGGGTCGTTGCGGTATCGTTCCAGTTCGTCCCAGGCCCGGGCACGGCCGTGCGGGTTGATCTTCCAGCCCCTTCCCCACCGCCGATCGGCATAAGTCTGGTAGCGTTCCGGCGCGATCCTGTAAGCCTGCACTCGTGCCATCAGTTGCTCAAGGCTGGGATGCCCTTCGTGCAGCGGTGGCGCCCCGACGGATGCCACCTCGGTCGCCTCCGGCTGTAGCGGCTCGGCGCTCGCCGCCACCGAGCTTCCCTGAAGCACCTGCGTCGCCAGTTGGGCCTGGACCAGGGCCGTCTCGGCATCCTCGTTCTCGCGCAGCAAGGCCGTCACATCCACCGGCGCCTCAAGGTCGATAATCCATTGGGGTACGCGCACCGCCCTCCCCTGCTCGTCGATGTGGGTTACCTCCATTAGTTTCTTGGTCAGGTAGAACGGCGTGCGCTGCCGGTCGAGGAAGCCCGAGATGCGCCCACCGCGCAGGAAGCCCACCGTCTCGAATTTCTGAATCGCCGAGTTCATCGCATAGAAGCTGTTGGTGTGCAGTTCGAAGGCGCTGATCGAACGGATGCCGGGCATGAAGAACAGGAAGCGACCCGTCAGGTTGCACTGGCGTTGCTGGTACTCACGGCAGGACTCTGGGTCGCACAGGCCGCCGTTGTCCTCGCGGACCACGGTCTTGCGCCCGCCGAAGAGGCGGATCGTGCGCCGGCCCGTCTCGTCCACCGGCACCGGGGCATGGCACATGCAGTGGCGCACCCGGCCATCGGCCGAGTATTGCGACCAGTAATGCTTCTCGTGCGTGCCCCAGGCCGCCAGTTCGTGCGGCATCACGGTCTGCCAGTAGTCGGAGGGGAATACCACCGGAAAGCGGTACAGGCGCCGGCCTTCGCCCCGGTCCTCGCCATAAGCCTCCAGAATCGCGCGGGCGACCTCGGGATTGGGGAAGTCGTGCGCCCGCACGGTGAACCACGGCACGTTGCGCGGAACCAGCGGCGTCTTGAGATCGGGCAGTGCCTCGGTGATGGCGCGCTCGATCTGCTCGAAGGAGTGGCCCGCGGCCACACCCTGCTCGTAGATCGCCTGGGCCTTGGGCTCTCCGGCGGCCTTCTTCGTGAGCACTTTGATGCCCGCGCGGATCTTGCCGCCGGTGGGAATCCGGGCGGGGCCTTGCCCCAGCAGGGTCGGCGCAGCCGTCGTCCCGCCGCCCTGCACGGCGATGACGGGGTGTGCGTTGGGATGGGCCATAACGGCGCTCCTCCATGAATATCGGGACATTCCGATGATTCATGCTCTCGCGACTTCCTCTGGCTTCAACCCCACGCCGAACCGCAGGCGTTTACGGGCACCATGCCTGATAGATACAATGGCGACCGGCGCCCGCCATGCTTGCACACGAGCAAAAGAAGGCCTTCCTTACCGATCCTCATGTTCAGCGACACCTCGACACCGGGTGCGTCGGCATTAAACGTGTGCGCAGAGTCCGACCCGCCTCGGTTACTGAGGAGTTACTGCCATGAGCATCAAGCAACTGTGCTTCGACGCACACACCCAACTTCGCGACCAGCACGGGATCGCCGTCCATCGCACCCACCTCTACGAACTGCTCGCCACGCTACTGGGCTTCAACTCCCATGCGGCGCTCGCGGCCGAGGCCGTCATCGGTCAGGTACGACAGGCGTGGAAGTTCAACAACGATGACCTGACCCGACTGTCCAAGCGCTGCCTGGCCTTGGGCTATCCCACCGCGCAGAGCCAACGCATCGTCGAGGCCATCACCGCGCTGGCCGAGACCCACCGTTTGGTCGCTGTCGATGTCAAATATGTGGTGCAGCGGGTCGCAGGCGACGCAGACGGGTGGGATGTCGACGACGAAGAGATGCCCGACGACGTTGGCATCGACCAAGCCTCCCCTTGGCAAAACGCACCGGACCTCGATCTCGACTCGCCCCTGTTGATCGATGGGCTGGAGCAGTTGGCGGCCAAGGAGCACGTCGATGCGCACTATGCCCTCGCCTTGCTGCTGGAATGCGAACCCCCGAAAGAGCGGGACGGCCACTGGTACCGGCAGCAACTCGCAGGTCGCCGACTCGATGGCCCCGAGAAGGAATGGGCCGACAACTACGCCGCCGCCCTCGCGCAGTTCGACCACTACTGCCAACATCTGGCCGCCGCAGCCCGGCTCGGGCGACCGGATGCGGCGCTGGCGTGGGCAGAGCTCACCGGCGAAGAAGCGGACTTCCGACACGCCCAATCCTTGGCGGCGCCGGAAGAGGCGACCCGTCTGCTCGACCTGGCTGACCAATTGGGAACCAGTGCCACCCTACTTCCTCTGCTGAGACAGGCGGCCCTCGCGGGCGATGTCGAAGCCATGCGCCGCCTGGCCGAGGACTTCGAACCGAACCCCGTCGAGGCATGGACCTGGGTCCACCTGGCAGAACTGTGTGGCACCGACCTGACCAGGATGGAAGCGGTTTACGAAGACGGGTCGCCTGCGGACGACGACATTCCGGGCAACATCTTCGCGGTCGGCGGCATCGATGTTCCGGACATCAGCGCGGAGCAGCACACCGTCGCGCGGCGAGAAGCCGCTCGTCGGTTCGAAACCATGCGAGACCGCTAAGGTGCGAAGGGTATCGCCTTGCCGGGCGATACCCCGTCAGGTCTCCGGAGCCCCTACAGGAAAAGCGGGCATCGGCTGATCGGTCCACCATACCCAGACGTCCGGTTTCCCAGATGCGATGGCCTTCTCCTTTGCCGCCCGCTCCTTGGGGTCCATGAACGCGCTGGCCACGTGTAGGGGAACCGGTCGCGCTCCAGTATCCAGCAGCAAGGCATTCGGAAAGGCTGCCCCGCTCCGGGCATCGTAGCGCAGCGGCTTGACGAAGCGTCGGTGTTGGGCCACCAAGGCATCGATCAGCGGCAATTCATGCACCCCTTCGATCGGAATCCAGTGCTCGCTCGCCAGCATCAGGCTCGCCGCGTCGATCTCATAGGTGTATTCGCGGCGGGCGCGGATGAGTGCCGCCAGGACGAGGCGGACCGGGCGGCCGGTGTCCGCATCTCGAGCCTCGAACAGCGGAGCGAAGACCCGCTCGATGCGCTCCCAGCTCTTGCCGGCGATCAGCAGCGGCGCATCCGGCATGTGTCGGATCCAGACCCGACGCCCCTGGCTCGTCGCCTCGCTCGCCTTTAACTCGCCGATCACGACAGCCAAGGGCGTTTGCCCGTCCCGGGGGCGCAGCACGGCCAGTTTCTCGCGTCGGCGCTGGGCCGTCTCGGCCCTGGCGCTCTCGCTGAAGGGTTCGGGCACGTACAGGCGTTCGGCCAGCGGCACGCCCTTGACCATGATCTCCTCGGCCGCCTCCAGCAGGTACTTGCGCACCACGCCCTGGTTGCGTTTGCCCGCCATCGCCGGGCTCCATCGGTTGAAGCCGGCGCGCTCGAAAAGGAAGTGCATCAGCGCCCGCAGCGTCATGCGCCGCCCGGGCACGCCGACCTCCGACACGTCTTGCGGTTCGCCGCGCGGCACTCCGCGCCCGGTCACCCGCGTCCAGGGGAAATCCACGCGCAGCTCGACACGGCCTAGTTCCGATTCCAGCACCGCCTCCCCGACCAGCTCGCCGAGCCCCGATTGCTGGAGCTCAGGCTCGTAGGAGGGACACTCCGGATGGTGGGTGCTGCCGCTCTCCGGCATGCGCTTGACCACGAACTGCCGGTGCAATGCCACGTACATCTCCACGCCACCGGGCACGCACAGGCAGCGCGGCCGCTCGGGCGTGTCGTAGACCTGGGCGAGCGCGTCCTGCAGTTGCGGATCGTCGGCGACGATCACCCGCCCCTTGATGGCAAAGCTCTGGGTTTCCATCGCCGGTTCAGACCAGTTCGTCGAGCAGTTCCGCCAGCGTCGGCTTGGGCCGCGGCAGCAGCTCCCGCACTGCACTGCGCTCGCCGATCCCCAGGATCGTGCCCACCTGATCCTCGTCGGCCCCGCGCTCATACATCCGGGAAATCACGGTGAGACGCGCCGACTGGGCGCTCAGACCCTTGAGCTCGGCGTAGCGGAACAACTTGCGGTAGATCTCGAGCAGTGCCCGGCAGACATAGCGGTTCTGCCCCGGTGCGCCATTGTTGGGCGCGATCCTGTAGGGCTCGCCGCCCGGGGAAAGAAACAGCCGGCTTTCGGGATCGAGGCCGCGGTAGCAGTTGGGCTCGCCCAGCCCATACCCGCCGTCGCGCCGCTCGCGGAAGTAGGCGGCCAACGCATCGTCGAGCCGACTGCTGCTGAAGTAGAGTGGCCTCGCCTTGCCGTTGATGGCGGCTTCCGCGCGCAACTCGGATTCCCGGCACACGCTGCCGTCGGCAAGCAGGTAGTCGCGTACTTCGAGCCGGGCGATCTCGAGGGGGCGCAGGCCGGTGGCGAACAGCATGTAGTAAAGGGCCAGGTCGTGCCAGGTGCGGTTGGTTCGGCCCTTTATACGCACCGCCCCCTGAGTCACTTCCGCCGCCGACAATACCCGCGCCGGACGGGCGCCGACCGGCGGCTTGGGCTCGAACCCTTCCAGCGCGACCAGGATGGCATCCCGGTGCAGGCGCAGTCGCCGCACGAAGGCGGCCCCTTCTTCCTTGAGGCCGTCGACGCCCACGACCTGGGTGAGCTGGACCGCGACAGACTTGATGCGTCGCTCGACCGCCGTGCGTGAGACGCCGAAACGCGCGGCTACCGCCTCGTAGGTTTCACCGCCTACGACGGCACGGAGCATCTCGACCGATTGCAACGCGTTCTCGTAGTGCTTGCTGACCTCCTGATTGTCTTGCATGACTTGCCTCTCCCATCATTGCTCGACCGTCATAGCCCGAATGTTCGGGCGCCGACACCGCCTTTCGCCAGGCGAAATCGCCGGGAAGGGCGCGGGATTTCGTCATCAGGCCAACTGCTGCACCTTCGCTGAAGCACGAGCCGGCCGGACCTGGAAAATGCACGCGCCATGCATGCGGCGGGCCGGTGCCGGCCTGGTCGATCCGCAAGTAGTGCCGCCGGTCCACGCCGAGCAGATCCCCGCAGCTGGCCTTGCCCGTCAGCCGGGCTGGCCTTGCTGCGCGATCCAGCGGCGAATGTCTTCGGCGCGCCAGACGGTCACCCGTTCCGAGAGCTTGACGGGTGCGGGGAAGGTGCGCGCCTGGATGCGCCGCCAGAGGGTCGATTTGGAGATGGGAACGAAGGCCAGCACCTGCGGCTGCCGCAGGAAGCCGGTCTCGGGCAGCGCCAGGCTCGGAACCGGAGCGGCCGGAGCGGCCGGCGTGGCCAGAGGAGCAATGGGAGTCGCTGCCATCGCGGCGACGCGGGAACGGATGGAGGGCATGATCGAACCTCGTCACGGCGGGTGCCGGTAAGGGGTGTGACCTGCTCGGTTGCGGCCCCGCTAGGTCAGAATGGCGCGGGCCGATAGGGAACGCAGAACTCGACGGCATGCCACGGGCGCCCCGGTCGCGCGGCATGGAAGAATGAGCCGGAAAGGGAATCCCGCCGCCGGACGGCCAAGGGCGTTCGGGGCGGGAAAGATCACGCGAACCACATTTGTGCCGCACAGCACGCGCGACAGCGGATCGACGGGCAACAGGCAGGTAACGACTGCGACGCCGCCACGAGAGCGGTGCGAGCTCCCACGGCGTCAGGTCAGCCCGAGGTGGAGCCTGTTGGTACGATATTGGGGTCCGTGGGCCGACACAAGGCTTGCCGGGATGTGCCAGCCGAAAGGGACCGCACACGCCGGAGATTGGAGCTGGCACCGATGCCGAAACCATTCCGGCACGCTGGAATCAAGGTTGCGGCCCAGACATCGGATCGCGGGCGAAGCCGATCCGACTCAAGCCCGCCGTGGCGGATAGGGCCATGATTCCCTCCTGCTCTCGTCGGGCGTCTTGAAGTCCGATTGGAAGTCGCACCGCGGGGAGAGCGCCGTGAGGGTTTCGCGCGCAAAACTTGGCCTGGCGGCCCGTTTTCCCCTCCGTAGGAGGGACAATCTCCTATTTCGAGCGGCTACCCAGGTATTCACAGCAGTTCCGCACGACCGACATGACGAATGCCCGATCGTCAGCCCCGAGTTCGGAAATCCAGGCGCCAAAGGTCGCCGCTTCGCTGACCTCTTCGGGGCCTTCCGTCGATAACAGGTCGCCAGCCGAACATTGGAGCGCCCCCGCAAGCCGGTCCAGCGTCGGCAGGGACGGCAGATGGGCGCCGCGCTCGATGCGCGAGATGGTTTCGGCATCGACGCCGACCCGCTCCGCAACCATCTCCTGTGTCCATCCCAGCTGTTTGCGCCGCTCGGAGAGGTTGCCCCCAAGTCGCTTCGCCAGACGGGCGGACTCTTTCTTCTTCACCGCCATCATGTTGTCCTTTCACTCAACAAGAATGACGGTCACTGGACTATCGAAACAGGGGTTCTTATGTGGTTTTGCTTATCGTCATCTTTGTTGATCCCCGAGGTGGGAAGTGACAAATCGGCCCCGGATTGGCTGCGGTAACCGAAGCTCAGTCGCCCACCGAAGGCGAGATGCACTCCGGGGCTTCCGGCTGTTCATCGGCGCTCACATCGATCGAATCGAGCGTCGCCTTGCGCTCCGCGCCCGGTTCGTCCGTGCCATCCGCGGCCTCTTCTCGGCTTGCCTCGCTACGCCCCTCGCCGCTGCGCGCGTCCATGGCGTTCATCCGTCGCCGCAGCCCCATCGCGAAGTTGCGCGCACCATTGGCCACGTCGCGCACCTGGCGCTTGAGACTGGCGCGCTGGATATCCACCGCCTGGGTGGTGATCACCTCGTGGATCTCCAGCGTCTGCAGCAAGGGCATCAGTTGGTCGAGCTTGCCCAGCACCTCCAGGAAGCGTCGTCCGATCGACGACAGCACATGGACGTCCACATCCAGCGGCACGGTGTCGTAGGTCGCGGAGCTGGTGATGCCGTGCGCCTTGAATAGCGCCTCGGCGCCGTCGATGGCCTGGTTAAGGTTCGTGGTCACCGCATCCATCTGGGCGCGGATGGTGTCCTCGACCTTGGCGACGTCCGCGTGGTCGAGCCGTGTGCGGGCAATCACGGAGATGAAGTGGGTGTTGAGCTGCAGCGTGTTGAAGAGCCGCGCGAAAAAGCGCTTGCCCTCGGCGCTGGTGAAGCGGGTCGGGATCTTCAGGCTGGCCGCCTCGACGCGCCGGAAGTCGGCCTTGGCCTCTTTCGCGAGGATGCGGGCATTGACGCCACCCTGGTCCACCTTGACGATCTGGATCTCCGACATGCCGTGCTCCTCCAAGTACAGCGTTCGGGCAATCATCCCCGCCGGTATCTGCATTCGCCACCGGGAATGGCCGTCGCCTGAGGGGGCTTTCGGCATCGGCCCCCTTTCGGGCGGCATTTCGATATTGACCCGGCCCTCCGGCGCCACTACCTTTACGTCATGCAGCAGCTGGCCCTGCATTCAAACAAGGCAAGCCCTGGAGTTTCCCGTCTTTCGCGTAGGCCGCCGGTCTTGTCCGGTGCCGCGTGCGCCGATCTTGTCGGCACCGCTTGCGGTGCCAGTCGCGTCCATGCCATCGAGGCGAGCTTTCGAGGCAGGGGCGAGGCGTCGTTCCCTGCGTTTCCTGGACGCCCTTCCCCCGAAAGCCTTCCTCGATCGGTAGCTGGCACACCGATCCCGGCGGCTCATCCCGTCCGTTCCCGCCAGCCCTGGAGTCTTTCCCCGTAGCACCGACCCGGCCCGTTCCGGGCCGGCCGTTCATCACCCCCTGGGGGCTTACGCCTCCAGTCGTGGTGCGCGTTGCCTCCTCCCTTCCCTGGAGACAACGATGCTGAACCCGAACCGATCCGCGTTCTCTTCCCGAGCCGCCCGCCCCACTCCCGTGGGACCCGCGTTACCCCCCTGCCCGGCAGCGTCGAGCCACCGTCCGGCGGCGAACCCTGATCGCGCAGCCCTGGACAGCCTGCTCGAGGACGAGGATGCACCCGTCGAGTGGAGCGAAGAGGACATCGTCTTCCTCCACTGGCGCCTGCTGCAGGAGGTCAGCCAACTGGCCGATCCCGCAACGCCGCTGGAAGAGAAGTTC
Organism: uncultured Methyloversatilis sp.; assembly: GCA_964555165.1. Lineage (GTDB taxonomy): Bacteria > Pseudomonadota > Gammaproteobacteria > Burkholderiales > Rhodocyclaceae > Methyloversatilis. The sequence goes on along the minus strand of CAZKRN010000004.1, from coordinate 138,837 downwards.
GACACCCTGCGCTGGGTCTTTGCCGAGCGCGAGAAGGACGGCTTGCCGTTCTCGTTCGTGAGCTGCCTGCGCGTCGTCGGCTGCAGCCCGCTGTCGCCGATCGCCTATTGCGGTCAGGTCGATGTGGAGGAAGTGCGCGACCGCGTCCGCCATGGGCTGAAGGCCTGGCTCGAAGCCACCCTGGCGCGCTATCCCGCCTGGGTGCGCGATGCCGTCGTACGTAATCCCGAATGGGTCGAGGCGCGGCTTGCCAGGAATCCCCAGTGGATCAACGAGCAGGTCAAGCGGATGTCCGTGCAGGGCGACCTGTTCGCCTGACCCGTTTTCCCCTTGCAGGCCTTCTTCGCCAACGCGAAAGGCCCGCCCCATTCAAGGAGTCGTCATGACCGCTTTCAAGGATGTCCTCTGCCTGCTGGCGATCTTCATTGCCTACGGCATCGTGGGACGCCTGGACTATGAGGATGCGGTACGGCTGGAACAGATTACGCGGGAACGACAGCATGCCGAATGCCTAACAGCGATGCTGCCGGTCCGCGAACCTGCGAAACCGATCAGCAATCCGTCCCCGGATCCACCAAACCAAGGTACGAACCGCAACCGGCCGGACGACAGCCGTTGCTGGCCGCACTCGATGTGAGGAGGTCGCCATGCAAGACCAAGCACGCATCAACTCCGGCAGCCCGAGCTTGCTGACCGTTCAGGCGGCGGAAGACATCGAGTTCCTGGTCAAGGAAAGCGAAGTCCTCACCGGCCAGGCCGGCCGCACCTTCGTCATCGCCGGCGCCGACTGGCTGGCCTACCGGGTGCACTGGCATCCGATCGGCCTGAAGGTCGAGCGGCTCGATGTCGAGGGCCGGGTTCTCAGCACCCAGCACCTGCTGCCCTGGGAGTTCCTCGGGCACAGCCTGATCGAGGCCCTGGCCGTCGGCCAGTTGTTCACTCCACCGGTCGGCCGCATCGGCTGACCGGTGGTTCCTTCCCCCTTGGCGGGCCCGTCCCGCCGGGGCCGGGTTCCGCGTGCACTCATGGAGCACATCATGCAGATACAGGTTCGAATCAACGAGGAAGGCGCGCTGCGCAACCAGCGCTACGCCTTCACCGACCGCTTCACGCTCGTCTCCGAGCTGTTGCAGAACGCCCGCCGCGCCGGCGCGACGCGGATCGAGATCGATTACGACGCCGCCGCCCAGATGCTGCGGGTGCAGGACGATGGCTGCGGCCTCGACGACTTCCAGAAGCTCCTGAGCTTCCACGAGTCGGGCTGGGATGCGGCCACCGCCGCCGAGGAGCGCCCGTTCGGGGTCGGATTCTCGAAGTGCCTCTATGCCGCCACGCGCTGTATCGTCGCCTCGAACCATCAGCGGGTCGATATCGATACCGCTGCGGCACTGGCCAAGGCGTCGATCGAGGTGGAAACCATCGCGGAGACGGTCTCCGGCACGCGGATCGAGCTGCACGGCGTCGACCTGCCTGACCTGAACAACCGCATCGAAACCTTGTGCCTGGGTTTTCCGGTGCCGGTGCTGTTCAACGGCAAGCCGCTCGTGCGGCGTTTTGCGCTGGCGAATCTCGCGACGATGCCGAGCCCGATGGGCGCGGTCCACCTCGCCGGCACGCGCGACGGCAAGAACAGCTACGAAACGATGGTGTTCCTGCAGGGCTTCTGCGTCATGAAGCCGACCTACTGCCTGCTCGACAAGGTGAATGTCGTGCACCTGGACTCGCGCCAGTTCACCGCGCGCCTGCCGGATCGCGACAAGCTGATCGACGAGGACGTGCAGAGCAAACGCATCGATGCCGAGCTGAAAGCCTGCTGGCGCCGGACCCTGGAAGTGGCCAAGATGCAGTTGCCGCCCGACCGCTTCGTCGAGATCTACTACGCAGCGATGCGGGGCTCGGGGCAAGTGGATATGTTGAACGACCTCGACGTGCTGCCGGCCGAGTTGTTTGACGACATCGTCGGCTACCCGATCCAGGACGACAGCCGCGACTATGTCCGGCAAGTGGCCATGGCCCCCACCCGCCAAACCATCGAAAGCGGCGCGGTGCAGCTGGTTTCGCTCAACTGGATGGGCGAGGACAACGCGGCGCGCTGGATGCTGGCCCGGGCCAAGGGCTATCTGGTCTTCGACTGGATCGGCCTGCATCTCGACCATTGGGCCCAGCGCCATGTGCGCTTCCTGGAGGAAGAAGCGGTACGGGTCGAGCCGGTGGCCGAACAGCTGCGCGTGCAGTTGGAAGGGCGCTGGGTGTGGCCCACCGTGATCCTGTGCGAGACCGTGCGCATCCGCGTCGGCCACGACGTCGTCGAGATCGCCGACCATGGCGTCTGCCACGAAGACGTCTTATACATCCCGGCCGGCGAGACGTCTGGAGAGCCCGTACGTCAGGTCTCGTCCTTCATGGACGAAAACGACCAGTTTCAGGGGTCGGACCTGGACGCCGACCGCGACGCGTTGGCGGACCTCATCCGTCGTCTGCGTTCGGTCGATCCGGTGCAGACGCTCGACTCGCTGCTGCAGGATCTGCGGCTGGGCAAATATCCCCTGCTCCACGGCAAGGCCTTCCAGGTCACGGTGGGCGTGGGCTCGGCGCCCGGTCATTCGGTGGCCTTGGTTGCCGAAGCACCCGAGATGGGAGGCCGCCATGCAGGATCGTGACTACGCGGCCCGCATCGAAGCGGTCAAGCAGCGTGCACATGGCCACTGGACCGAGATACTGGCCAGTCTGGGCGTGGACGAGCGCATCTTGAAGCGCCGCAACCTGCCCTGCCCGCTGTGCGGTGGCACCGACCGCTTCCAGTACACCGACAAGTTCGGCGAGGGGAACTACCACTGCCGCCAGTGCGGCGCGGGCGGCGGCTTCAAGCTGCTGCAGGCGGTGCTGGGGGTGGATTTCAACACCGCGTTGCGCGACGTCGAGCGCTGTCTGGGGATGATGCCGGCGACGGCACCGTCCCGGACGGACGAACCTTCGGCCGAGCGCATGAAGAAGTTGGCCCAACGCATCTGGAACGAAGCCCGGCCGGTAACAGTGGGCGACGAGGTGGATCGCTACCTGAGCAGCCGGGGCCTGGCGCTGCCGGTGTACCCGAAGGTGCTGCGTTTTCATCCGGCCCTCGGCTACTACCAGAAGGATGCCGCCGGCAAGTCGCGCAAGATCGCCGAGTACCCGGCGATGCTGGCCTGCATCCAGGGGGCCGACGGCCATGCCGTAACCCTGCACCGGACCTATCTGCAGAACGGCGGCAAGCTCGCGGCCCTGGATGCGAAGAAGGTGCTCTCGGCCGGGATCAACGGCGCCGCGGTGCGTCTCTTCGAGGTGACCGAGGAACTGGCGATCAGCGAAGGCATCGAGACCGGCCTCGCCCTGCATCTGGCGACCGGCAAGCCAGTCTGGGCCGGGCTCAATGCCGGCAACCTGGAGAAGCTGTGGCTGCCCGACATGGTGCGCAAAGTCTGCATCTACGCGGACAACGACGCCGACGGCGACTTCGCCGGCCAGGCCTTCGCCTTCGCGCTGGCGCGTCGGTTGAAGCGCGAGGAGAAAACCACCGGTCGGCGCGAAGTGCGGGTGTTTCTGCCCAGGCAGGCCGGCACCGATTGGGCCGATATCTGGCGTCAGCGGCTGCAAGCCCAGGCGCCCCGCGCGGCATGAGCGCTTGATGAGGGTGCGGTCCATCTTGTGATGGCGCCGCACCCGCCTTTTCAGCGGGACTGTATCCGGCGGTTCCGGTGAAAAGGCGGTTTGCCCCACTGGTAGTTGTCAGACCAGGCGGCGCCTGACGGCGTCGCGAAGACAGCCCTGGAGTTCTCGCGCGATTCGCGTCGCGCCCTATCCGGATCGGCCGATTGCCGGTCCGCCATCGACCCTCGCGGGGATGTGCATCCCCGCGAGCGGGTGGTGCCGTCCCCGCTTTTCCATTGTGACAAGGAGATTGCCATGAAAAGCGGACGTTCTCTCGTAAGCCTCGCCCAGGAACTCGAGCGCCAGCTGAATTCGAAGAAGGACTTGATCGTGCCCTCGACGCTGGTGCGCCATGCCACCGACGACCGGGGCGAGACCCGCCTCGTGATCGAGGAGGGCGGCGGCCCGGTGCGCTACAGCGTCACCCCGCTGGCACGCCGGCAGCTGGCGGACAAGCTGAAGATTCCGTATGCCTACTTCGAGCGCATGCGTGAAGACCAGCCGGCCCTGCTCGACCGCAACGTCAACACCTGGCTGCAAAGCGAGGAAGAGCGGCGCATGCTGCGCACCCTCGACGGTCAGGTGCGGGCCGTGCTGTCGGATCGCTACCGGCGCCTGGACAACTTCGACCTGGCCGAGAGCGTGCTGCCCATCCTGCAGCAGTTGCCGGAAGTACGCTTCGAGTCGGTCGAGTTGACCGAGACGCGCATGTACCTGAAGTGCATCACGCCGCGCCTGAAGTACGAGATGGCGCCCGGCGACGTGGTGCAGGCCGGGGTGGTGATCTCGAACTCGGAGGTTGGCCAGGGGACGTTGTCGGTGCAACCCCTACTGTTCCGGCTGGTGTGCAGCAACGGCCTCATCGCTGCCGACCGCTCGCTGCGCAAGACCCACGTGGGCCGCGCGCTCAGCGCCGAGGATGAGGGCATCACGGTGTATCAGGACGACACCTTGCGCGCCGACGACAAGGCCTTCTTCCTGAAGGTGCGCGACGTGGTGCAGGCGGCAGTGTCGGAAGCGACCTTCCGCCAGACGGCGCAGAAGCTGCAGAAGACGCTCGCCATCCCGCTGGTGGGCGATCCGGTGAAGACGGTCGAGGTGCTGGCACAGCGCTACACCTTGAACGACACCGAGCGCGCCGGCGTGCTGCGACACCTGATCGCCGAAGGTCAGCTCTCGGGCTATGGCCTGGTCAATGCGGTCACGCATTACAGCCAGGAGGTCGAGGACTACGACCGCGCGACGGAGTTCGAAGCGCTGGGCGGCCGCCTGATCGACTTGCCGGCCCATGAGTGGAAAGGGCTGGCGGAAGCTGCCTGATCCTGAAGATCGCAGAAAGCCGGGCCGGGGCGCATACCCCGGCCGGCTTTCTGCCCTTCCCCGTCATGTCCATGCAAACGCCATGGATATTCCGTTCGGCGTGGTCGTCTCAGCCGGCATGCGACGGCGCGATTCCCCAAGCGACGGCATCGATCGGACCTTGCGTGTGGCAAGGATAGCGGAGCCCCTCGCCACCCGGACAATGCTATTGCCATACAGCGTTCGCGGTATCTATTCTGATCCAGATCTGCCCTCACTACACCCCATCGCGCCCAATCGCTCACGAAGGTTTCCAACGTCGACGTCGTGGGCATCTGTCGCACCAGGGCGAACCGGAGACCAGGCCCATGAGTCACGTGACCCTTACCGATGCCGAATGGATCAACCTGAACATGCTCGTCGTCATACGCGCCGGTCTCCAGCATGACATGGCTTCAACCTGCTGCCGGTACGGGCTCGACATCGAACAAGCCAACTACCTTCGGAGCTTGAGCCTTGATGATCTGTGGTCTCTGGTGATCCACGTCGGCGACACGACCCTGTTCCCGCCGCGCGCCGACCTGGTAACGCTCTTGAGCGCTCCCCGGCCGCTGGCAGGCCCCATGGCACTCGTCCATCCACCCAAGCCCGTCGAAGGCCGGCGGTAGGAACCGAGACCCATGCCGACGCGCGGCGACCGGCACCTGCGCGCCATCCAACTGGCGAAGCAGTTGGCGGCGCTCGGCGCACGGCTGAAGACTATCCACCTCATCACCGGCATCCCGCCGCGTCAGGTGCAGACTCTGTTCTTCCCCGATCCCCGAAGCATCCCACGTGGACGCGCCCCCGATTCGGCCGAGTGGTACCACGGAGCCAACCTCATTCTGCGTGCCGATGCCTGCCTCATCGGCGCCAAGTATCGTCAGTTGCGCGTCCAGGGGCTCACCGCCGGCGACGCCCTGGTCCTCGCCTACCGCGCCTACCAATCCACCACGCAGCCGCCTCATCGCATCAGCCTGGATCGCGCCTTCAACCTCGTCTCCTATATCGACGGCATCTGGCTGGCCACCGCATCCACGCTGTCCGTGCTCCCCTGCCCGAGTTGCGGCTGCGAGTTCATTGCCGCCGTCGGCACCGTGGCACACGGCGACGCTTGCCCCTTCTGCAAGCTCCTGGAACGCTTTCACCTGGACCATCGCATCCAGGCCTCCTACCCGGCCCGCACCACCCGCGACATGACGGAGCGCCAACTGGGCATGCTGGCGCTCTTTCATCTGCTGAGCCCCGGGAGCGATACCCCCGCCGAATAGGCCCTGTTTCGACGCGACAGGCCGCGTAGACGTCACGAGAATGGTCACATCCCATTCCTTCCGGCATCGCGGTGCCGCCATGCCTGCCACACCAACGCCCGCCACTGCCTACCCCGCCTCCGACCCCGGTTTCGCCGTGCTGCCCGTCGACGAGTTGCTGGCCGGCGAAGCAGACCTGATCGCGCGCATCAAGCTCTGCTACGGCGCCGACCGGGACGGCTTCGAGCGCGACATCTTGGCGCTGGTGCGCCGCTACGCCGCCTGCGTGCACCTCCTGCCGGCGACCGCCGACAACTACTTCAGCACACCCGGCGGGCTCTTGCGGCTCGGCCTGGAGACGGCCTTCTTCAGCCTGCAAGGCACCGACGCGCACATCTTTTCGGGGCGGATGAGCATCTCGGCACGCCGGCAACTCGAGCCGCGCTGGCGCCACGCAACCTTCATCGCTGGCCTGTGCAGCGAATTGCACCGCCTGATGAGCCATGTCATCGTCACCGATGCCGCGGGCGAGACCTGGCCGGCCTTCCTGCAACCGCTGACGGACTGGTTGGACTCGCGCGGCAGCGACCGCTATTTCCTGCGCTGGCGGCCCCAGGCCGTCGAAGCGCGCGGCCTGGGACTCTTCGCCCTGCCCCATGTGGTGTCGCCCGCGGTGATGGCCGACCTCGCCGAGGGCAATGCGGTCATCGTGCCCCACCTGCTGGCCAGCATCGGCGGCATCCCGGTCTATCGCGACCACAACATCCTCGACGAGCTCGTGCGCCGCTCGCTGGCGCTCGTCATCGACCGCAATCTGATCGCCAGCGCCGACCGCTACGGTTCGCCGCAATATGGTTCCCACCTCGAACGCTACCTGGTCGATGCCCTGCGGCGGCTCACCCGCGGCAACTCCGCGTGGCTGCCCAATCGCGATAAATCGCGCCTGTGGTTCGGGCAGGATGGACTGTTCCTGATCTGGCCCGGCGGCGCCGAGGATATCCACCAGTTGCTCGAGGCCGACCAACTGGCCGGCATTCCCAAAGCGCCCGAGACCGTGCTGGAACTGCTGCTGGCCGCGGGCGTGTTCGAGGCGGCGACGGCAGGCCGCTCGACCTGGTCGATCCAGCCGCCCGGTGCCAAGGCCCCGCTCGAAGCCGTCAAGCTCTCGGCCCCGGCGATTCTGCTCGCGGGAATCGATCCGCCACCGGTAGCCCTACCTCAGGCGCTGGAATTCAAACCGGAGCGTGCGCCCGCCCAACCTGCGCCGCAAGCGCCCGGGCCCGAGCCTGCGTCGGTGATTCCCGTCAAGAGCGGCACCCAGCTATCGCTGATACCGCCGCCCGAGCCGCCCGCCGGCAGCAAAGCCAGTGCAGCGGTTGAAAAAACGCCCGACCCATCCCCGCCGGAGCCAGTCTCGGAGCCGCCCCCCGCCACCTTCGCCCTGCAAGCCCCGATGCGTCTGAATCCGGTCGTGCGCGACGGCCTGGCCGAGGCCATCCGCACGCTCAACGATGGCATGGGGCCGCCCGCCGTGTGCACCATCGCCCAAGGGGTGTTCGTGCCCTTGGTCGAATTCGAGCGACGCGGAATCCAGCCGTCGCTCGCCATGCGAGCGCTCACCGAAACCAAGCTCTTGGTCAGGCCAAATCGGGACGGGCCGCCGACCCTGTCGCGCGATTTCAACGGCAATCCCACCGTTGGCCTCGTGCTCGACCCGCGCTGCGTGCGCGGCCTCGATCTGGCGGGCTTTGTCGCGCCACCGGTGGAAGCAGGCTGAGATGCTGGTACGCCGCTACGAAATGCCCTGGCGCCGGGCCTACGAGGTCTATGCCGGTATCGCCTGGTGGCTGGCGCTGCTCTATTTCGTCGGCGTCGGCGTGACCGGCGCCCTCCCCCCGCAATTGGCCCTGCCGCTGGCGCTCGTCTGCTTAGCCATGGGCGTACTGCGGGTAGCCCAGGCGCTGCACATGCTCGTCTTGCGGGCGTCGTTGGGCGGGCGCGGTATCGAGGTCATCGGCACCGACGACCTGGCCCACTGGTGCAAGGATCCGGCCGCGGTCTTCCTGGGCTTCGGCTTCGAATGGCGGCCAGTGCATTCGCAACGGCTCTACGAGCTCGCCAAGATCGACTACCGGGAATTCGCGGTGTCACCACGCCTGCTGCGGCTGCTCGGCTACAACGCCAAGCCCCAGCCTGACGCCGAGATCGGCCTGCCCTACATCCACGGCGTCGAACCGAAGGAAGGCCCCCTGCACCGGCCGCTGCAGAATTTCGAGGGCGGCACGCTGCTGGTCGGCACCACCCAGTCCGGCAAGGGTGTGGCGCTCGCCAACCTGATCACCCAGGCGATCCGGCGCGGCGACGTGGTGATCGTGATCGACCCGAAAAACAGTCGGCGGCTCAAACGCGTCGTGGAGCGTGCCTGCGCCGACTACCGCGAGCCGGACACCTTCCTGGAGTTCCACCCGGCCTTCCCGGAACGGGGCGTGCGCCTGGACTTCACCTTCAACTGGCAGAAGCCCACCGAGATCGCTTCGCGCATCCAGTCGATCATGCCGCCCGACACCGCCGGCGCCTTCTCAGCCTTCGGCTGGGATGCGGTCAATGTCGTGGTGCAGGGCCTGGTCGAAATCGAGGAACGGCCGAATCTGGTCAAGCTCACCAAGTACATCGAGGGCGGCATCGAGCCGGTTCTGGAAAGCTCGCTGCGCCGCTACTATGACCAAACCCTCGGTGCCGGCTGGCGGGAACTGCCCGAGATGAAGAAGCTCCTCAACGACGCCCACCGCGGCAACCTCAAGCGCCCGTCAGAAGCGGCCAGCGCCGACCTGATGGCCTTCGTCGGCTACTACGAGCACCACATCGCCCAGAACCAGCGCAACAAGGTGATCGACGCCCAGGTGCGCACCTTCCGCCACAACCGGGAGCACTATCAGAAGATCACCGCCAACCTGCTCCCCATTCTGTCGATGCTGACCTCGGGCGATCTGGGGAAGAGCCTCTCACCCGATCCCTTCGATGCGGACGACAGGCGCCCCATCATGAACTTCGAGAAGATCGAGCGGGCCGGTCATGTGCTCTACATGTGCCTGGACTCCCTCCCCGATCCTTCCGTCGCCTCGGCCATCGGCGCCCTGGCGCTGGCCGACCAGGCGGCGCGGGCCGGCATGCGCTACAACCTGGGCAGCTACCGGCGCATTGCGCTCTTCGTCGACGAGGTCTCGAACGTCATCAATCAGCCGCTGATCGAGATCCTCAACAAGGGTGCCGAGGGCGGCATCTTCACCACCTGCGCAATGCAGACCCTGGCGGACCTGGCCAAGCGGCTGGGCAGCGAAGATGCGGCACGCATGGCGCTGGGCAACCTCAACAACTTGATCGCCCTGCGCACCAAGGACCGGCCGACCCAGGACTTTGTCGTCGAGACCTTCGGCAAGACGGCGATCCACACCGTGCGCGTGGGCTTGAGCCACGGCTCGGACGCCCACCTGGGCGACTTCTCGTCGAGCTATTCCACGCAGCTCACCGAGAGCTTCGAGGAGATGGTGCCGGCGGATGTGCTGGGGAAGCTGCCCAACCTCCAGTACTTCGCCTCTGTATCGGGCGGCCGGATCATCAAGGGGCGGTTTCCGATCCTCGATCCCGATGCGAAGCCGCGCGGTACGCAGGGGAAGGCGCCATGATCCGCGCCGTCGCCGTGGTATCGCTGCTTATCCTGCTGGTACTCGTGCTGTATATGCCCGCGGCGCATCCGCCGGAGCGCTTCCTGGCCCAACTGCGCGCCGAGCATGAGGCGGCGGCTGCATACTGGGGCGGCGAGCCGGCCACCCGCATGCTGAATCGGTCGCTGACGATGCAGGAGACGACGGCCGAGGTTACCCCGATTCCTGCAGCGAAGGATGCGCCCTCGCCGGCGGGCGTGAATGGCGCCGTGTCCCGCGAGATGTCCTCGGTCAACCAGCGCCTCTTCAATAACGCCTACTTCCGCGCCGTCGACGCCCTGCTGCTGCTCGCCAGCTACCGGTTCGCCACTCTGCTCGAATGGCTGCCGGAGCTGACGGTGTTCATCCTGGCCGCACTTGTTGACGGCGGGTTCGGACGGCTCATCAAGGCCAAGGAATTCCTGCAGCACGATCCGGAGATGTTCGCGCTGTACGCGAGCCTGGGCATCATCTCTCTCTGCGCGACGGTCATCGGCTTCGTGCTGCCGGTGACGCTGCATCCCTTGCTGTTGCCTTGCGTGCCACTGGTGGTCGGGGTGCTGGCGGGACGGGCGGTGGGATGTTTTCATCGGAGAGGGTAAGCGGCTTCTGCATGAGTCCAGTTCCGAGCAGGCGCAAAACTATTGTGATGCCCCATGCGCTGTTAAACGAGACCGAGTGACGACTCTGCATTCGTGATACCACGCAACTTTGCATTTAGCGACCCCCGCATCGGCGATGCGCTGCTCCAACGTGGCCAACAGCGGTTTCAGGTCACGATGCCCACGCAGTTCGCCGAAGTAATCCTCGGCGTCGGTCAGAGCTAGCGCACGCCGCGTCCGACCAGCGCGCAAGACGGGGAACTTCGTGACAATGTGAGATCTCGGCAGGATGAGATCTCCGCAGGAAGCCGGGCTCAGGAAGAAAGTAAGCGCCCTCACTGCTGTCCAAAACAGCCGAAACCGGACCGGTGCCTCTTGATCTGACGCGGGTTTCGGACGGGTTATGACGAGAATCCAAGATCGGGCCTTCTTGTGCTGTCCAAGATCAGGCGTAAGCGCCCTATTGACGATGTCTAGCGCCGAGCGCGTGGGATGTTGAAACTCGTGCCCACGAGAAAGTGAGTGGGCACGAAATGATGAGAGATGATGAACTCGCGCGTCGGCTGGTTGTTCGTCGCGGCAGCGGTGGCAACTGCACCTACGACGAAGGTGCAAAGCGGGAGCTGATCGAGGTGTGCCTGCGCGGCGGCCACTCGGTTGCCCAGGTCGCGCGGGCCTATGGCCTGAACACCAATCAGCTGCGCAACTGGATCGCGCTGTACCGGAAGGAGCGTTCCGGCACCTCGGCAGTCCAGTCGGCCGCGGTTTCCGTCGACGCTGCGTCGGCCTTCATTCCCGTCGTCACGACACCCGCCGTCACGACCGAGCCCGGCCTGCGCATCGACATTGCCTTGGCCAACGGGGTTCGCGCCGAGTTGAGCCACCTGTGCTGCGAGGACGTTGCTGCCGTGCTGACCGTCCTGGCCGGACTACCATGTTCCGTTTCGAACCGGGGCTGAAGGTCTACCTGCACCGCGACGCGGTCGACGGGCGCAAGAACATCAACGGGCTCGCGCTGTTGGTCGAGCAGGCGCTGGGACTGGACCCGTTCGCGCCGGCGCTGTTCGTGTTCGGCAACCGCCGGCGCGACCGGATCCGGATCCTGCTGTGGGATCGCAACGGCTTCTGGCTGATGACCAAGCGACTGGAAACCGACCGCTTCATCTGGCCCAACGATGCCGACGTCGTCGCTTTGAGCGTCGAGCAGCTGCACTGGCTGCTGTCCGGGATTGACCTCGCCGCGATGCGCCCGCATCCTGAGCGCAAATATCTGCAAGCGGGGTGAACCGGCGTCGCGCGCCGGTAGTCAAATCGGCCGATGACTACGACATCCCTGACCCCCGAAGCCTTTGCCGCGCTCGTGGCCGAGCGGGACGCCCTCCGGGATCAGTTGCGGACCATCACGGTCGAGCGCGATCTGCTCAAGGAGCGACTCGCCGCGCACTTGCGGCAATTGTTCGCCGCCCGAAGCGAAGCGCGCGACAGCAGTGACCAGAAGGACTTCTTCCTCAACGAGGCCGAAGCCCTGGCGCCCGAGGGCACGCCGGCCGCCGAAGAGGTCGAGGCGGACGGCATCGAGGTGTCCGGCCACGTGCGCAAGAAGCGCGGACGCAAGCCCCTGGATCCGAATCTGCCGCGCGAGGTCGTTCGCCACGAACTGCCGGAATCCGAGCGCCGCTGCGCGCACGACGGCGCCGTCCTGGTCGAGATCGGTGTCGAGATCAGCGAGCAGCTCGACATCATTCCCCAGCAGGTGCGGGTGATCCAGCACCAGCGGGTGAAGTACGCCTGCCCGTGCTGCGACCAGGGGATCAAGGTCACCCCGGCCCCGCCGCGCATCATCCCGAAGGGGCTGCTGACCGAATCGGCCCTCGCCTGGGTGGTGAGCTCGAAGTACCTGGATGCGCTGCCGCTGTATCGTCAGGTCGCACTCCTGGGCCGCTTCGGCGGCGATCTGTCGCGGACCACCCTGGCCTCGAGCGTGGTCAAGGTCGGCGAGGCGGTCCAGCCGATCATCAACCTGCTGCGCGATCACCTGCTCGAGGCGGACCTCGTCCACGCCGACGAGACGGTGGTTCAAGTCCTCAAGGAGCCAGGGCGGGCGGCGCAGACGAAGAGTTACCTCTGGGCCCAGGCGAGCGGGACCGGGCCGCCGATCCGACTGTTCAGTTACGCTCCGGGCCGCGTTGAGGGCATAGGCGCCGGGCTTGCCGAGCGCGCAGCCGGACAGCCGCGCCATCGCACCCATGGGCCAGCCACCGTTGGGCGAGGGTGTGGCCGCCGCCTCGCGCCGGAGCGCGCCCCAGCCGGGCCAGCGCCCCGCCGCCAGGCACAGCAGCATAGCGGTGATGCGCGCCGGCCACCAGGACAGCACATCATCGGCACGCGCCGCGCACCAGCCGGCCCAGGCGTAACGGCCGCGATAGCCCCGCATGGCGTCCGCGGTGTTGGCGAAGCGATAGACCAGCGCGCCGGGCAGGCCCGCCAGCGCCCACCAGAACAGCGGTGCGACCACCGAGTCGTTGAGATTTTCGGACAGGGTCTCCAGGGCCGCTTCGCGGATGGCGGTCTCGCTGAGGGCCGTCGTATCGCGGCTCACCAGGCGGGCGAGGCGCACCCGGCCCTGCTCCAGCGAGCCGGCGAGCGCCGCCTCCACCGCCGCGACTTCATCGAGCAGGCAGCGTACCGAGAGCAAGGGCTTGAGGAGCACGCCGAGAACCAGCGCGGCGGCCCAGGCCGGCGCGGCCAGCAGCGCCGCCTCCAGCCAGGCGCCCAGCGCCGCCAGGGCGGCGACGGCGACGCACCAGGCCAAGGTGCCGCCGATCCAGGCCCAGGCCGGGGACAGCGCCGCCAAGCGAGGGCCGAGGGCGCGCAGGTAGGCGCCCATGGCCACCACCGGATGGGCCCAGGCCGGCGGCCCGCCGCAGAGGCGGTCGATGGCAAGGGCGACGGGCACGGCCAGCGCCAGCGTGGCGGAGGTCGAGCTCAATCCTCTATCCCCCGCTGCGCCGGGACGCCTGCCTTGAAGTGATGCTTGACCATGCGCATCTCGGTCACGGTGTCGGCGAGCTCGATGATCTCCTGCGGGCAGTTGCGGCCGGTGAGCACCACATGCACGTCGCGCGGTCGTTCGCGCAGCGCCGCCAGCACCACGTCGAGGGCGATCCAGCCGTAGCGCAGCGGGTAGGTGATTTCGTCCAGCACCACCAGGAAGAATTCGCCGCCGCGGATCGCCGCCTCGGCCTTGGCCCAGCCGGCGCGGGCCAGTCCGGCTGAGTGCTCGAGGTCGCGGCTCTTCCAGGAGAAGCCGTCGCCCAGGCCGTCGATGGGCAGGCCCAGGCGGTCGAAGGCGCGATGCTCGCCGAAGCGGGCGCCGGTGGCCTTCACGAACTGGAAGACGGTCACCGGCTTGCCCCGGCCATGGGCGCGCAGGGCCAGGCCGAAGGCCGCGGTGCTCTTGCCCTTGCCGTCGCCGGTGTGCACCAGGATGAGGCCGCGGCGCTCGCCGCCGCGGCGCTCGGACGGGCGCAGGAAGCGGCGCTCGGAGGGCGGTGTTTCGATGTCCATGGAGACTCCGGATTCAGGCGGGCGCAGCGTCCGCCAGATCGGGATCGGCCTGGCCCCAGCGGTCGGCATAGACCACCGACGAGAGCGGCTGACGTTGGCGCCAGCCTTCGTTTTCGAGCATGGGGCCGTCATAGAAGCGGTGCACCGGGCCCAGACACAGCACGCCGACCGGCTGCGCGCCTTCCGGCATCTCCAGCAGGCGCGCCAGCGCCGCCGGGTCGAACAGCGAGAACCAGCCCAGGCCGAGATTTTCGGCGCGGGCGGCGAGCCACAGGTTTTCGATGGCGCAGGCCAGCGAACACAGGGCCGTCTCCCGCGGCAGGGTCCGCCGGCCGAACAGGGTGCCGTCGTCGGGCGCCAGGGCGGCCACCAGCAGCTCGGCGCAGTCGCGCACGCCTTCGACCTTGAGGCGCAGGAAGGTCTCGCGGCGCTCGCCCAGGGCATCGGCGGTGGCCTGGCGTTCGGCGTCGACCAGCTCGGCGATGGCCTCGCGCAGGCGCACTTCGGTGACGCGCAGGAAGCGCCAGGGCTGCATCAGGCCGACCGAGGGGGCGCAGTGGGCGGCCTCGAACAGGCGCTGCCGGGTGGCTGGCTCGACGCGCGCGCCGGCGGCGAAGTGGCGCATGTCGCGGCGGGCTTCGATCAGGCGATAGAAGCTGGCGCGCTCCGCGGCCGAGAAGTCGGTGGCTCGGGTTTCCCGCGCCGGCAGGGCCGCGGGATGGCCGGACCGGTAGTGGGGGCTCAGGCGCACCGTCTCGCCGATGATCAGCAAGCCGGGCCGCGGGCCATAGGCCGGCGCGTTGCGCACCAGGGCGTGCAGCTCCATGGCGAGCACGACCTGCCCCTCGCGCGTGCCATCCTGCACGATCATCGGATCGAGGAAGTCCGGACCGGTCTTGAACACGCGCACCCGGCGCCCCTGCCGGCGATGCCAGCGGGCCAGGGCAGCGGTGACGGTGGTCTTGCCTTGCCCCGAGGCGGGCGCGGCGATGAAGAGCGCGGTGCAGCGGCGCGCGGACTTAGCGGATGAAGTTAGGGGACGAACCGCCGCCCGAACAGACGGCGGCGCGGCGCTCCCCGAGCGTCGCACGATCATGCAAATTCTCCGCACGCACACCCGCGTGCAAGATGGACGATCGCGACATTGGGGAGGAGGAAAACCGGGAGGCCGGGCCGCCAGTGCCCGAGCCTGTGATCACCGCCCTCCGCGATGTCGCACTATTCGCATCAGGCCGGTCTCCGGGCTTGCGAGTGGAGGGGTTCTCCCGAGCAGCGCCTTCCCATGCGTGCGCACAGTGGCAATCTGCTGCTCTCAATCTCGCTTACCGTTGCGGGGGCAGCGCCGGAATCGCCTGGCCGACAACACGACCAGTTCCACCGGCTTCCCGTTTCATCCCTCGCCGCGGCGAGGGACACCTGACACGAAAATCATTCTAACAGTCATTCAACGCGACGCGTCCACCACCGTACGTCCGCGCACCAGCCCGTCGAGGATGCGTGGCGCGTAATCGATCGCTTCCGACAATCCGATCTCGTTCGTCATCGGTTCGAGCTTGCCGGTATCGACATGCTGCGCGAGCAGTTCCCAGGCACGGCGGCGCGTCACGTTGTCGTTGAAGACGCTGTTGATGCCGTAGAGGGTGACGCCGCGCAGGATGAAGGGCATCACCGTGGCCGGGAAGTCGGCGCCCTGGACGAGCCCGCAGGCCGCCACCGCGCCATTCCAGCGCGTGGCGGCGCAGGCGTTGGCGAGCGTGTGGCTGCCGACGGTATCCACCACGCCGGCCCAGCGTTCGCTCTGCAGCGGCTTCCCTGGCACCGACAATTCGGCGCGATCGATGATGCGGGCGGCGCCCAGATGGAACAGGTATTCGGCCTCGTGGCTGCGCCCGGTCGAGGCGACGACCTGGTAGCCGAGCCCGGCGAGCAGCGTGACGGCGATCGAGCCGACCCCGCCCGCCGCGCCGGTGACCAGCACTTCGCCGTCACCCGGCTGGAGGCCATGGCGCTGCAAGGCCATCACGCACAGGGCCGCGGTGAAGCCGGCGGTGCCGATGGCCATCGCCTGGCGCGTCGTGTAGGCGCTGGGCAGGGCCAGCAGCCACTCGGACCTGAGGCGTGCCTTCTGCGCCAGTCCGCCCCAGTGGGTTTCGCCCAGGCCCCAGCCGGTCACCACCACCGCCTGGCCGGCCTGCCAGTCCGGATGGCGGCTCGCCTCGATCACGCCGGCCAGGTCGATGCCCGGCACCATTGGCCAGCTCTTGGCGATCGCCCCGCGCCCGGTGATGGCGAGCGCGTCCTTGTAGTTGAGGGTCGAGTATTCGACGCGCACGTCGACGTCCCCTTCAGGCAGTTGTGCTTCGTCTAGCTGCGTGAGTTCTGCGCGGGTGCGCTTGTCGTGCTGGGTCAGGAGGATGGCGTTGAACATGGGGTGCTCCGGGTGTTGGGGTGCTCGGCTGCCCAGCGGGCGATGATCGCGTGCAGGGCGGCCAGCCCGTCGGTCAGGGCCGCCGGCCCCGGCTGCAGGATGATGGGCGACTTGATCTCGTGCAGCTCGCCGTCCCGCACCGCCGGGATTGCCGCCCAGCCCGGGCGGGCGGCGACCTGCTCCGGGCGGAACTTCTTGCCGCACCAGGAGCCCAGGATGATGTCCGGCGTGAGAAGCACGACTTCCTGGGGATCGGCCACGATGCGATCGCCAGCCAGCGGGCTGGCCGCGCGCTCCGGAAAGATGTCGCCGCCGCCGGCGATGCCGATCAGCTCGGACACCCAGCGGATGGCGCTGATCTGGGGTTCGTCCCATTCTTCGAAGTAGACCCGCGGCCGTCGCGGCAGGCGCGCAGCCGCATCCCGCACCCGCTCGACCTGCGCCTCGAGTTCCCGGGCGTAGCGCTCTGCCCTGTCCCCGGCGCCGACCAGTGCGCCGAGCCGGCGCACGTAGGCGAGGATGCCGGCCACCGAGCGGTGATTGCTGATCCACACCTCGACGCCGGCCTTGATCAGCTCGCGGGCAATGTCGGCCTGCATGTCGGAAAAGCCGATGGCGAGATCCGGCTCGAGTTCGAGGATCGCGGCGATTTTCGCGCTGGTGAAGGCCGAGACCTTGGGCTTTTCCTTGCGCGCCCGCGCCGGCCGCACCGTGAAACCGGAGATGCCGACGATGCGCGCCTCCTCGCCGAGGGCGTAGAGCACCTCGGTTGGCTCCTCGGTGAGGCAGACGATGCGTTGCGGGTAGAGATCCACCATCGTGTCCGGACTAGAACTGCTCGTCGCTGATCGGAGCTGCTGCGCCACCTCGTACATCTCGGCGATGACCGCGCGTATCGTGCGGCCGTCTTCGCGGGCGATCTTGCGGCCGATCAGGTCGATGGCCTGGATGCCGGTGGTGCCCTCGTAGATCGTCGTGATGCGCGCATCGCGCAGATGCTGGGCGGCGCCGGTCTCCTCGACGAAACCCATGCCGCCGTGGATCTGCGCGCCGAGGGAGGCGACCTCGTTGGCCGTCTCGGTGCTCCAGCCCGATGCTGAAGCGCGCCGCGTTCATCATGATGAAAACGTATTCGAGGCGGCGGCTCTCCTCGCCGACGCGGTAGCCGGTGGCGCCGCCCTGGTCGCCGAAGGCCACGACGCAGGTGGGGCTGGCGTGGATTCCGGCGAGTTCCTGCAGTACAAATTGCATGTCGCGCAAAGGCGCGGCGTATTCACTCACGATCCATTCCTTTCCTGCCGGCATTCCGGGCCTTCTGCCAAAGCACGTCGCCACAGCCGGCCGTGCGGTTGAGAAAACGCGCGAGCACGAACAGCAGATCGGACAGCCGATTCAAGTAGCGGCGCGGCGCCTCGCGGACCGGCTCGGCCGCAGCAAGGGCCACGACCGCCCGCTCGGCACGCCGGCAGACCGCACGGGCCTGGTGGCCGAGCGCCGCCGCGCGGCAGCCGCCGGGGAGGATGAAATCCTTGAGCGGCTCCAGCGATTCGTTCATGGCGTCGAGCTCGCGCTCGAGCAGCGCGACCTGGCCCTCGGCGAGCAGATTCATGCCGGGTATCGAGAGCTCGCCGCCAAGGTCGAAGAGATCGTGCTGCACCTCGGTCAGCAGCGCCCGCGTGGCGGCCGGTAGGTCTTCGACCAGCAGCAGGCCGATCAGCGAATTCACCTCGTCGACCTCGCCCAGCGCATGGATGCGCAAGCTATCCTTGGAGACGCGGCTGCCGTCACCCAGGCCGGTCGTGCCGGCGTCGCCGGTCCGCGTATAAATCTTGGACAAGCGGTGTCCCATGGCCGAGTCCCCGTCAGGCGTAGACGTAGAACCCGCGCCCGCTCTTGCGGCCGAGGTAGCCCGCCGCGACCATCTCCTTGAGCAGTGGCGCCGCCCGGTACTTGGGATCGTCGAACCCCTCGCAGAACACCTGCATGATGGCGAGCAGCGTATCGAGGCCGATCATGTCGGCGAGCGCCAGCGGGCCGATCGGATGGTTGCAGCCCAGCTTCATCCCGGCGTCGATGTCCTCTGCCGTAGCGAGCCCTTCCTGCAGCGCGAAGACCGCCTCGTTGATCATCGGGCACAGGATGCGGTTCACGGCGAAGCCCGGACTGTTCTTCGCGGTGATCGGCGTCTTGCCGATGTGCTTGGCGAAGGCGAGCACGCGCGCATGGGTTTCGTCTGAAGTCTGCAGCCCGCGAATGAGCTCCACCAGGGCCATCATCGGCACCGGATTGAAGAAGTGCATGCCGATGAAGCGCGTTGGCGCCGACACCACCGCGGCAAGCTGGGTGATCGAGATCGACGAGGTATTGGTCGCAATGATGGCGTCCTTGGCCACGAGTTCGTCGACCTGACGCAGAATGCGCAGCTTGAGCTCAAGGTTCTCGGTCGCCGCTTCGATCACCAGCTGCGCACTGGCAAGCTCCGCGTAGTCGGTGGTCGCCTGCAGCCGCGCGAGCGCCTCGACCTTTTGCGCGGCGGTGAGCTTCTCCTTGCTCACCAGGCGCTCGAGGCTGGCCGCGATGGCGCTCTGACCGCGATCGATCGCCGCCTGCGAAACATCTACCATCGTTACCTGAATGCTAGCGGTGGCGCAGACCTGCGCGATTCCGGCGCCCATGGTGCCTGCCCCGATCACCCCTACTCGACTGATCATGCTGTTTCTCTCCGTTGAATGACTTGATGTCGAACCGTCGCGACGATCCTGTCGCGCAAGGCCTCGTCGCCGACCCGCGCCATGGCCGCTTCACAGTACCGCCACTGCTCGGCGGTCACCTGGGCGCCGAGCCTCATCGCCGCCGCCAGACGCAGGAGCGCCACGCGGTCGTGGCCAAAGCGGATGCTGCGATCGAGAAGCTCCAGCGCCGAAGCGCGGGCGCGCTCCGCCTCATCCGCCGATGCCTGCGGCCGCAGTCCGGCACGCATGGCCCGCTTGAATTCCCGTACTGCTGCCCGTCCCACTCCGTCGGCCCTCGGATGCGTCCGTGCTCGTTGCGTGTCGCGATGCCGCGGCCACCGTCAGCGGCCGCAAGCGGCTACCTGATCCGGCATGTGCGCGCGGGGGGAAGCGGCGTGGGCCGTTCGCAGCCAGTGGTCGAGACCCTGGGCATTGAGATCGAGGTCGGTGGCCATCAGCTCGAGCGCCCGCTCCTGCGGCATGGTCGAGCCGAACGCGCGCAACTCGTCGAGCAGGAGCCGCGCGAGACCGGCGCGGATGCGCGCTTCGCGGCCGGCTCCGGCGTCGCGCTCGCGCAGCGCGACCGCGACGTGGCCGTCGATCAGGCGGCGCAGGCGGGCGACGAGCTGCGGTACGGCACGGATGCGGCCGAAATGGGTGAGGTACAGGGCCGGCGGCTGCAGGCTCACCAGCAGATCGATCGAGCGGTGCATCGCGATCGGATCGAACTGGCTGGGCGATGTCGTCGGGAAGATGAACCTGCGCGTGCCGTCGTCGGCCACGCTCTCCGCGTCAGGCCCGGCCGGCTCGTCGCTCAGTTGGTCGCTTGGTTGGTCAAACTCGCGGTACGACAGCCCGAAAACATCTCCGGTAAAGATCCCGCCCGTCGCCCCATCGCGGATACAGATGTGATGTTTCGCATGCCCCGGCGTCTCAAGGATCTCCAGCTCGCGCGAGCCGAGACGAAGGCGCGCGCGGTCGGCGGCCGCCACGATGCGCTCGGTGGGCACCGGCAGGAGCTCGCCGTAAAGCGCGCGCGCCTGCTCCGTGCCATAAACCGTGCAGACGGCGGACCACAACGAGCGTGGATCGGCCATGTGGCGTACGCCGCGCGGATGCACGACAAGCTGCGCATTGGAAAAGCGCTGCATCATGATCCCGGCACCGCCGGCATGGTCGAGATGGACATGGGTCAGGAAAACGTAGTCCACATTGCCTGACGCGAGGCCAAGCGCGGACAAGGCCTCCTCCACGCGCGGCAGCGATGCGCCGCTGCCGCTGTCGATGACGGCCACACGATCGCTGTCGACGACGAGATGGATCGCGGCAAGCTCCGGTCGCACGTATCCGGCATCGAACGCATGGATACCTCCGCCATAGTCGAGGAGGCGTCGCATCACATGTTCCTCCGGTACTGCCCGCCGACCTCATAGAGCGCCCGGGTGATCTGCCCCAGGGAGCAGTGGCGCACCGCGTCCATCAGCACCGCGAAGACGTTGCCGTTGTCGATCACCGTCTGCTGCAGCCTGGCCTGCCACTTGGGGGCTTCGTCGGCGTTACGGGCGTGGAAGTCGGCCAGGCGCTTCAATTGGGACTGCTTCTCCTCGTCGCTCGAGCGCGCCAGCTCGATCTCCTGCTGGGCCATGCCCCTGGGGTTGAGGAAGGTGTTCACCCCGATTACGGGCAAGGAGCCGTCGTGCTTCTTGTGCTCGTAGTAGAGCGACTCCTCCTGGATCTTGCCGCGCTGGTAGCCGGTTTCCATGGCGCCCAGCACCCCGCCGCGGCTGGCGATGGCCTCGAACTCCTTGAGCACCGCCTCCTCCACCAGATCGGTCAGCTCCTCGATGATGAAGGCACCCTGGTTGGGGTTCTCGTTCTTGGCGAGGCCCCATTCGCGGTTGATGATGAGCTGGATCGCCATGGCGCGGCGCACCGATTCCTCGGTGGGGGTGGTGATCGCCTCGTCGTAGGCGTTGGTGTGAAGCGAGTTGCAGTTGTCGTAGATCGCGATGAGCGCCTGCAAGGTGGTGCGGATGTCGTTGAAGTCCATCTCCTGCGCGTGCAGGCTGCGGCCGGAGGTCTGTACGTGGTACTTCAGCTTCTGGCTGCGCTCGTTGGCGCCGTACTTGTGCTTCATCGCCACCGCCCAGATGCGGCGCGCCACCCTGCCGATCACGGTGTATTCCGGATCCATGCCGTTGGAGAAGAAGAAGCTCAGGTTGGGCGCGAAGTCGTCGATGTGCATGCCGCGCGCAAGGTACGACTCGACGTAGGTGAAGCCGTTGGCGAGCGTGAAGGCAAGCTGGCTGACGGGATTGGCCCCGGCCTCGGCGATGTGATAGCCGGAGATGGACACCGAGTAGAAGTTCTGCACCTGGTGGTGCACGAAGTACTCCTGAATGTCCCCCATCATCTTCAGCGCGAACTCGGTCGAGAAGATGCAGGTGTTCTGGCCCTGGTCTTCCTTGAGGATGTCGGCCTGGACGGTGCCGCGCACGGTGGAGAGCGTCCATTCCTTGATCTTCGCGGCCTCGTCCTCGGTGGGCTCACGGCCGTTGTCCGCCTTGAACTTCGCCACCTGCTGCTCGATCGCTGTGTTGAAGAACATGGCCAGGATGATGGGCGCCGGGCCGTTGATGGTCATCGAGACGCTGGTCGTGGGCGCGCACAGGTCGAAGCCGTCGTAGAGCACCTTCATGTCGTCCAGCGTGGCGATGCTCACCCCGGAGTTGCCGACCTTGCCGTAGATGTCCGGGCGGAGATCCGGATCGCAGCCGTAGAGGGTCACCGAGTCGAAGGCGGTGGAGAGCCGGTGGGCGGGCATCCCTTCCGAGACCTTCTTGAAGCGGCGGTTGGTGCGGAAGGCGTCGCCCTCCCCGGCGAACATGCGGGTCGGGTCCTCGCCCTCGCGCTTGAAGGCGAACACGCCGGCGGTGTAGGGGAAGGAGCCCGGCACGTTCTCCTTCATGAGGAATTTCAGCGACTCGCCGTCGTCCTCGAAGTTCGGCAGCGCGACCTTGCGGATCTTGCTGCCCGAGAGCGACTCGCTGGTGAGTTTGGTGCGGATTTCCTTGTCGCGGATCTTCACGACGTATTCGTCGGCGGCGTAAAGCTCCTTGGTCTTCGGCCACTGGTCGAGGAGCTTCTTCGCTGCCGGGGTGAGCTCGCTGTCCTTCCAATCGATCATTTCGGCAAACGAGCCGGCGTCCTTGCCGCACTGCTCGAACAGCGTCTTGGCGATCGTGAGCGACTGGCGCTCGCGCGCAACGCGCGCCTGCTGCTGCACGTGCTTGTGGTAGTCGCGCACGGTGTCGGCGATCTCAGCCAGATAGCGGGTGCGCTCGGCCGGAACGATGGCGCGGCCTCGGGAGGACGCCTTCACCGTGACCTTGGGCAGCTTGCCGCTCTTGGCCTTGAGGCCCTTTTCCAGCAGCCGCGGGAAGATCGCCTGGTACAGGGCGGTGACCCCGTCGTCGTTGAAGCGCGCCGCCATGGTGCCGAACACCGGCATGGCGTCGGTAGGCTGGTTGAAGAGCTCGCGGTTCCTCTGGTACTGCTTCCTCACATCGCGCAGTGCATCCTCGGCGCCCTTGCGGTCGAACTTGTTGATCGCCACGAAATCGGCGAAGTCGAGCATGTCGATCTTCTCCAACTGGCTGGCCGCGCCGAACTCGGGGGTCATGACATAGAGGGAGACATCGACGAAGGGCACGATGGCCGCGTCGCCCTGGCCGATGCCGGAGGTCTCGACGATCACCAGGTCGAAGCCGGAGAGCTTGCAGGCGGCGATCACCTCGGGGAGCGCCGCCGAGACCTCGCTGCCGGTGTCCCGGGTGGCCATCGAGCGCATGAAGATGTTGTCCGATTCGATGGCGTTCATGCGGATGCGGTCGCCCAGCAGCGCCCCGCCGGTGCGCTTGCGGGAGGGGTCGATGGAGACGATGGCAAGCTTCAGCCGGTCTTCCTGGTCCAGGCGGACGCGGCGCACCAGTTCGTCGGTGAGCGAGGACTTGCCGGCGCCGCCGGTGCCGGTGATGCCCAGGGTGGGGGTCTTCACCTTGGCCGCAGACTCGCGCAGGGCTTGCTTGATGTCCTCGCCACAGGCGCCGTTTTCCAGGGTGGTGATGATCTTCGCCAGGCTGCGGCGGTCGCCGGAGGCCAGTTGCTTGAGCAGATCGTCGGTCGCCTTGGAGGCGGCACCGGTGAGATCGAAGTCGGACCGCTCCACCACGTCGTTGATCATGCCCTGCAAGCCGATGGTGGCGCCGTCCGCCGGGGAGTAGATGCGCGTCACGCCGTAGTCGTGCAGTTCCTGGATCTCCGCCGGCACGATCACCCCGCCGCCGCCGCCGAAGACCTTGATGCCCTCGCCACCATGGACCTTGAGCAGGTCGATCATGTACTTGAAGAACTCGACATGCCCGCCCTGGTAGCTGGTGATGGCGATGCCCTGCACGTCCTCCTGGAGCGCGGCATTGACGATCTCGCCTACCGAGCGGTTGTGCCCCAGGTGGATCACCTCGGCGCCAGTCGATTGCAGAATCCGCCGCATGATGTTGATGGAGGCGTCATGGCCGTCGAAGAGCGCCGCGGCGGTGACGAAGCGCACCTTGTTCTTCGGACGGAAGGGCACCAGCTTCTTGCTCACGGAAAGATCAGTCATCCTCGGTCTCCTCTATCTCGTTGCAGGCCGCCCTGCAACGGAGCGGCATTGCACATCACATCCCAGGCAAGAACACCTGGACTTGGTGCAAATCTTAGGAACCCAAATGCACCGTGGCCATGCCCAGGTTTGACCATATTCGTGTAAATTCTGCCAATCTGCTTCGCCGCCCCCTCCCGGACGTCAGCCATGGCCCGAACCGCCTCTGCCCCCGCGTCTGCCCGGAGCCGCGCGACTGTCGCGATCGGCTTCGTCACCGGCATGTTGTCGGGGCTTGCCGCCCGCGGCATCGATCCGGAACCCCTGTTGCGCAAAAGCGGGATCGAGCCCGCCAGCCTCGTGGAACCGGGGGTGCGGGTGCCCCTTGCCAATTACGCGGCCCTCTACAACGTCATCGGGCGGGCTCTCGACGACGAGGCTTTCGCCTTGTTCTCCGGCCCCATGCGCTGCGGCAGTTTCGAGTTCCTGTGTCGCAGCATCATCAGCAGCCGCACCCTGGAGGAGGCCTTGCAACGGGCTGCACGCTTCTTGCGCCTGGTCTTGCCTGATTTGCAGGTGACGGTGTCGCGCGGGCGGGGGCGCGCGCGCATCGAGATCCGCGAAATCAGCCGCTTGCGCCCGCGGGCCGATGATCCCTGCCGGGTGTTCGCCTTCGAATGGCTGTTGAGACTGTTGCACGGACTGGCGTCCTGGCTCGTCGGGCGCGGGTTGTCGCTCAATGCCGTGGCCTTCCCCTTCCCCTGCCCGGAACACGTGGCGGATTACGCGCTGATCTTCACCGTGCATTCGAGCTTCGACGCCCCGACCTTGGTGGCGGAACTCAACGACAACCTGCTCGACCTTCCCATCCGCCGCGACGAGGCCGCCTTGTCGGCCTTTCTCGAGGGCGCGCCGGGCAAGCTGACCATGCTCTATCGGCGCGACCGCGAGATGGTCCGCTGCGTGCGAGATCTGGTCGCAGAAGCCATGCCCCGGAACCTGTCACTCGACGAAATCGCCCACACCTTGCATTTATCGCCACGCACGCTGCACCGCCGCCTCATTGACGAAGGCTCGAGCTTTCGCACGATCAAGGACGCAGTGCGTCGGGACTTCGCCCTGGCCCGCCTGGAGAAGACGAACCAACCCATCGCCCAGATTGCCGCCGACCTGGGCTACGCCGAACCGTCGGCTTTCTTCCGCGCCTTTCAACATTGGACGGGTGTTTCACCGACCCACTACCGAAAACGCTTGAGTTGAATCGGCTGGGAACCCGTCATGGGGAAGAGGTGGCCTCCGGCGTCTGGCGGTACTCCCTGGGCGTGCAGCCGGTCCACTTGCGGAAGGCCCGGTGGAAGGCGCTGGGTTCGGCGAAGCCCAGGCGGCTCGACACCTCGCTGACCGCCAGGCCGCCGCGCCCCAGAAAGTCGATGGCCATGTCGCGGCGCAGTTCGTCCTTGAGGCTGCGGTAGGTCTGGCCTTCCTCGTCCAGGCGGCGGCGCAAGGTCGCGGGGGCGGCGTGGAATTCCAGCGCCAGGGTGTCGAAATCCGGCCACTCGGCGGGCGGGTGGCGGCGCAGGCGGCGCCGGATGCGGGCGGCCAGGCTGTCGCTGTGGCGGTACTTGACCAGGAAGTTGGCAGGAGCACCACGCAGGAATTCCTTCATGGCCGCCTCGTCGCGAATGATGGGCCGGGCCAGGTAGGCGGCGTCGAAGGCCACGAAGGTGGCGGGCCGATCGAAGGCCACCCCGGCGCAGAACAGCACCTTGTATTCGTCCTCGTGGTCGGGAGCGGGGCAACGGAATTCGGCGGCCAGCAAAGGAATGCGGCGGCCCACCAGCCAGCAGGCCAGGCCGTGGACCATCATCAGAAAGGTGGCGTAGGCGAACATCCGGCGCGGCGGGGCACCCGGGGCCTCCACCAGGTCCACGCGGGCCGCCCCCCCGGTCACCGTCAGGCTGCCCGTGATCTCGTCCAGCACCAGATGCATGAAGCGCAGCGCCCGGTGCAGTGCCCGCTCCAGGGTGCCGGCATGGAGCACGCAGTGGCACAGCAGGGTGAAGCTGCCGTACTTCATGGGGCGGGCGTCCATGCCGAAGAACTCATCGTCCAGCGCCTGGGCGATGGCATGCCACAGGGCGCCATAGCGCTCCGGGGAGACCCGCGCCTGGGGCGCAGCCAGCAGACTGGCAGGAATCTCCGCGGCGGCGAGCAAGGCGTCCATGTCCCCCCCTCGCTTGGCCGCTTCGACAAGCGCCTCCCGCACGAAGCAGATTGCAATGGTTCCCCGTTTCCCGTCGTCCATCTAACTGTCCCGCGTAGTGGCAAATCCGATCAGGAATTTTGAGCCCCTCCGGCATTGGGTGTCCACCGAGCCCCTGGCTAGACTGCGCGGAAGAATCCTGAAAATCGCTGTAAGCAACTTCGGCCACTTGACCCGGCCGAGATGGACATGCCTGCGGTCAAGAGGACGGAACCGAGCTCTCAAACAAGGCTACCCCAATTTAGGGGCCGTTGGAGCCCGTGTGGACACGGCCCACGACTTCAACCCAAAGGAGGCAAGATGAATCAAATTGACGTGCACTCACTCGCCGGAAAAGCCGAATTCAATGGCTTCCATGGCTTGGTCTTGTTCTGGTGTGTATTGATGCTGATACTCGACGGCTACGACCTTGCCGTAGTTGGTGCGGCGCTTCCATCGATCATGAAGGACATGGGAGTCGACGCAACCAGCGCCGGCGTCATGGCCGGATCCGCACTCTTTGGCATGATGCTCGGGGCCATTTTCCTTGGGACGCTGGCCGACCGATTTGGCCGCCCGGTGATGATCTGCGTCTGCGTCGCGCTGTTCAGTCTTTTCACCGCAGCCGCAGGGCTGACCAACGATCCCATCACTTTCAGCGTAACGAGATTCATCGCGGGCCTAGGCATTGGCGGAGTCTTGCCGATCGTCACCGCTCAAATGGCCGAGTTTTCGCCAAACGCCCTGCGGACACGACTGGTGACGTTGGTGTTTGCGGGGTATTCCATTGGCGGAATTCTGGTAGCGCTGACGGCAAAGCAGCTTATCGAGAGCTACGGCTGGCAGTCGGTATTTCTTGCCGCTGGCCTGCCTGTGCTGCTGATTCCGTTCATCATGAAATCGATGCCGCAATCGATGGTCTTCCTGACCAAGAACGGTCGCCACGACGAGCTTCGCACCCTGGTGAAGCGGCTGGTGCCCGACTATCTGTTGAACGGCCACGAGCAGTTCGCCGGTTCCTCAGCGGACACCAACAAAGACGCTCCGGTGCGGCGCCTTTTTCAAGACGGGCGCGGCTTCAGCACCACGATGATCTGGGTCGCGTTCATGACAGGCTTGTTCATGGTCTACGCACTCAGCTCGTGGCTGACCAAGTTGATGGCGATGGCAGGATATAGCCTGGGCTCGGCGCTGAACTTCGTGATCGTTTTCAACGTCGGGGCCATCGCGGGCGCAGTTCTCGGTGGCTGGCTCAGCGACAAGGTCAACATCAAGCGGGTGCTGATTGCCTTCTACGTCGTCGGAGCGGTAGCGCTGACAGCGATGGGTTACACGAAATCCACCGAGCTGCTGTTTGTCGTCGTATTCGTTGTCGGGGCATCGACGCTCGGTACGCAGCTGTTTGCCTATGCCTATGCGGGCGACTTCTACCCTGCTGCCATACGATCAACCGGTGTTGGCTTTGCGTCCGGCGTGGGCCGAATCGGCGCGATCGTGGCACCCGTGCTCATCGGCTGGCTCGTGTCCCTGAAGTTGCCACTTGAGCAGAATTTCATGGCAATCAGTTTGGCCGGTATCGTGGGCGCGTTGGCTGTGACGCTGATCAATCAGGCACGTGCCGAGTCATTCCGCACACAGCGAACGACCGTTGCTGCAGTTCCCGCTGGCGCACGGAGCTGAGATCTTCACCAAACGTTACGCCTTCATCGAGGGCGGACGTCGGGAGAGTCGATACCGCTGGCCCTCTCCTACATTCAGAATCGATTCGCCGGACTCCCGGCGCCGTATAACTGTGGCAACTTCTGAAGTTCCCGGTTTGAGTTCCAGGGCCAAGGCGTTCGCGCCCTGACCATTGCCGTGTGAACCAGGCTCATCGTGGTTTCGCGTTGGGCCGAAACTGCAGACGACGTGCTGGATGGGGCGACGCAGGAGGGTCCGTTGTCGGGCCGGAGCCGGCGTTTGAGCGTCCGTGTGAAAACGTAGGTCAACGGCCGTAACTGGCCGTTATGATCAGCTAATCATGACAGCCAATGGATATGGGTAGGCGACGACGTTCGCCGTTCCCTACCCCTATCCAAAACGCTGTTATCACTCACTCACGCGCAAACAATGTGCGCTTTTGCTCCGCATAGCTTCGGTGCCGGCCTTTTTGCACCTTGGACACGAGGTTACAAAAGGCGCAGCGTCACCAAGACCGGCCTGATCGCATGGCGAACGCCTCCTGCACGAAGCAGATGGCAATCGTTCCCCAGTTCCCGATCGTCCATGTGGCTGGCCGGTGCCGTGGCAAATCCGATCAGGAATTTTGAGCCCTTCCGGCATTGGGTGTCACCCCGCCCCTGCCTAGACTGCAAGCCAACGGGGGCGAGTTTGCCCCCTTCTAAATTTCGGGAAGGAAGCGAAATGCGGATCGAAGACTGCGTATTCCTAGTGACCGGCGGCGGTTCCGGTCTGGGGGCGGCCACGGCCCGCCAGCTGGTACAGGGCGGCGGGCGGGTGGTCCTGGCCGACCTGAATGCCGAGGCCGGAGACAACCAACAATGAAGATCCTCGTACCCGTCAAACGCGTGGTCGATTTCAACGTGAAGATCCGCGTGAAAGCCGATGGCTCCGGCGTGGAGCTGGCCAACGTCAAGATGGCCATGAACCCCTTCGACGAGATCGCCGTGGAAGAGGCTGTGCGCCTCAAGGAAGCCGGCAAGGCCAGCGAGGTGGTGGCCGTCTCCGCCGGGCTGAGTCAGTGCCAGGAGACCCTGAGGAGCGCCATGGCCATCGGCGCCGATCGGGGCATCCTCGTCGACACCTATACCGAACTGCAGCCCCTGGCCGTGGCCAAGCTCTTGAAGGCCCTAGTCGACAAGGAGCAACCGCGCCTGGTGATCCTCGGCAAGCAGGCCATCGACGACGACGCCAACCAGACCGGCCAGATGCTCGCCGCGCTGCTGTCGTGGCCGCAGGCCACCTTCGCCTCCAAGGTCGAACTGGGCGAGAGCAGCGTGAAGGTCGCCCGCGAGATCGACGGCGGCCTGGAGACCCTGGAACTGCCCCTGCCGGCGGTCATCACCACCGACCTGCGGCTGAACGAGCCGCGCTACGCCACGCTCCCCAATATCATGAAGGCCAAGAAAAAGCCCCTGGACACGGTGAAACCCGCTGACTTGGGCGTTGATGTCGCCCCGCGGCTCACGACGCTGAAAGTGGTGGAGCCGGCGGCCCGCAGCGCCGGGGTGAAAGTGGCCGATGTCACCGAACTGGTGGCCAAGCTCAAGAACGAAGCGAAAGTGATCTAATCATGGCCATCCTCGTCATCGCCGAACACGACAACGCCGGCTTGAAAGCCGCCACCCTCAGCACCGTCAGCGCCGCCGCCAAGCTGGGCGGAGACAACCAGGTCCTGGTCGCCGGCAGCGGCTGCGAAGGCGCCTGCAGCGCCGCCGCCAAGCTGGCCGGCGTGGCCAAGGTCCTCTGTTGCGAGGCCGCCCACTACGCCGAGCAGGGCGCCGAGAACCTCGCCGCCCTGGTGGTGAATCTCGCCAAGGACGGGGCTTACAGCCACGTGCTGGCTCCAGCCACCACCTTCGGCAAGAACGTCCTGCCGCGGGTGGCGGCGCTGCTGGACGTGGCCCAGCTCTCCGACATCGTCGCGGTGGACGGGCCCGACACCTTCGTGCGTCCCATCTACGCCGGCAATGCGCTCGCCACCGTGAAGAGCAGTGACGCCGTGAAAGTCATCACCGTGCGCACCACCGCCTTCGATGCGGCCGAGGAAGGCGGTTGCGCGCCCGTCGAAGCCCTCGCCGCCGGCCCCGATCTGGCCCTGTCGAAGCTTATCGGCCGCGAACTCACGAAGAGCGCCCGCCCGGAACTCGGGGCGGCCAAGGTCATCGTCTCGGGCGGGCGGGGCCTGGCCAGCGCCGAGCACTTCCGAGCCCTGCTCGAGCCGCTCGCCGACAAGCTCGGCGCGGCGCTGGGCGCCAGCCGCGCCGCCGTCGACGCCGGCTTCGTGCCCAACGACTACCAGGTGGGGCAGACCGGCAAGATCGTGGCCCCCCAGCTATACATCGCCGTGGGCATCTCCGGGGCCATCCAGCACCTGGCCGGGATGAAGGACAGCAAGGTGATCGTGGCCATCAACAAGGATCCCGAAGCGCCCATCTTCCAGGTCGCCGACTACGGCCTGGTGGGCGATCTGTTCGAACTGGTGCCGCAGCTGACGGCGGCGCTCTAACCCCCTGAACGGCCCCGCCCGGCATGCGCCGGGCGCATATCCCGCCTCACGCGGGAGGGCCCCGCTTCGCCCTGAACTTTCGCACGAGGAGTTTCGCCATGAGCTACGTTGCCCCCGTCAAGGACATGCTGTTCGCCATGAACGAGCTGGCCGGCCTGGCGGAAATCGCCGCCCTGCCAGGCAATGAGGATGTGAGCCCCGACCTGGTCGAGAGCATCCTCGACGAGGCCGGCAAGTTCGCCAGCGAGGTGTTGGCCCCCATCAATGCCTCTGGCGACCGCCAGGGCAACAGGTGGGCCGAGGGCGTGGTGAGCACCGCCGACGGCTTCAAGGATGCCTACGCCGCTTTCTGCGAGACCGGCTGGAACGGTATGCCGGCCTCCACGGAGTTCGGCGGCCAGGGGCTACCGGTGACGGTGTCCACCGCCGTGGCGGAGATGTGGAAGTCGGCCAATCTGTCCTTCTCCCTGTGCCAGATGCTGACCCTGGGCGCGGTCGAAGCCATTGCCCATCACGGATCCGAAGAACTGAAGTCCACCTATCTGCCGAACATGGTCGCCGGCACCTGGACCGGCACGATGAACCTCACCGAGCCGCAGGCCGGCTCCGACCTGGCCGCCGTCCGCACCAAGGCCGAGCCCCGCCCGGATGGCAGCTACGCCATCACTGGCACCAAGATCTTCATCACCTGGGGCGAGCACGACATGGCCGAGAACATCATTCACCTTGTGCTGGCACGCCTGCCCGACGCGCCGCCGGGGGTGAAGGGGATTTCTCTGTTCGTGGCGCCCAAATACCTGGTCAACGCCGACGGCAGCCTGGGCGAACGCAACGATCTGGTGTGCGCCTCCATCGAGCACAAGATGGGCATCCATGCCAGCGCCACCGCGGTGATGGCCTTCGGCGAGAAGACGGGCGCCATCGGCTATCTGGTGGGCGAGCCCAACCGCGGCCTGGAGTACATGTTCACGATGATGAACCACGCGCGGCTCAACGTCGGCCTGGAGGGCGTGGCCATCGCCGAGCGCGCCTACCAGCAGGCCCTCTCCTACGCCCGCGAGCGCGTGCAGGGCAAGATCATCGGCGACAAGAGCGCGGAGAAGAAAACCATCCTGCACCACCCGGACGTGCGCCGCATGTTGATGGACATGAAGGCCCGTACCGAAGCCGGCCGCGCCATTGCCTACTACGTGGCCGGTTGCATGGACCGGGCCAGAAGCCACCCCGACCCCGAGACGCGCCAGGCCAACCAGAGCCGCCTGGAACTGCTCACCCCGGTGGTCAAGGGCTGGTGCACCGAGATGGCCCAGGGCGTGACCTGGAACGGCATCCAGGTGCATGGCGGCATGGGCTTCATCGAGGAAACCGGCGCCAGCCAGCACATGCGCGACGCGCGCATCACCACCATCTACGAGGGCACCACCGCCATCCAGGCCAACGATCTCATCGGCCGCAAGATCGCCCGGGAAGGCGGCCGCTCCATGCGCGCCCTGCTGCTGGAGATGGGCCAGACACGCGGCCAGCTGGCCGCCGGTGACGACGCCGTGCTCCATATCCTGGGCAAGGCCCTGGGCTGCGCCATCGCCGCCCTGGATGAGGCCACCGAGTGGCTGCTCCAGACCTATGACGGCGAGCCCCAGGCCGCCGCCGCCGGCGCGGTGCCCTTTCTCAAGCTCACCGGCGTGGCCGCCGGCGCCTGGCTGATGGGCCGCGCCACCTTGGCGGCCGCCGGCCGGGTCAATGAGGCCGACGCCGACTTCTACCGCGCCAAGCTCATCACCGCCCGCTATTTCGCCGAGCACGTGGTGCCCGAAGCTGCTTGCTACCGAGAAGCCATTTTGAATGGGGCTGGGTCGGTGCTGGCGCTGGACGAGACGCTGTTCTAGCCCCCTCCCCCTTCAAGGGGGAGGCAGGGAGGGCGATGGGTCTCCGGTTCGCACCTCACCCCACCCTAGCCCTTCCCCGGAACGGGGGCGGGCTAGGAATAAGCCCCTGATTGTGGAGACAGCAATGACAAGAGAAGCAATGGAATACGACGTGGTGATCGTCGGTGCAGGCCCGGCGGGCCTCTCCACCGCCATCCGTCTGAAGCAGCGGGCCGCCGAAGCCGGTACGGACCTGTCGGTGTGCGTGGTGGAGAAGGGTTCCGAAGTAGGCGGCCACATCCTCTCCGGCGCCGTGATCGAGACCCGCGCCCTGGACGAACTGCTCCCGGACTGGAAGGAGCGGGGCGCGCCCCTCAACACCCTCGCCAAGGAGGATCGCTTCCTGTTCCTCTCGGAGCAGAAGGCCACCCGTTTGCCGACGCCGCCCCAGATGCACAACGAGGGCAACTACATCGTGAGCCTCGGTAACGTGGTGCGCTGGCTGGGCCAGCAGGCCGAGGAGCTGGGTGTCGAGATCTACCCCGGTTTCGCCGCTTCCGAGGTGCTGTTCCACGAAGACGGCTCGGTGAAGGGCATCGCCACCGGCGACATGGGTGTCACCCGCGGAGGCGAGCAGGGCCCCAACTACCAGCCCGGCATCGAACTCCACGCCCACCAGACGATGTTCTCCGAAGGCTGCCGCGGCTCGCTGACCAAGGGTCTGCTGGCGCGCTTCGATCTGGGCCAGGGCGTTGATCCCCAGACCTACGGCCTGGGCATCAAGGAATTGTGGGAAGTCGATCCTGAGGTGCACCAGCCCGGCCTGATCATCCACACTGTCGGCTGGCCCCTGAAGTCCGACACCTATGGCGGCTCTTTCCTCTACCACCTGGACAACAACCAGGTCGCGGTGGGCTTCGTGGTGGGCCTCGACTATCAGAATCCGTACCTCTCGCCCTACGAAGAATTCCAGCGCTTCAAGACCCATCCGGAGATCCGCAAGTTCTTCGAAGGCGGCCGGCGCATCTCCTACGGCGCCCGGGCCTTGTCCGAAGGCGGTTTCCAGTCCCTGCCCAAGCTCACCTTCCCCGGGGGACTGCTGATTGGCGACACCGCCGGCTTCCTCAACGTACCCAAGATCAAGGGCACCCACATGGCCATGAAATCCGGCATCGAGGCGGCCGACGCCCTCTTCGCCCACCTGACAGGCGACTCCGACGCCGGCCTCGAAGTGACGGCCTATACGGAGCGCCTGAAAGCGTCCTGGCTATGGGACGAGCTCTATGCCGTGCGCAACATCCGCCCCTCCTTCCGCTGGGGCCTGTGGGGCGGGATCGCCTACAGTGCGCTGGAAACTTACGTGTTCCGCGGGCGCGCGCCCTGGACCCTGCGCAACCACACCGACCACAAGCAGCTCAAGAAGGCGTCGGAATGCGAGCCCATCGTTTATCCGAAGCCCGACGGCAAGATCAGTTTCGACCGGCTCTCCTCGGTGTTCATCTCGGCCACCAACCACGAGGAAGACCAGCCCTCCCACCTGCGGCTGAAGAACACCAGCGCGCCCATCACCATCAACCTGGCCCTCTACGGCGCGCCGGAAACGCGCTACTGCCCCGCCGGCGTCTATGAGATCGTCACGGAATCTGGCGAAAACAAGATGCAGATCAACTCCCAGAACTGTTTGCACTGCAAAACTTGCGATATCAAGGATCCGACCCAGAACATCAACTGGGTAGTGCCGGAAGGAGGCGGCGGGCCGAACTATCCGAATATGTGACACCCCCGGGGAACAGCAGCCTTCCAGCGGCCTGGCCCTGGCGGCCAAGGCCGTGGCGGCCCACAAGGACGGCCTCAAGATCATGGCCCCCGGCTCACAGATGGCCGACCCAGTGACCTCGGTGCCCTGTCGCTCGGCCTGGTCTTCGGCGCCGCGGCGGCTGCCGCCCACTGAGATTTCTCCCGCGTCTCCACTCAGTGGATTCGCCGGCACTGCGGTGCCGGTTTTTTTTTGCACCTTGGATACGAGGTGACCTCACCGCGATCGAGTCGCACATGGATTTTTCAGCGCTGGGGGTCGAAGTCGATCGCATGGCGAGCGCCTCCTGCACGAAGCAGATGGCAATCGTTCTCCAGTTCCCCATCGTCCATGTGGCTGGCCGGTGCCATGGCAAATCCGATCAGGAATTTTGAGCCCATCCGGCATTGGGCGTTACCCCGCCCCTGCCTAGACTGCACAGCAAACGGCAGCAAGATTGACCCCTCTGAATCGCGGGAAGGAAGCGAAATGCGGATCGAAGACAGCGTATTCCTGGTGACCGGCGCCGGTTCCGGTCTGGGGGCGGCCACGGCTCGCCGGCTGGTACAGGGCGGCGGGCGGGTGGTCCTGGCCGACCTGAATGCCGAGGCCGGCGCGAAGGTGGCCGAGGAACTGGGGCCACGAGCCCGCTTCGTCGCCACGGACGTGGCCGACGCGGCCAGCGGCCAGGCGGCAGTGCGAACCGCCGTTGAAACCTTCGGCGGCCTCCACGGCCTGGTCAATTGCGCCGGCGTGGCGCCGGCGGAAAAGGTGCTCGGCAAGGAGGGTCCCCACCGCCTGGAGAGCTTCGCCCGCACCCTGCAGATCAATCTGGTGGGCAGCTTCAACATGATCCGGCTAGCCGCCGAGGCCATGAGCAAGAACGAGCCCGACGTCGGCGGCGAGCGCGGAGTGATCGTCAGCACCGCCTCCGTAGCGGCCTTCGACGGCCAGCTCGGCCAAGCCGCCTATGCCGCCTCCAAGGGTGGCGTGGTGGCCATGACTCTGCCCATTGCCCGCGAACTGGCCCGCCATGGCATCCGGGTCATGACCATCGCCCCGGGGATCATGGAGACGCCCATGCTCCTGGGGATGCCCGCCGAGGTGCAGGATGCCCTCGGGAAGATGGTTCCCTTCCCCTCTCGCCTGGGCAAACCGGAGGAGTTCGCCGCCCTGGTGGAGCACATCGTGGGGAACGCCTACCTCAATGGCGAGGTGATCCGTCTCGACGGGGCCATTCGCATGGCCGCCAAGTAAGCCTGTTTTCCCACCGAATTTTTGGAAAGACCCAAAATGCGCAACAACGATCCGATCGTCATCGTCTCCGCCGCCCGCACCCCCATGGGGGGCTTCCAGGGCGATCTCGCCAGCCTGACCGCCCCACAGCTCGGCGGCGTGGCCATCCAGGCCGCCGTGGAGCGCGCCGGCCTCCGCCCCGAGCAGATCGAGGAGGTACTGATGGGCTGCGTGCTGCCCGCCGGCATCGGCCAGGCGCCGGCCCGCCAGGCGGCGCTCAACGCCGGCCTGCCCATTTCCGCCGGCTGCACCACCATCAGCAAGGTGTGCGGCTCCGGCATGAAGGCCACCATGCTGGCCCACGACCTCCTCGCTGCCGGCAGCAACGAGGTGATGGTGGCCGGCGGCATGGAATCCATGACCAACGCTCCCTACCTCCTGCCCAAGGCTCGCGGCGGCTACCGCCTGGGCCACGGCCAGGTCCTCGATCACATGTTCTTCGACGGTCTGGAAGACCGCTACGGCAAGGAGACGGCCGGCCGCCTGATGGGCACCTTCGCCGAGGATTGCGCCGACCACTACGGCTTCACCCGCGAGGAGCAGGACGCCTATGCGATCGCTTCCACCCTGCGCGCCCAGGCCGCCATCAAGGACGGCTCCTTCGCCTGGGAAGTGGCGCCGGTCACCGTGGCCGGGCGCAAGAGCGAAGTGCAGATCAAGGACGACGAGCAGCCGCCCAAGGCCAATGTGGAGAAAATCCCCAGCCTCAAGCCGGCCTTCCGCAAGGACGGCACGGTAACCCCGGCCAATTCCAGCTCGATCTCCGACGGCGCGGCCGCCCTGGTGCTGATGCGCGCCTCCGCCGCCGACCGGCTCGGCGCCCGGCCCATCGCCCGCATCCTCGGCCACACGACCCACGCCCAGGCGCCCGCGTGGTTCACCACCGCCCCCGTAGGCGCCATGCAGAAGCTGCTGGTCAAAACGGGCTGGAATGTGGGCCAGGTGGATCTGTGGGAGATCAACGAGGCCTTCGCCGTGGTCACCATGGCCGCGATGCGCGACCTGGGTCTGGACCACGCCAAGGTGAACATCCACGGCGGCGCCTGCGCCCTGGGCCACCCCATTGGCGCCTCCGGCGCCCGCATCCTGGTGACCCTGCTCGGCGCCTTGAGGAAAACCGGCGGCAAGCGCGGCATCGCCAGCCTGTGCATCGGCGGCGGCGAGGCCACGGCCATGGCCGTCGAGCTGCTGTGACGCAGGAGACGGCGATGCTGCTGACCCAGGAACAGGAAATGATCCGCGACTCCATCCGGGCCTTCGCCCAGGAGCGCTTGGCTCCCTTCGCAGGGGAGTGGGACCGCGACCACACGTTCCCGGCCCAGGCCCTGAAGGAACTGGGGGAACTCGGCGCTCTGGGCATGGTGGTACCCGAGGAATGGGGCGGCCCCGGGATGGACTACATGAGTCTGGTGCTGGCCCTGGAGGAGATCGCCGCCGGGGACGGTGCCACCTCCACCATCGTCAGCGTGCAGAATTCGCTCGCCTGCGGCATCACCCTGAAATACGGCTCCGCCGCGCAGAAAGAGGAGTGGCTGAAGCCCATGGCCCAGGGCCGCAAGCTCGGCTGCTTCTGCCTCACCGAGCCCCACGTGGGCTCCGACGCCGGCGCCATCTGCACCACCGCCATCCGTGACGGGGATTCCTGGGTGCTCAACGGCGTCAAGCAGTTCATCACCACCGGCAAGTACGCCGACGTCGCCGTCGTCTTCGCCGTCACCGACAAGGCCGCCGGCAAGAAGGGCATTTCCTGCTTCCTGGTGCCCACCGCCACCCCCGGCTACATCGTCTCCCGCATCGAGGAGAAGATGGGTCAGAAGGCCTCCGATACGGCCCAGATCCTGTTCGACAACTGCCGGGTGCCGGCAAGCGCGATGATGGGGGCCGAGGGTGAGGGCTACAAGATCGCGCTCTCGAACCTGGAGGCCGGCCGCATCGGCATCGCGGCCCAGTCGGTGGGCATGGCGCGGGCCGCCCTGGAGGCTGCCGTCAAGTACGCCAAGGAACGCGAGACCTTCGGCAAGCCCATCATCGAGCACCAGGCGGTGAGTTTCCGCCTGGCGGACATGGCCACTCAGGTGGATGCCGCCCGTCTGCTGGCGTGGCGCGCCGCCACCCTCAAGGACGCCGGCAAGCCCTGCCTGGTGGAAGCCTCGATGGCCAAGATGTTCGCCTCCGAGATGGCGGAAAAGGTCTGCTCCGACGCCATCCAGATCCACGGCGGGTATGGCTACGTCAGCGACTTCCCGGTGGAGCGCATCTACCGGGATGTGCGGGTTTGTCAGATCTATGAGGGCGCGAACGACATCCAGCGGATGGTCATCGGCCGCGCCATCGCATCCGCGTAAACGGGAAGGGCGACGGCTTGGGACCTCTGCATGGCGTAAGGGTGGTGGAGTTCGCCGCCCTCGGCCCGGCCCCGATGGGCGCGATGATCCTCGCCGACCTGGGAGCTGAGGTGCTGCGCATCGAGCGCAAGCGTCTCGCCGGCGCCCAGGGCCAGGAGCTGTTCGATCCGGCCATCGACATCCTCAACCGCAGCCGGCGGGTCGTCAGCCTGAATTTGAAGAAGCCCGAGGGCCTGGCCGCCGCGAAGCAACTGGTGGCCGGCGCCGACATCCTGGTCGAAGGCTTTCGCCCTGGGGTGATGGAGCGACTGGGGCTGGGGCCGGACGAAATGCTGGCCGCCAACCCGCGCCTGGTCTATGGCCGCATGACCGGCTGGGGCCAGAGCGGGCCCCTCGCCCACGCCGCCGGCCACGACATCAACTACGCCGCCCTGTCGGGGGCGCTCCACTGCATCGGCACTCGGGAAGAACCGGTGGTCCCCCTGAACCTGGTGGCGGACTGCGGCGGCGGGGCCATGCTGCTGGTGGTAGGCGTGCTGGCGGCCTTGACCGAAGCCCGCGCCTCCGGCCGGGGCCAGGTGGTGGACGCCGCCATGACCGACGGCGCGGCACTGATGATGTCCATGCTGTACACCTTGAAGGCCATGGGCCAGTGGAGCGCCCCGCGGGGCGGCAACCTGCTGGACGGCGGTCCCCATTTCTACGGCTATTTCCGCTGCGCCGACGGCAAGTGGCTGGCGGTGGGCGCCATCGAGCCCCAGTTCTACGCCCTGCTGCTGGAAAAGACCGGCATCACCGACCCGGATTTCGTCCCCCAGTGGGACCGCAGCCGCTGGCCGGCCCTGAAGGAAAAGGTAGCAGCCGTCTTCGCCACCAAACCACGGGACGCCTGGTGCGCCCTGCTGGAAGGCACGGATGCCTGCGTGACCCCGGTGCTGGACATGGACGAGGCTCCGGCCCATCCCCATAACCGGGTCCGGGGAACCTTCATAGAGGTGGATGGCGTGGTGCAGCCGGCCCCGGCGCCCCGCTTCAGCCGCAGCATCCCGACGCGGCCCACCGCGCCTACCCCCGGCGCCCGCGGTGAGGCGGTACTGGCGGAATGGGGCTTCGGCCCTGCTGAAATCGCTGCCCTGAGCACGGCCGGCGCAGTTTGAACAATCCAGGAGGAGACTCCATGACATTCGAAAACATCATCACCAAGACCCACGGCAAGGTGGGCCTCGTCACCCTCAACCGCCCCCAGGCCCTCAACGCCCTCAACGACGCCCTGGTCGATGAACTGGGGCTGGCCCTGAACGACTTCGAGGCCGACGACGACATCGGTTGCATCGTCATCACCGGCTCGGAGAAGGCCTTCGCCGCCGGCGCCGACATCGCCTTGATGGCCAGGTTCAGCTACATGGACGCCTACAAGGGCAACTACATCACCCGCAACTGGGAACGGCTGAAGACCTGCCGCAAGCCGGTGATCGCCGCGGTGGCCGGCTACGCTCTGGGGGGCGGCTGCGAGCTGGCCATGGCCTGCGACATGATCTTCGCCGCCGACACCGCAAAGTTCGGCCAGCCGGAGGTGAAGCTCGGCATCCTCCCCGGGGCCGGCGGCACTCAGCGCCTGCCTCGCGCCGTGGGCAAGGCCAAGGCCATGGACCTGTGCCTCACCGCCCGGATGATGGACGCGGCCGAAGCGGAGAAGGCCGGTCTGGTGGCACGCGTGGTCCCCGCCGACAAGCTGCTGGAGGAAACCCTGGCCGCGGCCCGCACCGTCGCCTCCTATTCCCTGCCGGTGGTGATGATGATCAAGGAGTCCATCAACCGCGCCTACGAGTCCGCGCTGGCCGAGGGCCTGCTCTTCGAGCGTCGTCAGTTCCACGCCGCCTTCGCCCTGGAGGACCAGAAGGAAGGCATGGCCGCCTTCCTGGAGAAGCGCAAGCCGGACTTCAAGCACCGCTGACGGCCGTGACGGGCCATCCAGCCATTTAGTGACAACGAGGAGACAACCTTGTCATTTCAGCAAGAATACGACAGAAAACGCGTGAGCCCCGCCGATGCCGTGGAACTGGTCAAGGATGGCCAGATGATCGTGGTGCCCACCGGGGTGGGGGAACCACCGACGCTGCTCGAGGCGCTGTCCGAGCGCCGCCGTCAACTCCACGGGGTGCAGATTGCCCAGATCCTGCCCCTGCGCAAGTACGGCTACTTCGACCCGGAGACCGTCGATAACGTCCGCCACCTGGCCTACTTCTTCGGTGGCGCCTCCCGGCCCGGAGGACAGGCCGGCTGGATCGACTTCGTGCCGGCGTACTTCTCGGAACTCCCGGAACTCATTCGCCGCGACCTGCTGCGTGCCGACGTGGTGTTGAGCATGGCCTCCCCCATGGACAGCCACGGCTATTTTTCCCTGAGCCTGGGCACCGATTACACCATGGCGGCGGTGCAGAAGGCGCGCCTGGTAATTCTCGAGGTGAACCCCAACGTACCCTTCGCCAACGGCGACTGCCACGTTCACATCTCCCAGGTGTCGGCCCTGGTGGAAAGCGAAGCGCCGGTGCTGGAGGTGGGCCTGCCCACCATCGGGCCGGTGCAGGAGGCCATCGCCAAGTACGTGGCCGACATGATCCCCGACGGCGCCACCCTGCAGATCGGCTATGGCGGCATTCCCGATGCGGTGGTGATGCAGCTCACTCACAAGCACGACCTGGGTATCCACACCGAGATGGTCGGTGACGGAATCATGACCCTGGTGGACGCGGGTGTCGTCACCAACCGCCGCAAGAACTACCACCCCGGCAAGATGATGGCCACCTTCGCCCTGGGCTCGAAGAAGCTGTACCAGTTCATGAATCGCAATCCGGCCCTGGAAATGCACCCGGTGGACTTCACCAACGATCCCTACCTGGCTGGGCGCAATGACAACCTGATCTCCATCAACGCCTCCATGCAGGTCGACTTCATCGGCCAGTGCGGCTCGGAGAGCCTGGGCTGTACGCCCCACTCCGGCACCGGCGGCCAGGCCGACTTCGTGCGCGCTGCCAACCGCTCGCGGGGAGGCAAGTCCTTCATCGTCCTGCCCTCCACCGCCAAGGACGGGACCATCTCTCGCATCGTTCCCACCCTGACCCCTGGCACCCACGTCACCACCAGCAAGAACGACGTGAACTACGTGGTCACCGAATACGGCGTGGCCCAACTGCGCGGCAAGAGCGCCAAGCAGCGGGCCGAGGCGCTGATCGGCATCGCTCACCCGGACTTCCGCCCCCAACTGCGGGAAGAGGCGCGGCGCATGAAGGTGCTGTAAGCGGCCCGCCCCGCGCCCCGAACGGGCCGGCGCGGACGGGTTCTCCCAGGCGGGAAGGGCAGAGCCGGCGGCCGCCCCTCTGCCAGGGAGAGCCCGCATTTTGCAACCTCTCTTGCCTCGGCCCGGTTCAGACCCTGTGCACGTTCGCGCTCGGGTGCAAGTGACAGTGAATTCGAATCCGGCGGCCCAATGGAATCGGGCAAGAGAGGCCAGTCTTTCGACTGGCCTCATTTTTGCGTCTTCTGGTGATTAGCTGTGTTCGTCAGACTGCGTTACCGCTTATGCGGAATCACGGCTCTGCCCGTCTTCCTATTTGGCATCCTCTGCTTGGTGGCATTGCTATGGGTTGTCCACGGATTCCTACAGAACCCGCCAGGGTCGCGATGGGCGCTGTGGCTCATCCGTTCATGGCGCGCGACAAAAAGGCCTGGTGCAGCCAGCGTGGCGTCGCCCACGTGAGGATCACGAAGGCCTTGTTCGCCCAGCCCGACACGACGCTGATGCGTCCGGCCTGCAAGGCGCGGATACCGGCGCGCACCACGGGGGCCGGCTGCATCATCAGGCGCTTCAGCGCGGGCGTGATCTTCATCTGCGCCGCGGTGGCGAAGCCGGTGTCCGACACGCCCGGGCAGAGAACCGTCACCGTGATGCCATCGCGCTTGAGCTCGCGATGCAGCGCCTCGCCCAGACGCAATACGTAGGCCTTGGCGGCCGCATAGACGGCGAAGTCCTGCACGCCCTGGTAGGCCAGCAGGCTCGCCACCAGCAGGATCTTCCCGCGTCCTCGCGCCCGCATGTCTTGCGCAAAGACGTGGGTGACCGCGGTCAGGCTCGCCACATCCAGCTGCACCATCGCCAGCGTCGCATCCAGTTGGCTCTCCACGAACGGGCCTTGCAGTCCGTGGCCGGCGTTGTTGATCAGGATGTCGATCGCAATGCCTCGCTCGTGGAGGCGCCGATGCAGCTGGGTGACCGCTGCGATGTTCCCGGCTGTCGCAGTGACAGATGATGTCGTCTGCGTATCTCTCGAACGGCACCTTGGGGTGGCGCCGTACCATCCATTGGTCGAAGGCGTAGTGCAGGAACAGGTTGGCCAGCAGTGGGCTGAACACGCCACGTACACAATAGATAACTTCCAGTTTGAGCGGCAGTTTCCGCTACATCGTTCGGAATCGGTTCTTGATTTGCGTCGTAAG
Source organism: uncultured Methyloversatilis sp. (assembly GCA_964555165.1). Classification (GTDB taxonomy): domain Bacteria; phylum Pseudomonadota; class Gammaproteobacteria; order Burkholderiales; family Rhodocyclaceae; genus Methyloversatilis. The sequence continues at coordinate 96,625 of CAZKRN010000004.1, read as the reverse complement.
AGGTAATATGCTTAAGACACATGTCCCGCGCGACCGACTCCGAAAGGGCTCAGCGTGTGAACAGCGCCTTCGATCTGCTTGCCCGCGGTTACAGCCTCAGCGAGGCAGCGGCAGCCTTGACCGAGACGTTTGCGCTGTCGCGCCGCCAGGCTTATCGCTACCTGCAGGAAGCGCAGGCGCTCACCCGTCCGGTCAAGGTGGTCGAGCCGACCATTCCCATCACGATCAAGGTTCCCGGGGAGGTGGTGGGCGAGTTGCGCGCCTACGCGCAGGCCAGCGGGCTGACCATGGGCGAGATTGTGGGGCGCGCGGTCTCCGCGTTTCTCGCCAAGGCGCGCCGGCATGGCTGATCGGCGCCGCCGACACCATGACGTGTGCCTCGACTATATCTTTGACCGCCTGCTGGGACCCAAGCTTGAGCAGGTCTATGAGATTCTCGTACCGGCTCGGGTGCGCCGGGCCGGTGCCACTTCCGGACTGAACGGAGCGCCTTATGAAGACCGCCGCGATCTACGCCCGCGTGTCCTCGGAGCAGCAGCGCGAGGAGAACACGATTGCCAGTCAGACGGCGGCGCTGGTGGCGTTCGCGCAAGACGAAGGCTATTGCGTTCCGGATGAGTGGATCTTCCAGGACGAGGGCTACAGCGGGGCGAGCCTCCTGCGCCCGGGGCTGGAACGGGTGCGCGATCTGGCCGCGGAGGGGCAGATCCAGGCGGTGCTGGTCTTGTCGCCCGACCGGCTGAGCCGCAAGTACGCCTATCAGGTGCTGCTCATCGAGGAGTTGGCCCGGCACGGCGTGGAGACCGTGTTTGTCCGGGCGCCACGCAGCGAAACGCCTGAGGACCAGTTGCTGCTGCAGTTCCAGGGCATGATTGCCGAATACGAGCGGGCGCAAATTCTGGAGCGCTCGCGCCGCGGCAAGCGCCACCGCGCCCGCCAGGGCGAGGTCAGTGTCTTGAGCGGCGCGCCCTATGGCTACCGCTACGTGCGCAAGAGCGATGAGATGGCTGCTTACTACGAAGTCATCGAGGCCGAAGCCGAGGTGGTGCGCCAGATCTTCGACCTTTATACCGTCGCGGGGCTTTCCATCGGCGCGATCGCCCGCGCGCTCAACGAACAGGGCGCACCCACGAAGAGGCAGGGCGCACGCTGGGAGCGCTCGGTTGTCTGGGCCATCCTGCGCAATCCGGCGTACAAGGGGCGGGCCTGCTTCGGCAAGACGCAGCTCGCGCCGCGACAACGCCTCAACAATCGCAGCTTGCGCCAGCGTGGCGGGCTGCCCGCGCGCAACAGTGCCAGCCATGAGCGGCCCCGCGATCAATGGATCGAGATCCCCGTGCCTGCCTTGATTTCGGAGGAGACGTTTGCGCTCGCCGAGGAGCGCCTGGTGACCAACAAGAAGCACGCGGCGCGGCGCACCATCGAGCCGAGCATTCTGCAGGGACTCGTGCACTGCCGCCAGTGCGGTTATGCGCTGTACCGCACCTCCACGCGCAGCAGTGCGCGCAAGATCTACTACTACCGCTGCCTGGGCTCGGATGCCTGGCGCTACGAGGGCAAGGCCAAGTGTGATCAGCAACCCATTCGGCTCGACTTGCTGGAGGCAATCGTGTGGTCGGAGGTCGTGCGCCTGCTCGAGGATCCCGCCCTCATCCAGGCCGAACTCGATCGCCGTCTGCAAGCGGCACGCAATGCGCACCCGGCGAAGCGTCGCGAGGCAACGCTCACCCGCGATCTGATGCGGGTGCGAAAGAGCATGGAGCGGCTGCTCACCGCCTACCAGGAGGAGTTGTTGTCGTTGGAGGAACTGCGTCGGCGCATCCCCGGACTTCGGCAGCGCGAGCAGGCCCTGCAGGCCGAACTCGCCTCGCTCGATGCCCAGTTCGCCGATCAGACCGCCTACCTGCGACTGGCCGAGACGCTCTCGGCATTTCTTGGGCGGCTGCGGGAGAACGCCCAAACGCTCGACACCGCCGAGCGTCAGCGTGTCGTGCGGCTCCTCGTCAAGGAAGTGGTGGTCGGCCAAGACAGCATTACGATCCGTCACTCGATTCCCACCACGGCGCGGTCATCCGGCGGCGGCAAAGACCTTTCCAAGCCTGTCGGGCTATCCGGCGGCAACCTAGCCGGCAAAGGTTATCTTTTGTGTACGTGGCGTGATCACTCCGCCTTGCGGCGTCCCCTTGTTCCGTGACTCCAGCGTACCGTCAGGCATCAGGACGTCGGCCTTGAGCCAGCGCTCGACATAGAGGAGCACCCAACGGCAGTCCGTATGTCGGCGCACTGCCCGCATCAGGAGGGTGTGGTCGATGTTGTCGAAGAACCCCTTGATGTCGAGGTCGAGCACCCAGTCGTGGCGCCAGCACCGAGTGCGCGCAGTTCGCAAGGCATCGTGTGCCTCCCTCATGCTTCAGCGTGAAGTGACATAACTATTAAATAATGCTTAAGACTGCAAGCTTCTCCGAGCTCGAGTTCTTCGTGCTACTCAACCGGCTAGGCAGCCTATCGGCGGCCGCGCGGGCGCTCGACATCACACCCCCGGCTGCCACGATGCGCCTGGCGGCGATGGAAAAGCGCATCGGTGCGCGACTGCTCAATCGCAGCACGCGCAAGATCAGCCTGACGCCCGAGGGGGAGATCTACCTCCAGCATGCGAGCCGCCTGATCGACGAACTGCGGGAACTGGACGAGATCGTCTCGGGCAACGGCCACGCGCCACGCGGACGCCTGCGCGTCAACGCGCCACTCGGATTTGGCCGGACCGTGATCGCGCCACTCGTCTCGACCTTCGCCGCCCGGCATCCCGATGTCGAGGTGCAACTGGAGGTCACGGATCGTCCGATCGATCTGATCGAGAAGGGCTTCGACCTCGCGGTGCGGTTCGGCGAGTTGCCGGACAACCGGATCAATGCGCGCCGGATCATGTCGAATCGGCGCTTTCTCTGCGCCTCTCCCGCCTACCTGGAAAAACACGGCACGCCGAGGAAGCTAGAGGATCTGACCCGGCATCGCTGCATCGTCCATCGGCAGAACGACGATGCGTACGGCGTGTGGCGCTTCCTCGTCGACGGGCGCACCGAGATCGTCAAGGTCCACGGCGCCCTGTCCAGTAACGATGGCGACATCGTCCAGGGCTGGGCGCTCGACGGGCAGGGCATCGTCATTCGTTCTGAGAGGGATGTGATCAAGCACCTGGAAAGCGGCCGGCTGCGGCGACTTCTTCCCGAGTTCACGCTACCGAGCGCGGATCTCTACGCCTACTACCCGAGCAAAAAGAATCTGCCTGCCCGGGTCAGGACGTTCATCAACTTCCTGGCCGAGCAGCTGGCGAGCGAAGCGGCATAGCCGGTCGGTTTATCGCGTCGCAGACGGTTTTCGTGCGCAGATAGCGCCGGTTCTTCGAATCACGGAAATAATTTCGCTTGCGGGGCGTCGAGGATATGCTCGCAAAGCTCTATCGGTATCCTCCGCGCCAGGACTTGACGCCAAGATGGCCGGGCTGCTGCCCGTGAGCGACCGCGTCCAGCGGCGGCTCCGCCCAGAGAGCCGACCGAAAGAGGCCGCGCGGATGACCGTCACCTGTGGGTCGACTCGAGACCGTCCGAGGAGGCAGGAACTGCCGTTCGGCCGAAGTTGAGACTGAGACGCGGGACGGGGCTTGGCGCTGACCGAACCCGAGGTCCCGGCCAGATGGAGCCGCTCCCCATTGCCACTGTACTCCTGCGTGAAGTCGATCGACGGGGCGAGGCGACGTAGGTGGTGTTCCTCGGGGACCACGGCGATCACATTCAGCCTGACCGCGTACCTTGACTGGCGGCTCAAGCTGCCGGTCAACGAGCATAAGAGGGCCAAGAATCGAGGACAAGCCGGATGACGAAACGAGCCCGTTGACGACGTCCCGTTTGCTGGGCCAACAGCTCAAGATGGAAGTCTTCACGTCAGATGAGATGCTGACCGTGGCTCAAGTGAGGCTGATCCTATCCGACGTCTGGGCCGTTCAGCTGACGCAGATGCGCCAGCAGGGCGAACTTCTCGCTGTCATGCATCCATGCAACAGCCGCAGGCTTGTTGGCGCCGACCGAAAATTCAACTGGCGGATATTCCCGGTCGGCGCGCAACCGGGGCCGGGATAAGATCCTGCAATCCGTGCTCCTGCAGCTTGCGGTATAGAGTCTGGCGCGAAATGCCGAGCCTGCGCGCCGTCGCGGAAATATTAAATCGGTTTGTAAGCAGTGACGCGCGTATTAAACTGATCTCGGCTTGCCGCAATTGTGGTAAAGCCGGCTCTTCAGTCTTGATACTCTCGGTGCAGTCGTGTCCCGGCCAACTGACAATCTCCTTGGGTAGATGTGTGAGCTCAATACATCCACTCTCTTCCGCGAATACCGTCGCCAGACGCAGAACATACTGCAGCTGGCGAATGTTGCCCGGCCACGAATAACGCAACAGTGCGTGCATCGCTGCGTCGGAAATCAGTGGGACCTCGCGTCCGGCAGCCGCCTCGGTTATTACTTGCTCGATCAGCATCGTGATATCTGAGCGTTCGCGCAAGGACGGCAGTTCAATACGCAAGCCGTTGATACGGTAAAACAAGTCTTCTCGGAATGTACCATCCGAAACCTGCCGGCTAAGGTCACGATGCGTCGCGCAAATCAGCGAGATGTCGATGTCGATCAATCGCGTGCCGCCGATACGACTGAGGCTACGCTCCTGCAATACGCGCAGCAGGCGCCCTTGGAGTTCGATCGGCATATCGCCAATCTCGTCCAGGAACAGGGTGCCGCCGTTCGCGTGTTCCAACTTGCCGACGGCACCGCCGCGGCGTCCTCCGGTGAAGGCGCCATCCACATAGCCGAACAGCTCCGACTCGATGAGTGTAGCCGGTATCGACGAGCAGTTGATCGCGATGAACGGTCCGCTTGCGCGCGGACCGTTGTCATGGAGCATACGTGCAACGACTTCCTTCCCGGTTCCAGTCTCTCCGTTGATCAGGACTGGGATGTCATGCGCGAATACAGATCGCGCGCGCTCCAGTATCTGGCGCAAGCGCGCATCCTGTGCCACTACGCCGGTCGCTGCGGGCAGCCGCCCACCCGAGACAACGCGCGCGGCATGCAGCGTATCGGGAGCCAAGTCCTGGCGGCTCCCGATGCGTGCGAGGAGTCGCATTCCGTTCGCGCTGTCGAGCGATACCGGCGAATGCTGTGTAGTGCGCAAGCGGTCAATTGCGCGATGGAAAGCAATGTCGAACAATGAATCGAAAGGAATCTGGGCCTCGTCGCCGCAATCAATGCCTAAGATGTTGCGGGCCGCCCGATTAAGTCCCAACAGGCAGCCATCGTCCGAAAGTGCGACGATGCCTTCGAGCGGTGTGCCGAGCATTTCGATGCGGTGATGGAAATGAATGAATGTGGCCCCCTGGATTCCGTGCACAACGCGATTCTCCACCGCCCGTCCTGCGATCGCCAGGGCTTCCAGTACGGGCGCAGAATTTGCAGCGCGATCGCAACTGGCATCGAGCACCCCCAGCAGCGTGCCGTGGGGATCGAACAACGGGACAGCGACGCACAGAAAATTCTTCGCTTCCTGAAGGTAGTGATCGGAGCCGTTGACGACTACCGGCTTGCGTTCGGCCAGCGCGCAGCCGGGGCCATTGGTGCCGACTACATCTTCGGCGAGTGTGACACCAGTACGGAGGACCAGACTCAAGGGCTTCGATTTGCCCGCCGGACCGCCGAGCGCTTCGACCACTAGCCCGTCGTCACCCACGCAGGCGACCATCCATCCGGTATTTGCCAGCGAGTTGTATAATTTCGTCATTTCAGGCATCGCGGCGGCGGTTAGTCGCCGGTTACGTTCCCGTACGCGCTGCTGAAGGGCTTTGCTGACCTCGTTGAACATCAAGGTATCCGATGCCGAAATGCCGAAACGGCGCGAACGGTCCCACGAGCGTCTGACCAAGTCGGACATGGGGCAGCCGAGGCCAGCGGATGAAACATGCGGATTGTGCATCAGTGTCCCCTCCTTCCGTTTTGTGCCCGCCGTCTAGTCGGTTGCGCCTTGAAGGACGCCGGGGGGCTGCTAGTCTTTTATCAGAATTTCAGATATGTGCAAAGATGTGCGCGATCGGTAATTGGTTAAACGGGCCCATGCGGTTGGCGCGGCGGAGGGGCGCAGTCCGTAGCGAGGCCAGGGCAGCCGCACTTATTATGCATAAATCGCCCCGTGAAATGCCGCCGTCGCCGACCTTCGCAAAAATCCGTTTACCTTCATAAGGTTATGCACTCACCTTGTGAACCCGGGCGATTTCCGGTCTACTCTCGTCTTTTGGGCGAGCGATGGCACCGAAGACGTTGGCTGAGCACTTCTCCGAGATCGAAGACCCGCGCCGCACAGGGTTCGCGCACCGGCATGACCTCGTGGAGATGCTGGTGATCACCACCTGTGCGCTGTTCAGCGAGGTCGAGGGCTTCGAGGACATCGCCGGGTGGGCGCGTGTCAAGGAGCCCTGGCTGCGGCGCTTTCTCACCTTGAAGAACGGCATTCCGTCGGCCGACACGTTTGCGCGCGTGTTTCGCCTGCTCGACCCGAAGGCATTCGAGTCGGCCTTCCGGGCCTGGGTCGGCTCGCCGCTGCCCTCGTTCAATCAGGTGGCCATCGACGGCAAGACCTTGCGGGGATCGGCCGATGGCGACAAGTCGCCGCTGCACATGGTGAGCGCCTTCGCCACGGACATCGGCATCGTGCTCGGGCAGGAGGCAGTGGCCGACAAGAGCAACGAGATCACCGCGATTCCCCTCCTGCTCGAAACGCTGGCCATCAAGGGCTGCCTGGTGAGCATCGATGCGATGGGCTGCCAGAAGGAGATCGCCCGCACCATCGGCGAGCGCCGCGCCGACTACCTGCTCGCAGTCAAGAACAACCAGCGCACGCTGCGCTCGGCTATCGAGGATGCGTTTGCCGACGTGCCCATGGACGGCTTCGAACACGCCGATCACGGCCACGGGCGCGTAGTGCTCCAGCATGTGCAAGTGATCGAGAACACCGGGCAGGTCGACACCGCCGCCTGGGCCGGCTGCAAACGACTCGGGCGAGTCGTGTCGCTTCGTGTCGAGGGCGGGCAGCGGCAGGTGCTCGAAACCCGCTACTACATCAGTTCGGCCGAACTCACTCACGAGCAACTCCATGCCGCCGTGCGCCAGCACTGGGGGATCGAGAACCGGCTGCATTGGAGCCTTGACGTCATCTTCCGCGAAGACGATGCCAAGATCCGCAAGGACAACGGCCCTCGAAACATCGCCCTGATCCGCAAGATCATCCTCAATATGCTCCGGCAAGACAAGAGATGGCCCAAGGCCAGCCTCCGGGGGCGTCGAAAGATGGCAGGCTGGGATGACGATGAGCGCATGCGGGTGCTTGGGATCAGGCCGCTATGATGGATAAGTGCGGTCGCCCTGGTAGCGAGGCCGACACTGTGTTGGCCCTTCATGCGCCCAGCCGCGACAGTTCTTTACGCTCTGCACGGGGTGCGCTATGGCGCGGCCACACAGGTAATCGGTTTGTTGATCACGGGGCACCTCGAATAACCCGAGGTTTTCAATGAATCCAGCCGCTCCACGATGATCGCGACCGAATTCGGTTCAGCTTCTTCGGCAAATCACCGCGCTTCGCGGCAGCATCGCCCCGTTTTTCCCTCGAATCGCCGCGGGCACCGGCGATTCGGCCCATTCCGGGCGTCAGAAGGCCTCGATTCCGGCCTTGCGCAGATAGACCAGCCGCTTCAGGTTGTAGCAGGCGGCCATCATCGTCATCGCGAAGCTCGCCCGCGCCTGGCCGATCGTGCGGATCAGCTTGCCGCCCATCTGCTCGATGGCCGTGAACGCGTGCTCGACCCGCGCGCGGGTCTTGGCGATGCGTCGGTTGCGCCGCTGCTGGCAGTCAGACAGGGGCTGGTTGCGCGTCCGCTTCCGTTGGATCCGGTTGCGAAACCCGTTCTCCTTGAGCCAGGCCTCGCGCGCCGCGGACGGGTAGCCGCGATCGGCATAGACGTCGCGGCTCGTGTTGCTCGGGTCGAGGACGGCAGCGAAGTGCCGGCTGTCGTGCGTGCTCGCGGTGCCAGTCTCGAGCCGGCGGATGAGCTTGTACCTCTTGTCGACGTTGATCGACAGCTTGTAGCCGAAGTGGCTCTTGCCGTGCTTCTTCGTCCAGGTCGCATCCAGATCCTTCTGGCGCCGCTTGGCCGGACGCCACTGGGCGGGCATCGCGCCCTGCTCGATGAGCGCCTGCTCGCCGCGGCTGTTGTGCTGCTTGGGCGCCGGCACCAGCGTCGCGTCGATGATCTGCCCGCCGCGCGCGATGAAGCCCTGCTTCAACAGCTGCGCCGACACGCCGTCGAACAGCGCCTGCGCGCCCGCTTCGCCGATGCGGTTCTCGAAGGTCCACACCGTCGTGCGGTCCGGGATGTTCGTCGCGTCGGCGAGCCCGCAGAAGCGCTTGTAGCTCATGCGATCGAGCAACTGGTACTCCATCTGCTCGTCCGACAGGTTGTACAGGCGCTTGAGCACCAGGATGCGCACCATCGTCTCGGTCGGATATGGCGGGCGCCCACCCTGCGCGCTCATCGGCCGCGGCGCGACGCGGTCGACCTCGGCCGCCAACGCCGCGAAGTCGATGTGCGATTCGATCTCCGTCAGCGGATCGCCTAGCTTGTCGAGCTTCTGGCGATGGTGCTCATCGGCGAACAGGTCGGTCTTGATCGCGCTACGCGGTTTCATGGGCATCAGGCAGGACGGAGTTCAGGACGACGTAATTTTACCAAGGGTACGGGCGCTGAGGTTTTTCGAGGCGCCCCACGGTGACTTCCTCGCAAGAATTGGATTTCCAATGCAGTTCGGGTTGCCGAAGTGGCCGCGCGGGTGGCCCGCGGCGCCCATGGCGGAGGCGCTGTTCATGCCTTCACCCCCGCGCCGCTCAATTTCGCGATTCTCAAGAGGTTGTAGGCTGCTCCGGAAATGAAGGCCGCCATCTGTGTCTTGGCCTAGCCGACGAAGCGTGCCTTGCGCACGCCGCCGACCGTTTTCAGCCGGCCGAAGATCTCCTCAATCCGTTTGCGTTTTCGTTGGCTTATCCGGTAGCCCTCGGTACGGATGGGGATGTGAGGGCGGATTTGTTGCTCGCGCAAATGGGAGACGAAATCCTTTACGTGATAAACCTTTTCGGCCGCGAGCGTCTTCGGATGAATGCGGCGCCGGCGCGCCCGGGTAAGGATCGTTCGGGCGGCGCGGTGCTCGGCTTGTTCTTGACGGCGTGGCGGGGCTCTTCATGTACCACCGTGCACGGCACCAAAGAGCAGCTGCCGAGACGCTCGGCCGCGCAGAACGGCGCACGCATTCAGGGCCGGATGCCTTCGCCACGCGTGGCGCGGCACCCTTGGTCTAGACGGGCGACTCGGCACTGATCGCAATCCCCGCGCCACGTCACGGGCCTCCGCCGATTCAATCCCCATAGCACCCCACCGCCCGTGGGGCGGTTCAGTCCAACCGGATCTTTTGCCTATCGGGCGCGGGAAGGACGCATCGCGCCGATCGGCTGCAGTGCGCCGCGTCCGCCAGGCAAAAGACTCTCTTCATTATGCGGGCTCCGCATAAGGCCCACGCAAGGAGGCGGTACTTCGAGGTGGTCAAGGCGATGCCCAGGGGGGGCAGCCGGGGCTAGCGCACCATGCGCTGCGCTTCATCGGGCTGATCTATCGCATCGAGCGGCAGTTCGCCGGGGCCGATCCCGACGTCCGACGGCAACACCGGCAACGACGCACAAAACGCGTGCTCGGCTGGTTCCATCGCTGGCCCACGCCGCGCGCCCCGACCCTGTTGCCCAAGTCGCCGCTGGCGAAGGCGTTTGCCTACACGCTGTCGAACTGGACGGCGCTGACGGTGTTCGTCGACGACGGGATGCTCGCCGCGGACAACAACCTCAGCGAGCGGGCCATGCGCCCGGTGGCCCTGTCGCGCAATTATCCTCGGTCAACTATTAGCTAGCGCCTCACTGATGTAGCCAGCCGCACGGACGATAAGTTTCGGCTCCTTGGCCGCCGACTTTGCCAATCGAGGCGGCCAGATCCTGGCAACGATCGCTGGTTTTCAGGTTGCGCTATCAAATTTTGTTACGGCGTACGCAGCGCGCGGTGTCCGATTACGGACACCTGCGCGTCAGCGCTCCAAGATTCAGAATTTCCAACCCGCTGATTTTAAAGGTTCCCATTTTCGCTTGTGCTGCCCGGAGACGAGTGGCACAGCCAATGCTTATTACCTTCCCCGGTGCAGCGACGTTTCGCTGACGCCAGAATCAAATTAACAGGAGATGCTATGGATTGCATGAAAAAAGGGGGAACGGCAATACAAGGGTGGCGTGCAATGATTGCGGGGGGTGGATTGCTCGGCATTCTGGCGGGGCCGGCCGCCGCCATCGACGTCGATGCTGGGGATTACACCCCGCTGCCAGCCGGAACCAACCTCGGTCTGGTGTACTACCAGCATGCCGAGCGTGACAAGCTCTACGCAGATGGCGAGCGGCTACCGATCAAGGCAGGTCTCGACTCCGATGTGGGCATTATCCGCGGCGTGCACTTCATGGAAATCGGCGGCCATATCGTCGACCCGCAATTTCTCCTCCCATTCGGCAAGCTCGAGGCGAAGGATGATCTGGCGGCACTCGGCGATGCCAGCGGAGTTGGCGATCTGATCCTCGCCGCCACGGTCTGGTTCACCAAGCCGACTGACAAGACGCACTTCGGCATCACCCCCTACTTGTTCTTGCCGACGGGCAAGTACGACAACGAGAGTGCGTTGAATCTCGGCGAAAACCGCTGGAAATTCATCCTGCAGGCGGGCTTCATCACCCCGGTGACCGAGAAGCTGACGATGGACCTGATCGCGGACGCGCAAGTTCATGGCGAGAACGACGATTACGGAGCCGCTAGCCAGACGCTGAAGCAAGAGCCGCTATTTCAGTTTCAAGGATGGCTGCGCTATCACCTCACCCCGGCTGCCGATCTCCGCTTCGGTCTTTCGCATGTTTCGGGCGGCGAGACAAGAATCGATGGCCTCGATCAAGACAACCGGGTATCGACTTCCAAGTTTTCCTTCGGCGGCTCTTACTTCTTGAGCCCGACGACGCAAGTGATGGCAACCTACGGCCGAGACATCTCGGTGCGCGAAGGTTTCAAGGAAAGCAACCGATTCAACCTGCGCTTGCTGCAGGTGTTTTGAACTCACGCCGGTCAATAGGACGAGGAGACATAGATGAATCATGTAGTTCTGTGCATCGCACTGAGCCTGGCCATGGTTGCACCGCCGACTGTGGCGCAATCACTGTCCGATCTTCGTAACGATGAAGCAACGCCCGGAGACGTTACGACTTACGGGATGGGTTGGGCACAGCAGCGCTATTCGCCACTCAAGCAGATTAGCACTGACAATGTCAAGCGACTGACGCCGGTATGGAACCTCAGCCTCAACCACGCCGGGAATGCGTCAGTGCAACCGGTGTTAGTCGACGGAATCATGTACATAACGCTGCACGATGCAACGGTGGCTGTTGATGCGCTGACTGGGCGGCAAAAATGGCGTGCACCAATCGACCTCCCGCCAGACATCAACGCCTATCTGTGCTGCGGAATTCAGAATCGGGGCGGGGCCGTTCTGGACGGCGTGCTGTATCGCACTACGATCGACGCCCATGTCATGGCCATCAACATGAAGGATGGTAAGACGCTCTGGAAGAGCAAGGCCACCGACTACAAGCAAGGGTACAGCCTGACGCACGCGCCGCTGATTGCTGGCAATGTGCTGGTGACGGGGAGCTCAGGAGGTGAATTCGGTGGGCGCGGCTTCCTTATCGGTTGGGATCTGAGAACTGGCGAGAAGAAGTGGCACCGGTGGACTACCGCAGCACCGGGCGAAAAGGGGGGCGAGACCTGGGCGCCGGGAGCCTACAAAGACGGTGGCGCGAACCCATGGATCACCGGCACCTATGATCCCGAGTTGGATCTGATGTATTGGGGGACTAGCAACGGTGGGCCCTGGAACGCGGCAACCCGGGGCGGCGACTCTCTCTACATCAGTTCCGTTTTAGCGCTGCGCCCGTCGACCGGCGAAATTGTCTGGCACTACCAGTTTTCGCCCGGCGATCCTTACGACTATGACGGCGTTAATGAACTGGTGCTCGCTGAACTTCCGATGGGTGGCAAGAACACGAAGGTGCTGATGCAGGCAAACCGCAACGGCTTCTTCTACGTGCTCGACCGCACTAATGGCAAGCTGCTTTCGGCCAAACCGTTCGCCAAGAAGATAAATTGGGCAACGGGTATTGACATGGCGACGGGGCGCCCGATCGATACGCCGATGACAGCCTCCGTGCGCAAGACCGAGGAATCGAAGCACTTCGTTGAGGTTTGGCCGAGCGCGTTCGGCGGCAAGAACTGGCCGCCAATGAGTTACGACCCGGCGCACGGCGTTGCCTACTTCAACTCCGCGAATCTCGGTATGAAGGTCAAGTACGTGAAGCAGCAACGCCCGCCCCAGCCAACTTGGTACCTGGGTTTGGAACTCGGCGGATTCGTATCACCGGAAGACGGTATGCGGGGTGCGCTAGTCGCATGGGATGTTGTCGCTGGGAAGAAGTTGTGGGAGGTACCGAGTAGCGTGCCGTTCTGGTCGGGCGTGGTCTCGACCGCTGGAGGGTTGGCATTCGTCGGGGCGCTAACAGGCGAGTTCATGGCCTTCGACACGGCGACTGGCAAGAAGCTGTGGCAGTTCCAGACCGGCTCCGGGATCACCGGCGCGCCGATCGTGTGGGAGCGCAATGGCAAGCAGTACGTCACCGTGACGAGTGGTTCGGGTACCACGCTGTATGCTGCATTTTCGGGTGATCCTGCCTTGGCCAACGTCGTCCCTGGCTCGTCGCTCTGGACGTTCGCCCTTCAGGAATGAGAGTCTGACGATGAGCACGCCATCGACGACAATCGCCAAGGTTGTTTTAGGGACGACGGTACTGATGGCGTCGGCATTCTCGGCCGTTCGTGCGGAGGCTGCCGACCGGCAGCCTTCCGCCGAGAACGGGCGCCAGCTGTACGCAAGCTACTGTGCGCGTTGCCACGGGCTAAACATGGTCAATACCGGTGCAACATTCGATTTGCGCACTTTTCCCAAGGACCAGCGAGAGCGCTTTGAGCGCTCCGTCACAAAGGGACTACGCGCGATGCCTGCCTGGGGCGGAACCCTGACGCCGGATGATGTGCAAGCGCTATGGTTGTACGTCAGCTCGCGCGGTGCCGATTCGCCCGAAGACGCCGTGATCCGGCGTCCCAAGTAGATATTCCTCCCGCCGGTTACCGGCGGTTAATCCCAGATTCCGTGGTCCCCGTGGAGGAGACCACGAAAGGAAATTTCCATGGATGCCATGACAAAGTCTTCCGACCTGCTCGGCGCCGGCGCCCGGGCGTTTCTTGAACAACGCCATCTGATGTCGATCGACGGCCAATGGGTCGAAGCGCAGGACGGCCGCCGCTTCGATGTGATCAATCCAGCCGACGAGACGGTGATCGCTACCGTCCCAGCGGCAGGCGCCACCGACGTGGACCGAGCGGTGGCCGCTGCCCGGCGGGCCCTCGAGCACGGCCCGTGGTCGCAATTGCGGCCGGCGGGACGCCAGCGGCTGATGCTCAAGCTCGCTGAGCTGATCGAACGCGACGCTCAAACCATCGCCGAGATCGAGTCCGTCGACAACGGCAAGTCGGCGGCGATCGCACGGGCCGTAGACGTTGCTCTGACCGTCGACTTTCTGCGCTACATGGCTGGCTGGGCGACCAAGATCGAAGGCTCGACGATGGACGTCTCGGTGCCCTTCGCCCCGGCCGACAGCCAGTTCTTCGCCTACACTCGGCGGGAGCCGGTCGGGGTGGTGGCCGCCATCGTCCCCTGGAACTTTCCGCTGATGGTCGCGGCCTGGAAGCTTGGCCCGGCGCTGGCCGCTGGCTGCACGGTGGTGCTGAAACCCGCCGAGCAGACACCGCTCTCCGCCCTCTACCTGGGTGCGCTGCTGGAAGAGGCTGGCTTTCCGCCGGGCGTGGTCAATATCCTCACCGGCGACGGACCATCGGCCGGAGCGCCCCTCGTCGCCCATCCGGGGATCAACAAGATCAGCTTCACCGGTTCGACCGAAGTCGGCAAGCTGATCGGCAAGGTGGCGATGGACAACATGACCCGGGTCACGCTCGAGCTCGGTGGCAAGTCGCCGACGATCGTCCTCGACGACTGCGATCCGGCTATCGCCGCCCAGGGCGCCGCGCAGGCCATCTTCTTCAATCAGGGCCAGGTGTGCTGCGCCGGCTCGCGCCTCTACGTGCCGCGCAACATGTTCGATCGGGTCTTGGATGACCTCGTCGGCCACGCCGAGGCGATGCCGATCGGGCATGGCCTCGACCCCACCACCCAACTCGGCCCGCTGGTCTCCCGCGAGCAGCTCGACCGCGTCTGCGGCTACATCGACATCGGTAGCAAGGAGGGCGCCCGGTTGGTGACGGGTGGCGGCCGGGCACCGCGGCCCGGCTACTTCATCAAGCCGACCGTGTTCGTCAGCGAGGACGATTCGCCCCGCATCGTTCGCGAGGAGATCTTTGGGCCGGTAGTGGTGGCGATGCCCTACGACGATCTCGAGGAGATCGCCCGACGGGCCAACGATACCCCCTATGGGCTCGGGGCCAGCATTTGGTCCCGGGACATGTCGCGGGTGCAGCGGCTGATCCCGAAGATCAAGGCCGGCACGGTCTGGGTGAACTGCCACAGCATGCTCGATTCGGCCGTGCCTTTTGGCGGCTACAAGCTGTCGGGCTTCGGCCGCGACATGGGCCGGGCCGCCCTCGACGCCTATCTGGAATCGAAATCTGTGTTCATGGCGATCTGACGCACCTGCTGGCACCTGCTGCCGGCCCGCGGGGCCGGCCGCCCGTTTCCCGATAACGAAACCAAAAGTACCGACAATGAGTTCCACTAACGCGTTCCACGCAGCGCGCGACTTCCTGCTCGCTCATCGCAGCGACTACGACACCGCCTACCAGGACTTCGCCTGGCCCCGGCTCGACCATTTCAACTGGGCCCTGGACCACTTCGACGTTATCGCTCGCGACATAGTGGCGCCGGCGCTGTGGAACGTCGCCGAGGAGGTAGAGAACGGCGGCTGTCCTTCGCCGAATTGGCCAGTTATCTTGATTTGAGATTTTGAGATTGAACCGCCACCACCAATCGCCTCACCCCCTCGGAAACCATCCCTTCCTCCAGATTCCCGTACCCCAACACAAGCCCGTTGCAGGTCATCGGCGCGCTCGTATAGCTTCCCAGCGCGCGCACCCCCAGCCCTAACTCCGCAGCACGCGTGGCCACTTCCGTATCACTTATTCCGTGCGGCAACCACATCACCAAGTGCAGGCCGGCTTCGCCGCCCGACAGTTCCACGCACGGCCCAAACGCTTGCCTCAGAGCCGAACGCAGTGCGGCCTGACGCGCGGCATAGCGCACGCGCATGCGGCGCAGATGGGCGGTGTAGTAGCCGCGCCGTATGAAGTCGGCGAGTGCGCGCTGTTCGATGCCCTGTCCGGCGCGTGTGGCCTGGGCGGCGGCGCGGGCGAAGTCGGCGGCGATGGCTTGTGGCAGTACGAGGTAGCCGAGGCGCAGGCCGGGATAGAGCGTCTTGCTGAAAGTGCCGATGTAGACGACGGGGGCGTCGGGCTGGAGACCGAATAGCGCGGGCGGTGCGGGGCCGGAGCGGCGGAATTCGCTGTCGTAATCGTCCTCGATAATCCAGGCGCCGGCCTGGCGTGCGCGCTCGATCAGCGCAAGGCGCCGCGGCAGGGACATGACACGACCGGTTGGGTACTGGTGCGACGGCGTGATCATGATGAGGCGCGGCGGATGCTCGCACCAGTCGTCTTCGCTCGGGGACAACCCCTCGGTGTCGACTGGCACGTCATGCACGCGCAGCCCAGCCAGGCCGCAGGCAACGCGGGCGGCGAAATAGCCGGGATTCTCGGCCCACACGGTGTCGCCGTGGTCACCCAGCAGCCTGGCACAGAGGTCCAGGGCCGTCTGTGTCCCGCTCGTGATCACAATTTGTTCGGCCTCTACCGGCAGCCCGCGGACGGTGGTGAGATGGCCGGCCACCGCCTCGCGCAACGCGGGCTCGCCACCGTGCGCGGCATAGCCAAGCTGACGCCAACCCGCGTCGCGCCAAGCGCGCTCCAGGCACGCGCGCCAACTACGGAAGGGAAAGGCGCCGTAGTCCGGCACGCCGGGAGCAAACGGCAGCGCCGCGGCCTCGCGCGCGGGCTCGGGCTGCAACGCGGCCGCGGCGCGGGCAGAGAGTTGCAGCAGCGCGACGGGCGCGTCCCCCCTGCTGGGTCGCACAACAGGCCGCACGGGAAGCGGCGCCACGCGTGTGCCTTGGCGATCCGCCAACAGGCAACCTTCGGCGACGAGTTGCTCATAGGCAAACAGTACGGTGTTACGTGCGATCTTCAGCGAAGCAGCCAGGCCGCGGCTGGCGGGCAGGCGCGTACCGGGCACGAGACGGCCGGACAGGATGGCGTCGCGCAAGCGGTGGTAGATCACGCGTTGCCGTGGCATGGTTTCCGGCAAAGGCGGGGCGAGCAGCCAGTCAAGCTCCATCGTGGCTCCATAGACGGTTCATCTTGTGGCACTACGAAAGGTACCACTACCGACCTACGCTTGCGCTATCCATCCCTCCCGGAGCCCTACAGCCATGGAAACGCCTGCCGCCCCCTCGTCGCGCACCCGCGTCCGCCGCCTGCCCGAGCGCGCGCACTACGACGGCGCCTCGGTCGCCGCCATCGTCGATGCGGCGGCGACCTGTACCGTAGCGTTCCAGATCGAAGGCGCGGTGCACGCCATCCCCACCATCCATTGGCGCGAAGGCGATCACTTGTACATCCACGGCGCCAAGGGGTCGCGCATGCTCAAGGCGCTTACGCAGAGTGAAGCTTGCGTCACGATTGCGCTCGCCGATGGCTTGGTGCTGGCACGCTCGGCCATGCACCACTCCATGAACTATCGCTCGGTCGTCATCTACGGGCAGTTCGAGCTGGTGACCGACCCAGCGCACAAGCTGCGCAGCCTGCAGGCTTTCATCGACGGCCTCTACCCCGGACGGTGGGACACGCTGCGCCCGATCAACGACAAGGAGCTGAACGCCACCAGCCTGCTGCGGATTCCGCTGGCCGAGGCGTCGGCCAAGGTGCGCGACTGCGGCGTGAAGGATGACGAGGAGGACTTGGGCTGGCCGGTATGGGCCGGCGTGATTCCGCTCCACACGCAGTTTGGTACGCCGCGGACGGAGGACGACAGCGTGGTGCGCGAGGTACCGCCGACGCGTTTCAGTCCCCAGTGCGACAACAACTTCGAGACTGCGTAAATCGCTTGCATCGAAATAGAAGCCATCGTACGGAATCCTGTGCAATCAACGGCAGCAGCAGTTCTGCTCTCACTCCGTTCGACAAGTTGCAACCGACCGACCGCGAAGGCCACACGCGGCACAACACCACAGGAGGTCTTCATGATCGCAGTAATCTTTGAAGTAAGGCCCGTCGCAGAAAGAGCCCACGAGTATTTCGATATCGCTGCCGAGCTCAAGCCACTCCTACGGAAGATCGACGGCTTCATCTCAATTGAGCGATTTGAAAGCCTGGCCACGAAAGGGAAGTACCTGTCGCTTTCCTTCTGGCGCGATGAAGAAGCCATTCGCACGTGGCGAAATCTGGAGGAACATCGAACGGCTCAGGCCACCGGACGCAATAGCGTATTTGCCGAATATCGGATACGCGTTGCATCAGTCATGCGAGATTACGGAATGAATGAGCGTACTGAAGCGCCTGAAGATAGCCGCGTTGCACACAACTGATCCAGGAATATTCGAGGTGGCTTCCGCTTACAGAAACGCCGTCCACTTCGCCAACCCATCATTCCATCGAGCCTGCGCAGAATGCCGCGCAGGCCGGTGAATTCAAACGCCCCTGACCGTCCGCTTTCCAAGGAGGGCTACTCCCCAGGGCCTCCGCACCGACTATGCATAAGCCCGTCCGGAAAGTCGTTCACGGTAATGCAGTTACCCACCCCCTGTTCACAGGGGCATAAATTGTGTAGTTTTCTGTCTTTTTGGGGTTCCCATGAAGGCAGGCGCAGTCACGCCGCTGATGCGGGTGTTCGTGTCGATTTCCGATCCGCGCAGCGCGCGCCAAGTCCGCCACGACCTGGCCGAGTTGCTGGCGGTGGCCGTGTGCGCGGTGCTGTGCGGGGCGGACGACTTCACCGACATCGAGGCCTGGGGCAAGGAGAAGCTCGAGTGGTTGCGCCAGTTCATGGTGCTCGAGCACGGCATCCCCTCCCACGACACCTTCGAGCGGGCGGGTGTTCGCGCTGATCGATCCGCACGAGTTCGAGGCGGCCTTCCGCCGCTGGGTGGCGGCGGTGATTCCGGCGCTGGGCGGCGACACGGTGGTGTCGGTCGATGGCAAGACGAGCCGGCGCACGACCCGCAAGGTCGACCAGACCCCGCTGCATCTGGTCAGCGCGTTTGTCGCCGGCCTGGGGATCGTGCTGGGTCAGACGGCCACGGCGGAGAAATCCAACGAGATCACCGCCATTCCCGAACTGCTCGCGACCCTGGCCATCGCGGGCTGCGTGGTCACCATCGATGCGATGGGCACCCAGACCGGGATCGCCCGCCTCATCCGCGCCCGCGGCGCCGACTACGTGCTGTGCGTCAAGGACAACCAGCCCAAGCTCGTCGATTCGATTCTGCTCGTGCTCGCCGGCGCGGCAGGCCCGATCGCCCCAGCCTCGCACTTCGAGCAGCGCGACAAGCCCGGCAAGCACGGCCGCACGGAGGTGCGCCGCTGCTGGGCTTACGACTGCGCCGAGCGCCTCTCCAAGCACGCGCAGTGGGACGGCCTGCAAAGCTTCGCCATCGTCGAGCGCACCCGCACCGTGGGCGAGCGCACCACCACCGAGCGCCGCTACTACATCAGCAGCTTGCCCGCCGACGCCGAGCGCATCGCGCGGGCCGTGCGCAGCCACTGGGAGGTGGAAAACCGTCTCCACTGGTGCCTCGACGTCCAGTTCAACGAAGACCAATCGACGGTGCGCACCGGCTATGCGGCCCACAACTTCGCCATCGTGCGCCATGTCGTCATGAACCTCATCCGGCTGAACACTACCCGAAAGGGCAGCATCAAGACCAAGCGGCTGCTGGCCGCGACCTCCGACACCTTCCGCGCCGAGTTGCTCGGACTCATGACATGAAGGTGCGGAAGCCCTGACCCTCAAGCCCTTTCACGCTACCCAGTGGGATCGTTTTTGGGGCAGGGTTCGTGACCAACGGACGAAGCCGCGGGAACTACCCATGCTGTCGCTGGCACATGTCATCATGCACATTGCGTTCTTCCAATCAGGAGCCTCCCAGATCGCCATGAATCTCAGCGAGTTCACCCTTCCGCAACTCCAGCAGTTCCGCACCAAAATCGCCAAAGAAATCGACAAGCGACAAGCCGGTACAAAGACCGATCTGCTGAAACGTCTCACGAAGATGGCCAAGAAACACGGCCTCTCCCTGAGCGACGTCGTCGGCGCCAGCGCCCCGACCGAAGCCAAGGCCAAGAAAACCGACGCGAAGCCCGCTGCAGGCCCCAAGGAGTTGCTGCCGGCGAAGTATCGGCACCCGAACAATAAGGACTTGGCGTGGTCCGGCCGCGGACGCCGGCCGCAGTGGGTGGAGCAGTGGCTGGCGAACGGTGGTGCATTGGCGGCATTGGAGGTCGCCGCGCAGAAGATGGGGAGGAAGGGGCTGAGGACTGCGAAGCCCGCTGCTGCGGCTGCCCCCGTTGCCGAGGCACCAGCGGTGCGTCCGGAGCAGCCGGCCGAGACCACCGAGTAAGCCTGGACGAGTTCGGCCCTGAGCGCAGTGGGGAGCTTCAGGTAGACCTCGTGCTGGGCCTCTGTCATGTTGGCCGACTCGAAGACCTCCCGGTACGCCAGTAACACATTGTCCCCCATCTCCTTCAGCTTCAGGAACACGGAGATAGACAGCACAGAGTGCATGTGCCCTTCGGGCCGAAGCCGGGCGCTTCGGCGGTACGGTGGCTGATGGTCTTGCCCTTGGCCGCGCGATGGGCATGCGTCGCCACCTCGCGGTAGATATCCTTCACCACGCCGTGATCGCGTATGCCCGGCTCCGAAAACGGCCCGCGATCGCGGTTCGCGACACTTATAGTAGTTGGATGATCGAACCCGCCGGGACAGGAAAGCTGCCGGTATCGGTGTCCCTCGTGGCGCGACGGGACAGTCCCTACAACGGCACATCGATATGCGGGGTCTCGTCGATGACGTTCGGGATACGGGTCCAGAATCGCTGCCGCCAGCGTAGCGGCTGTGATCTCTATCCGGTGGTCAGCACCTGGAGGATGGCTGCCACAGTTCCTCGTCGGTCCAACATCTCACGCCACGGACAACGCGTCCAGTCCCCAGCGAGGGGGCTCGTGAAACCACGTCGTTTCGTGCAGCGGCGCATGGCGGTGGATTCAGCCGCCCCGTCGATCTCCTCGCTGGTCGCGAAATCCCCCCAATACGCGGTCCATTCCCAAGAGACGCCACGGCCGCCACGGCTTACTCTTCGGCCATGCGCTCCTCTGAGCGATGCGCTCCACCGAATCGAGGTCAGCAACATGTCCATCGCCACGCCGATGACTTGCCAGCACAACGTCGCGTCCGCCCCCGCGCAGCGCGAATTCCCCGATGTCATCGAGACGCGCCTTTGGCTCGAAGAGCACGACTGGCTCTACCGGCTGCTGCGTAGCGCAGGCAACGTATCGCCGACCTTCCGCTTCCCCGATCTGATCAGCGCCTGCGTCTCGTTGGTCTTCGAGCATTACGATGGCCCAACGCGCATCTTCCGGTTTCTCGGGACCGAATTGGTTCTTCGCTCGCCGCAAACGCCGCGCCGCCGCGAGTCGATGTGGCGGCCGCAGTATCAATTGCTGCTGGCGCTGCAGCGCTCACCCGCCAACCGGCACCCCAACCCCAAGTTCCAACTCGACCAGCTGACCACAGCCTGCGTCGCCCTGTGCCGGGCAGCGGACGGGTCAGGTGCCGCCGTCCTGCGGCAAGCACGCCGCAACATGGCCGAGCGCTCCCATCGCGGACGGGACGCGCCGGCCGGCTAAGGCTTGCATCGCCCCGATGTTGCCCCCGACCGGCATCCACCCGTTCCTGATCCGCTCGCTCACCGCCACCTCGCCCGGCTAGCCGCCGGACCGACCCGAACCCGACCCTGACCGTCCGCACCCCGCCGATGGCCCTGACCTCGCTGCCCGCTTCCCGGCGGGGCGTTCCGGTTTCGTTGGAGAGGTGACGCATGCATCTGCCGCCGCATCTTGCTGGCTTGGCTATTCTCGCCGTCGTGGCGATCGCGCCCGCCCGGGCACAGGCCTGCTGGGAGGCGGCGGCCAAGCGTTACGGCATCTCGGCCGACCTGCTCTATGCCATTGCCCGGGTCGAGTCGAACCTCAATCCCCGGGCGGTCAACCGCTCGCACCTCCAGCGCACCGGGTCCTACGACATCGGGCTCATGCAGATCAACAGCGGCCATCTGCGGACCCTGTCCCGTCACGGTATCCGCGAAGCCGATCTCTTCGTGCCCTGCACCAACATCCAGGTCGGCGCCTGGCTGCTGGCGGACAGCTTTTCGCGGCGGGGCGCGACGTGGGATGCCGTCGGCGCCTACAACGCGGCCTGCTCGCAACTCAGGGGCCAGGACTGCGTCGAGGCCCGCGCCAAGTACGCCTGGCGGGTGTACCGCCAGTTGCCTCGGCAACGCGGTACACGCTCGGGCTCGCAGACCGTATCGACGGCGGCGACCCCCGCCCTGATGTCGGTGAGGGTCGCGCCATGACGGCTCGCGTCCTGCATCGCGCCGGTTGGCTCGCCGTTGTCGGCTGCTGCACAGCCGTCGCAGCGTCGTGCAGCCTGTTCCGCACGCCGCTGCCGCCCAATTCCACAACCGGACGGCACGCGGCGGCACCCGCGCAGTTGGCGCAACTCGACTTCGGCCGCGACGCCATGTTCGCGCAGTGTGTGCCCCCGGCCTGCCCCACGCGCACACCCAAGACGCTGGCCAGTGAAGCGCCCAAGCAGTCGATCGCATCCGCCGCCGCACCCGCCCCGGCCGCCCCCTTCTGGCCCGACTCGGTACCAACAGCCCCGGCGACGCAGGCGGAGTCCTCGCGCACGGTCACCGTGCAGTTTGCCCTGGGGAGCGCGCAGCTGAGCCCCGCCGCGCGCTCCCAGCTGAATGCGGCCATGGGAGATCTGCCCCGAGTGCGCCGCATCACGATCATCGGCCGCACCGATAGCACGGGGTCCCTGGCGTTCAACCAGGACCTCGCCCTGGCGCGCGCCCTCGCGGTTCGCGACTATCTTCGCAGGACGCATCCGGCGCTGGCCGCGACGCTGACCCTGCGCGCCCGTGGCGCGTGCTGCTTCATCGCCCCGAACGACACCCTGGCCGGCCGCGCCCAGAACCGCCGGGTCGAGGTGGTCTTCCAGATGAACGAGGCGGACCGGCCATGACATCGTGCCGGTCGTTCGCCGATCTCGAACTCCTTCACCCGTCGAGCGCTCGCGCTCCCACCCGCAGGCGCATCCATACGCCCACCCGCCCCCCTACCCCCGTTCAACGCTCAATCCATGCCCGGAGGTTTTCATGAACACTGCAGTGCTCATTGCTCCCCGCGTTTCTTCGCGCAAACCGGCGACCGTCGCGATGCTGTTCGCGACCATCGTGCTCGGCCTCGGCGCCGCCTTCCCCGGCTACGCCCTGGACCTGGTCGCCTTCACTGGCATCACCGGACCGCTCACCTCGGCCCTGACCCAGCTCGCCGATCTGGGGCCGGGAATCAAGGCACTGGTCGGCTTCATCGGCTTCGTCGTCGCGCTGATTTCGCTGTCCGCGCTGCGCAACTTCGGTCCCGTTCTGTTCTACGTCGGGCTCGCCATCTTCGCCGCCGTCGGCCTCGTGATCGCCGGCGCGATCATGGGCGCAGTGATCTGACGCCGGCTTCGAACCCGCGAGACCGGCATGCGCACTGACACCTACATCCCCCGTCGTCTGGACGACCAGTGGAAGATCGGCTTCTGGGACGTCGATGTCGCGGCGCCGGTCGTTCTCATGTTCTTCGTCGGCTACCTGTCTGGCACGAGGATGTCCTTCGCCATCTGCCTGGCGACGGGCATCTTCCTCTCGCGCTGGGTTGCGCGGCTGAAGGCGGACAAGCACCCGGCCTATGCCATCCACTGGTTGTACTGGCATCTGCCCGCGAGCCCCCTGACCGCGATGCGGGCCACCCCGCCCTCGCACCTTCGCCGCATGGTCGGTTGAGCCCGGAGAGCGCCCATGGACTTCGAACGGCTCAACGGCGACATCAAGGAGATGCGGCGCCGCAATCGGGGGCTCGGTCTGGCGGTCGGCGTGCTGGCTGCCGGCCAGATCCTCGCCCTGGTGGTCATCCTCAACCTGTTGGGGACGGTACGCACAGTCGTCGTGCCGCCCGCCTTCAACCAGACCTTCTGGGTCACCCGCGACCAGGCCAGCCACGAATACCTCGAGCAGATGGGCAGCTTCATCGCCTGGCTGATCCTCGACGTGACGCCGGCATCGATCGACTGGAAGAAGGACGTCCTTCTGGGCTACGTCGAGCCCGAGCAGTACGATCCGCTCAAGACGCGGCAGGAAGTGGAGGCCGAGCGCCTGAAGCGCATCAACGCGGCCACCGTGTTCGCGCCCCAGCAACTCGTCCCCAGCGAAGCGGCGCAGAGCGTCGTCATCCGCGGGCGCCTGCGCACCCTGGTCAACGGCTTCGAGACGGCCAACGAGCTCAAGGCCTACCAGATCGAGTTCAGCTATGCCGGCGCGCGCATGCACCTGAAGGCCTTCAAGGAGGTGCCCTATGCGAGCAAATAGTTCAGCAAGTCATCCAGCCACGACACCGCTACCACTGCAGCGCATCGGACAGGCATTGTCGGCGATTGCCACGGTCGCCGCGCTGATCCTGGCAGCGCCCGCCCATGCCCTGCAGCTCGTCGAGGCCAGCGACGGCGTTTCCGTCGAAGCCATCCTCTCGATCCAGGAGCCGACGCGCATCCGCATCGAGAACGCGCCGATCACCGACGTGTTCGGCAACATTCTGTCGAGCAACTGCGGCCCGTCACCGGCGCTGCCCACAAACTCCGGCACCACAGCGCCCGGGGCCGGCCTGCCGGCGATCAATCCGGGCGGCGAGATCGTGCTGGAGTGCGACCGCGACAAGGGCGAGGTCTATATCCGCCCGGTGGGCGACTCGGCAAAGCCGATCAACCTGTTCGTCTCATCGGCCGGCGCCACCTACACGCTGCTGCTGCGCCGCGCCGACACGCCGGCCGATACCATCGTCATTCGCGACAAAACGCCCAAGGCGTTCAGGGCGACGGGGACGAATCAAGCAGCGGCCGGGCCGTCGCCGAATCCCATCCGGGCGATGAAGGCCCTGCTGGTGGCGATGGCCTCGGACCGTGTGCCGGCGGACATCCAGGTGGACGAAGTGCACCGCGCGATCCAGCTATGGACCGAAGTGCGCTTCTCCTTGGTACGCCAGTACGAGGGGCGCGGTCTCATCGGCGAGAAGTTCCTGCTGCAGAACGTCGGCACCGAACCCATGGTGTTGGCGGAGCAGGAGTTCGACCGAGACGGCGGTGAGGTCGCCGGCATCGCAATCGAGCACCACAACCTGCGCCCCGGCGAGAGCACCAGCGTCTACGTGATCCGGCGCGGAGGTGGGCGATGAACGCGCCGCGCCAACCCGCCCACGCCCTGCGCGCCCTGTTGGAACGCCTGTCGCCCAAGCAGCGCCAGTACGCGATGCTGGGGGCCATCGTCGCCGGCGGCGTCGGCATCCTCTGGCTGATCTTCGCCGTCACCGGCTCCAGCGCCAGGAACGGCGAGGCCCGCACCGCCGCCGGGCAACCCGGCACCGTCACCAACCTCGGCGTGATGCCGCCCGGCAGCCAGGTCAACCCGGTGGACCAATGGGTCGGCACGGCAGGACGCAAGCTCGCTCAGTACGAAGCCGAGCGCGAGGAGCAAGCACGGCTCAACAAGGACCGCCAGGCCTTCGAGGCGAAGACCCTGCAGCGCTTCGCGGAGCTGGAACAGCGGCTCACCTCGGCACAACAGGCTGCCGCCACACCGGCTCCGCCGATGCCGGCAGATCCGCCGACATCCCTGCCACCGGCGCCACCGCCGCCCAAGGCATCATCGGCGGGCGCGATGCCTCCCGGCGTCCCGGGGAACCTGCCCCCACCCGCGATCGCGCCGGCCATACCCACGATCACCCGCATCTCCCTGGGCGATCGATCCCGGGCCAACACTGGTTCCAGAGGGACATCGAACACAGAAACGGCCCTGGCGTCGGGCGCCGGGGCGCGGACCCCACCTACCCTCTCCACCTTTCTGCCGGTGAGTTTCACACGCGGCACCTTGTTGGGCGGACTCGATGCGCCCACCGGAGGCCAGTCCCAGGCCAACCCCCACCCAGTGCTGATCCGCCTCTCGGACAACAGCGTGCTACCGAATCGCTTCCGCGGCGAATACCGCGACTGCTTCGTGATCGCGGCCGGCTACGGCGACATCAGCTCCGAGCGCGCCTACCTGCGCACCGAGAACCTCTCCTGCGTGCGCGCCGACGGCGCCACGCTCGAAGTGAAGATCCAGGGCAGCGTCTATGGCGAGGACGGCAAGGTCGGCATGCGCGGGCGCCTGGTCACCAAGCAGGGGCAGATGCTTGCCAATGCGCTGCTGGCCGGCGTGGTGAGCGGGATCGGCCAGGGCCTCGCGACGTCGTCGACTGAATACAGCACCTCGGCGCTGGGCACTGTCGCCAGTGCCACCGGCGCCGAAGCCTACCGTGCCGGCCTCGGCACCGGGGTCGGCAAGGCGCTGGACCGCCTGGCCCAGTACTACATCAAGCTCGCCGAGAACACCTTCCCGGTCATCGAGGTCGATGCCGGCCGCGAGATCGACGTGGTGATCACCAAGGGCGTGCGCATCGACGTGCCGATGGCCGCGAATGCCGCCCCGGCATCGCGCTTCCCCGCCGCTCCCGAAACCCGCTACCTGGAGACCTCCAACGATGGCAACTACTGAAGCCGTGCGCGGCCGCCTCGCGGCGATCGCGCTGGTCACGGCGTTCGCGGGCGCATTCCCGCCGGCGCACGCCGTGACGTCCGACGAATCCCGCCTCCTGGGCGCCTTGCAGAAGGCCCATCCCGGCACGCGCTTCACCGCGGTCACGCGCTCCCCGGTGGCCGGCCTTTTTGAGGTCTGGATGGACGGCAACGTCGCCTACGTCTCGGCCAGCGCCCCGCGCTATTTTCTGTTCGGCCGGCTGTTCGACACCGAGACCCTGCGGGACCTCACCAGCCCGAAGCTGGCGCAGGCCGCGCGCACCGGCAGCCCGGGAGAGTCTGCCAGCGTGCAAGCGCCAACCCGTCCGGTTGCCTTCGACCAGTTGCCGCTGGCCGATGCGATCAAGACGGTGCGCGGCAAGGGCGAGCGCCGGCTCGCCGTCTTCAGCGATCCCAACTGCCCCTACTGCAAGCAGTTGGAGCCGGAGTTGGCGAGCCTCGACAACGTCACCGTCTACACCTTCCTCGTGCCCTTCCAGGGCGAGACCAAACCGATCGCGGTGTGGTGCGCAGCTGATCGTGAGCAGGCCTGGGAGCGCCTGATGCTCCACGGCGACGAGACCCTGCTTAACACCGGCGCCGCCTGCGACCACCCCATCACCCGCAACCTGGAGTTAGCCCACCGCCTCGGCGTGCAAGGCACGCCCACCCTGGTCTGGGCGGATGGCACGCGTACCGAAGGCTTCGTGGGGCGCACGGAACTGAAGGCGCGACTCGCCCAGGCCGGCATCCCGGAGCGGCAGCCATGAAGACCCTCGTCCTGCGCGTCGCCACGGCCTGCCTGCTCCTCCCCCTGGGTGCCTGCATGAACATGTCGGGACTGGGCGGCGACTCGAAGTACGCCTGCAAGGCACCCGAAGGCGTCGCTTGCGACTCGGTGTCTGGCACCTATGCCAATGCCCTCCACCACAACCTGCCCAGCCAGCGGGCGCAGCGCACCCCCGCCGCCCGCCAAGAGGAATCCGACGAGCGGGCTCCCCAAGCGACGACGCGCGCCGCATCCCCCGCAACCGCGGGAGATTCGGATCCCGGCGTGACGCCCAGCCCCTTGCGCTCACAGGCCCGCGTCCTGCGCCTGTGGATCAAACCTTGGGAAGACGCGGACGGTGATCTGTACGACCAGGGCTACGTGTATGTGCAGGTGGACAACGGCCAATGGCTGATCGACCGCGTGCAGCGCCAGACCCGCGAGGCCTATTCGCCACTGAAGCCGCCGCCGAATTTCTCATCCAAGTCCGCTCCGGATACCGCCACCGAATCGAACCCCGGAGCCGGCGCCAGCCGTGCGCAGTGAGGACATCATGAGCACCCCGCATCTCGACACCCCTACACCCCGCAGCCGCTCCGAGGCACCGCGCTTCGACTTCGGCCAGCCGGTGGAGACGCCGGCCGAGCAGTTCGCCAACTGGCTGCCCTACTCCGCCTACCTCGCCGCCGAGAAGATCTTCGTCAATCGCGACAGCATGGGCTTCCTGCTCGAACTCATGCCCCAGTCCGGCGCCGACGAGCGCATGGCGGAAGTCCTGGTCTCGCTCTATGCCAACTGCCCGACCGGCACCGGCATCCAGTTCCACCTCTTCGCCTCGCCCCAGGTGCGCGAGCCCTTGCGCCGCTATGCCAACTTGCGGGTCGAGGACGCGACCCAGGCCGAACAGGCCAAAGCTTGGGGCCGCCCGGCCCGCAACGGCAACCTGTTCAGGAAGCTCGCCCGCCAGCGCGTCGGCCACCTGCTGCAGGGTGCGCAGAAGTCGTTCACGGCGGGCTTCCACTACACGATCCGGGACTTTCGCCTGATGCTCTCCGTCGCCTTCCCGGGCGACGCAGAAGACCTCAACCGGCGCGACGAATTGATGGCGCTGCGCGACTCGATGTCCTCGACGCTGCGCTCGGCCTCCCTCCCGAACCGTGTCTGCGACGCCGCCGACCTGATCAACTGGTGCGCCCTCTTCACCAATCCCGACCGCATTTCGCAGACCGACGCCCCGGACCTGCACTACGACGACGGGCGCGAGCTACGCGACCAGATCGTGGACTTCGACACCATCCAGGATCCCCATCCCGGCGGCCTCACCCTCTGGAAGGAAGCCAGCCCCGAGGTGCTGGA
Organism: uncultured Methyloversatilis sp.; assembly: GCA_964555165.1. Lineage (GTDB taxonomy): Bacteria > Pseudomonadota > Gammaproteobacteria > Burkholderiales > Rhodocyclaceae > Methyloversatilis. The sequence goes on along the minus strand of CAZKRN010000004.1, from coordinate 68,185 downwards.
GGCACGCTTCTACTCGATCAAGAGCTTCCCGGAACGCTTCGCGCTCTGGCAGATGGGTTCCCTCATCGGCGACCTGATGCAACCGGCGCTGCAGTACAGCGCGCCCTTCCTGCTGACGCTGGGCGTGCATGTGCTCGACCCCAACGTCACCAAGTCGGTGGTGACCGCCAACCATGTGCGGGCGACGCAGAACGCCAAGTCCAAGATGGCCGACGTCATGCCCGACGTGAAAAAGAAGCTGGACGACTGGACCGCCGCGGCGGATGCCATCGACACCGGCGGCAGCCTGGTGAGCCTCTACCACCAGCTCGCGCTCTTCACCGCCCCAGAGAAAGCGGTCGCCGCCCACGAAGCCGCCAACGCCATCTGGCGCGGCCGCAGTTTTCAGCTCAACGCTGACGCCTACATGCACCGCCAGGCGTTGCTGGCGAGCCTCCCCATGACGCTGACGGAGAAGTTCCACAGGGACCTGGTGAAGATGCGCCGGGTCACGCGCAAGACGATGGCCAACGCCATCCACATGGCGCCGCTGATCGCCGAGTGGCGCGGCACGCGCACTCCGGCCCTGGTTTTCGGCGGCCGGCGCGGGCAACTGATGACGCTCGACATCTTCGACAACGACCTGGGCAACTACAACTTCGCCATCATCGGCGCCCCCGGCTCGGGCAAGTCGGTGCTGATGAACGAGATGGCCTGGTCCTACCGCGCCATCGGCGCCAAGGTCTGGATGCTCGACCTCGGCCGCTCCTTCGAGAAGCTGTGCCGCAAGGCCCAGGGCACCTACATCGAGTTCCGCCCGGACGTGGACATCTGCCTCGACCCCTTCACCCACATCGTCGACATCAATGAAGACATCGACATGCTGGTGCCGGGCATCGCCAAGATGTGCTCGATGCAGCACGCCCTCGAAGAGGTCCAGTACAAGGCGATCTCGGCGATGGTCCTGAAGCTCTGGCGCGAATACGGCAACGAGCTGCGCATCACGGGACTGCGCGACGCCTTCAAGGGCGGGACCATCGAGGAACTCGGCGTGGTCAATGATCAGCGCATCAAGGATCTCGCCATCATGCTCAATCCCTACGCGCGCGGCGGGCAGTACGAGCGGTTCTTCGAGGGCCGAAACAACGTCGATTTCTCCAACGACTTCATCGTCATCGAGAACGAGGAGCTGAAGCGCAGGCCCGACTTGCACGCGGTGGTCAACATCCTGCTGCTGCACCGGATCACCAGCGAGATGTATCTGACCCGCAACCGGCGCAAGGTGCTGTTCGTCGACGAGCTGAAGCAGCAGTTGGGGGACATCGGCGCCGACGATCCCGTCAAGGCAGCCGTGATCGAGGAGGCGGCCCGACGCGCCCGCAAGTACGGCGGCGCCTTGGGCACGGCGACGCAAAGCGCCGACGACTTTTACGGCTCGGCGCAGATGGAGGCCGCCTTCAACTGCTCGGACTGGGTGTTCCTGCTCCGCCAGAAGCCCGAGTCCATCGAGATGCTCGACCGCAAGGGCCGGCTCACCATGGACGAGCCGAAAAAGCGCCTCCTGAACTCGCTGCGCACCGAGGCCGGGGTGTTTTCCGAGCTCTACATCTCCTCGCCGGTGGGCGAAGGCGTGGCCCGCGCCATCCTCGATCCGGCCACCCACCTGCTGTTCTCCAACAAGCTCGAGGACAACGCGCCCATCGACGAATTGCGCGCCCAGGGCCTCTCGATCGATGAGGCGATCAGCGAACTGTTGCGGCGCCGGGGGCACGCGGTATGAAAGCGAGCGTTCTCTACTGGCTCGCCCAAAGCTTGGTGACGCTGTTCGTGGTGGCCGCATCGCTCGCGGCCTACGACCGCTGGGTGCTGCGACCGGCCCTGGTCGTCGGTGTGGTGGATGTGGCCGAGGTGTACCGCGCCAAGGAGGCCGAGTTCACCCAGATCCTGACCAAGACGCTGAGTCAGCCCCACTCGGAGGAAGACCGGCAGAAGGCGCTCTCCATGGCGAAGACCTTCGCCCAGCGCCTGCCGGCCGCCCTCGATGAGCTGCCGCGGGAATGCGGCTGCCTCGTACTCCTCAAGACGGCCGTCGCCGGACCGACGCCGAACACCGTCGACCTGACCGCCCGACTGCGCAGAAAGGTGGAAGCCCCATGAAAGAACCGATCGCACCGACGGCTCCTCGCGTCCCGATCCACTCCCCCGGGCGGCGTGCCCTCGCCCACTTCGCCGACTTCCTGCGCCATATGCGCCGGCGCTGGTACCTCTACCTGCCAATTTTCACGATCTGGGGCCTCGCCTACGTGCGGCTCTTCGTCGATGCGACGCCGCGGCTGCCCGTGCTGTTCAACTGGACCCCCAGCTTGCCCTACCGGATCGCACTGCTGGTTCAGGATCCCGGAGAACTGCATCGCGGCGACTACGTGGTGTTCGCCTTCGCGGGCGCAGCGCAGGCCGACTACCCCGGCCTGCGCGGCCAGCCTTTCTTCAAGATCGTCCGTGGGCTGCCTGGGGATGCGGTCACAGTGCGCGGCCGGGTCGTCGCGATCAATGGGGAGCCGGTCGGGGTCGCCAAGACCCACGCCCACGACCGGCGCCCTCTGGCACCCATCGCACCCACGGTCATTCCGCCCGGCTACTTCTACGTGCAGGGCACCAGTCCCGACTCCTTCGATTCGCGCTATGCCGCGAGCGGCCTGGTCCGCGCCGATCAGGTGATCGGCCGCGCGGTGCCGCTGTTCTGATGGAGGCGGGCATGAAGCATCGCACCGCACTGCTGTCGCGACTCGCCCCGCGCCTCGTCGCGGTCGTCCTGGCCGCCACCTCCGCCGCTCTGCCGGTCTGGGGACAAACCAGTCCGGCACGTGGCGCGCTATCGAAATTGGATGCCCACGCCGACGAGATGCCGCTCGACGACTACCTGGGCTTGCTGCAGCGGATCGCCCCCGCCGCCGAAGCCGGTGCCCGGGCTTACCTCGCGGCATTTCAGCAGCGTTGCGGCCGCTCGATGCGTACCAGCGAGTTGCGCCGCGCCTTCTCCCAGGGCGACGGCGACCCGGTGCTGCTGGGGCTGATCCGCGCCAGCCACCTGCGGGATGCGGCGGGAGAAGCCCAATGGGCCCAGCAGGTGCGCTGCCCGGGCGGGAGCACGCCATGAGCGCATGCAAGACGCTCGCGATCTCGACGGCTCTGAGCCTGCTCGTGGCCCACGCGTTCGCCACGGACCTGGGCGTGATTGGCCCGACCTACGAGATCAGCGAACCCCATCTGCTCCAAATGATCGAGCAGCGCCTGCGTGAGAAGGAACGCAGCGGCGAACTCCAGCGCCTGATAGAGCAAGCCCGGGACCGCGGCACCGAGACCGTGAAGCACCCACCGCCGGTGGCGGGCCTGCACCCCACCGAAACCGCCCGGACCTTCTACGTCGATCCGAGCTTCACCCTCGATCGCAACATCCTCGGCCCCCAGGGCGAACTGCTGTTTGCCGCCGGGACGCGCAAGAACCCGCTGGAGGTGGTGTCGCTGTCCCGGCACCTGCTGTTCTTCGACGCCCGCGACCCGCGTCAGGTGGGCCGGGTGCGGCAGCTGATGGCGTCGTACCAGGGACGCGTCAAGCCGATCCTGGTGGGTGGTTCCTATCTGGAGCTGATGAAGTCCTGGCGCATCCCCATCTACTACGACCAGCACGGCCGGCTCACGCGCCGCCTGGGCATCTCCCAGGTGCCGGCCCTGGTCTCCCAGGAGGGGCTGCGGCTGCGGGTCGATGAACTGGAGCTCGCGCGATGACCCGGCGACGTCTGCTCCTACTGCCCTTCGTCCTGGCGTTGCTCCTCGGCCTCGCCACCCTGCCGGCCCGGGCCGCCGGCGCGGCCACCTGCACGGGCAAGCTCCCCAACCCCATCACCGACATCTGCTGGTCCTGCATCCTGCCTATCAGCATCGGTGCCGCCCGCGTCGCCAACTTCGGCGACCAGGAAGACACCGACAACCCGTCCAGTCCCGTCTGCAGTTGCGGCGTCAATCCGGCCATCGGGCTCTCCATCGGCTTCTGGGAGCCGGCGCGGCACGTGGAGGTGGTACGGAAGCCCTTCTGCCTCGTCTCCCTGGGCGGCGTCGATCTCGACCCGGGCATCCCGGCGCCGGAGGCCGCACGCTTCACCCGCCCGGAAGGCGATGGCGACGGCGGCAGCTTCTACCAGGCGCACTTCTACGTAAACCCGGTGATGTACTGGCTGGAGGTGGTCACGGACTTCCCCTGCCTGGAGAAGGGCTCTTTCGACCTCGCCTACCTCACCGAGGTCGACCCGCTGTGGAATGACGACGAACTCACCCTGATCCTCAACCCTGACGCCGTGCTCTTCGCCAATCCGATCGCCATCGCCGCCTGCGCGGCCGACTGCGTCGCCGCCTCGGTGGGCTTCGGCCTCAGGGAGCTCTTCTGGTGCGCCGGCTGCCAGGGCGGCATTTACCCGCTCGACGGCCACGTGCCCTACCACCTGGGGGGCGTGCGCACCGCCGCGCTGATGGCCCAGCGCCTGACCGCGAAGATGCACCGCGAACTGATCGCCTGGGGCTGGCACGGGACGCCCGGCCTGTGCGGACCGTACTTCGAGCCGGTCATGGACAAGACTGCCTACAAGACCCAGCTCACCTACCCGATCCCCAACACTGCAAAGGAGGCCGGCCGCTGCTGCCAGCCCTTCGGCCGCACCACGGTGCTCTGGGGCGCCGGCAAGGAATACCCCGTGCGCGGCGAGGACTTCGCCTTCATGTTGTTTCGCAAAAGGAACTGCTGTGTCGGCTTCTAATCCCGTCCTTCCCGCCCTCGCCTTCGCTGCTGTGCTGGCGGCGAGCGCCCAAACCCTGGCGCAGAACCCGCCGCTCGTCACCGACGCGGACATCGAACGGGTCCGCCGCGAGCAGCCCGCGATCTCCGACCAGGATATCGAGCAGGCGCGGCAGCGGCATCGCATGCCGAGCGACGACGAACTGGAAGCTACGCCGGCACCGGCCCGGCCCAACCTCGACGCCCTCCCCACGCCGGCAGTCCGTACCCCGATCGACCTCGAAGCGCTCGCGCGGGGCTATGCATCGCAAGCGCAGGCGATGAGCCGAGCAGAGGGACTGGCGTCCGGGCCGGGACTCCTGGTGTTCGTCAGCCTCTCCATGCCGCAGTCCACACTGCAGCGCCTCATCGACCAGGCCGCACGCGCCCAGGCTTCGATCGTCCTCCGGGGCTTCACCGACGGGTCGCTGCGCACCACCGTCGCCCAGGTGCAGCGCCTCATCGGCGACCGGCAAGTGGCGGTGCAAATCGATCCGCAGGCCTTCGACCGCTATGCCGTCACCCGGGTCCCGGCCTTCGTGCTGGTGCGCGATCGCGCCCGTCCGGTCGCCTGCGCCGGCGGCAGCTGCGCGTCAGCCGAAGGCTTCCTGCGGACCTCCGGCGACGTGAGCCTGGATTACGCGTTGGAGTACATGCAGCGGTCGGCACCCGGGTTCGGCCCGGCGGCCGACACCTTCCTGAAGCGGATTCGGGAATAGGAGGCAGAGATGAACGGCCCCCACGCTCACGTTCGTTCGCTGCCCCCCGAGGGGGCACCAGCCTCCTTGAGGCGGCTCGGCGGAGGCTGGATGCGCCGCTGGATCATCTGGATCACGCTCGTCTGCTTCGTCACGACGCAGACCGCTGCCGTGGCCGGCCCGTTCGAGGAAGGCACCGCAGCCGGCCAGGCGGCCAACCCGGGGATCCGGGGGACGGTCAATGCGCCGAGCGCCTCGAGCACCGTCCCGGGTTATACCAGCACGCCGCCGGAAACCGCGTATTACGGCCAGCCCAGCCTGTCCGGGTCGGCCAATGCCCGCCTGACCGCCTGCGCCTCCGCTATCGGCGACCCCGTCTGCGAGGCTCAGCGCGGGGCGATGACGTCGGCCAACACGCCGCGCGAGGCCATCTCGCCCTACGACCCGGCAGTGAGCGCCGCCCGAGCCATCGCCGCCAACCCCGCGACGACCCTGGAAGACATCGCCACCTATTACAGCGGCTGCCAGGTGGATAGCGTCGCCACACCCGCCACCGAAGACCGCGTCTGCCGCCAGTACAGCGGCACTTCCCCGTACGCCTGCACGCGCTCCTTGAGCGTATCGGTGTCGCGCACCAGCAGTTGCACACCGGGCAACTGGTTCGCCAACGCCGCTTCGGGCCGCACCGGACTGGATGTGCAGTGCATACCGGACAGGCCTGCCAGCCAACAGCATTTCCGGGTCACCGACCGGGGTACGCCCCTGACGTACTTCGACCTCGACATGACCACGCCGCTGACGTTTCCCCGCATGGTCGCGACGCTCCCCCGAAGCGGCTCATGGTGGTGGGGCAGCGGCCAGAACGGACTTTGGGTCGCCGACAACCAGTGCGTCGGCGACAGTTGTCGGCTGACCGCCATGGTTGCCCAGGAATACCGGCGCGTCTGCACCGACGGAGGTGGCGACTCGGGCCTCGGGGACTGCGCGCTGGAGCGTCCCTTCCTCGAAGTCTATGGTGCCTGTCCGTCCGGGACCCAGAGTGGCGACAACATCCTGCCTTGGTGGGGCTGGGACTGGGGCGGCGACATTTCCGCCTTCGAGGCGTCCGCCTGCTACACGCCGTCCGCGACGGCGTTCGGACTCATCGGCTATGACGTGACGGGCACCGTGGCCGGATACTTCTGGACCAAGGACGCGCAACGTCCCGTGGTCGGCTGGCGGGTCAATCCGGCCTATGGGTCGATTCCGCAGATGGTCCTGAATTACGAACGGCCCCACACAACGGTGACCGAAACCGATCGATGGGACGACCAGTGCCCCGCCCTGGACGCCGGTGGCCGCTGCACGGTGGCAGGAGCCGCGCGCTGCGTCGACGGCCCGGCCACCAAGGTCGTGAACGGCGCCTCCGTATCGCGTGACTGCTGGCAGTACGAGACGACGCTCGCCTGCGCGCAAGCCGCCGCGACTGACGAGTGCGCACCACTTATTGCGGCCGGTTGTGCCCCAGCAGGCACCGTATGCCGGCAGATGAACGCGGCCACCGGCATCTGCGAGATCACCGAGAACACCTACACCTGCCCAGTGCCGCCGGGCAATACCGTCACTGCAACGAACTGCCCGGCGAACGTCTTCTGCCTCGCCGGAAACTGCTTCAACACCAGCTACACCAACGACGCCGACTTCGCCCGGTCGATGTCGCTGATGGAGGCCGCACGCGAAGCGGGCGTGTACCTCGACACCGACAACATGCAGGTCTTCAAGGGTGAGGGCAACCGCTGTCGCGACCGGTTGTTCAAGAACTGCTGCTATTCCGACTCGGCCGGTGCCGGGATGACCAACCAGAGCCTGTTCGGCACCGGCTCGCGCCTGGTTTACGACGTGCTGATGAACGCCGACAACCGCGAGTTCCTGTACCAGGGCATGCAGGCCCTGCTGCTCGGAGGAGGCTTCAGCGGCACCTTCACCACCTACGGCGTAACCGTAGCGGTCAATGGCGCCGCGCTGCCCGCCGGCTCGGCGGTCCTCTATGCGGGCGACAGCCTGGCGATCGCCTTCGATCCGTGGTCGCTCGCCATCGCCGTGGTCATCTACATCGTCATGTCCATGTCGTCCTGCAACGAGGAGGAAGGCAAGCTCGCGATGAAGGAAGGGGCCGGGCTCTGCCACAAGGTCGGCACCTGGTGCTCGTCGTGCATCCGGGTTTTCGGCAAATGCGTCGCCTGCATCGAGCACACCACCGGCAAGTGCTGCTTCAACAGCAAGCTCGCGCGCATCGTCAACGAACAGGGCCGCGTGCAGGTGGGCAAGGGCTGGGGCTCCGGCAAGAACCCCGACTGTTCGGGCTTCACCATTGCCCAGCTCCAGCGCCTCGATTTTGCGGCGATGGACCTCACGGAATTCTATGCCTCCATCGTCCCGACGCTCCCCAATGTCGGAACGATCCAGGGCAGCAATGCTGCGCGCCTCACCACCTGCTACTACGGACAGGGGAAATGCCAATGAAGCTTATCTATGCCGCAGCGCTGGCCGTGCTCGCGTCGCCCGTCCGCGCCGACGACGTATCCCGCACGCCGGTGCCCGATGCGCGCCCGGTGATGCTGGCCGCCCTCCAGGCGACAGACGGGCAGGCCCACGGGATCCTCACCGGCGAGATGGCCGATGCAATCACCAAGCGCTTTGGTGCCACCTCGCCGATCTACATCGACGTGACGACCGAGAAGCGCTACGCGCAACCGGGCTGCGGCCGCTTGAAGGTCACGTTCTGGCAGGACGGTGTCCTCCTTCCCGGCACGACGACGCGTCGCCGGCAGACGATGGACTTCGGCATCGACTACTGCCTCGACGGCCGTCCGCCGCAATCCCTGAAGTAGCGGTCCGGCATGAAGCGCTTCGCGTTCCCCGCACCCTTGCGATTGCTGCTGGCGCTGGCCTTACTGCTGGGCGCCAGCGCGGCGTCGGCCCAGGATGCCACTGCGCGCTACTGGTCCGACAGTTGGCGCGGCTGGCATTTCTATGAGGATCCATCGGCCGCGGAACGAGAACGCCCGACGTTGCCGGAGCAGACTGTGCCCTTGGCTCCGACCTCGAGAGCGCCGGAACTGGTCGAGTTCGAACGTCTGCAGAAAACCCTGGAGGACACCCGCAACATCGCCATCATGCGGCCGACCGAGGCGAACGTGCGGCGCTACATGGAACTCGAATCCCAGGTCGTCGCCCGTGCCTCCTATTTCGCCGACGTCGCCCAGCGGGTGGCCTGGGCGACGCCCGAGCTCGATCCGACCCTGCAGGGTCGACCGGTCAACGCCAAGGCGCTGGAGGTGTTCGAGCAGACCCAGCAGGCCGGGCGCTCCCGCGCGATCGCGGATCTGGGCAAGGACCATGTGCTGTTCTTCTTCTATCGCTCGGACTGCCCGTACTGCCATGCCTTTGCGCCGACCCTGGCCGCCTTTCAGGCGCGCCATGGCATCCAGGTCGTCGCCGTCAGCATGGACGGCGGTCCGATGCCGGGCTTCCCCGAGGCGCGCCCGGACAACGGCATCGCCACCACCCTGAAGGTCACCCAGGTGCCCGCCATCTTCCTGGCCCAACCCTTCACCGGAAGGATCACGCCCATCGGCTTCGGCGTGCTCTCCGAATCCCAGTTGCTGGAGCGTCTCGCCATCGTCTCGACTCCGCAGGGCGAGGCAATGCTGCCCAGCGCGACGCGGCAGATCGACCTTCGATAGGAGTCCACCAACATGCCCACCCTGCCGCGCCCAACGTTCCCTTCCCTCACACGCCGGACTGCTGCGTTCGCGCTGGCCGCCCTGCTGCTCGCCACATCCGCCCCCCTGCACGCAGGCGACCTCAACGCGGAGGTTAACGACATGTTCAACAACCTCGGCGCCATCGGCAATTACACGGCCCCCGGCGCCTTCCGCGGCCAGACCTTCAACACCTATACCGGCGGCAACCTGATGATGCGCTCGCCCAACAAGGTCTATCAGCTCGCGGCCATCCAGTTCCCCAGCGCCAAGGCGGGCTGCGGCGGGATCGACGTCTTCGGCGGCAGCTTCAGCCACATCTCGGCCGAGGAATTCAAGAACATGCTGAGGAACATCACCGCCGCCCTGCCCGGCATCGCCTTCCAGTTGGCGCTCGAAGCGGTCTCGCCGCTCTTGGGTGGTCTCACCAAGTGGGCCAAGGGCCTGGAGACCTGGATCAACAACGCCCGCATCAACTCGTGCGAGACCGCCAAGGCCATCGTCAGCACCGCCGCCGAGTCGCTCGGCTACAGCTCCCAGGAAACCTGCGCCGACCTCGCCATCGAGATGGGACTGGAGAGCGACCGCGATGCGGCGCGCCGGCGCTGCGCCACCGACCGGCCCAGCATCCTGTCCTCGGCGCGGGCCTCCAGCGATCCGAACGTGAAGAACAAGGCCCCCTTCGTCGGCAACCTCACCTGGAAGGCGCTGCAGTACACCGGCTCCTATCTCGACGACCAGGAGCGCGAGCTGATCATGAGCATGGTCGGCACGATCATCTACTACCCGGAGGAATCGGCCCGTGACCCCGAGCCGATCGCGCCCACGCTCACTTCGATCAGCCAGTTGCTCTACGGCCAGAGCGCAGCGAGCGGCACGGATGTCATCCAGCACATGCTGAAGTGCAACGACTACACCAACTGCGACGTGGTCAGCCTGAACACCACCTACACCCACACGCCCTTCACCGCCAAGGTCGAGACGATGATGCGCTCCATCGCGGAGAAGATCGCCTCGCGCACCGCCATCCCCAACAACTCGGCCGAGGTCGGCTTCGTGAACCAGACCACCGAACCGGTCTACAAGATGCTGTCCATCGGCACCAGCATCCCGGGGTCGGGGCTGTCCGACAGCCTGATCGCCCAGTACCGCGACGTCATCGCCGCCGACTACGCCTACGTCTTCCTCGAACGCAACCTGCGTCTGGGCATGGCCGCCCTGGACAAGAACTACACGCTGCAGCAGACGCAACGCGAGCAGGCCAATCAGGTCCGCCAGCGCGCCCAGGCAATGCTCCTGCAAATCTCGCAGGAGAAGAACCTGCTGTACCAGAAGGTGGGCTCCTTCCGGGCCGTGGCCAGCCACCTGGAACAGCTCGAACGCCAGTTGCGTTCCAGCATGCCGCAGCACGTGATGGACATGCTCGGCCAACAGGCCGCCTATCTGGCGCAGTAGCGCCGACGGGATCGCGCGAGGAGAAGGGACGGCCATGTGGGAGATCTATGCCTACCAGAATGCCGACAGCCTGTTCGGCGTCTTCAACGCAGCGGCGGCCATCCATGCGTCGGGCGACTATGCGGCGGCGGTGGCGGCCGTGGCCTTCTGCGGCTTCGTCGCGGCACTCATCGCCTACGCCTTCGCCCCCGAGAAACTGCAGGGCTGGAAGTGGCTCGGCACCGTGGTGCTGGTGTTCTCGGTGCTGATCGTGCCCAAGGTGACCGTCGGCATCGTGGACAAGACGGGCGGCTCGGCGGTCAAGGTGGTCGACAACGTGCCCTTCGGCGTGGCCCTGCTGGGCAGCCTCACCAGCACCATCGGCCACACCCTGACCGGGTTGTTCGAGACGGCCTTCCAGGTCATCCCCGGCATCGGCGCGCTGCCCGCTGAATTTGCCTACCAGCAGAACGGCCTGATGTTCGGCAACCGCCTGATCCGCGAGACCGGCAACGTGGTCTTCCAGGACCCAGCGTTCCGTACCGACCTCATCAACTTCATCCACAACTGCACGAGCTACGACCTCATCGACGGCACCCTCGATCCGGCCGCATTCTCCACGTCGGACGATGTCTGGCCGTTGATGGCTTCGCCCAACCCTGCGCGCTTCAGCACTCTCACCAGCGCGGGCGGCAGTGTCGGCGTCGACACCTGCCCCAACGTCTATCAGAGCCTCAACGGGCGACTGCCGGCCCAGATCACTCGTATCGAGGGGCGACTCGCCTTCCAACTCAATCCGACCTTGCCGGGCGCCGCGGCGGCGGCGGCCATCGCTGGGCAGATCCAGCAGGCCTATCTCAAGAACAGCATCGCCACCGCCGCTGCCACCGCCGCCGACCTCATCCGGCAAAACGCCATGCTCAACGCGATCGAGGACACCAGCAAGATCGTCGGCCAGAAGGTGAACGACCCGGCGGCCATGGTGCTGGCGGTCGGCCGGGCCCAGGCCGTGGCCCAGCAGAACGCGACCTGGCTCAACTACGGCAAAGTGGCCGAGCAGGCCCTGCCGGTGTTCCGCAACGTGGTCGAGGCGGTGACCTACGCGATGTTCCCGCTCTTCGTCCTGCTCCTGCTGCTCACCAGCGGCCGCGAGACCATGATCGCCTTCAAGGGCTACGCGGCTGTGCTGATCTGGATCCAGCTGTGGCCCCCCCTCTACGCCATCCTCAACTACATGGCTTCGATCTACGCGGCCTACGACCTGGCGGCCGCGGCGGACCTCGGTACCGGCACCAAGGCGTTGGCCCTGCAGACCGCCTCGACGATCTACTCGCGGGCGATTTCGGGCGAGGCCGTCGTCGGCTACCTCGCGATCAGCATTCCCTTCATCGCATGGGCAGCCTTGAAGCGCATGGAAAACTTCGGGACGGCGCTGGTCGGCGGCCTGTCGGGCCTGCAGGCGATGATCGCGGGTGGCACCTCGGCCTCGACCGTCGGCAACGTTTCCATGGGTAACGTGGGGATGGACCAGATGCAGTTGGCCCCCAACCGCACCTCGGCTTTCATGAGTAGCTGGCAAAACGACCTGAGCGGGAACACCTTCTCGTCGAATGCCCTGACCGGACGGACGGCCGTCAGCCTGCTGCGCAACCAAGGCTTTGCGTCGCGGATGGTCTCGATGCGCGTATCCGAGCAGGACGTGGTGCAGGCCAGTCGGCAAGCCGATGCCGCGCGCGGCGAAGCAATCTCCGCGAATACCGAGCGATCGGCGGCGCTCACCGAGACCTTTACACGAGGCCTAGCAAGACTCCGATTCCTACGCAGCAGCAGTGGCACGGTCTCAAGCAGCTTCGAGCAGATGGGCGAGACTCTCAACCGGCTGGATCAGATTTCGAAGAACGTGGCAGATAGCACCGGATTGACCCAGAGCCAAGTGGCGCAGATCGCCTTTGGTGCTGCCGGCCACCTGGGGATCAATACGCCCGTAGCGGGCGCGGAACTTCAAGCCCGCGCCGGGAAGAATTACATGTCGGGTCTATCGGCTGCCCAGCAAAAGGTGCTCAACAGCCTCACACAAGAGCAGATTGCGGAGTTCAAGCAGTTTGGCGATCGGGTGTCACGGGACTCAAGCCTCATCAACAGTCTTGCCAAGGACTCTCGCGAGGCCCAGGACATGTCGTCGCGGCTCGCCAGCGCCGTATCTCGAGCCGAGCGGGCCGATGCCACTTTCGCCGAAAGAACGGCCTTGGCGGAGCGCCTCTCGTTGGCCAGGGACCGCGGAGAGTCCCTTTCCATTGATATCGCCCAGGACCCGCACAACCTGGAAATGTTCCTGCGCTACGCCGAGCAGTATGGCGGCGACAGCGCCTCGGCGCTCTCCATGTTTGAGGCAGAACTCGCTCGCCAAGGCCTCAGGCCAAACCGGGTGTTTTCCGATGGCACCGCTCTACCCACTTCGTTCGACGATGTGCGCGTCCTGCACGATCGGCATGCCTCGGACCCGACCCTGTCGCCCGATCTCTCGGCCTCGGATCAACAGCACCGCGCGACAGTTGCGCGCTCCAACCGACCCACGCCGAGCGCTCACTCGGACACGAGCCCGCCTTCGCTGCGAAACGACGTACAGACCGAGGGCAAGGCCATCCGGAATGAAACCGCTTCGGCCAGATCCACCTTTGACCGAAAGGCAGAGATCGTCGACACCGCAGATGGCACCTTGGCCACCAAGAAATCCCTGCTCAAGCAATCGGGCAAGCAGGTGGTCGATGATGGCGCAGCATCGATCGACAACGCGAAGGAAGTGGTGAAAGATTTGCTTCGAAAGGAGGAGTGATCAATCGGCCATTCCGCCAGTTCCGCCGAACTGTTTGCTGTCCGGGGATGGCGGCTTCATGAACTGTGGATGGCCCTCGTCGCGCCAGTAGTTGTCCATGAGGTCTTCCGAGGAGGTACCGAGCCCGCGGAGGGCGTCGTCCCAACGAGGCGTTGGGCGGCCACCTTGACCGATTCTGGACAGGGCCGCGCCAGCGATTGCACCGACAAGGCCGCCAAGCCCCATCATGAACACTTTGAGTGCCCACGTCTCGCCCAGCGACGACAACAAGCCAATGGCTGCCCCTGCTATAACGAATCCGATGACAACGAGTTTTCTCATTTCGGCCTCCTGGCTTTCAGCCTACATCGGACCGTACAGATTTCAACACCTCAGCCTGATCCTGACTTGCATTGCCACTGCCAAGGCTGAGGCTGGAGGAAGAGTCCTCATATCCATTGGATAAGGAAAAGGCACGAACCTACACCGCCTTCCCAGTCCGCAGGGGTACCACTTTGGCCCCGGCAATCCACCCATCAACCATATCGGCCCACTGTTGCAGCATTTCCCGGCGCTGGTCGGCGTATTCAGCCTTGTTATAGACGGCACGCACGCCCCGCTGCTCGTGTGCCAAGCACTTCTCGATCCAGTCGGTATTAAAGCCCGCCTCATGCAAAAGCGTCGAGCCTGTCCGGCGCAGGTCATGAACGCAGAAATGCGGCAGTTCATGGCCCTCCTTATGGGCTTTTTCGACGACAGCGGCAATCACTCGATTGAGGGTCGCCTCGCTCATCGGCTTGTCGGTCTCGTATCGGCCGGGGAGCAGGTACGGGCTGCTGCCCGCGCACGTCTTGAGCCCTACCAGCAGATCGAGCGCTTGCTGGCACAGGTAGACCACGTGCGGCCGACGGGCCTTCATGCGTTCGGCCGGGACCGTCCAGGTGGCCGCCTCAAAATCAACTTCTTTCCACGTCGCCTGAAGCAGTTCCCCCTTGCGGCACATGCTCAGGAGGATGAACTTGAGCGCCAGCTTGAGGGTGGGCAGCGTCCCGACGGTATCCAGGACAGTGAAGAAAGTCTTGATCTCCCCCGGCGTCAGTGCCCGCTCCCGCGGCTTGAACGTCGCGATGGCCGAGGCCTTCACATTCTCGGCCGGGTTTTCGATCCTGAGGCCGCGCGCCATGGCGTGACGGTAAACTTGCTGGATGATTTCGCGGGCATGCACCGCCGTCGCCGGCGCTCCCCGCTCCTTGATCTTCTCGCACAAGTCGAACACCTGGCTGGACGTGATTTCTTCGAGCTTGCGTTTGCCCAACTTGGGCAGTACGTCACGGTCGAGAATGCTCTTGCGCATCGCTACTGTACTGTCGGCCAAGCCGGCGTCGCGCAGCCAAATTTCGGCAAACGCCTTGAAGGTGCCCGATTCCCGCAATTCCCGTTTACCGTCAGCCTTGTCTCGCGCCGGCGACTCCCCGCGGCTGACGGCATTCTTCGCCCGCGCCAGAAGCTCGCGCGCATCGGCCAGCGACAAGGGATCGCCGTATTTGATCGTCTCAGGGTCACGCTTGGGCTGGCTGGCTTGGAACTCGTCGAACTGGCCCAAGCTAAGAGTTTCGCGCCGGCCCGCCAAGCGGTAGTCGTAGCGGAAGGTCACGGTGCCCTTTGGCGAAACCACTACGTACATGCCGTCACGGTCTGGAACCTTGTAAGCCTTTTCCTGGGGCTTGAGGTTCTTCAGTTTCATGTCGCTCAGGGCCATAGCCTTGTCCTCCGTGGGATTCGCGTTTACCGTCAGCGCATCAAGACGGTAAACCGTTCGCTGATCAGCACACCCCAAACTATACCGTCATTTTTACCGTCGAAAAGAGTGGGATTTGTATGCACGTCATGGGACGACAAAAACACAAAGGCCCTTGAAAAATCAAGGGCCTCTGGCGGTTGGCGGGTCGCTGTGGGACCCTGTGAAACGCTACCGAATCATTCCCACTCGATCGTCGCCGGCGGCTTTCCCGATATGTCATACACCACCCGGTTGATGCCACGCACCTCGTTGATGATGCGGTTGCTGACACGGCCGAGCAGGCTGTGCGGCAGTTCGGCCCAGTGGGCGGTCATGAAGTCCTGGGTCTGCACCGCGCGCAGCGCGACGACCCATTCGTAGGTGCGGCCGTCGCCCATCACGCCGACCGACTTCACCGGCAGGAAGACGGCGAAGGCCTGGCTGGTGAGGTCGTACCAGCTCTTGCCGGTCTGCGGGTCGATGGTGGCGCGCAGTTCCTCGATGAAGATGGCGTCAGCGCGGCGCAGCAGGTCGGCGTACTCGGCGTGGATTTCGCCGAGGATGCGCACGCCCAGACCAGGGCCCGGGAAGGGGTGGCGATACACCATGTCGCGCGGCAGGCCGAGTGCCACGCCCAGTTCGCGTACTTCGTCCTTGAACAGTTCGCGCAGCGGTTCCAGCAGCTTCAGCCCGAGCTGTTCCGGCAGGCCGCCGACGTTGTGATGGCTCTTGATCGTGGTGGCCTTCTTGCTCTTGGCACCACCGGATTCGATCACGTCCGGGTAGATGGTGCCCTGGGCGAGGAAGGTGGCGCCCTTGTGGCCCTGCCCGCCCGCCTTCAGCTTCGCGGCTTCCGCCTTGAACACCTCGACGAATTCGCGGCCGATGATCTTGCGCTTGGCTTCCGGGTCGGACACGCCCTTCAGATGGCCGAGGAACTGGTCGGCCGCATCGACGTGGATCACCCGCGCATGCAGACGGCCGGCGAACATGTCCATCACCATCTGCCCCTCGTTCAGGCGCAGCAGGCCGTGATCGACGAACACGCAGGTGAGCTGGTCGCCGATGGCGCGATGGATCAGCGCGGCAGCGACCGAGGAATCGACGCCGCCCGACAGGCCGAGAATCACTTCTTCGTCACCGACCTGTTCGCGGATGCGCTCGACCGCTTCGGCGATGTAGTCGCCCATGATCCAGTCGCCCTGGCAGCCGCACACGTCGAGCACGAAGCGGCGCAGCAGGTCGGCGCCGCGCGCGGTATGGGTGACCTCCGGGTGGAACTGCACGCCGTAGAAACGGCGCGTCTCGTCCGCCATGCCGGCGATCGGACAGCTGTCGGTCGAGGCCATCACGACGAAGCCCGGCGGCAGTTCGGTCACCTTGTCGCCGTGGCTCATCCACACCTTGAGCATGCCGTAGCCCTGCTCGGTGCGGAAATCCTCGATGCCGTCGAGCAGTTTCGTGTGGCCGCGGGCGCGAACTTCGGCGTAACCGAACTCGCGCACCGTGCCCGCCTCGACCTTGCCGCCCAGCTGCTGCGCCATGGTCTGCATGCCGTAGCAGATGCCCAGCACCGGCACGCCCAGGTCGAACACCGCCTGCGGCGCACGGTCGGTCGATTCCTCGTAGGCCGACATGTGGCTGCCGGACAGGATGACGCCCTGCGCGCCAAAGCCGCGCACGAAATCGTCGCTGACGTCGCACGGATGGATTTCGCAATACACGTGCGCCTCGCGCACGCGGCGCGCGATGAGCTGGGTGACCTGGGAGCCGAAATCGAGGATGAGGATCTTGTTGTGCATGGGGTATTCAGGAATCAGGGGACAGGGGCTGGGGACTAGGGGGAGTCCGCGAGGCGCGACGAGAGGGAGACTTGCAAACCGCTGATCATCCGGCCCAGTTCATCGGCGTCCTTCAGCGTAACGTTCATTCGTTGCGCATCCACGTAATCGAGGCGATGCGAAAGAAGGAGCCGGGTTTCGATCTCGGCAAGAGAGCCGGCAGCGATCGACAGAAAACGCAGGAAATCACACGTGGTGCTTCTGGCATGGCCTTCGGCGATATTCGAAGTGACCGACACGGCGGCGCGTCGCAACTGGCTCACCAGCGCGAAGCGCTCGCCTTCGGGGAAACTCCGGCTCAGGGAACAGACAGCAAGGGCAAGATCCATTGCTCGTTGCCAGACCCGCAAATCGCGATAGCTGCGCACCTCGCTCATCCAGCCCCGGCCCCTCCAGCCCCTGGCCCCTGTTCCCCAGCCCCTCAATCCACGTGATAGTTCGGCGCTTCCTTGGTGATCTGCACGTCATGCACGTGGGACTCGCGGATGCCGGCCGAGGTGATCTCGACGAACTGCGCCCTGGAGCGCATTTCGTCCACCGTGGCGCAGCCGCAGTAGCCCATCGATGCACGCAGACCGCCCATCAGCTGGGTGATCACATTGACCACCGGGCCCTTGTAGGGCACGCGGCCTTCGACGCCTTCGGGCACCAGCTTGTCGGCGTTGGACGCCGGATCCTGGAAGTAGCGATCGGCCGCCCCCTGCTGCATCGCACCGAGCGAACCCATGCCGCGGTAGGACTTGTAGGAACGCCCCTGGAACAGTTCGATCTCGCCCGGCGCCTCTTCGGTGCCGGCCAGCAGGCCGCCCAGCATGACGGAATTGGCCCCGGCCGCAACCGCCTTGGCGATGTCGCCGGAAAAGCGGATGCCGCCGTCGGCAATCATCGGTACATCGCTCGAGGCAAGCGCCGTGGCGACGTTGTCGATGGCGGTGATCTGCGGCACGCCGACACCGGCCACGATACGGGTGGTGCAGATCGAGCCCGGGCCGATGCCTACCTTGACGCCGTCGGCGCCGGCATCGACCAGCGCGCGAGCCGCGTCCGCGGTGGCGATGTTGCCGCCGATCACGTCGATGTTCGGGAAGCTGCGCTTGACCCAGCTCACACGTTCGAGCACACCCTGCGAATGACCGTGCGCCGTATCGACCACGAGGAGATCGACGCCGGCTTCGGCCAGCGCCTCGGCACGCTCTTCCGTGCCTTCGCCTACCCCTATCGCTGCACCGACGCGCAGGCGACCATGGGCATCCTTCGCGGCCATCGGGTGCTCGGTGGACTTCAGCATGTCCTTCACCGTGATGAGGCCGCGCAGCGTGTCGTTGTCGCCAAGCACAAGTACCCGCTCCAGACGGTTCTTGTGCATCAGCGTGCGCGCTTCGTCGAGCGAGCCGCCTTCACGCACGAAAACAATGCGTTCGCGCGGCGTCATGATGCGGGAAACGGGCTGGTCCAGATTGGTTTCAAAACGCAGGTCGCGGTTGGTGACGATGCCGACCACGCGTTCGCCATCGAGCACCGGAAAGCCGGAAAAACGGTAGCTGCGGGTCAACCCGATCAGCTCGCGAACCGTCATCTCCGGGGAGATGGTGATCGGGTCCTTCAATACGCCCGCCTCGAAACGCTTCACCTTGGCGACCTCGGCCGCCTGCTGTTTTGCAGTGAGGTTCTTGTGGATGATGGCGAGTCCGCCTTCCTGTGCCAGCGCAATGGCGAGTCGCGCCTCGCTGACGGTGTCCATGGCGGCGGACAGCAAAGGGATATTGACGTGGATGTTGCGGGAGATACGGGTACTGAGACTGACGTCTCGCGGCAATACGGTCGAATGGGCCGGCACGAGAAGCACGTCGTCGAAGGTCAGCGCCTTCTGGATAACACGCATGACTACTTTCCCAACTTGCAAAAACGTATTATACGCCGGTCGGCGCAGCCGTCTGCACCCGGCCATCCGCGCCAGGCTTGCGGCGCCCAGCCCAGGAGTACCTGAAGTGTTCGTCCGTCCAGTCGCAGCCCTGCTGCTCAGTCTGCCGCTTGCCTGCTTCGCCCAGGTCTATCAGTACAAAGACGCCCAGGGTCGAACGGTGTTCTCCGACTCGCCGCCCCCCGGTGTGAGCGCCACCCGGAAGAACGTGCCGGTACCGCCCGCGGCGGCAGCGCCGGAAGGCGAGAGCCCGGTCCAGGACAAGATGCAGGAGTTCCAGAAGCGGCGTGAAGAACGCCTCGAAAAAGAGGCGAAGGACGCCAAGGAAAAAGCGGCGCGCGAGAAGGCGGCCGAAAACTGCAGCCGCGTGCGCAACCGGCTTGCCGCGCTGCGCTCGGGTCAACGTATCGTCCGCTTCAACGAGCAGGGCGAACGCGAGTACATCGACGACGAGGCCCGCAACCGGGAAATCGAGCAGACCGAAAAGTCGGTATCGGAGTGGTGCAAGTAACGGCGCGGAATCAGCTTGCCGGTTCCGCTTCACCGCCACCCTTCTTCAGTACCTTGCCTTCGGCGGCACGCTGCCGCCTGACCTCTTTCGGGTCGGCGATCAAAGCGCGATAAATCTCGACCCGATCCCGATCACGCAAGGCCTGATCGGCCTTGACCAACCTGGAGAAGATGCCCAGCTTGTTCTTCGCCAGATCGATGTCGGGGTATTTCTGCAGCAGCCCGGAAGCCTCTATCGCCTGCTGAGCGGTGGCACCCGCGACCAGTTCGACGGTCACGATGTCCTGCCGCTCCGGCAGCGCATAGACAACCTGGACACGGATCTTCTCGCTCATGGGCTCACGCCCCCTTGCCGGATGCCGTCCGCCTGCTTGACGAAAGCGTCGACGAAGGTATTGGCGATGTGACTGAACACCGGACCGACGACCTTTTCTATCAGGCGACTGGAGAACTCGTAGTGGAGGTTGAACTCGATCTTGCACGCACACTCGCCCAGCGGCGTGAACCGCCAGGTACCGTCCAGCCTCTCGAAAGGCCCTTCCACCAGCTTGATCGACATGCTGCGCGGGAACACCTTTTCGTTGGCGGTGACGAAGTGGGCCTTCACACCGTGGTAGTTGATATCGATGCGCGCGCGCGTAAACGCTTCCGTGCGTTCGATCAACTGGCTGCCGCCACACCAGGGGAGGAACTGGGGATAGCGTTCCACATCATCGACGAGGCGGAACATCTGTTCGGCGCTGCGTTCGATGAGCACGGTTTTTCGGACTTCGGCCATGTCATCAGAAGGTAAAATCGCGATTCTATCCGCGACGCAGCGTGCGCCGCAGCCCTGATTCGATTTCCGCACACCACTCGCCGGTTTCACACCTCATGAGCATCGCCGACAACAGGAAGGCCTTTCACGACTACTTCATCGAGGAACGCTACGAAGCGGGACTGGTGCTGGAAGGTTGGGAAGTGAAGGCGATCCGCGCCGGTCGCACGCAACTCAAGGAGGCGTATGTGGTGCTCATGGGCGAGGAAGTGTTCGTGATCGGCATGCATGTATCGCCGCTGCCGACCGCATCCACCCACATCAAGCCCGATCCGACGCGCAGCCGCAAGTTGCTGCTCAAGGCGGAGGAAATCCGAAAGCTGATTGGCGCGGTCGAGCGTGCCGGCTATACGCTGGTACCGCTGAACCTGCATTTCACGCGAGGCCGGATCAAGCTGGAAATCGGTCTTGCCAAGGGCAAGAAGCAGTTCGACAAGCGCGAAACCGAGAAGAAGCGCGACTGGGACCGGGAAAAGGCACGCCTGATGCGCGACCGCGTCTGAGCACGGCAGGGGTCAGGCTGCCGCCAGAGCCGGTAACGTGGTCTGAGCCGGATAAGCGCAACTGGCAATATGTTGGGCCAGCATTGCGTCCATAGTGGCGGCATGATGTTCAAACCACAGAGGCAGTTCGCGCACCAGTGTGCGGACGATGCCATCGTCGCCGGCAGCCGCCAGTTTCCTGACTTCATGCAGTACCTCAAGCACGCGTTCGTGCTCGCCGCGATGGCAATGCATGGGCGGAAAGCCGGTCGCTTCCATCCACACGTTCTCCTGTTCGAAATGCGCCACGGTATGCGCGAACAAGGCATCGAGCGCCGGCATGAGCGAGTTTCCGCTCGCGCCATCGAGACGCCCAAGCAGGATCATGAACTCTCGGTGGATGTCGTCCATCGGTTCAAGTCCGAGTTCTTGGTCGGGTCTCAGTGCGAGTGCAGACATGAGGTTTCCAGGGTGCATTGCGATGCGCCGAAGCTAGCTCGACCGCGATGAGCGCATATTGATCCAGATTAGGAATGTGTCGTCTCGTCGATGCCACAAGCCGGACGTAGCGACAGCCTCGTCCGGCGACGGTGCTAAAGTGCCGGCACTTTCCGCTGTACACCGACACGATGAACCCTCCCCCGCCCTCCGCATCGACCGCGGTCACCCACATCGCCCACATTGGTCTGGGCGCCAATCTTGCCGATCCGGAAAGCCAGGTACGCGCGGCACTGGACGAACTTGCCAGCACATCCGGCATCGTGCTGGAACGCCGGTCCTCGCTGTACCGCACCGCGCCGATCGGATACGACGACCAGCCGGATTTCATCAATGCCGTCGCTCGCGTGCGCACATCGCTGCAACCGCAGGCGCTGCTCGACGCCCTGCTCGGCATCGAACAGAAGCACGGCCGTGTGCGTGACTTCCAGAACGCGCCGCGTACCCTGGATCTCGACGTACTGCTGTACGAGGACCGGTTGATCAGCACCGACACACTCAACGTGCCGCATCCGCGCGCGCATCTGCGTGCTTTCGTGTTGCTGCCGCTGCTGGAAGTGTCGCCCGACGTGGTCATACCGGGCATCGGGCCGGCCCGCGATTTTCTCGCGCAGGTTCAGGATCAGGCGATCTCGCGCATCGCCGAGCAGGCTGCGGGCTAGGGTCTGTCGGCATCGAATCGCGAGCCGCGCGAATCCCGACGCATGCGGATCTGGACGGGCCGAGACGCCGGCTATCACCAGCCGTCAGGCAACAAGGCCCGACGCCGAACGGGGCCACCGGAACTTGCATCCTTCGGCTGCGCAGCGCGCGATTCAACCAAGGTCAGCAGGCATGGCACCGCCGGGCGCGCGCTGCGGTGTGCGACTCAGCCCTAGAAGCCTTGCGTGATCACCCGCTGCGCCCAGTGCAGGGCCGACAGTGTCTTGGCGTCGGTAAGCTCGCCCCGCCATACCGCGGACATGACCGCTTCGAGCGACAAGGTGGTGATTTCAAGGAATTCGCCTTCATCCAGCGATGCACCGACATGTCGCAGGCCGCGTGCAAGGAAGATTTCGATGCGCTCGTCGGAATAGCCGATGCACGGATGCATCGTCCCGAGGTGCGCCCAGTGGTCTGCCTCGTACCCGGTTTCCTCGCGCAATTCGCGAATTGCCGTCTGTTCGACCGGTTCACCCGCGTCGATCTTGCCGGCAGGAAATTCGAGAAAGA
Source organism: uncultured Methyloversatilis sp. (assembly GCA_964555165.1). GTDB lineage: Bacteria > Pseudomonadota > Gammaproteobacteria > Burkholderiales > Rhodocyclaceae > Methyloversatilis. Next base: position 45,633 of record CAZKRN010000004.1, on the reverse strand, counting down.
CACGACGCGGCCCATAGCGGAACTGCCGCTCGAACAGCATCCGTCCGTCGTCGAGCAGGGCGATGATGACCACTGCGCCGGGATGCCTGATGTACTCGCGTATGCCGTGACGGCCGTCAGGCAGCAATACCTGATCCTGGAAGACCTTCAGCAGGACACCGTCGTAGACCTGACGGCTGTCCAGCGTGCTTTCCGTCAGATCTTCACTCATGCCCGGCTCAGTTCATCGCCTGGCCCAGCGCTGACGCACACAGCGCGAGCAGGGATTGCGGCATCAGGCCGATGACCGCGATGGCGATCGCGTTCACCGACAGCAGCGCGCGCATTTCGCGCGACGCTTCGAGCGGCGCGTTGTCCAGCGGCTCGTCGAAGTACATGAGCTTGACCACACGCAGATAGAAGAAGGCACCGATCAGCGACAGCATGACCGCGAACACCGCCGTGTAGAGATAACCGGCCGCGACAACCGCCTGCAGCACTGCCAGCTTGGCGAAAAAACCGATGAAAAAGGGAATGCCGGCCATCGAGAACATGACCATCATGAACACGGCGGCGAACCAGGGGCTACGCCGGTTCAAACCCTTGAGGTCGTCCAGCGTATCGGCTTCGACACCGGCACGGCTCAGCAACAGCAGGGTGCCGAATGCGGCGGCACTCATGAGCACATAGGCGATGGTGTAGAACATCGCGCTGCCAAAGGCATAGGAGAGCTGGATGTCGCCCGAAGCGCGCAGTTCGATCACGCCGCTCACCAGACCCAGCAGCATGAAGCCCATGTGCGAAATCGTCGAATAGGCCAGCATGCGCTTCAGATTGGTCTGGGCGATGGCCACCACATTGCCCAGCGCGATCGAAAGGATGGCGAGGAGCATGAGCATCTTCTGCCACTCGACTGCCAGCGACGGCAGGCCATCGACCAGCAGACGGATGGCCATGGCGAAACCGGCCAGCTTGGGCGCGGAACCGATCAGCAGCGTGATGGCCGTCGGCGCACCGTGATAGACGTCGGGAATCCACATGTGGAAAGGCACGACACCGATCTTGAACGCCAGGCCGGCCACCAGGAACACCAGGCCGAAGCGCAGCACCTCCATATTGGTCGCCGGATCGGAGAGCTTGCGGGCAATGGCGGAAATTTCCAGCGTGCCGGTCGCACCATAGATCATCGACATGCCGTACAGCAGCAGGCCGGAAGCCAGAGCGCCGAGCACGAAATACTTCATTGCGGCTTCGGTGGACTTCGCCGACTCGCGATCCAGCGCAACCAGCGCGTAGATCGACAGCGACAGCAGTTCCAGCCCCAGGTAGAGGGTCAGGAAGTTGTTCGACGAAATCATCACCTGCATGCCCAGCGTGGCGAACAGCACCAGCAGGTAGTATTCGCCGCGCTCCAGGCCACGCGCCATCAGGTAGTCGCGGCTGTAGACGACGACCGCGAACACGGTGATGTACAGGCAGCTTTTCAGCACGTCGGACAGCCGGTCATCGACGAACATGCCACTGAAAGTGAGCGTCGTTTCCGGATACGCCGTGCCCACCTGTATCGCGAGCGCACCGGCCAGCGTGGCCAGCGTGAGCACATAGGGCAGCCAGCCCTGGCGTTCGGACTTGTAGAGGTCGGCGAGAAGCACGACACAGGCCATCACCAGCACGAAGATTTCGGCCGAGGCGGGGAAGAAGTCAGGCAGAGGGAAGTTCATTCTTTTTGTCCGTCAGAGCTTGCCGGCTGCGACATGGTCGAGCAACTGGTTCACGGTCGCGTGCATGATTTCGGTCACCGGCTGCGGCCAGATGCCCATGGCCAGCGTGCAGACGGCGAGCACGCCGAGAATGAGCATTTCGCGCGCATTGATGTCGCTCAGTTCGGCGACATGGCTGTTGGCGACATCGCCGAATACCACGCGCTTGTACATCCACAGGGTGTAGGCCGCGCCAAGGATCAGCGTGGTGGCCGCGGCAAAGCCGGTCCAGAAATTGAACTGGATGGCACCGAGCGCAACCATGAATTCACCGACAAAACCGGACGTGGCCGGCAGACCGGCGTTGGCCATCGCGAACAGCAGGAAGAGCGCCGCGAACTTCGGCATGGTGTTCACGACACCGCCGTAATCGGCGATGTTGCGGGTGTGCATGCGGTCGTACAGCACGCCGATGCTGAGGAACATCGCCGCCGATACGAAGCCGTGCGAAATCATCTGCACAAGTGCGCCTTCGACGCCCAGCGGGTTGAAGATGAAAAAGCCCAGCGTGACGAAGCCCATGTGCGAGATCGACGAATAGGCGACCAGCTTCTTCATGTCGGTCTGCGCCAGCGCAACCAGACCGATGTAGATGACGGCGATCAGCGACAGGCCGATCACCACCGGTGCGAAGTGCTGTGCCGCGTCCGGCACGATGGGCAGCGAGAAGCGCAGGAAACCGTAGGCGCCGAGCTTAAGGCCGATCGCCGCAAGCACCGCCGAACCACCGGTCGGCGCTTCGACGTGCGCGTCCGGCAGCCAGGTGTGTACCGGCCACATCGGCACCTTCACCGCAAAGCTCGCGAAGAAGGCCCAGAAGATCAGCGACTGCGCCGTCATCGCGAGCGGCTCACGATGCCAGTCGAGGATGGCGAAGCTGCCACTCTTGTGGAAGAGGTAGAGCAGCGCGACCAGCATCAGCAGCGAGCCGAGCAGCGTGTAGAGGAAAAACTTGAAGGCCGCATAGACGCGGTTCTTGCCGCCCCACACGCCGATTACCAGATACAGCGGGATCAGCGACGCTTCGAAGAACACATAGAACAGGATGCCGTCGAGTGCCGAGAAGATGCCGTTCAGCAGGCCGGACATGATCAGGAAGGCGGCGAAGTACTGCGACGGCTTGTACTCGATCACCGTCCAGCCGGCCATCACGACCAGCACGGTGATGAAGCTGTTCAGGATGACGAAGGGCATGGAAATGCCATCGACACCGAGGTGGTAGTTGATGTTGTAGTCGCGTACCCAAGGCATCTGCTCGACGAACTGCATGCCCGCACTGGCGGTGTCGAAGCCGGTGTAGAGCGGAATCGTGACCAGGAAACCGAACAGGGCCGTGACCAGCGCAATCAGCTTGGAGAAGGCGGTATTGCGGCCATCACCACTGGCAAGCACGAGCAGGCCACCGACAATGGGCAACCAGATGGCAAGACTGAGAAGGGGAATATCGGTCATTTCTGTATTTGTTCAGCCGGCGTGGTCCTCGGTCAGGACGACCACGCCCGGCACTCCCTCTGAATTCACGCCGCAGCGGACACATGCCCGCTGCACCAGATCACTTGAAACCCAGCCTCCACACAAGCAGGAGGCAGACACCGATCACCATTGCAAATGCGTAGCGGTAGATAAAGCCGGTCTGCATGCCACGGGCGAGCCGCGCGAACGCACCGACCGCCGAAGCGGAACCATTGACCAGCACACCGTCGATGATCGCGCGGTCACCGGCGGCCCACAGTCCGCGGCCCAGCAGGCGCGCACCACCAGCGAAAACGATCTCGTTGAAGCGGTCGAAGTAGTACTTGTTCTCCAGCACCGTATTGATCGGGCGGAAGATCGGCGCGATGCGGGCCGGCAAGGACGGCATCGCGATGTACATGACCCAGGCCAGAACGACGCCGCCGAGCGCGAGCCAGAACGGCAGCGCGGTGAAGCCGTGCATCGCCATGCCGGCGGCCGAATGGAAGTGTTCCCCCGCCCTCGCCAGCACGTCGTGCTCCGGCAGCACGGTCACGACGCCATTGAACCAGTCGCCGAACAGCATGGGCTGCACCGTGAAGTAGCCGATGAAGACCGACGGAATCGCCAGCAGTGCGAGCGGCAGCCATACCACCCAGGGCGACTCGTGCGGCTTCTCGCCCGGTGCCAGGCCATGATGCTCGTCGTGATGGTCGTCGTCGTGGTGACCGTCGTCCGGGTGGGCAGCGGCGGCGTGTGCATCGTCGTGCGCGTGGTGCCCGTCATGCGCCTTGCCGAAATTCTCCGGACCGTGGAAGACACGGAAGTACATGCGGAAGGAATAGAAGGCGGTGATGAACACACCGGCCACCACACAGAAGTAGGCGTAGCCTGCGCCCGGCAGGGTCGAGAAATGCACGGCCTCGATGATCGAGTCCTTCGAGTAGAAGCCGGACAGGAAGGGCATGCCGATCAGGGCAAGCGAACCGAGCAGCGAGGTGAACCAGGTGATGGGCATGTACTTCCACAAGCCGCCCATATTGCGCATGTCCTGGTCATGGTGCATGCCCATGATGACCGAACCGGCGCCCAGGAACAGCAGAGCCTTGAAGAAGGCGTGGGTCATCAGGTGGAACACTGCGGCCGAATAGGCGGACACGCCGAGCGCCACCGTCATGTAGCCGAGCTGCGACAGCGTCGAGTAGGCGACCACACGCTTGATGTCGTTCTGGACGATGCCGAGGAAACCCATGAACAGCGCGGTCGTCGCGCCGATCACCAGCACGAAGGACAGCGCGGTCTCCGACAGTTCGAACAGAGGCGACATGCGGGTGACCATGAAGATGCCGGCGGTCACCATGGTTGCCGCGTGGATCAGCGCGGAAATCGGGGTCGGACCTTCCATCGAATCCGGCAGCCAAACGTGCAGCGGCACCTGCGCCGACTTGCCCATCGCGCCGATGAACAGGCCGATACATACCGCGGTAAGCAGCGGCCAGTCGGTACCGGCGACCGTCATGTTGACCAGCTCTTCGCGCCTGGCGAACACCTCGGCGTAATTGAGCGTGCCGGCATAGGCCGCGATCAGGCCGATGCCCAGCAGGAAACCGAAGTCACCGACGCGGTTCACCAGGAAGGCCTTCAGGTTGGCATACACCGCGGTCGGGCGCTTGAACCAGAAACCGATCAGCAGGTAGGACACCAGACCCACCGCTTCCCAGCCGAAGAACAGCTGCACGAAATTGTTGCTCATGACGAGCATGAGCATCGAGAAGGTGAACAGCGAGATGTAGGAGAAGAAGCGGTTGTAGCCCGGGTCCTCCGCCATGTAGCCGATGGTGTAGAGGTGAACCATCAGCGACACCGAAGTAACCACCATCATCATCATGACGGTGAGCTTGTCGATCTGGAAACCGATCTCCATGGTGAGGCTGCCGCTGGTCGCCCAGGTATAGAGCGCGCCATTGAAGCTGTTGCCGGCCTGCACATCCTGGAAGATGACCCAGGAGGCGACCAGCGCAACCGCCACACCGAGGATGGTGACACTGTGTGCAAGCCAGCGCGGAATGACGCGGCAGAACAGGCCGGCAATGATGGCGCCGAACAGCGGCGCCAGCGGTACGAGCAGATAGAGCTTTTGCATCGAGGTCATGTCGCTCAACCTTTCAGGCTGTCCAGATCATCGACATGGATGGTGTTCAGATTGCGGAACAGCACCACGAGGATGGCCAGCCCGATCGCGGATTCCGCGGCGGCTACGGTAAGGATGAAGAAAACGAAGATCTGCCCGGACGGGTCGCCAAGATAGTGCGAGAAGGCGACGAAATTCATGTTCACCGCCAGCAGCATCAGTTCGATCGCCATCAGCAGGACGATGAGGTTCTTCCGGTTCAGGAAGATGCCGACGATGCTGATGGCGAACAGCACCGCGCCGAGCACCAGGAAATGGGACAGGGATAGAGAGGACAGGGAGGTCATGTCGTGCGCTTCTTCCTTCAGTCTTTTTCGGCCGGCATCGACACCAGGCGCACGCGGTCTTCGCGGCGCACCGCGATCTGCCTGGCCGGCTCCTGGAACTTGGTGTCCTTGCGTTTGCGCATGGTCAGGGCGATCGCCGCGATGATGGCGACGAGCAGGATGACCGAAGCCAGTTCGAAGGGATACACGTACTCGGTGTAGATCAGACGGCCCAGTTCCTTGGTGTTGCTGTAGCCGGCCGCAGCCGCTTCCGGCGCCGGCACGGCCTGCGCCGAGAAGTACTTCGCACCCAGCACGGCAAACATTTCGAACAGCATGAGGCCGGCCACGATGAGGCCGGGCACCAGATTGGCCCAGAAACCCTCGCGCAGTCGCTCGATATTGATGTCCAGCATCATCACGACGAACAGGAAGAGGACCATCACCGCACCGACATAGACCAGCACCAGCGCGATGGCGAGGAACTCGGCCTGCAGCAGCATCCAGACACCGCCGGCGGTGAAGAAGGACAGCACCAGATAGAGCGCGGCATGCACCGGGTTGCGGGCGGTGATCACGCGCAGCGATGCGGCCACGAGGATGGCGCTGAGAAAGAAGAAAACTGCGGTCTGGAAATCCATCATCGATTCGTTCTTGTCCGTTCCCTTGAGCCCGGCCCGCTCGCGCGGGCGCGGCCATCAGCGGTATTTCGAGTCCGCGTCCCTGTCGCTGGCGATCTGCGCTTCGTAATGGTCGCCGACGGCCAGCAGCATCTGCTTGGTGTAGTAAAGATCGCCACGCTTTTCACCGTGGTATTCGAGCACGCGCGTTTCCACGATGGCATCCACCGGACAGGCCTCTTCGCAGAAACCGCAGAAAATGCACTTGGTCAGATCGATGTCGTAACGCGTGGTACGGCGGCTGCCATCGTCGCGCTGGTCCGATTCGATGGTGATGGCCATCGCCGGACACACCGCCTCGCACAGCTTGCAGGCGATGCAGCGCTCTTCGCCGTTCGGATAGCGGCGCAGCGCATGCAGGCCGCGGAAGCGCGGCGACTGCGGAGTCTTCTCTTCCGGAAACTGGATGGTGATCTTGCGGGCGAAAAGGTGCCGGCCGGTCAGTGCCATGCCCTTCACCAGTTCGGTCAGCATCAGACCGCCGAACAGATCTCTCATTGAACCCATGACGCGTCCCTTACTTCCAGATCGACAGCGGAGACATCATCCAGCCGCCGATGAACACGAGCCACACGATGGTGACGGGAATGAATACCTTCCAGCCCAGACGCATGATCTGGTCATAGCGGTAGCGCGGGAAAGTCGCGCGCAGCCACAGGAAGAAGAACAGGCAGAAGACGGTCTTCAGGCCCAGCCAGATGAAACTGTCGGGCAGGAAGCCAACCGGCGACAGCCAGCCGCCGAGGAACATGATCGAGGTCAGCGTCGCGATCAGGATCATGTTCGCGTATTCGGCGAGGAAGAACAGCGCGAACGCCATGCCCGAGTACTCGATCATGTGACCGGCCACGATTTCCGATTCGCCTTCCACCACGTCGAAGGGCGAGCGGTTGGTTTCGGCCACGCCGGCGATGAAATACACGATGAACATCGGGAACAGCGGCAGCCAGTTCCACGACAGCACGCCCAGGTCCATGTCGGCGAACGTGCCCTCGCCCTGCCCGCGCACGATGTCCGACAGGTTCAGGCTCTGCGATACCATCAGCACGGTCACCAGCGCGAAGCCCATGGCGATTTCGTAGGCCACGATCTGGGCAGCGGAACGCAGGCTGCCGAGGAAGGCGTACTTCGAGTTCGACGCCCAACCGGCGATGATGACGCCATAGACACCCATGGACGTGATGGCCATGATGTAGAGCAGGCCGGCGTTGATGTCGGCCAGCACCAGACCGTCGCTGAACGGGATGACGGCCCAGGCGGCCAGCGACGGCGCCAGTGCGAGCACCGGTGCCAGCACGAACAGCGTCTTGCTCGACGCCGACGGAAGAACGATTTCCTTGAACAGCAGCTTCAGGCCGTCGGCGATAGGCTGCGCCAGGCCACCGAGGAAACCGATGCCGAAGAAGGTGACGCGGTTCGGCCCCATGCGGACCTGCATCCAGCCGATCACCTTGCGTTCGGCCAGCGTCAGATAGGCGACGCAGCCCATCAGCGGCAGGATGATGGCGAAGATCTTGACCAGGGTCCATACCGGCACCCAGGCGACGCCAAGCAGATCCTGCACCGGTTGCAGCAGCGCGTCCATCAAAGAGCCTCCACATTCAGGATGCCGGACAGCGTGCCCAGCGGCGCGGTCTGCGCCCAGCCCGCCGACACGCGCACGCAACCCGCGGGCACCGTCTCGTCCAGCGTCAGATCCAGTTCGCACGACCAGGCCGAGCCGCGCACGCGCAGGCGCCTCGCCTCGCTCAGACCGGCTGCGACTGCGGTGGCCGCACTCATGCGAGCAGCGGGCGCGGCCGAATCGCGTGCGGCGGCCAGCGCCGGCGCGCGACGCGCCAGCGCGTCATTGCGGTAGATGGGGAAATCGGTGACACGCTGCAGGCCGGTCGGCGACGATGACCGCGCGAAGGCGACACCGCTCGCCGTATTGTCCAGTCTGTATCCGGGCAGCCAGCCGGTCGCACCCGCGAGGGCTTCGTCACGCACGGCTTCCGACGAATCGAACCTGAAACCGCCCAGTTCGAGCAGGCTGCCAAGCACGCGCAACACCTTCCAGGCCGGACGGGTGTCGCCCTTGGGCCGCACGACAGCGTGGAAACTCTGGATGCGGCCCTCGCAGTTCACGAAGGTGCCGGACGTTTCGGTGAAGGGCGATACCGGCAGCAGACAGTCGGCGTAATCGAGACCGGTCTTGAAAGCCGACATGACGATGACCGTATCGGCCCCCTTCAGCGCTTCGACCGCCATCGGCGCATTGGCCGCATCAAGTTCCGGCTCGGCGTGCAGCACGACATAGGCGCGCAGGCCGGCAAGCAACATCTGCTGCGCGTTCAGTCCGGATTGCGCGCCCACCGCGGCGGCACCGACGCTGTTGGCAGCTTCGCCGAAATAGCCCAGTGTCGCGCCGGTCAGACGTGCCAGCGCCTGGGCGAGCGCGTGCAGTCCCGATGCGTCCGGATGCTGCTGGATGACCGAGCCGAGGAAAATGCCACGCGCACCGTCGTCGATCAGGCTGTGCGCAATCTTCAGCGCATCCTTGCTGACCACGGCGTCTTCGCATCCGGCGGGCGCCGGCACGCCGCGGATTTCCGCCGCCGCCTTCACCAGACCGGCCAGTTCAGCGGCCAGTTGCGACGGCGCAACCGAAATGCGTGCGTGCGTGCTCATCAGCCAGTCTTCATTGCTGACGCCCAGCGCGCTGACACGGGTACCGCGGCGCGTCGCCTGGCGCAGACGCTGCGCCATCAACGGATGATCCTTGCGCAGGAAGCTGCCGACCACCAGCACCGCATTCAGCTTCGATACGTCGGCAATCGCCATGCCCAGCCACGGGATGCCCGCCAGCTTGCCGTCCAGACCGAAGTCGGCCTGCCGCAGACGGTGGTCGATATTGCCGCCGCCCAGACCGCGCATCAGTTGCGCGCCGAGATACAGCTCTTCGGTGGTCGAATAGGGCGCAGCCAGCATGCCGATCTTCGCTGCACCGTGTTCGCTTGCGACGCGCTTCAGGCTGCTGGCGGCGTATTCGAGCGCGGTCTGCCAGTCGACCTCGATCCACTTGCCGTCCTGCTTGATCATCGGCTTGGTGAGGCGGTCCTCGCTGTTGAGCGCCTCGTAGGAGAAGCGGTCACGGTCGGAAATCCAGCACTCGTTGACCTCTTCGTTCTCCAGCGGCAGCACGCGCTTCACTTCGTCGTGCTTGACCTGGACGACCAGATTGCTGCCCAGACTGTCGTGCGGACTTACCGTCTTGCGGCGCGACAGTTCCCAGGTACGGGCGGAATAGCGGAAAGGCTTGGAGGTGAGCGCGCCGACCGGGCACAGGTCGATCATGTTGCCCGACAGTTCCGAGTCGACCGTATGCCCGACGAAGGTCATGATTTCCGAATGCTCGCCGCGATTGGCCATGCCGAGCTCCATCACGCCGGCGATCTCCTGGCCGAAGCGGACGCAGCGGGTGCAATGGATGCAACGGGTCATGTCGGTCGAGATCAACGGACCGAGATTCTTGTTCACGACCACCCGCTTCTCTTCCTGATAGCGGGAGGACGAGGCGCCGTAACCCACCGCCAGATCCTGCAACTGGCACTCGCCGCCCTGATCGCAGATCGGGCAGTCCAGCGGGTGATTGATCAGAAGGAACTCCATCACGCCCTTCTGGGCGGTGACCGCCTGATCGGAGTGCGTCTGCACCTTCATGCCGTTGGTGACCGGCGTCGCACAGGCCGGCAGCGGTTTGGGCGCGCGCTCGACCTGCACCAGACACATGCGGCAGTTGGCGGCGATGGACAGTTTCTTGTGGTAGCAGAAGTGGGGGATGTGCAGACCCAGACGGTTGGCCGCGTCCATCACGGTGCTGCCGTCCGGCACTTCCAGCTTCTGGCCGTCGATCTCGATCTCTAGCATGCTGCGTGTTCCACGAAAATGCGGCTGCCTTCGCGCTGCACGTCCACCGGGACGAGGCAGTGCTTGTGCTCGACGTGATACTCGAATTCGGGGCGGAAGTGCTTGATGAAGCTCTTCACCGGAAAAGCGGCTGCGTCGCCCAGCGCACAGATGGTGCGGCCGGCGATGTTGCTTGCGACGTTGTCCAGCGTGTCGAGGTCATCCGGGCGGCCCTGACCGTGCTCAATGCGGTGCACCATGCGGTACAGCCAGCCGGTGCCTTCGCGGCACGGCGTGCACTGTCCGCAGGATTCCTCGTGGTAGAAGTAGGACAGGCGCTCCAGCGCCTTCACCATGCAGGTGGTTTCGTCCATCACGATGACCGCGCCCGACCCGAGCATCGAACCGGCCTTGGAGATGGAGTCATAGTCCATCGTGCAGTCCATCATGATGTCGGCCGGCAGCACCGGGGCCGACGAACCGCCTGGAATGACCGCCTTCAGCTTGCGCCCGCCACGCATGCCGCCACACATGTCGAGCAATACCGAGAACGGCGTGCCAAGCGGAATTTCATGGACGCCCGGACGATTGACGTGGCCCGATACCGAAAAGATCTTGGTGCCGCCGTTGTTCGGCTTGCCCAGTGCCTGGAAAGCCTCGCCGCCGTTGTTGATGATCCAGGGGATGGCGGCGAAGGTTTCCGTATTGTTGATCGTCGTCGGCTTTCCATAGAGGCCATGACTGGCGGGGAAAGGCGGCTTGAAGCGCGGCTGGCCCTTCTTGCCTTCGATCGATTCGAGCAGCGCGGTTTCCTCGCCGCAGATGTAGGCGCCCCAGCCATGGTGCGCGAACAGATCGAAATCGAATCCCTTGCCGAGGATGTTCCTGCCGATGAAACCCGCCGCACGCGCTTCAGCCAGCGCCTCTTCGAAGCGCTGGTAGAGCGAGAATATCTCGCCGTGAATGTAGTTGTAGCCACGCGTGCAGCCCATCACGTAACCGGCGATGGCCATGCCCTCGATCACCAGATGCGGGTTGTAACGCAGCAGGTCGCGATCCTTGAAAGTACCCGGCTCGCCTTCGTCCGAATTGCAGACGACATATTTGTCCATCGGGAACTGACGCGGCATGAAACTCCACTTCAGTCCGGTCGGGAAACCCGCGCCGCCGCGGCCGCGCAGGTCGGACTTCTTGATCTCGGCAATGATCTGGTCCGCCGTCATGCCGGATTCGAGTATCTTGCGCAGCGCAGAATAGCCGCCGCGCTTCATGTAATGCTCGATGCCCCAGGTATTGTCGCCGTCAAGGCCGGCGAGCAGGATGGCTTGCGGGTTCTCGGGGGCGTTCATTTCAGCACTCGCAGAGCCGTCTCAAGAGTGCTGAATCCCCCTCGGGGGGCAGCGAATGCAATGAGCGTGGGGGTAGTCATTTCAGTTCGTCCAGCAGTGCGTCGATCTTCTCGCGGCTCATCCAGCTGCACAGACGCGTGTTGTTGACGATGATGGCGGGCGCGTCGCCGCACACACCCATGCACTCGCCTTCCTTAAGCGTGAAGCGGCCGTCGGGGGTAGTTTCGTTGAAACCGATGCCCAGCTTCTCCATCACGTACTCGGCCGCCTGCTCGCCGCCCGACAACGCACAGGGCAGATTGGTGCAGACGGTGATCTTCCAGCGACCGACCGGCTTCACGTCGTACATGTTGTAGAAGGTGGCCACTTCCATCGCCGCCATCGGCGGGATGTTCAGATGCACGGCCACGGCTTCGATCGCCTCCGGCGACAGCCAGCCGTTCTGTTCCTGCGCGATGCGCAGGCCGGCCATGACGGCGGAAATCGCCTGGCCTTCCGGGTACTTGGCGACTTCGCGGTCGATTGCCGCGCACGACGCATCACTCAGCGAAAAACTCATTCTGTCCATGCTCATCGATCAGTCAACGGTCGATCTCGCCGAACACGATGTCCATCGTGCCGATGATGGCGACGACGTCGGAAATCATGTGTCCGCGGGACATTTCATCCATCGCCGCCAGGTGCGCGAAACCGGGTGCGCGTATCTTCAGGCGGTAGGGCTTGTTCGCGCCATCGGACATTGCATAGATGCCGAACTCGCCCTTCGGGTGTTCCACTGCGGCGTAACACTCGCCTTCGGGCACGTGGATGCCTTCGGTGAACAGCTTGAAGTGGTGGATCAGCTCCTCCATATTGCCCTTCATCGCTTCACGCGACGGCGGTGCAACCTTGTGGTTGGCACTGATCACCGGCCCGGGATTGCTGCGCAGCCAGTCTATGCACTGACGGATGATGCGGTTGGACTGGCGCATCTCTTCCACACGGACAAGATAGCGGTCGTAGCTGTCACCATTGGTACCGACCGGGATGTCGAACTCCATGCGGTCATACACTTCGTACGGCTGCTTCTTGCGCAGGTCCCAGGCAATGCCCGAACCACGCAGCATGGGACCGGTGAAACCGAGCGCCTTGGCGCGTTCCGGCGTCACGATGCCGATGTCGACCAGACGCTGCTTCCAGATGCGGTTGTCGGTCAGCAGGGTTTCGTACTCGTCCACATAGCGCGGAAAGCGGTCGGTGAAATCCTGCAGGAAGTCGAGCATGGAACCGCTGCGGTTCTCGTTCAGACGCTTGATCGCCTCGGCGTTCTTGAACTTGTTCGCCTGGTATTGCGGCATCGAATCCGGCAGGTCGCGATAGACGCCGCCCGGACGGTAGTAGGCCGCGTGCATGCGCGCGCCGGACACCGCCTCGTAGGCGTCCATCAGGTCTTCACGCTCGCGGAAGGCATAGAGGAACACCGTCATCGCACCGACGTCGAGCGCATGCGCGCCCAGCCAGAGCAGGTGGTTCAGGATGCGCGTGATCTCGTCGAACATGACACGAATGTACTGCGCGCGCTCCGGCACCTCGATCTGCAGCAGTTTCTCGATCGCCATGCAGTAGGCATGCTCGTTGCACATCATCGACACGTAATCGAGCCGGTCCATGTAGGGAACGCTCTGTATCCAGGTGCGCGTCTCGGCCAGCTTCTCGGTACCGCGATGCAGCAGGCCGATGTGCGGGTCGGCACGCTGTACGACTTCACCATCCAGTTCGAGCACGAGGCGCAGCACACCGTGGGCGGCCGGGTGCTGAGGCCCGAAGTTCATCGTGTAGTTGCGGATTTCAGCCATGGCCGACGTCCCCGTAATGGCCTTCGCGCACGACGCGCGGAGTGACTTCGCGCGGTGCGATGGTGACCGGCTGATAGATGACGCGCTTGGTGTCCGGGTCATAGCGCATTTCGACGTGACCGGAAATCGGGAAGTCCTTGCGGAAGGGATGACCGACGAAACCGTAGTCGGTGAGCAGACGGCGCAGATCGCCATGCCCTTCGAACAGGATGCCGTAAAGGTCGAAGGCTTCGCGCTCGAACCAGTTGGCGGCCGGCCACACGTCGTTCACCGAGGCGATGACCGGGAAGTCGTCGTCGGCGACGAAGGCGCGCAGACGCAGACGCAGATTGGCGGCCACCGACATCAGGTGGGCGACCACCGCATAGCGCGCGCCCGACGAACGCGTCGCATGTGCCGACAAATCGAGGCCGCACAGGTCGATCAACTGCTCGAACGGCGTTTCCGGATGGTCGCGCAAGGCCAGTGCGATGGCATGATAATCATGCGAACCGACCTCCAGGGTCAGTTCGCCCAGTTCGACGACGGCGCTGCGGATCCGGTCGCCGAACTGCGCGAGCAGATTGTCGCGCAGCGTTTCGATGCGTGTGGTCATGGCGATAAGGCAGTCAGCGGGCGATGGTGCTGGTTCGGCGTATCTTGTTCTGCAACTGCACGAGGCCGTAGATCAGAGCCTCGGCTGTCGGCGGACAGCCGGGCACATAGACATCGACCGGCACGATGCGATCGCAGCCACGCACCACCGAGTAGGAATAGTGGTAGTAGCCGCCACCGTTGGCACAGGAACCCATGGACAGCACCCAGCGTGGCTCGGGCATCTGGTCGTAGACGCGGCGCAGGGCCGGTGCCATCTTGTTGCACAGCGTTCCGGCCACGATCATCAGATCCGACTGGCGCGGACTTGGGCGGAACACGATGCCGAAGCGGTCGAGGTCGTAGCGCGAGGCGCCCGCCTGCATCATTTCGACAGCGCAACAGGCCAATCCGAACGTCATCGGCCACAAGGAACCGGTACGCGTCCAGTTGATCAGCTTGTCCAGCTGTGTCGTGACGAAGCCTTCCTGAAGAACGCCTTCAATGCTCATCGATCAATCCGTCTAATAACTTGAGTGGACATGCACTCGACTGCCGGCAGGATCACTCCCAGTCCAGCGCACCCTTTTTCCATTCATAGATGAAACCCACGACGAGTATGCCGAGGAAAATCATCATCGCGACAAAGCCGAACATGCCGATCTCCCTGAGCACGATGGCCCACGGGAATAGGAAGGCGATTTCGAGGTCGAACAGGATGAACAGTATGGCCACGAGGTAGTAACGCACGTCGAACTTCATGCGTGCGTCTTCGAACGCCTCGAAACCGCATTCGTAGGGAGACAGTTTTTCCGGATCCGGGCGACTGGGACCGACCAGCTTGCCGGCGATCATCGGCACGAAGCCGAAACCCAGCCCGATGAGGATGAACAGAAGGATCGGGAAATATTCGATCAACATGACGGGTTATTCATGCGTGAAAACATTTCCGGCGGCGCGGCGAGTAATCCGGGGCCGGCTCAAGGCACACGGCCGATCAGCCATGCACCACGTTGCACTGCAGCGTGAAACGCGCGGAGTATAGCGCGTTTCACGAACGATGCGACTGCGCGGGGAACTTACTTGGGAATGTCCGCCGCCTTTGAGTCCGGCTGCGAAGGGACTGCAGCCGGCTGTTGCGGCGCACCAGGCACAGCCGGAGGCGTCACCGTCTTGGCCGCATCGATGACCAGGTTGGCGCCCGATTTCGGCTTGTTCGTCGCCAGATAGCTCAGGGCAAGGCTGGTACAGAAGAACACGGCGGCAAGCGCAGCCGTCGTGCGACTCAGGAAGTTGGCCGATCCGGAGGAACCGAACAAGCTGCCCGAGGCGCCACTGCCGAACGCCGCCCCCATATCGGCACCCTTGCCGTGCTGCAGCAACACCAGAACGATGACACCGATGCCAACCACCACATGCACGGACAGCACAAGCGAAAAAACGATACCCATCACATCACCTCAAGATGCGGCGGCCGCGACGATGGCCAGGAAATCACCCGCCACCAGCGACGCTCCGCCAATAAGTCCACCATCGATATCTGCCTGGGCGAAGAGTTCGGCGGCGTTCTGCGGCTTGACGCTGCCACCGTAGAGTATCGTCATCGCCGCCGCGACGTCCTCGCCGCACCAGGCGGACAGCCGCGCCCGGATGAAGGCATGTACGGCCTGAGCCTGTTCCGGCGACGCCGTCTTGCCGGTACCTATCGCCCACACGGGTTCGTACGCGATCACGCAGGCGGCCAGCGCTTCCGCTCCACAGCGTGCGAAAACAGCCGCGAGCTGACGCTCCACCACTGCTTCGGTAACGCCGGCTTCGCGTTCGCCCAGCGTTTCACCGACGCACAGGATGGGTTGCAGCTTCACCGATATGGCCGCACCGACCTTCGCTGCAACGCGTTCGTCCGTATCGCCGAACAGCGCGCGTCGCTCCGAGTGACCGACAATGACATAGCGGCATGCGAAGTCCTTGAGCATGGCTCCGGAGACTTCCCCGGTGTATGCGCCGGACGCATGTTCGCTCAGATCCTGGGCGCCCCATGCGACCGACGAGCTTCCAAGCAGCGCCTGCGCCTGCTGCAGATAAGGGAAGGGAACGCACACTGCGAACGGACATGCCTGCCTGCCGGCGGCATACAGCGCTCCGAGCAACGCGGCATTCGCGTCCAGCCCCCCGTGCATCTTCCAGTTGCCTACAACCAGTTTTCGCATCGCCTGAATGCCCGCGCCCCAAAAGCAAAACCCCGGATTCTAGCGCATCGCAGCGCAAAAATCCGGGGTACGAAAGAAGGAGGTGTACCGCGCAGGATCAGCCGAAACGACCGGTGATGTAATCCTCGGTTTCCTTCTTCTGCGGCTTGATGAAGATCTGATCCGTCAGACCGAACTCCACCAGTTCGCCCATGTACATGTAAGCGGTGTAGTCCGACACGCGCGCAGCCTGCTGCATGTTGTGGGTGACGATGAGAATGGTCACCTTGTCCTTCAGTTCGGTCACCAGCTCTTCAATGCTTGCGGTGGCAATCGGGTCGAGCGCGGACGTCGGCTCGTCGAACAGAATGATTTCCGGGTCGGTCGCCAGCGCACGGGCGATGCAGAGACGTTGCTGCTGGCCGCCCGAAAGATTGGCGCCCAGCTCATTGAGACGGTTCTTCACTTCGTCCCACAGCGCAGCACCACGCAAAGCCTGTTCGACACGCTCATCGATGACCGTACGGCGGTTCTCGCCGCGCACGCGAAGACCGTAGGCAACGTTCTCGTAGATCGACTTGGGAAAAGGATTCGGCTTCTGGAACACCATGCTTATACGCATGCGCACCTCGATCGGATCGACGTCGTCGTCGAGCAGATTGGTGTTGTCCGGGTGCAGCAGTATCTTGCCCTCGTAGCGGTTGCCCGGGTAGAGATCGTGCATCCGGTTGAAGCAACGCAGCAGTGTGGACTTGCCGCAACCGGAGGGGCCGATCAGCGCCGTCACCTTTTTTTCATGCACCGGCATGTTGATGGCCTTGAGCGCATGGAAAGCACCGTAATGGAAGTTCAGATTCTTGACTTCAGCCTTCTCGGTGGTACGCACGTCGGTCGCAGTGGTCATGTTCGGATTCTCGTCAAAGTTGAATTCGCTACGGATGCGTGGCTTACCACTTGATATTGCGGCGCAGACGATAACGCAACCAGATGGCGGCACCGTTCATTGCCAGCGTCATGAGGACCAGGATGAACCCGGCAGCCGCGGCATTGACCTGGAAGGCCGCTTCCGGACGCGACGTCCAGTTGAACATCTGGATCGGCATCACGGTGAAGGGTGCGGTCAGCCACTCGAAGCTGATGTAGGGGAACACTTCCGTGTAGGGCGCAGGCGGCAGGAAGGCGATGAAGGTCAGCGCGCCGATGGTAATGATGGGCGCCGTTTCGCCGATGGCTCGCGCCATGCCGATGATGACCCCGGTGAGAATCCCCGCACTGGAGTACGGCACGATGTGGTCGCGCACCGTCTGCCAGGTGGTCGCACCGCACGCATAGGCACCTTCGCGCACCATCTGCGGGATCGCGCGGATGGACTCGCGGGTCGCAACGATCACCACCGGAAGGATGAGCAGGCCGAGCGTCAGACCGGCTGACAGGATGGACTGTCCGAAACCGAACTTGTAGACGAACAGACCGAGCGCCAGCAGGCCATACACGATGGAAGGAACGCCCGCGAGGTTGGTCACGTTGATCTCGATGATGTCGGTGACCCAGTTCTTCGGCGCGTACTCTTCAAGATAGATTCCCGCCGCCACACCCAGCGGCACGGCCGACAGAGCGGTCACGAGCATCACCAGTATGGTGCCGACCCAGGCCGACAATATCCCTGCATTCTCTGCCCGGCGCGACGGAAAATTCGTCAGGAAGTCGTAATCGATGCGGGCGGCGCCCTTGATCGCCATGTCGGCGAACAGCACGGTCAGCGTCAGCACACCCACCATCAGCGCCAGCACGCCAAGCAGACCGAACAGCATGTCCCAGCGCTTGTGGCGCGCGATGATGTCGCGAATCGCCTGAAGATCTTTTTGGTCCATGGATCAGTAAACCTCGCGGAAGCGCTTGCGCAAGTAATAGCCAAGCAGGTTGAAACAGAGCGTCATCAGCATCAGCGTGAGGCCGGCCGCGAAAATGGTCTGGTAACCGACGGAGCCGTGCGGCAGGTCACCCAGCGCGACCTGCACGATGTAGGAAGTGATGGTCGCGCCCGGTTCCGCCGGATTGAAGGTCAGGTTGGGCTGCATGCCTGCGGCCACGGCAAGAATCATCGTTTCACCGACCGCTCGCGATATGCCCAGGATGTAGGCCGAGGCAATGCCCGACGTGGCCGCCGGTACGACGGTACGCAGCGCGGTCTGCAGGCGGGTCGCTCCCATCGCATAGGAGCCTTCGCGCAAGCTCATCGGTACCGCGCGCATCGCGTCTTCCGACAGCGAACTGACGTAGGGGATGATCATGATGCCCATGACCAGACCGGCAGACAGCAGGCTGAAACCCGGCAGATCCGGAAAGACGTATTGGAGCGCCGGTGTCACGACCATCAGCGCGAAGTAGCCGTAGATGATGGTCGGCACACCACCGAGCAACTCAAGGATCGGCTTGGCGATTTCCCGCGTCCTGAATGACGCGAACTCCGACAGATAGATCGCGATGATGGTGCCCAATGGCAACGCCACGATCAGCGCGACGAAAGAACTGGTGAGCGTACCCGACAGCAGCACCATGATGCCGTAGTGCGCATCGTCGAACAGCGGTGTCCATTGCGTGTCGGTCAGGAAATCCCACACCGAAACGTGTTCGAACAAGGTCGTCGATTCGCTGACCAGGATGTAGACGATGGCGGCTGTCGTCAGCACCGAGATCGAGGCCGCGGAGAAGAGGATGAATTCGATCACCCTTTCCTTCACATGGCGGGATGCGCGCTTGCGCAGGCGATCGCTGACCGTATCGGGCGCAGTCGACGGAGAAGCTGACATGGTCTGGGCTTGGGCGGTCATAAATGGGCGCTCGGTTGCGGGTCACCATTCTCCGCGAGCGGAGGACGGCAAAAAGCCCCGGGCGACGCCCGGGGCCCTTGCGGCTGGATGCTTATTCCTTCGGCTCGCGCTTGAGCAGGTCGGAGACCTTTACGCCCACTTCCGCGTGGCCACCGAAAGCCGTGCCGGTCTTCTTCTTGGCGAAGTTCTCCAGCGCATGCTTGTAGTCAGCGTCGGTCAGCGGAACGTACTTCACTTCCTTGGTCAGCGGCGCAGCGTTCTTGAGATAGAACTCGACGAACTCCTTGACTTCCGGACGATCGATCGCGGCGGCATTGACATAGATGAAGATCGGACGCGACAAGGGCTGGTAATCGCCCGAGATCACGGCTTCCATCGACGGCTCGACGGCCTTGCCGGTCTTCGGATTGACCACCGGAACGGCCTTCAGCTTGTCCTTGTTTTCGATGTAGTAGGCAAAACCGAAGTAGCCCAGCGCACCGGTATCGCGCGAAACACCCTGAACCAGCACGTTGTCATCTTCCGACGCGGTGAAGTCGCCACGGCTGGACTTGGACTTGCCGACAATGGCTTCGGTGAAGTAGTCGAAGGTGCCCGAATCGGCGCCCGGGCCGAACAGCTTCAGACCAGTATCGGGCCACGCTGCGTTGACCTGGTTCCACTTCAGGATCTTGCCCTGAGCGGCCGGTTCCCACATGGTCTTCAGTTCGGCAGAGGTGATCTGCTTCAGGAAGGTGTTCTTGGGGTTCATCACCAGCGTCAGCGCGTCGAAAGCGACCGGCAGTTCGATGTACTTGATGCCGGCGGCCTTGCAGTCAGCCATTTCCTTGTCCAGGATCGGGCGCGACGCATTGGAAATATCGGTCTCGCCACGGCAGAACTTCTTGAAACCGCCGCCGGTGCCGGAAATACCCACGGTCACGCGGACAGTACCCTTCTTGGCCTTCTGGAATTCCTCGGCTACGGCTTCGGTGATCGGGAACACCGTGCTCGAACCATCGATCTTGACCAGTGCCTCGGCGGCATTCGCGGAAACAGAGGCAAACAGTGCGCCGACTGCGGCGGCGAGGGTGGCGATCTTGCGTACGTTCATCAGGACTCTCCGTGAGGGTTACGTCGTGTTGCGATGCGACGAATCCCAGTTTATGAATGCTTTGTTACACCCCTGTGAAGGTGAAACAATTCATCCCGCTCCGGGCGGCCGTCAAACCGTCTGCAGGGACTGGTCCAGATCGGCCAGGATGTCGTCGATGTGCTCGATGCCGATGGATAGACGCACCATGTCCTCCGACACCCCTGCCCGCTTCAGTTCGTCGGGCGAGAGTTGTCGATGGGTGGTCGAAGCCGGATGGCAGGCCAGCGACTTGGCATCGCCGATGTTGACCAGTCGGGTGATCAGCTTCAACGCATCCTGGAAGCGCGCGCCGGCCTCACGTCCGCCCTTGACACCGAAAGTGAGCAGACCCGAGGCCTTGCCACCGAAATAACGCTGCACCAGTCCGTGACCGGGGTGATCCGGCAGACCTGCGTAATTGACCCACTCCACCTTGGGATGAGACTGCAGATGACGGGCGACCAAGGTGGCGTTGGCGCAGTGTCTATCCATGCGCAGCGCCAGCGTCTCCAGGCCCTGCAGTATCAGGAAGCTGTTGAACGGCGAAATCGCGGCACCCATATTGCGTAACGGTACCGTGCGGGCACGTCCGATATAGGCAGCCGGCCCCAGCGCTTCGGTATAGATCACGCCGTGATAGCTCACTTCCGGCTCGTTGAGGCGGCGGAAACGTGCCTTGTGTTCGGCCCACGGGAAGCGGCCCCCATCGACAATGATGCCGCCTATGCTGGTGCCGTGCCCCCCCATGTACTTGGTCAGCGAATGCACGACGATGTCGGCACCGTGCTCGATCGGCCGCGTCAGATAGGGCGAGGGAACGGTGTTATCGACGATGAGCGGCACACCGGCCCGGTGCGCCACATCGGCAAAGGCGGCGAAGTCGACAACGTTGCCGAGCGGATTGCCGATCGATTCGCAGAACACCGCCTTCGTGCGTTCGTCGATCTTCGCTGCGGCCGACGCCGGAGCGGCTGCATCGACGAAACGTACCTCGATGCCGTACTGCGGCAATGTGTGTGCGAACAGATTATAAGTACCGCCATAGAGTGCCGACGTGGCGACGATGTTGTCGCCCGCCTCGGCGATGGTCATGATGGCGTAGGTGATCGCCGCCTGGCCGGACGCCAGTGCAAGCGCCGCAATGCCGCCCTCCAGCGCGGCGACGCGCTGTTCCAGCACGTCGCTGGTCGGGTTCATGATGCGGGTGTAGATATTGCCCTTGACCTTGAGGTCGAACAGGTCCGCCCCGTGCTGGGTGTCGTCGAAGGCGTAGCTGGTGGTCTGATAGATCGGCACCGCCACCGCCTTGGTGGTCGGATCGGGCGAATAGCCGCCGTGAATGGCGAGCGTGTCGAAGCGCATGGTCGTGTCCTCCCTGACATCAAGGACGGAAATCTACACGCGTGCGGCATCACGCACAAAAGCGGTGCAGCAAATGGAAAAGGCCGCCCCGCAGATACGCGGGCGGCCTTCCGGACCAAGTGCTGCGGTCTGTCAGGCAGCCATTGCCGACTCGACCACCTGTGCGAGACGATGGGCCAGACGGCCGACCTCCGCCGCGTCCTGGCCCTCCACCATCACGCGCAGCAGCGGCTCGGTGCCCGATGGGCGCAACAGGACGCGACCACGCTGCGCCAGTTCGCTTTCGACCTCGATGCGCGTCTGGTCGATGATGCTGGCCGCCTTCCAGTCGAAACCGGGGCGCAAGCGCACATTCACCAGTTTTTGCGGATAGAGCTTAAGACCGGAACAGGCCTGCTCCAGGCTGATGTCCTGTGCCCGCAACGCGGCCAGCACCTGCAGCGCGGCGACGATGCCGTCGCCGGTCGTGTGCCGGTCCAGATCGATGATATGGCCCGAATTCTCTCCGCCGAGGCGCCAGCCCTGCTGGTGCAGCGCCTCCAGCACATAGCGGTCCCCCACTTTGGCTCGCGCCAGACCCACTCCCATTTCGTTGAGCGCGTGCTCGAGCGCGAGATTGGTCATCAGCGTGCCGACCACCCCGTTCAAGCGGCCCTCGCGCAAACGCTGCGCGGCGATCACGTAAAGAAGCTCGTCGCCATCGTAAACGCGACCGGAGGCATCGCACATCATCAGGCGGTCCGCGTCGCCGTCGAGCGCAATGCCGATGTCTGCACCACTGGCACGCACCGCCTCCGACAAGGACTTCGGCGCCGTGGCGCCCACACCGTCATTGATGTTCATGCCGTTCGGGCTGCAGCCCACGCACACCACCTCCGCACCGAGTTCGTGGAACACCTTCGGCGCGATGCTGTAGGCGGCGCCGTGAGCACAGTCAAGCGCGACCTTCAGGCCGCGCAGATCCAGTTCGGTCGGGAAAGTGCTCTTGCAGAATTCGATGTAGCGGCCCGGAGCGTCCTCGATGCGCCGGGCCTTGCCAAGGCGGGACGACTCCATGCAGCCCATCGGCTCATCGAGCAGAGCCTCGATCTGCAGTTCGACCTCGTCCGGCAGCTTGGTACCGCGGGCGGAGAAGAACTTGATCCCGTTATCCTCGAACGGATTGTGCGAGGCGCTGATGACCACGCCGGCCTGCAGGCGCAGCGCGCGGGTGAGGTAGGCAACGGCGGGGGTCGGTACGACCTTGGCCAGTACCGTATCGACACCGGCTGCGGCAAAGCCGGCTTCCAGCGCCGCTTCGAGCATGTAGCCGGACACCCGGGTGTCCTTGCCTATCAGCACCGCCGGGTGCTCTCCGGCCGGCAGGTGTTCAGTGGCGACCAGCGCGCGGCCGGCAGCATAGCCCAGGCGCATCACGAAATCCGGTGTGATCGGGGCCTGACCGACACGACCGCGTACGCCGTCCGTACCGAAATAGCGTCTCGACATCTGCACCGTCTCCTCTAATCTCCGTGTTCGAAAATGCCGGCCACCTGCCACACCGCGATCGCGTCGCGGGTGGCTGCGACGTCGTGCACGCGCACCATGTGCGCGCCCCGCGCGACCGACGCCAGCGCGGCCGCCACGCTGGCCGCCACCCGGTCGGTCACCGGTCGGCCCGTAAGCCGACCCAGCACCGACTTGCGCGACAGGCCCACAAGCACCGGATAACCATGATCGACCAGCGCACGCAGTCCCTTGAGCAGGATCAGGTTGTGTTCGGAGGTTTTTCCGAAGCCGAACCCCGGGTCGAGCATGATGCGTTCGCGCGCAATGCCGGCATCTTCCGCGACGCGGGCCTGTTGCAGAAGGAAATCAGTCACTTCCGCGCACACATCGGCATATCGGGGATCGTTCTGCATGGTCTGCGGCGTGCCCTGCATGTGCATGATGCAGACGCCGGCATCGGTCGCCGCCACCGTCTCGACCGCACCGGGAGCGCGCAGGCCGTTGATGTCGTTCACCAGCGTGGCGCCGGCCGCCAGCGCCGCGCGCATCACTTCCGGCTTCCAGGTGTCGACGGACAGCGGCACGCCGACACCGGACAGCGCCTCGATCACCGGCACGACACGACGGATTTCCTCGTCCGCAGGCACCGGATCGGAGCCGGGTCGAGTGGATTCGCCGCCGATGTCGAGCAGGTCGGCGCCGTCGGCGACGAATTTCTCGGCCTGGGCGACCGCCCGGGCGAGGTCGAAGGCGATACCGTCACCGGAGAAGGAGTCGGGCGTGGCGTTGATGATGCCCATCACGAGCGGGCGATCGAGTGCGAGGCGGTAGCGGCCGCAGTGCAAGGTTGCATTCATGCTTGTCACCACAAATGAAAACCGGAGGCAGCGCCTCCGGTCATGGATTGGATTGCAGCAGGCCTCAGGCCGGCGCAGCAGCGTTGGCCGCCGCTCCCGGCGCTCCGCCATCGGACGATGTCTTGGGCGGGCGAGAGGTCGGCTTGGGCGGGCGGACCGGTCTGTCGTTCATGATGTCGTCGATCTGGTCGGCGTCGATGGTTTCGAAGTCCAGCAGCGCCCGGGTCATCGCCTCGACCTTGTCGCGGTTGTCCTCAAGCAGCTTTCGGGCGACGGCGTAGCGCTCGTCGATGATGCTGCGGATCTCCGCATCGACATGCTGCATGGTCGTTTCCGACATATTGCGGTGGGTGGCGACCGAGCGGCCGAGGAAGACCTCGCCCTCCTCTTCGCCATACACCATCGGGCCCATCGCGTCCGACATCCCCCACTGGGTCACCATGCGGCGAGCCAGATCGGTCGCGCGCTGGAAGTCGTTGGCCGCACCGTTGGTCATCTGGTTCATGAAGATCTCTTCGGCAATGCGGCCGGACAGCATCATCGAAATGAGCTGCAGGCAGTAGTCCTTGTCGTAGCTGTAGCGGTCCTTCTCGGGCAGCGACATGGTTACACCCAGCGCGCGACCGCGCGGAATGATGGTGACCTTGTGCACCGGATCGCACTTGGGCAGCAGCATGCCGACGATGGCATGACCCGACTCGTGGTAGGCGGTGTTCTTCTTCTCTTCCTCGTCCATCACCATGGTGCGGCGCTCGGCGCCCATGATGATCTTGTCCTTGGCGCGCTCGAAGTCTTCCATGTCCACGACGCGCTTGTTGCCGCGTGCAGCGAACAGCGCTGCTTCGTTCACCAGGTTGGCGAGGTCGGCGCCCGAGAACCCGGGCGTGCCGCGAGCGATGATTTCAGCCTTCACATCCTGCGCGAGCGGTACCTTGCGCATGTGAACAGCCAGTATCTGCTCACGGCCACGGATGTCAGGCAGCGGCACCACAACCTGACGGTCGAAACGACCTGGACGCAACAGCGCCGGATCGAGCACATCGGGGCGGTTGGTGGCCGCGATCACGATGATGCCCGTCTGACCCTCGAAACCGTCCATCTCCACCAGCAACTGGTTCAAGGTCTGTTCGCGCTCGTCGTTACCGCCACCCAGACCGGCACCGCGCTGGCGGCCGACAGCGTCGATTTCGTCAATGAAAATGATGCAGGGCGCCTGCTTCTTGGCCTGCTCGAACATGTCGCGCACGCGGGCAGCGCCGACACCGACGAACATTTCGACAAAATCGGAACCCGAAATCGAGAAAAAGGGAACCTTGGCCTCGCCAGCAATCGCCTTGGCGAGCAAGGTCTTGCCCGTACCCGGCGAGCCGACCATCAGCACACCCTTCGGAATGCGGCCACCCAGTTTCTGGAACTTGGACGGGTCGCGAAGGAACTCGACCAGTTCGGCAACCTCTTCCTTGGCTTCGTCGCAGCCCGCAACGTCAGCAAAGGTGACGCTGTTGGTCGACTCGTCGAGCATGCGCGCCTTCGACTTGCCAAAAGAGAATGCCCCCCCACGGCCGCCGCCCTGCATCTGGCGCATGAAGAACACCCAGACGCCGATCAGCAGAAG
The DNA here is from genome assembly GCA_964555165.1 of uncultured Methyloversatilis sp. Classification (GTDB taxonomy): domain Bacteria; phylum Pseudomonadota; class Gammaproteobacteria; order Burkholderiales; family Rhodocyclaceae; genus Methyloversatilis. Next base: position 20,204 of record CAZKRN010000004.1, on the reverse strand, counting down.
CATCGGAAACCACGACACGAAGATGCTCATCAGGAAGCTCTGCTCTTCTTCCGGCTTGGCAACCACCTTCACATTGCTCTTGAGCAGATCACTGATGAGCCACAGGTCCTGCGGTGGAGCGTAGGACGTGATGCGCTTGCCATCGGCGGTCTGGGCATTCAGCGAACGCCCCTGGATTTCCACCTTGGCGATGCGCCCGGCCTTGACCTCGTCAAGGAACTCCGAGTACTCGACCATGCCCTGGGCAGCCTGGCGTTGATTGAACTGATTGAACACCGTCATCAGCACGATGCCGATCACGAGCCAGATCGCAAGATTTTTGAACATGTTGTTCAAGGCAGTTCCTCTGTAATCCCGGTGCCCGACGGCAAGCACCGCTCAATGCAATATCCTGAATCGACCTGCAACAGACCCCGCGCGTCATCAGATGTTCCACGCCCGCACCCGGACGTCACGAGCACGGAGCACCACGCCTGCCACGGCATAGAAGATACACCTCTGCGCTGCGGTCGCGCGAACTGTCGGGCTTGCGCACCGCCACTGACGTGAAAAGTTCTTCCATTTCACGTCGAAGTCCGTCAAAACCCGAACCCTGAAACACCTTAACGAGCATGTCGCCTCCGCTCTTGAGGCGCTCGCGTGCAAATTCCAGCGCCAGTTCCAGCAGATGGATCGAGCGAGCCTGGTCTGTCATGGCGATTCCGGTGAGATTGGGGGCCATATCGGACAAAACAAGGTCCACATGGCGGCCTTCCAGCGATTCCACCAGTTCGGCCAGAGGCCCGTCCTCCCGGAAATCGCCCAGGATGAAGCGAACGCCGTGCACCGGTTCCATCGGCAGCAGGTCGATCGCCACGACCTTGCCGGCGGCCCCCACTTTCTTGACAGCCACCTGTGACCAGCCGCCTGGCGTACTGCCAAGATCGACCACCACCTTTCCCGGACCGAGCAGCCGATCGCGTTCGTCGATCTGCATCAGCTTGAAAGCCGCGCGCGACCGGAAACCCTGCGCCTGCGCCTGTTTCACGTAGGGGTCATTGATGTGGTCGTGCACCCACTGGCGACTGGTTTTGTTCTTGGCCATGACTTAGCTTAGACTTGCCCGCCTTTCCGGAAGAACGCCATGCTGACCCTGACTCCCGATGAACGCCGTGCGCTGCGCGCACGCGCCCACCCGCTGAAGCCGGTCGTGATGATCGCGCAGAACGGTCTGACCGCTGCGGTACTGAAGGAAATCGAACTGGCGCTCAAGTCGCACGAACTGATCAAGGTGCGGGTCTTCGATGCCGAGCGCGAACAGCGAGACGCCTGGCTGGCGGAAACCTGTGAAACACTGGGCGCCGCACCGGTGCAGCGCATCGGCAACATTCTCGTGCTGTACCGCCCGAACCCGGAAGAACACGCCGAAGCTGAAGCGCCGAAGCCGGCACGCAAGAGCCCCGCCAGAATTGCGGCCGCCAAGCCCGCCAGACCGGTACCTACGCGCAGCATGCCTGCAAAACCGGTGCCCAACCGGCGCGGTGTCGCGCGGAACAGCACCAAGCCGCGAGCACGCCCGTCACGCTGATTCCGCCCTGCGTGGCCGGACTCAGACGTAGCGCACGTCCACGATTTCGTATTCGCGCACACCACCGGGGGCCTGCACCTCGGCCACGTCCCCCGCATACTTGCCGATCAGTGCGCGGGCAATGGGCGAATTGACCGAAATCATGCCTGCCTTCAGGTCCGCTTCGTCGTCACCTACGATCTGGTAGGTCACCGGCTTGCCCGCTTCTACATCCTCAAGATCCACGGTCGCCCCGAAAACGATGCGGCCATCGGCGTCCAGCGTCGTCGGGTCGATGATCTGGGCGTTGGACAACTTGCCCTCGACTTCAGCGATGCGCCCTTCAATGAAACCCTGACGCTCCTTCGCCGCGTCGTATTCGGCGTTCTCGGACAGGTCGCCGTGCGAACGCGCTTCGGCGATGGCGGCGATGACCGCCGGACGATCCACGGTTTTCAGCCTGTGCAGTTCGGCCTTGAGCTTTTCGGCACCGGCGACGGTAAGAGGTACGCTCATATCAGTCAATCGATCTGCGCATGCAGGTCCTGCAGCGCATAGGTTTCAAGTTCGGAAATGCGCATGCCCGCACATGCGGCACGCGCGCCTTCGACGGTGGTAAACAGCGTGACTCGACTCGCCAGCGCGCTGGTCCGTATCGAGCGCGAATCGTTGATGGCGCTTCGCTTTTCGTCGACCGTATTGACGATGAAAGTGATTTCGTCGTTCTTGATCATGTCCACGATGTGCGGACGACCTTCATTCACCTTGTTCACCGCAGTGACCGGCAGTCCGGCCGCAGCGATCGACGCCGCCGTGCCGCGTGTGGCCACCAGCGTGAAACCCAGTTCATGCAGTTCGCGCGCCACCTCGATCGCCTTGGACTTGTCGGCAGGCTTGACCGAAATGAAGGCACGCCCACCGGTCGGCAAGCGCACGCCTGCAGCGAGCTGACTCTTGACGAAGGCTTCACCGAAGGTACGACCGACACCCATCACCTCGCCGGTGGATTTCATTTCCGGACCCAGAATCGTATCGACGCCCGGGAACTTCACGAACGGGAACACGGCTTCCTTGACCGAGAAATAGGGTGGCACGACCTCGCCCGCAACACCCTGGTCGGCCAGCGAACGCCCGGCCATGCAGCGCGCGGCGATCTTGGCCAGCGGCAGGCCGCAGGCCTTGGACACGAAAGGCACGGTGCGCGAGGCGCGCGGGTTCACTTCGAGCACATACACGGTGTCGCCGGAGGCATCGCGCTGGATGGCGAACTGCACGTTCATCAGGCCGACCACGTTCAGCCCGCGCGCCATCAGTTCGGTCTGGCGACGCAGTTCGTCGCACAGTTCCGGCGTCAGCGAGAACGGCGGCAGCGAGCAGGCGGAGTCGCCGGAATGCACGCCGGCCTGTTCAATGTGTTCCATGATGCCGCCGATGATGACCTGGGTGCCGTCGGAGAAGGCATCGACGTCCACTTCGGTAGCATCGTTCAGGAAGCGGTCCAGCAGCACCGGCGAATCGTTGCTCACCTTGACCGCCTCGCGCATGTAACGCTCGAGGTCGGACTGCTGATGCACGATCTCCATCGCGCGGCCGCCCAGCACATAGCTCGGACGCACGACCAGCGGATAGCCGATCTCTGCCGCCAGGCGCACCGCCTGGTCTTCCGCACGGGCGGTGCGGTTGGGCGGCTGCTTCAGGCCGAGGTCGTTCAGCAGCTTCTGGAAGCGCTCGCGGTCTTCCGCAGCATCGATCATGTCCGGCGTGGTGCCGATGATGGGCACGCCGTTGGCTTCCAGATCGCGCGCCAGCTTGAGCGGCGTCTGGCCGCCGAACTGCACGATGACGCCGACCGGCTTCTCGATGGCGACGATTTCCAGCACATCTTCCAGCGTCAGCGGCTCGAAATAGAGGCGGTCCGAGGTGTCGTAGTCGGTCGATACGGTTTCCGGGTTGCAGTTGACCATGATGGTTTCGAACCCGTCCTCGCGCAGCGCGAGGGCCGCGTGCACGCAGCAGTAATCGAATTCGATGCCCTGGCCGATGCGGTTCGGGCCACCGCCCAGCACCATGATCTTGCGTGCCGAGGTCGGGTTGGCTTCGCACTCCTCTTCGTAGCTGGAGTACATGTAGGCGGTGTCGGTGGCGAACTCGGCGGCGCAGGTATCGACCCGCTTGAACACCGGACGCACGCCCAGGGTCTGGCGGTGCAGGCGCAGCGCGGTCTCGTCGCACTGGAACAGCCGCGCCAGGCGACGGTCGGCAAAGCCCTTGCGCTTCAGATCGCGCATCGTCGCGGCATCGACGCTCTTCAGGCTGCGGCCGAAGAAGGCGCGCTCGGTCAGGATGATGTCCTCGATCTGCGCCAGGAACCACGGGTCGATCTTGGTCAGCTGATGCACTTCGTCCAGGCTCATGCCGTTGCGGAAAGCCTGACCGACGTACCAGATGCGTTGCGGACCCGGCAGTGCCAGTTCGCGTTCCATCTCGTCCTGGTCGGTCTCGATCTCGTCGAAACCATAGACGCCGACTTCGAGGCCGCGCAGCGCCTTCTGCATCGATTCCTGGAAGCTGCGGCCCATGGCCATGACCTCGCCCACCGACTTCATCTGCGTGGTCAGACGGTCGTTGGCCTGCGGGAACTTCTCGAAGGCGAAACGCGGAATCTTGGTGACCACGTAGTCGATAGACGGCTCGAAGGACGCCGGCGTGGCACCGCCGGTGATGTCGTTCTTCAGCTCGTCCAGCGTGAAGCCGACCGCCAGCTTGGCGGCGATCTTGGCGATCGGGAAGCCGGTCGCCTTGGACGCCAGCGCCGACGAACGCGACACGCGCGGATTCATCTCGATCACGATCATGCGGCCGTCGGCCGGGTTGATCGAGAACTGCACGTTGGAGCCGCCGGTATCGACGCCGATCTCGCGCAATACGGCGATCGAGGCGTTGCGCATGATCTGGTATTCGCGGTCGGTCAGCGTCTGCGCCGGTGCCACGGTGATCGAATCGCCGGTGTGCACGCCCATCGGGTCGAGGTTTTCGATGGAGCAGACGATGATGCAGTTGTCGGCACTGTCGCGCACGACCTCCATCTCGTATTCCTTCCAGCCCAGCAGCGATTCCTCGATCAGCAGTTCGCTGGTCGGCGACGCTTCGAGACCGCGCTTGCAGATCTCGACGAACTCCTCGTGGTTGTAGGCGATGCCGCCGCCGCTGCCGCCCATCGTGAAGGACGGGCGGATGATGGCCGGGAAGCCGATGCTGGCCTGCACCTGCAGCGCCTCTTCCATCGAGTGGGCGATGCCGGAGCGGGCCGAACCGAGGCCGATCCTGGTCATCGCCTGTTTGAACTTCTCGCGGTCCTCGGCCTTGTCGATCGCCTCCTGCCTGGCACCGATCAGCTCGACCTTGTACTTGTCGAGCACGCCGTGGCGGGCCAGGTCGAGCGCGCAGTTCAGCGCGGTCTGGCCACCCATGGTGGGCAGCAGCGCGTCGGGGCGCTCCTTCTCGATGATCTTCTCGACCATCTGCCAGGTGATCGGCTCGATATAGGTCACGTCGGCCATGCCGGGGTCGGTCATGATCGTGGCCGGGTTCGAATTCACCAGCACGACGCGATAACCCTCTTCACGCAGCGCCTTGCAGGCCTGGGCGCCGGAGTAGTCGAACTCGCAGGCCTGGCCGATCACGATGGGACCGGCGCCGATGATCAGGATGGATTGGATGTCTGTACGTTTGGGCATTTTGTCTGAGGGGCTGGGGGCCAGGAATCAGGGGCTAGGGTTGAATTTCCGGGCGGCTCCGCCGCCCGCAAGGTTTCCGCCAGGCCCTAGCTTCTGGTCCCTTTCCCCTCCTCCATCATCTTCACGAATCGGTCGAACAGGTAGGCCACATCATGCGGCCCCGGACTGGCTTCCGGGTGCCCCTGAAAACAAAAGGCCGGACGGTCGGTCCAGGCCATGCCCTGCAGACTGCCGTCGAACAGCGACACGTGGGTGACCCGCACATTGGCCGGCAGCGTGGCCGGATCGACCGCAAACCCGTGGTTCTGGCTCGTGATGAGCACGCGACCGGAGTCGCTGTCCTTGACCGGATGATTGGCGCCGTGATGACCGAATTTCATCTTCAGCGTCTTCGCGCCCGCAGCCAGACCCATCAGCTGGTGGCCGAGACAGATGCCGAAGGTCGGAATCCTGCTGTCCAGGAAGCTGCGGATTGCCGCAATCGCGTAGTCGCAGGGTTCCGGGTCGCCCGGGCCGTTGGACAGGAACACGCCGTCCGGATTCATCGCCATCACTTTGTCGGCCGGCGTCTGTGCCGGCACCACGGTCAGCCGGCACCCGCGACTGGCCAGCATGCGCAGGATGTTGCGCTTGACGCCGAAGTCGTAGGCGACAACGTGGAAAGGCGTGACGTCCGGCTTGACGAAGCCCCGACCGAGCTGCCATTCGCCTTCGGTCCATTCGTACGGTTCCGTCGCGCTGACCACCTTCGCCAGATCCATGCCGGCCAGACCTGCGAACTCGCGCGCCTTGGCGATCGCCTCGGCGGAATCGACCTTGCCGGCCATCAGACAGGCACTTTGTGCGCCCTTTTCGCGCAGCAGGCGGGTGAGCTTTCGGGTGTCGATATTGGCGATGCCGGGTATGCCCTGCTCGCGCAGATAGGCGTCCAGTGTCTGGTGGCTGCGGAAACTGGACGAACGCAAGGGCAAGTCGCGGATGACCAGGCCAGCGGCGAAAATGCGGCCGGCTTCGACGTCTTCGACATTGACGCCGGTATTGCCGATGTGCGGATAGGTCAGCGTGACGATCTGGCGGGTGTAACTCGGATCGGTCAGGATTTCCTGATAACCGGTGAGGGCCGTATTGAAGACCACCTCGCCGGTCGTGACCGTTTCCGCCCCAATGCTTTTGCCGTGAAAGACCGTTCCATCGGCGAGTGCGAGCAGCGCGGGCGCTTGGGCGGACACGTGGTAACTCCTGAATTGCGGATCGGGGGACGGTGGCGTGCGCGCCACATATGCGAAGCGGGAGACGCCGTTCCGGGCGTCTCCCGCTGAATTCGACAATTATACCTTCGCGAGCCAAGGCGCGCAATTTCGGTGCGCGCCCGCCGCTGGATGGACAGACGACGCGTAGCGCCGGCACAAGCGCGTTGCGCGGCGGATCAGGCGATGGTCTGACGCGATGCGGCCAGTGCTTCACCCAGCCGGGCCAGTTGCATGTCGGCATCCCGGTAGAGCGAGGCGAGCGCCATCCAGTCGCTCGCTCGGCCCGCGTCTTCCAGCCGGCCTATCGACGCCTCGGCGCGCACAGCACCGAAGACCGACAAGGAGCCTCGCAGTCGGTGACAGATGCGCGCCGCGCCCTCGCCGTCCTGCCCCTGCACGCAGACGCCCAGCCCACGACGCAGTTCGGGCAATTCCCCGAGGAAGACGTCGATCACACGCACAACCATTCCACGGTCGCCTTCCAGCGTATCCATCGTATGCGACAGATCGAACACCTGTTCCACCGGCTCGGCACGCTGCGCCATCCAGCCATTGACATCGGTGGACGCGGCTTGAAGCGCACCCTCGTCGGGACGGGCCAACACACGATCGAGTACCGAGAGCAGATCGTCCGCCTTGACCGGCTTGCTCACATAGTCGTCCATGCCCTCGTCGAGACAGAGCTCGCGATCGCCCATCATTGCGTTGGCCGTCATGGCAACGATGGGCAAGTGCTTGACATTGTCGGTATCGACCACCCAGGACCGTCGCTGCTCGCGTGCGCGGATCGCCCGGGTTGCCTCGATCCCGCCCATGACCGGCATCTGCACGTCCATCAGGACGACATCGAAATTCTCGCGTTCGAGCAGATCGAGGGCCTCCTGACCGTTGTTGGCGACCGTCACTTTGTAGCCGGCCCGTTCCAGCGTCCGCACGGCGACCAGCTGATTGACCGGATTGTCTTCGGCCAGCAGGACCCGACGCGGCGCCCCTTCACCGAGGCCGGAGTGCGACAGCGACCGCTCGATGTCCAGATCGCCGATCGCCAGATCGAAATCGTCGTCGGCGACCGAGGCAAACGTTTCCGGCTGACTGTTCAGTGCCTCGTTCAGCGCCGTGGCGAGTTCGTGTGCCGAGAACGGCTTGTGCAGACGCCCCCGTATGCCCAGTTCGCGCGCCCGGGCGTTGTCCGCCGCCTGATTGGCGCCGCTGAACATCATCACCACCCGGTTCAGCCTGTTCGGCCCTTCACAGAAACCGGACACGAAGTTGAAGGCGTCGGCATCGGGCAGCGTGCGGTCGACCAGCAGGATGTCGAACGGTCGCCCGCCATCGTGGGCCTGCCTGAGTGCTTGACGCGCCGCCTGCACCGTCCCGACGGCAAGCGTGGAGACACCCATGTCACCCAGCATGGCCGCCACGACACCACGGCTGGGCGGATGGTCCTCCAGCAGCAGCAGACGCAATCCGGCGAAACGCTGGAAGTGCGGCGAAAGACCGGCCTGTTCGACCACCCGGCAGCGCATCGTGAAGTGGAAGGTGGAACCCTGATCCGGTGCACTTTCCAGCCACAGCCGCCCGCCCATCAGCACGGCGAGTCGGTTGCTGATCGCCAGACCGAGCCCGGTACCGCCGAAACGACGTGTGGTCGAAGTGTCCGCCTGCGCGAAAGCCTCGAATACCAGAGCCTGCTTGGCGGCATCGATGCCGATGCCGGTGTCTCGCACCCACAGGTGCAATTCCGCTTCGGTGCCCGCTGCGGCGGGAATTCCCACTGCTTCGCAGCCCACCTCGATCTCGCCTCGTTCCGTGAACTTGACGGCATTGCCGATCAGATTGACCAGAATCTGGCGCAGTCGCCCGGGATCGCCCAACACCCTGGTCGGCAGATCCGGTGCCAGCCGGAGATAAAGTTCCAGCCCCTTCTGCTGCGCACCGATGGCCAGACCGCGCGCCACCTCGCCGATCAGTTCACCCGGTGCGCACTCGACCTCCTCGATGGCCAGCTTGCCGGCCTCGATCTTCGAAAAGTCGAGGATGTCGTTGATGATGACCAGCAATGCATCGGCTGAGGTCTTGATGGCGTTGACGTACTCGCGCTGCTCGCTGTCCAGGGCGGTGTCCTGCAGCAGCGCCGACATGCCCATGATGCCGTTCATCGGCGTGCGGATCTCGTGGCTCATGTTGGCCAGAAAGTCGCTTTTCGCGCGGCTGGCCGCCTCGGCCTTCTCCTTGGCTCGCAACAGTTCGACCTCGGCCTGGCGACGGGCATCGAGCAGGCCCATCAGACCCGAGACACTCACCACGCGCCCGCGTCCGTCCCTTTCGGTCGCCGTCGCCTCGATACGTACCCAGACCACCCCGCCATCGAGCCGCAGAAGCCGCACATCCACCGAGGGCTGCGCAGTTGCGCCGGCGAGCCGGTCTTCGAGCCAGGCATCGAATCCGGCTACATCGTCCTGATGGAGGATGTCTCGCCAGACGGCGAGAAGATCGGGCAGTTCCGCGGCACTGTAACCAAGCAACTGCCGGAATTCCGCCGGTACGGAAAACTGTGCGGCGACCGGATTCCACTGCCAGCCGAACCGAGTCGCGTCGGTGCCGCCGGCCGGCAACAAGCCATCCACCCGCCGCAGCACTTCGCTCAGCACCGCAGGCGCGGCTGGCGTCGCCAACCAGCCCGCGACGGACTGTTCGTCGAGGGCCGGGAGACCGGCTTGTTCCAGCAGTGAAGACAGTGCGGGGTGCATGAATGACGGAATCCGGGACTTGCTGCTATATCGACGCCCGATACACTGGACTGAAGGCGAGGGCCCCGATGGCCCTGTCGGCGTCAGCGCAGCCCGAGCACGTCCTGCATGTCGTACAGACCATTTTCACGCGCCACCAGCCAGCGTGCAGCACGCAGGCTGCCCAGCGCGTAGGGCATGCGGCTGGCCGCCTTGTGCGTGATTTCCACCCGCTCGCCGATACCGGCGAACAGCACGGTGTGATCGCCGACGATATCGCCTCCGCGCACGGTGGCAAAACCTATGGTGTTCGCATCCCGCTCACCCGTGTGGCCCTCGCGGCCGTAGATCGCGCATTCGGCCAGCGAGCGGCCCAGTGCGTCGGCCACCACCTCACCCATTCGCAGCGCCGTACCGGACGGCGCATCGACCTTCATCCGGTGGTGTGCCTCGATCACCTCGATGTCGTAGCCGCTGTTCAGGATGCGGGCAGCGACATCGAGCAGGCGGAACACCGCATTCACCCCGACCGCCATGTTCGGCGCGAATACGATGGCCAGCTCGGTCGAGGCCTCGACCAGCCGGTCGCGTTGCGCCTCGCTGAAGCCGGTCGTACCGATGATCATCTTGACGCGCCGGCGGCGGCACACGTCGAGATGCGCAAGCGTCGCGTCCGGTCGGGTGAAATCGATGAGGAAGTCGGCGTCGGCCAGCGCCTCATCGACATCGCTCCGTATCTGCACACCACTGCGCAAGCCCAGAAAAGCGCAAGCGTCTTCCCCGATGGCCGGCGAATCGGGGCGGTCAAGTGCTGCGACCAGTTGCGCACCTTCGTCACGCACCGTGGCTTCGATCAGCATCCGGCCCATGCGGCCGGATGCCCCGGCGATGGCAATGCGCATCGGGGACATGGAATCCTTTCGATTGATGGAAATGACGCTGGGCGCGCCTCACTTGGCGCCGGATGTCCCGACCTCGCTCAGGTCGAGCGTACGCGTACGCGGCTCCGGTGGCTGCAACTCGCCTTCTTCCGCAGCCACCACGTCACCGCCCACACTGACCAGGCGATCGTCCTCGAAATACACAATGAGCCGACGCTGCTGGGTGTCTTCCGGCTTGTTGCCCGGCTTGAAGTAGTAGACGTAGTCCCAGCGGTCCGGGTGGAACACGTCAGCCAGCATGGGCGAACCCAGCACGAAACGCACCTGGTCGCGGGTCATGCCCGCCTTGAGCTGGACCACCATTTCCTGGGTGACCAGATTGCCCTGCCGGATATCGATCCGGTGCGGATTGAGCTTGCTCACCACGTCGAAGGTATCCGGCACCTCGAAGCTGCTGCACGCTGCGAGCAGCGGTACAAGGGCGATGCAGGCACGGCGGAAAACGACCGGGAGCAGAGGTAGGGCGAAGGACATCGCGGGCTTTACTCGGATGAGTCCCGACGCAGAACGCCGGGACGGGCTGGAAAGCCTATATTATAGCGATCTTGCCAATCCCTCCAGATGACCCGGATGAGCGCAAACTCCCAGAATTTGAAGAACATCGGGCTCAAGGCCACGCTGCCGCGCCTGAAGATACTCGAACTGTTCCAGCGAGCGGACGTGCGGCACATGAGTGCCGAAGAGGTGTACAAGGCCCTGCTCCAGGAAGACATGGACATCGGACTGGCCACGGTTTACCGCGTGCTGACGCAGTTCGAGCAGGCCGGCCTGCTCGAACGCCATTTCTTCGAGTCCGGCAAGGCGGTTTTCGAACTGAACGAAGGACACCATCACGACCATCTGGTCTGCATCCAGTGCGGCAAGGTCGAAGAGTTCTATGATCCGGAGATCGAACGCCGCCAGATCAAGGTGGCAAAGGACAGGGGCTTTACCGTGCACGATCATGCACTGACCATCTTTGCCGACTGTTCGTCCGAATCCTGTCCCAACAGGCGCAAGCTGCCGCCGCGCGGCTGAACGCGTCCTGCGCCGTCCCGCTTGCGGCGCCCCTTTTCCGATGGATGCCCTGATCGCTTCAACCGCGCTGGTCGCGCTCGCCGAAATCGGCGACAAGACCCAGTTGCTGTCCTTCGTGCTTGCCGCGCGGATGGGCAGGCCGCTGGCCATCTGTCTGGGCATACTGGTGGCCACTGTCCTGAACCATGCGCTGGCCGCATGGCTCGGCGCCCTGGTCGCCTCGGTACTGTCCCCGGAGGCACTGCGCTGGATCGTCGGACTGGCCTTCATCGGTTGCGGCCTGTGGGCGCTGGTACCGGACAAGCTCGACGAAACCGGGGTAAGCGACGCTCGCGGCGTGTTCCTGACCGCCACCTTGCTGTTCTTCATGGCCGAAATGGGCGACAAGACACAATTGGCGACCGTGGCGCTGGGCGCCCGCTTCGAGAACGCCTACGGCTGGGTGGTCACAGGTACGACGCTCGGCATGCTGATTGCGAACGTGCCGGCGGTCTACATTGGCCAGAGACTGGCCCAGAAGCTGCCGGTGAACTGGATACGGCGCATTGCAGCCGGATTGTTCATCGCCACCGGCATCATCACATTGTCTGTCGGCGCAACTTCAGGCCATCCCGTCTGAGCGCTGCCGGCGCCGGCGTCCGGGACACCCGACCGCAACGGCCATCCCGTCAGCGCGTCCGGCTTGGTCAGGCGCCGAGCATTTCGCGCGCATGCGCCCGCGTCGTTTCGGTGATCACTTCGCCGCCCAGCATGCGGGCGATTTCGTCCACCCGGGCCGACGCATCGAGCGCAGTGACCGTGCTGCGGGTCTGGCCGTTCTCGCTCCGTTTGGCAATCGACCACTGCCAGGCCGCACGCGCGGCCACCTGCGGCAGATGGGTCACGCACAGCACCTGACGCGCCTCGCCCAGCCGCGCCAGCAGACGTCCGACCACCTCGGCAACGCGGCCGCCGATGCCGACATCCACCTCATCGAACACCAGTGTGGGTGTGCCGCTGCGCGCGCTGGCAATCACCTGGATCGCCAGCCCGACGCGCGACAGCTCGCCGCCGGACGCCACCCTGGCCAATGGGGCCAGTGCCTGGCCAGGATTGGCGGCGACGTGGAAATCGATTTCCTCCAGCCCGGTGGCGCCCGGTTGCTCGCGTCGCGTCAGCACCACCTCGAAGCGTCCGCCCGGCATGGCCAGCTCGGACATCGCAGCCGTGACGGCCTCGGACAGCTGCGTGGCAGCAGGCCGGCGGGCGGCGGAAAGCCGTTCCGCCGCGGCGAGGCAGTCGGCGAACGCCGCATCGCGCGCTGTCGCAAGCGCCGCCGGATCCGACTCGGCCTGCAGCCGCTGCAGGCGCGACTGGCTGTCTGCCAGCAGAGCCGGCAGTTGCTCCGGTTCGACCCGGTACTTGCGTGCGCAGTCGAGCACGGCGGCAATGCGCTCGTCGGCCCGCGCGAGCGCCTGCGGATCCGCATCGATGCGACGGGCATAGGCGCGCAGCGCGCGCGCGGCCTCGTCCACCTGTGTCGCGGCGGACTCGATCAATCCACGGCATTCGCCGAGCGCAGGATCGAAAGCTTCGAGCCGGGTCAGCAGTGCCGAGACATGTGCGAGCTGACCGTCCAGCGCCGCGTCGCCTTCTTCCAGGAGTGCCAGCGCCTCGGCCGACCCCTCGAACAGTTGCGTGGCATGGGCAAGCCGTCCGTGATCAAGCTGCAGGTCAGTCCAGGCCTGCGCGTCGAACGCCAGCGACTGCAGTTCTTCGACCTGCCACTGGAGTTGCTCGCGCTCGCGCTCGACAGACTCGCTGTGCTGCAGCGCGCTGACCAGTGCCTGTTCGCATTGCTGCCACGTGCGATGCAGACGCGCGACTTCGGCCACCTGTTGAACGAGCCCGGCATGCTGATCGAACAGCGCTCGCTGGGCCGATTCGCGCATCAGCGCCTGGTGGGCGTGCTGACCATGGATATCCACCATGAATGCGCCCAGTTCCCGCAACTGGGTGACGCTGGCCGGTGCGCCGTTGATGTAGGCGCGCGAGCGGCCACCGGCATCGATCACGCGGCGTGCGATGACGACGCCGTCCTCGGGCTGGAAATCCTGTTCCCGCAGCCAGCGTGCGACCTCACGGTCCTCGCCGCATGAAAATTCCGCCGACAGCTCCGCCTTTTCGCAACCCGCCCGGACGACGGACGCGTCGGCACGACCGCCCAGCAGCAGACCGAGCGCATCGACGAGTATGGATTTTCCGGCGCCGGTCTCGCCGGTCAGCGCCCCGAAACCCGGCGAGAAGTCCAGCTCCAGCCGGTCGACGAGGATGAAGTCGCGGATGAAAAGTCGTTCAAGCATGGAGAGCGGCGGGGAACTCAGACTTCCTTGGGTGCCTCGCTCCAGCGCAGCTTTTCGCGAAGCATCGCAAAATAGCTGTAACCGGGCGGGTGCAGCAGCGTGACCTGATGCGGCGAACGGCGTATGCACAGTTCGTCGTCACCCTGCAGATTGAAATGTTCCTGTCCGTCGAAGTGCGCACGTGCGTCGTGCCGGACGAACAGCCTGACCTTTAGCACCGCTTCATCGCCCAGCACGATGGGGCGCGACGAAAGCGCGTGCGGGCACAACGGTACGATGAGCATGCCACCGAGCGAGGGATGGACGATCGGTCCGTTTGCCGACAACGAGTAGGCGGTCGAACCGGTCGGCGTCGACACGATGAGTCCATCCGAGCGCTGGCTGTATACGAACTCGCCGTCCACCCTGACCTCGAACTCGATCATGCGTCCCAGATCGCCCTTGGAAACAACCACGTCGTTCAGTGCGTAGGCGGAAAAGACGCCCGCGCCCTCACGCAGCACGGACGCTTCAAGCAGCACCCTGCGTTCGGCGCGGAATTCACCGCGAATCAGCGCATCCATCGCTGCCAGCATGCTCGATCGTGCGACATCGGTCAGAAAACCGAGCCTGCCCTGGTTGATGCCGACCAGGGGCACGTCATACGGTGCCAGCTTGCGTGCCGCACTGATCAGCGACCCATCGCCGCCGACCACGACAGCAAGCTTCGCACGACCTCCAAGCTCGTCGAAATCGGCCGACTCGAAGCGGTCGTCGGTCAGCACTTCCGCCGACCCCTGTTCGATCAGAACCGCACGGCCGGAAGCATGCAGCCACTGCGCCAGCAAGCGCAGGGACTCGGCCACTTCGGCACTCCGGTACTTGCCGATCAGCGCAACGCAGCCGTAGGCCGGGTTTAGCGTATTCATCGGCGAATTAAACCACAAAGGCCCTGCAGGACTGCGGCGATGCACGGCATTGCGTCAGCCTGTGTCACTATCGGCAGCGTGAACCGATGAAGGCGTGCGGCTCTGCTCTAGAATCGTCACTGCAACGAGACCGTAACCAGGAGCCACCCCGGCTGCATCATGCTTGAAGACCGTTCGAGACTGCTGCTCAAGACCCTGATCGAACGCTATATTGCGGACGGCCAGCCGGTCGGGTCGCGCACGCTGTCCAAGCACTCCGGTCTCGACCTGTCCCCGGCATCGATACGCAATGTCATGTCCGACCTGGAGGACATGGGCTATATCGCCAGTCCCCATACTTCCGCCGGTCGCATACCGACACCGCGCGGATATCGCTTCTTTGTCGATACCTTGCTCTCGGTGCAACCGCTCGAACCCGGGCAGATCAGCGAACTCAAGGGCGAACTCCGTCCGGCCGACCCCCGTGTGCTGGTCAGTCAGGCCTCGCAACTGCTGTCACAGCTCACCCGTTTCGCCGGCATTGTGGTGGCGCCACGCCGTCAGTTGCCGCGCATCCGGCAGATCGAATTCCTCAGCTTGTCCGACAAGCGCATCCTGCTCATCATCGTGACCGATACCGGTGAGGTACAGAACCGCATATTGCTGACAGAACGCAGTTTCACGCCATCGGAACTGGTCACCGCCGCGAATTTCCTGAACCAGCATTACGCCGGTCTCGATTTCGACGAAATACGCAAGCGTCTGCAGGAGGAACTCAAACAGTTGCACGGCGATCTGACGAGCCTGATGGCGGCAGCGCTGCAGGCGGGCAACGAAGCGTTTTCCGACGACAAGGGTCAGTACGTGATCAGCGGCGAGCGCAATCTTCTGGAGGTGGACGATCTGGCATCGAACATGTCCAGGCTGCGCGAACTGTTTTCGTTGTTCGACCAGCGTACGCAGCTGGCCAGCCTGCTCGACCTGTCGCAACGGGCGGAAGGCGTGCAGATATTCATCGGCGGCGAATCCGGTCTGGCGCCACTTGACGAATGCAGCGTGGTCACCGCACCGTACGAAGTGCGCGGCCAGGTTGTCGGCACCGTGGGCGTGATAGGCCCGACGCGCATGGCTTACGAGCGCGTGATCCCCATCGTCGACGTAACGGCAAAATTGCTTTCCAGCGCACTGAGCCATCTCTGAATGTCGTCCCCTCAGGACGAAACCCGACCCGGACATGTCCCGATTTCTCGAAGAACCTCCCTACACCCACGGCCGGATGCCGCGCACAGGCGTGCTGCTGGTCAACCTCGGCACACCGGACCGTCCGGACGCACCGTCGTTGCGACGCTATCTGAAGCAGTTCCTGTCCGATGATCGCGTGGTCGAAATACCGAAGGCCGTCTGGTGGTTCATCCTGAACGGCATCATCCTTAACGTGCGACCGAAGAAGTCGGCGGCAAAGTATGCGACGGTATGGACCGACGAAGGCTCGCCTTTGCGGGTACACGCGGAACGACAGACCCGGCTGCTGCAGGGCTGGATGGTGGCCGAAGGCCAGCGCGACATCGAAGTGCGTCTTGCCATGCGCTACGGAAGTCCGGGCATGGCCGAGGCACTGCAGCAGATGAAGGCGGATGGCTTTACACGCATTTTCGTGCTGCCGATGTATCCGCAAGGCGCATCGAGCACCACCGGTTCGGTTATCGACGAACTTGCGCGCGCACTGCTGCGCTGGCGCAGGGTGCCGGACGTGCGCTACCTGAACGGATTCGCCGGGTACCCGAGCTACATCGAGGCGCTCGCAGCCAGCGTGCGCGAACACTGGCAGAAGAACGGCCGCGCAGAGAAGCTGGTCATGTCATTTCACGGCGTACCCTACTTCCACCTGCAGAAGGGCGACCCCTACCACTGCGAATGCCATCGGACCGGACGCCTGGTCGCCGAAGCGCTCGGACTGGCGCGTGACCAATGCCTGGTCACCTTCCAGTCGCGTTTCGGACGTGCCCGCTGGCTCGAACCCTACACCCAGCCGACTCTGGAGAAACTGGCCGCCGAAGGCTTGCGCAGCGTGGATGTCATGTGCCCGGGATTCGTTGCCGACTGTCTGGAAACGCTGGAGGAGATCGCGATGGAAAACCGCGACGCCTTCATCGCGAGCGGCGGGCAGCGCTTCAGCTACATCCCCTGCCTGAACGAACGGCCGGACTGGATCGCCGCCCTCGGTGATCTTGTCCGGCGGGAGTTGGGCTACTGGTGGGACGAAGCCGGGCAACCTCCCGCCGATCTGGCGATTCAGGCGCAGCGAGCAAAGGAAATGGGCGCCAGCAACTGAAACCCGGTGTAAACGTACGAGGGCGACCGTCAGGTCGCCCTCGTGTATCGCCGGCCGCGCCGAAAACTTACGCGGCAGCCCTGTTCTGCACGACGCTCTCGTCATTCTTCGCCTTGCGCGGACGTCCGCGCCGAGAAGCGCCCGGATCGAACTGGCCGTCGAGTTTCTTCAGCGCATCCTTGCGCGCCTTGAGCGCCATCTTGAATGCACCTTCCTCACCGTATTTGTTCACCGAGAACTTGACCCGTTTGCGGCGACCGGACGGCAGCGGCCACGACGCCACCCAGAACCAGCGTTGCTTGTCTTCCGGCATTTCACGGGTTTCCGATGCACAGTAGCGGCATACGCCGACCACGCCGGATCGGTTGTTCTTCTTGACGATGCTCGAATATTCCCGCAAGGAAAACGGTGGAAACTTCGTGATGATGTCGTCGCGGAACTGCTTTGCAGCGGCAAACGCCTTCTGCTTTCCGCCGAACACCCCGTCGCTGAAGTGTTTGCGGTGTATCACTCCGCGTCGCTGAATGGTGACGAGCCAGCCGTGCGTGCGACTGGCTTCGTTATCAACGCGGCTGATGCCATAGACTGAATTGCGGCTCAAGGTCGGTCTCCTTCCGGTCGGCGAGGGGCCTTGCCCGCGCCTGTGAGGAGAGTTTCGGCCCCTGCGTTGGAAACTTTAGCCGCAGCAACGGGCGTACATCACGCCCGTCGGTGTCCACCGGTCAGCGCCGGACCGGTGGATCGGGCAGGAGTTCGAGATCGAGGCCGGCACCGATCACGGCGAAGCCGGATTCAGTCGGCAGCACCACCTGCTCGCTCTGCGCCGCAAGTGCCGCGTTGGCACGGGTCAGTCGCTGTACAACCGTGCTGATGAGCTGGGCGCGGAAATGTTCGAGACACTCTTCCGACGCCAGTGCAAGCGCCGACGGGCTGATTTCGAGGAAGGCCATGGGCGAGGATGCGACCACGGTGGCCGACCGCTGCACGTGCGACGGATCGAGGTATCCGAGTTCGCCCGCCACATCGCCGGGCCCGAGTTCGGCCAGCAGTCGCCCCCCCATCACGACGCGCGCGTATCCCGACACGATGATGCCGAAGCGGTTGTCGCTCTCGCCTTCGCGCATCAGGATCGCGTTGTCCTGATACTGACGCCAGTTCGAGAAGCGCAGCACCTCCCACACCTCGACATCGTCGAATTCCGTGAAGAAGGGCATCTTGCGCAGGATGGAAAAGCGCGTGGTGTCCGGCGGCACGTACTTGTCGTCGAGCAGCTTGAAGCGGACCGTGGACAGATCCTTGGCGAACTCCGCGCCATTCTTGTAGCGCGAATAGAGATCCTTCTCCAGCGCCTTGCGGATCACCCGGTCCATCGCCTCCGGCACTTCCGGATTCAGTTGCGAGGCCGACGGCGGATCGGCGTTGATGATCTTGTAGATGAGCTGCGCCGGATGCTTGGCGCGGAAAGGCAGGCGACCGGTCAGCAGGTGGAACAGCACCACGCCCAGCGAATACAGGTCGGTCTTCTGGTTCAGCGGATAGCCCTTCACCTGTTCCGGACTCATGTAGGCCGGCGAGCCGACGCCCATGATGAAGGTCGAATCCTTGTCGTTCTCCTTCGCCACGTTCAGCGCCAGACCGAAATCGGTCACTTTCACCAGATCGTTGGCACCGATCAGGATGTTGGCCGGCTTGATGTCGCGGTGCACGACGCCGTGCCGGAAGGCGTAGTCCAGCGCCATCGCGCACTTGAAAACGATGCTGACCGCCCGTGGCAGCGGCAGCATGGTATTGAATTCGCAGTAATGGTCGAGCGGCTGGCCGTCGATGAATTCCATGACCAGATAGGCGCGGTTCTCTTCGACCTGCGCATCGAAGATGCGGATGATGTTGGGATGATCGAGCCTGGAAGCGATGGCCGCCTCGGTCAGGAAAAGCTTGCGCATGCGGCGCGACCATTTGCCCTGGTCACGGTTCTTGTCGCCGAAATCCACCAGCTTGACGGCGACCATCTCCTCGATGTCGTCACACTTGCACAGGTATACGGTCGCGGTGGCACCCTTGCCGATTTCACGGATGACCCGGTATTTGCCGATGCGCTCAAGCATGGAGAGATAGTTGAAAGAAACCCGTCATGGACCGCAAATGATAGGCCATCGAATTCGTTGCGGGCGCGGAATGCGCCATAAGGCTGATACAAAATCGCGGTTACCGACTTGAAACGCTTGCCGACGCCCCCATTTCCGGCGGGTCCGCGTATCTGAGGAAGCCCGCATGACCGAAACGACCCCGCAACCGACACCGGAAGAAGCGCCGGCGACCGTGCTCGCCGATGAAGCCCTTGCGCCCGTCGCGCCCCCTGCCGCAACGACGCCGACGCCCGAAGCGCTGACGGCGGCCGAACAGAAGGTGGCCGAACTGCAGGACGCGCTGCTGCGCGCCAAGGCCGAAACCGAAAACATGCGCCGCCGCGCAGCGGAAGACGTGATCAAGGCAGGAAAGTTCGCCGCCGAGAAGTTCGCTTCTGCCATGGTGCCGGTCAAGGACAGCCTGGAAGCCGCGCTGGCGGACACCTCGAACGACGCCATGAAGATGCGCGAAGGCGTCGAACTGACGCTCAAACAGCTGGTACAGGCGTTTTCCGGCGCCAGCGTCGAGGAACTGAACCCGCTGGGCGAGAAGTTCGACCCGCACAGGCATCAGGCGATCAGCCAGATCGAGGCGCCGGGCGAACCCAATCACGTGGTGCAGGTACTGCAGAAGGGCTATCTGCTGCACGACCGCGTGCTGCGACCCGCCCTGGTCATCGTCTCGAAGGCGGCGGGCTGAAAAGCCCCTTGAAATGCAGGGGCAAACGCCCCACTTCGAGCACAGACACCCACTCTCCTCCACCCGCATATATATAGAGGACCCCGAACATGGGAAAAATCATCGGTATCGACCTGGGCACCACCAATAGCTGCGTTTCCGTGATGGAAGGCGGCAAGCCCAAGGTGATCGAGAACTCGGAAGGCGCGCGCACCACGCCGTCCATCGTGGCCTACGCCGACGATGGCGAGATCCTGGTCGGCGCCTCGGCCAAACGCCAGGCGGTCACCAACGCCGCCAATACCCTGTTCGCGGTCAAGCGCCTGATCGGCCGCCGTTTCGAAGAGAAGGAAGTGCAGAAGGACATCGCGCTGATGCCCTACAAGATCGCCAAGGCCGAAAACGGCGACGCCTGGGTCGAAGTGCGCGGCAAGAAGATCGCGCCGCCGCAGGTATCGGCCGAAGTGCTGCGCAAGATGAAGAAGACGGCCGAAGACTATCTCGGCGAAGAAGTGACCGAAGCCGTGATCACGGTGCCGGCCTACTTCAACGACAGCCAGCGCCAGGCCACCAAGGACGCCGGCCGCATCGCCGGTCTGGACGTCAAGCGCATCATCA
>CAZKRN010000003.1:0-150476 GCA_964555165.1 uncultured Methyloversatilis sp. | reverse complement strand
TGTGTCCATGATCTCCTTTGTGGACACAACATTGAGGTGCCCGAGTGCGGGCGATCATTGCGCGCTGGATCCGCGAAAGGAAGGCGGTGGCGCTCGGACGCTTACTAGATTCCCTGGGCAATGCGCAACTTGTCTATGCGTTGTACTGGGCCAGTGGATTTGCGTCTATCGCGGGGAACGATTGCGGTCATTACGCCCGCTTTCGACACCTCGCAACATCACCGTATAAATTTTTGATTTTATGGGCTCGCAACTACGCGTCCGGCGTCGTGCGCGGGATACGCCGCCCGGCGAGGCCCGATTTCTGATCGTTCAATTCGAGAGTCGCTCACAAACCGACGTCAGCCACTCCCTGAACGTCTGTGAATCTGCACGAGGCTCGTAGTAGCAGCCTAGCCTCAACGCCATTTCTCGAAGCTCGTCCTCGCTCTTTGCGTCGAACAGCAACTGTCTGATTTCCTTGATCACGACCGAAACCTCGTCGGAAGGCCATTCATCGACATAACACTCGATCACGGCTGTCGCGGTGTCGTGGTCAGACTTCCAGTCTTGATGAAAGTAGCCTGCTAGAAGCACCTTCAAGCGCCGATACTTTGCAGTCAATAAGTAGTACCCACTCTGTCATAAAAAAGTTATTGTTACGTCATCGGGAATCTTCGGATAGGCGTCGAACTGGCTCACCCAGCCGCAGCCGAAATTCGCCGCTCAATTCACGATCAAGCACCTCCTCCAACGTCGCGGTGTCGTTGACGACGTCGCGCGTTAACACAAAACGATTGAATTCGAATCTGCACCGGTCCCTCTGCTTGAGACCACCTTGCTCCTCCACCACGTCGAGAATCAACTTCCGAACACGCGGAGTCGACACCTCGCGCAAGAACTTCAGAAGCAGACCGGACATTAGAGCCACCTACTCATTCAGAATGGAAGCGCCGTTTGAATCACGCCGTGACGCACGTGGACGTGCGGAAACCTCAGGGTCAGCCCCCGTATATACTTCACAACCTGACCACTATGCCGATTCAGCCGCCGAGCACCGCTTCAATGTCGCTCACTAAACCAACCTGCCCTGGATTTCGACGTTTGTAAGCATCAACCAACGACGCTACGTACCTGAAGAAGGTCTTACGATCCGCATAGAACTCTGGATAGGTCATCAAGCAAGGTCGCCGCACTCGGATGTCATAGGTGGGTTTTCGTGGCAGATTGCCTAAATTTTGAGCAACTTTCCCGCGCAAACAGCTTCGCTCTGCGAACTCCACATCAAGTTTCAACTGGCCCGAATCAAGTTTTCCCGGATTTCTATGCGAAGTGGCAATTTTGGTAGGTGTTCCAGCCCCAATTCACCCACGTGACATGCGATTCGTTGAAATGACATCCGAGTGCGGAAGCCCTGTCGGGGTGCCCCCCCGAAAGCCTCGTTGAAGTAATCCATGCTTAGCTCACTTGACTGGGTGAACATTCAGGGCTTTCGCACAGGGATTGCATAGCGCGTTCATCATGCCGTTTGCGTTTCCGAGCATGATATTCCTTTCACCTTCAATAACCTGACGCAGCCCCTTGGTTCAGGATGGAGGGCGCGATTCCAGCATCTGCGGACGATGAGCGGCTCACTCTTCCTCTCTATAGGACAATCTCAAGTCGTTCTACTTCGTTCCAGTTTGGCTGGCGACCGATCGATTGCATATGCTCCTCGAACGTTGTTCCCGTTTGATCACAAACAGTCTGTCGTTCCTCCCACACTGAGTCGCACTCGAAGCACATCGCGAAACGATGCTCTGGCGCGGTTCTTAATCGAACACGCCAAATCACATCTTGTTCGCAATACGGACATAGCTTCATTTTGGGAAAGCGGTAACAACTTGGCGGCGCATTTCGCCCTGGGCGTGACGGGGGAGCTTTCGGGCACCGATCTTTTCCATTCTCAAATCATATCATAATCTGCCAATTGATTGCCATGTTAGTAACCACCTATATCACTCAGACTTCAAATATTTCTCGAAATATATTTTTCAACCAAAACAGAGCCTCTTCATCCGACTCAAACTCGTTTCCGGTAAGCTCATTTGCAACAATCTAAAATCCAATAGAATTAGACATCACATCCAAAAACTGGGCCCTCAATATAGAAACATCAAAATTTCTTGAATCCGTTTTTATATCACTCACAAGCTCAGACAATTCAAACCATTCGACATGACAATAATCATGCAGAACAGACTTTAACGGATCGACAAAACCCAGCATACACACCACTCCAGTTGCATTATTTTGGCTGTGGAAACATCGTATTGAACTTCCAGTCTCCGCCCAACCCCTGCTTATACCTTATCACCATATACGACCCAGAATCAAAAACAGTCGGCCCTGATCCCAGTGGAGTTGATTTTGGCCCATATCGTGTCTCTCCCGGAAACCTCAGAGTCAGACCCCGTTGTACTTCACGCGACAAACACGGTACCCACCGGGCCGCTCGCCCCCGGCCTGGATGGGGCCGGCGGCGGCCCCGTGGATACCCCTGCTATCGAGTACGATCACACGGCTTGATTCTCAAGCCACAAACCGTCCACCGAATGGGGGCAGCTCCAACTCCAACTTCATAAAGATCACCGCATTCGACGCAGGCGCTGCACGATGCTTAGATCGTTCGAATACTCGAAGTCCTCCGCATCCATGCTTCGATCACGAACTCCAAGTTCTTCGGCAAGCCACTGACAGAAAACCGGAAGCGCTTGCTTTATCTCAAAAGGTGTCGGCAGCGCATCCAGAGGAACAACAGGTGATGTCGGCGAGAACTTCGAAAGATAAAGGACACTATCGTCGATCACGTCTCGGCTATCGGGATCGAAGGATGCGTAGTAGGGCTTGATGTACTTGCGCATTACCTCGCGTAATTGCTGCTCGCCGTCTCCTTCTGTACCCCGAAACGAACCAGGTTCTTGAATATCAAGAACTGGCGCCAATATTGCCTCGACGACCGAAAATCCAACTCTTCTTCGCATGCCTCACCTAAGGAAACACTGATCAATGCCACCCTTCCGGGATTTATCGTCCCCGTGGCATCGACTTCGAGATTCAGGTCTTCATGACGCCGAATTTCATCGGTTTTTCACCCCCGAATCACCGATCCGGGATCATTTCGGGGCTGATTGCCCCGATTTCTCACCCACAGGACGCACCTGTCCTGTACGGCGCACACAACCTTCTCTTCGACAGCACCAGATTCGCCATCGCGAACAGCACATGCAACTGCGCCGTGTTCTTCGCCAGACCCTTGTAGCGGCACTTGCGATGCCGGAACAGGTTCTTCACCACATGGAACACGTGTTCGACCTTCGAGCGGATGCTCGCCTTGGCTTGCTCGGCCTTTTCGATCAGTTGCCGTCTCGGGTCCTTCTTGTACAGCTTCCTGTAGGTCGAGCGCTGGCGCGCGATCACGAATTGGGCCGCGCACCCCTTCAGTTCAGGACGCTTGCCTGCGCCCTGGTAGCCGGCGTCGGCATGCACGTGCTTCTCTTCACCGTGCAGCAGCTTGTGCGTCTGGCTCACGTCGGACGCGTTCGCCGCCGTGGCGGCAAGCGAATGAACGATGCCGGTGTGCGCATCCGTACCGATATGCGCTACCTGTGCGGCCTCGCTGCGCTCGTGACCGCATCCCGCTGCGCGGGACCACCCTTCGGGTGTCCTTCGCCTTCGGCTTGTCATGCCGAAGTACCACTGATTGCCCTTCTTCGTCTGGTGCATGTCCGGATCGCGCTCGCCTTCCTTGTTCTTGGTCGATGGCGGCGCGGCAATCAAGGTCGCATCGACGATGGTGCCTTCGCGCAGGATCAGCCCTTGCTGGCCGAGCTGTTCGCGGATCAGCGCGAAGATACGGACCGGCATGACGTGACGATCGAACAGGCGGCGGAATTTCAGCAGCGTGGTGGCATCCGGCGCCTGACGCTCGATCAGGTCAATGCCCACGAAGCGACGTACCGCGATGCTGTCGACGATGGCGTCTTCAATGCCTTCGTCCGACAGACCCAGGCAGTTCTGGCACAGGTACATGCGCAACATCGTTTCCAGCCCGACCGGCGGACGACCGCGCTCACCCCGGTAATAGTGCGGCTCGATCAACGCCACCAGTTGCGACCACGGCACCAGACGATCCAGGTCGCTCAGAAACTTCTCCCGCCGCGTCGGCTTGCGACGCGCCGAGTACTCAAGATCGGCGAAGCTGCTTTGCTGCTTCATCTGGATCGCTGCGCGCGGCGGAATGACTTGGGCATTCTACGAGGATGGGGTTAAATTAGTGTTTCCCTAGTTTACTGAAAGTGGGGCGCAAACAATGAATACAAATTACATATCTATTTTTACAATCTCCATTCTTGTCACAAGCGCCTTTGCTGAAAAAGCCATTCCAACAGAGCGCGGCGAAAAATCCACAGAATTTCAAGACCATCTAAAGAAGAAACGGCTAACCTTCGTAAGCGACTACCTTTTGTCTGAAGAGATCTCGCACTCAAACCATCCAATCGGCGCAAGGATTTTTCATGAATACGATCCCGCCAAACACTGGCAGAAGAGGGTTTTAATAATTTCAACAACGTTGCACCCCAATCACTCTGATGGCACTGAGAAAATTCTAGACTCAGTCGAGTTCGCTCAAGACAAGGGCTATCGCCTATATGGCCCCGATGACGTAGCATGCAAAATTATAGACGCCCAGCCAACGGAGAATGAAAACACTCTACTTGTTTCGGCTCGAGAAGTGACGCCTGGCTCAACAGCAATAAACATGGCTAGGCATATCAGAAGAGTTTTATCTATGAATAGAAAATCCGGAGTCATTCAGACGATTAGTCCATCTTCAGTAGATTGCCACGTTGTGGCCCCGTGAGAAATTGCTTTGCCATGAAATTTGAATAAGAATGAGATCTTTGTGGCTGAAACCCACAGCGGCGTTATCAATTTTGATACTTTAAACCTTGGTTTGAATTTCAACACAAATCGAGGTCAAAAATGGGGGCCAAGGAATGAGGGTGGTCATTATGGGGCAGACTTCTGGACCAGGGATTCCGCACTCGGATGTCATTTCAATGAATCGAATGTCACGTGGGTGAATTGGGGCTGGAACGCCTACCAAAATTGCCACTTCGCATAGAAATCCGGGAAAACTTGATTCGGGCCAGTTGAAACTTGATGTGGAGTTCGCAGAGTGAAGCTGTTTGCGCGGGAAAGTTGCTCAAAATTTAGGCAATCCGCCACGAAAACCCACCTATGACATCCGAGTGCGGCGACCTTGGGGTCAGATCCCATTTATTCCACGATAGTGCCGTCCATCAGGTGGCTTGCCGACTATCGAACTGTGCATCGCTTGGGCGCTCAGTCTTGAATTGCAGAAGCAACCCCACCCCCAATAGTTTCACAGCCGTACTACCTGACAATCGAAACGGGAATTCCTCAAGCATCGAAACCAGTGTTTCATAGGCAATCCCATACTCACTTGTGTCTTCCAGCCACTCTCGCACTTGCGCCACCTGTTCCGTGAATCCCTGCAAATCAGGGGGGGGAAATGCTTTCCAATATCCCTTTGAATACGAATCTCAGCAAGGATGATCAGAAGGTTGGTTTGGATCAGCTTCGCGCCTGTGTTCATGGATTTCTCCGTTGGTTAGTCGGATACCCCGTGACAATCCGGTGCTTTTTCGTGTCTTAGACCACCTTGATGTCGACTCCATCATGATTACCAGAGCCAGTGACATATCCACGATTATCTAGTTTGGACCACTTGGTGTCCGGATCGGTCGCGATATCCGAGATTTCACCTTTGATCTTATCGTCCCACCATGTGCTCGGAAACTCGCGGGACTTCCTGCTGCCTGATGCCGGACAACTCGATATCTGCAACGGCGCCCGGCTCGACGGTCCTGCCCTGATAGCTCGCGAGAGCGCGGGCAAGATCGAGGTAGGCGCTCTGACACTCCACGCTGGAAGGTGCTGCGCAGGCCTTCTGAATGTTCTCGTCGCGCTCGCGATCCAGCATCTGCAACTGCCGCATTTCTGCCTTGTCCTGTTCGGTACAACGGCTTGCGACGGCGCACTTGACGCGCAGTGCTTCAAGACGACCAGATTCGCCGTGAGCGAGATAGTTGAACTGCGTGGCGTTCTGCGCGCCCTGCTCGCGCGACTGCCCAAGGTTTCCATCGACCACGGCCTCACCGCCGAAGGCTTCGACGATCTGCTGTGGCTGGTCGAGCGCGGCATCAAGGTGAAGGCGACGGGATTCGGGCGGTGTGACTTCGACGTTGCTGAGGCGCTGCGCCGGATCGATGCGGTGAATCCGGAAGCGCTGATGTTCGGGACGGATTTGCCGTGTACGCGGGCGCCGAGGGTGTTTGAGGAATCGGATATCGAGGCAATGAACTGCGCGACAGGGGCGCGGGGTGTATTCAGGCGGAACGCGATTCGCCTCTTCGCCAACACTTGACTCGACCCAGTGCGCCCCCGCGAAAACCGGGGTAGTTCATTCGAGGGCAAGGTCAGGCAACCGAGCTCGAATCCCGTTCAATCGGATTTCCATACTTGCGATGGGCACCTCATAGTGCTCTGCTTCGCACCATTCACAAGCGCTGCAGCGGCTCCCATAAGACTCTTGAAGCGTAGGCCCTTGCGTCGTCCTCAGTCTCCGCATCAAACACTTCGTAATCATCATTTAGAAGCAGGGTTTTCCACGAGACCCCTGGATCGTTCAAACCTTGATCAAGCTCCTCTTTCAGGCGCTCGAGTTTCCCGCTGGATTGGGCGGTGCGTCGATATATGCTGATTGCGGCGTCCTCGGACAATCCGCTGTCAACGTTGAACACGGTCTTGAGCATATGCACAACGTTTTCGAAGGTGTTCATGTCTTTCATCCAGCCATCAATGGGGTGCTGGGTAGACTGTAATGGTCTCCCAAACTTGCTTATGTATATTGAATTCGTAAATACCCTGCGCACTGCGTAGATTATCAACTCTTTGTACCGGCCCTACCACTGACGCGTTGGCGCCCTTGTTTGCAGTCGCGCCAATCCGCACATAGCCACGACCAAGATTGCTCCCAAGGTCTCCAACATCGGAGGCCTCAACTCGCACGACCGTCTGGCCTGGCTGCCTGGCAATCGCTCGCTGGAGGGCGCCCCCATCCCTTATGGCTTGATCCGCGAAGATCAACAGGTCATCGCTATGAAAGGCCGATGACAGAGGTGGGATTGGCCCCACCGCGTTATTTGGCTTCACTCCCGTTCGTGCGCGAATAGCCAACTGGCCATCGGTTACTGATCCCCCATGAACAGAGAACGCGTGCCCCTCGGGATGTGACGTCAGCGCATCGAGGTACTTACTCTCCCTTCCGGTTGCGGCGTCTAACACTTGCCCCGACTTGTTCACCGGAACAGTTGATCCATCCACCAACCGCAGCAGCTTCTGCCCACCAAGCTCGATCCCAGGCAACCCGTTATTTGGCGCGCCGACAACCTGCCCGAGGTACTTGCCCGCCTTGGTAGTCATTGCCCCAAAGCCGCTGACAGTCAGCAGTCCGTCCGTAACGAGCGAGGCTCGGAGTTGCTGGGCTTTGTCCACCTGCCCCGATGCTTCTAGACGATCCGCTTCATCGAGCGCGCTCCTGATACCTCGCTCGATACTGTCAATCGGCGAATCGATGAATTCTCCCGCTGCGACAGCCATTTGCGCGAGAGCGTCGCGCGCAGCAGGGTCATCTGGCGCGCGAGAGAGAAGCAGACCGAGTTCGATCGTGCCCGCAAGCCCCGACACAGCGGACTGGGCAACACCGTTTGCAACGTTGTAGGCAAGCGCATTCGTCATGCGGGTGCGGTACAGGACTTCCTGCTGCCTGATGCCGGACAACTCGATATCTGCAACGGCGCCCGGCTCGACGGTCCTGCCCTGATAGCTCGCGAGAGCGCGGGCAAGATCGAGGTAGGCGCTCTGACACTCCACGCTGGAAGGTGCTGCGCAGGCCTTCTGAATGTTCTCGTCGCGCTCGCGATCCAGCATCTGCAACTGCCGCATTTCTGCCTTGTCCTGTTCGGTACAACGGCTTGCGACGGCGCACTTGACGCGCAGTGCTTCAAGACGACCAGATTCGCCGTGAGCGAGATAGTTGAACTGCGTGGCGTTCTGCGCGCCCAGCGCGCCTGCGAGGGGGCTGCCGCCGGCGATGTCGGCGACGGCGCCGCCGGACATCATGCTCAGGGCGACGAGCAAGGCGTCGCCAGCCGCCGTGCCGCTCGGCAACAGCGCGCCGTCTAGCGGACGCTCGACCAGGGTGGCCGTCATGGCGCCGAGCGCTCCAGCCATCGGGTCGCCGCCGCGGGCGGATTCAGCCAGTGCCCCCAACGCGCCGTGCGCAAGCAGATGGCCGACGCTTCCCGGCTCGCCGAAAACCCCGTCGCCGATGCGCCCGGCACCGTAGGCGGCAGACTGATTTACCGCCGAATACAGCAGCGCAGCCTCGAAACTGCTGCCGGTGAGCTCTCCGATCAGGCCGGAGGTCAATGCGCGCGCGGTGGCACGCTGGAAGGGGTCGTCGAAAGAGGTGCCCGTCCATTGGGCGGAACCGGCGCTGAGGCCAGCCGTCAGCCCGCTGTTCAAGGCCGTGTCCATATCGAGGCGGCCGGTGGACACGATCTGCCCGATCGCCGATGACAGGGTCTGCGTCACCAGCGCGCTGGTCATCGTGTTGCCAAGGCCGGCGGCACCGACCGAGGACGCTGCGGCAAAGCTGGATCCGGGGGATGCGAAGCTGCCGATGAAGGACGATATGTCGGCGCCTATCATGGACGCGACCAGAAAGCTGGTCGCGAGACCCATCACGTCGCCAAAGCCGAAATCCTTCTCGAAGCTATAGTGCAGATCGTCTCGCGCCTCTTCGCGTACGTAGCGACTGCCCAGTTCGGCGGCAAGCTGTGCTTCGAAGGCGGCACTGCGCAGCGCGGTGTCGGCCACGCTTTCGCCGAGCACACGGAACTCGCCCGACAGCGTATGGATGCGGTCGACGTCAAGGGCCCAGTGCGCCGCCTGCATGAAACCGCCAGGCTGGACTTTGCTGCCCTCGACGATGAGCGTGCCGCCATCGACCTTGAATTCCTCGTGGTAGTAGGCGGAGCGCTTGCGGTTCTCGAGTTCGTCGGCGGTAATGGACAGACTGCCGTCGGACAGCACGAAGCCGGTGTTGTCGACCTTGCGGCCGACCATGACGATGCCCACATCGGCGTCCAGTACGCCCCCCGGTATGACGGCGAGCTGAGTCTGCCAGTCTTCGGGGAGGTACACCCAGGGGCGCAGTTCGCCGCCACGCTCGACGTACCAGAGCATGGGCACGTCGACGCGTGCCTGCCCGGCTTCATCCAGCGAGGTACCCATCGGGATGCCGTGCTCAAGTGCGAATGCGTAGCCGTTTGCGGCCAGGATGGCGCGCTGCTGCACCTCAGGGGACTGGCCGGTCACCGGATCCCAGCTCAGGCCCGGAAGTATCCAAGCACGATGCGTGGTCGCGAGCAGTGCGTTGCGCAGCGCGGCCAGCTCTTCCTGCGGCGTCAACGCAAACGGTGCGTCGCTTGCCAGGGCGGGCGGAAGCAGACGCATCAGTGTGTCGCCGCTGTAGTCGCCGGCGGCGACCGCCAGATTGCCGTGCGTGCCGAAGGCGGCGACGTCGATGGCGGCTGGCGGCAACGCCAGTTCGGCAGTCCGGTGGTAGTAGTCCTTCACCATGTCGAAGCCGTTGCGGATGTCGTCGGCGCGCACCGAGATGGTCGCCGCATGAATGCTGCCGGTATTGATGAAGGACGAGCTGCCGGCCCGCTGTCCGTTCCCCGCGCCGACATCGATCAGCCGGGCAATCGAGGCAAGCCGCTGCATCAGGGCGTCGTCCGATGTAGCCGCCATCGGCGGCGCTGGCGTCACCGGCGCCTCACCCGCGGTGCTGTCGTCGCCTGCTCCGGTACCCCCGTCGCCCGGCGGATTGCCCGCCGTGAAGTCTCCGCCGGCCTGGATGATGCCGGGCAGTACTCCCAGCTCTACCGAACCGGATGCTGTGCGCAACCAGTCGATGGGATTTGCGCAGACGTTTCCGCCCGTGTCGCTGCAGTCCGGGCCACCGTCAGCCATTGCGTCCGGGTCGACCAGGTAGTAGCGGGAAGACCAGGTCGCCCCATACCGTCTGTCTTCGTTCAGCACCTGGTCCGCATGGAGATCGATGGCGGCGCCCGCAAGTACGCTGGCACCGCGGTTGACGAACTGTTGCGTGCGCACGGTCATGTTTCGGCCGGCGACCAGGGACGCCCTCTCGCCCGGACCTTCGATGTCGGCAGCACACATGCCCCGATACCAGGTGCGACAGCCGTCGAAGTATTCGTAGTCGACCTCGATGCGTGTCGTCTGCACAGGCGTTTCGTTGCGCACCTCACGCCCTGCGATCACGAGATCGCGCCCGGCTTCGATCACCGCTTCGTTGACGAAGCGGGCATCCAGCGCGATGGTCAGGTCCTGACCGGCTGCCAGCGTGTCGCGGTTCAGATAGTCGGCACTGTCACTGCGGACAAGGTCGGCTCTGCCGGCGAGCAGCCGTGCACCCAGGGTGTACGGGTCTTCCAGCAGGTCGGGCGCATCCAGCAGATAGAGATCCCTGCCGGCGCGGAACAGGCGAGAACCGGTCGCGCCATACGATTCGTTGCCGGCGATCGGGGCGAACAGGAAAAGGTCTCGCCCCGCCAGCACCGACCCGGAACGACCTGGCACGCGCGGCGATTGCCAGAGGAAGAGGTCACGTCCGGCGCTCGCCACGCCATCGTTGTTGTCGGCCGCATTCAGGTAGATATCCTGTCCCGCCTCGATCCGGCCAGCGTTGTACATGAACACGGGCGCCGGCTCGTCGTCGGCTGCGCGCAGGGAATGACCACCGGGCAAGGCGCGGTGACGATCCGGCACACGGACATCGGCCACGGCCAGAAGGGCGCCGAGGCCGGCCCGGATGGTCCCGGAATTGCGCGCCTCGACCAGACCGGACATGTCGATCGCACCTGCCGCTTCGATCAGCCCTGCATTGTCCAGAGAGGTCCAGCGATCGCTGTTGTCGGCGACGAAACCGAGGGCGATGTCGCGCCCGGCGGACAGCTCGCCTCCGGCCGCGAGCGAAATGACCGTACCGACCACCCGCAGGTCACGCCCTGCCCGCACCCGGCCGGATACGGTCGAAGAAAGCGATCCGATGTTGAAGAGCTCGATATCGTGGCCAGCCGAAATGGCCGCACCGATGTCCAGTTGTTGTCGGGACGCGACGAGCACATCGCCGAGCGCCTGCAACGGGGCCGTGGTCCTGACCCCTACATGTCCGCCCACCGCAATCAGGCGGATGCTGTCGGCGCTGACCGTCTGGCCGATGTCGATGGCAATCGCATCGCTGTCGGTGTGCGGTGCCGGATCGTAGTCTTCGAGCGACAGCGACAGGCTGTCAACGATGGCCGGCGCGGCCACCACGTTTGCCTCGCCCGAGGCGCCGACAGGTCCGCGCACGCTTACCGCGTGCGCGATCAGGTCGATGCGGGCGGCTACTGCCGACAGCCCGCCAGCACCGATGTGTATCCGGCCGCTGCTGACATCGAAACGAACAGCGTCGTCAATCAGGACCGGTCGGCCGGTGGTCAGTTGCACATGCGGTGTGCCGACAAAGCCACAGCCATCGCAAGTGATCCCGTTGGGGTTCGCGATGACCAGCCGCGCCGACGCACCGGCCACCTCCACGCGGCCCAGCAGCTCGCTCGGACGGCCGCCCGTCACTTCGTTCACGATGAGCGTGGCGGCGCCGCCGACCAGATTCGGATTGGCCGCGATCGCTCCGACCAGCGCCGAGTTCGCGCCGGTCACTGCATTGTTCAGCACCAGTCCGCCAGCCGGTACGTCGAAGGTGGTCCAGCGGTTGTGGGACGCACCCCGCGCATCCGGCGCCACGATTTCAACCATTGTCACGCCAGCGACCGCGCTGACCGACGGCCGCATGGAAGCAGCCGGATCGGGTACCGGATCCGCGCGCAGTGGCCAGGCGTTCGCTGTCATCAGGACAGCCAGGAGCGCGGATTGCGCGCGTCGCCGCAAGGAGATATCAAGCGTGGGTGTATTCATCTGCCTTTCCCTGGCGCATCCACCGCCGTCGCTTCGCGGAACAACCCGGCACCCAGTGCGCGTGCCTGTGCGATCAGCGATTCGCGGCGGTAAAGCTCGGCGATCTGCTCGCGCACGCTGTCGAACCCGGGCACGACGGTGTCGCGAACGGCTTCGAGCCTGACCATCGCCCAACTTCCGGCGAGCGGGACGGGCAGGCTGATGTCCCCAGCACTCATCTGCGGCAACAGAACGGCCAGTTCGAACGGAACGCCATTCGTGCGTCCGGGGGAGACCGGCAGCGGAAAGCCCGTCCAGCCCAGATCGCCGCCGCGCGCAGCCGACGGTGCCTGTGACAGCTCGCGCGCCAGTCCGTCAAAGGACTCGCCTGCAACCGCCCGCTCGTATGCCCGTCGCAAGGTGTGTTCATCACGGGCCAGTATCAGTGCAACGCGGTACTCGCGCGGGCCGAGCAGGGCGACGAGTTCCGCGTAGCGCGCCAGCAATGCCTGCTCGGCCGCTTCGATCGGGCGGAGGCGACCGGCAAGGTAGGCGTCGATCAACCGCTGGCGCTGCGCGCCGGAGGCTGGCCCCGTCACAGGCGCCTCAGCGTGGCCCGCCTCCGGCTCCGTCTGCCGAGCCCGCTCACGCATCCGCTCGTCCGGTGCGCCCGGCGCCGCATCGGCTGCACAGCTCATCGTACAGAGCCCGGAAACGCAAACAAGGATCAGCATGCGCAGCATGATGTTTGCAGCGCCCTTCGCCCGATCAGATCGCATAGCCGATGGAGAAGCGGAAGGTCCAGCCGGCCGCACGCTGATCCTCCGGGCGGCGCAGCGGCGTGCTGAGTACCGCCTCCCACACCAGGTCGGCGGTCGCACCGCGCAGGCCGGCGCCAGCGCCAGCCAGCACATGCCGCTGGTCACCGACCCGCTCTGCAGCTCCCTGGTCGAGGTGCAGGAAGGGCGTGAGGGCGTACTCGCTGCGCTTGAACGCGGACGGAAAGCGCAGCTCGCAGCGCAACAGATAGCCACGGTCGCCAGCGATGGCCGCCTCGTCGAAACCCCGGACCGAGGCCAGCCCACCGAGGTGGATCTGCTCACCGGACGGCAAGCCCGTTGCGCTGCCCTGCAGATGGAACTGCGACGCCAGCTCCAGGCTGCCTGCGGCATCGCGCGCAACCAGCCCGAGGGCCAGCGACCACTTGGTGAACTGGTAGTGGGTGTGGCCGCGCGGCAGAAGCTCGACATCTTCGTCGGCACCGAAACCGCGCAGTCCTGACACAAGCGCCGGCTCGACGTAATACTGGCTGTCGTCGTGGCGACCGACGCGACTCCACGCCAGCCGGGCTACCGTGCTGCGCCGGGTCGCCAGCTCGACCGGCCCCAGTGTCCGCGCCACCCGAGTACGCAGGAAGCTCAGATCGAGCGCGTCACGCCGACTGGCATTCAGCGCCAGCACCTGATTTGCGCCGAGCACTACCGTGCGCGCCGAACTTTCGAAAGGGAATCCGGCAATCGTGCTGTCGGAATGCGAGCCGGACATCGTGAACGACCAGGTGCGGTAACCATCCGGCAGCGACAACGAAGCGAGCGCCGCTGCACTGCCAGCGCTGCGCACATGGGCCAGCTGGAACTCCTCGAACAGGCCGAGGCGATTGGCGGTACGCAATCCGACACGCAAGCGTCCGGAGCCGGTGGCGCGAGTGCCCAGATTGTCGGCGCCAAGCGACAGCGTGGCCGCGTGTGTCACCGGCAGCACGACATCGATCAGACTGCCGCCGGCTTCCTGCCCCGGCAGGACATTCACCCTCGCCTGCGCCATACGCAGCCGGTTGATCTGTTGCACCCCCTGCTCCAGCGCTTCCTGGGTGAGCAGGTCGCCGACAGCCAGTGGCAGTACGCGAGACATCGCCGCTGGTGTCGTCGCGGGCGACCGGATCGCCTCGACCCGGCCAGGCACCAGCCCTATGCGGACGAGACTGCGCGCCGGATCTATCCTTTCGAGCCGTGTCCGACTGGTGATGAAGCCGCGTTCGACCAGCGCGGCGTCGATGCGACGCAACAGCAGAGCCAGTCGGCGTGCGCCCATAGGCTGTGCAGCGAACATGTCGAGCAGCGGCCGCACTGCGGCATCGGGAAGCAGACCGGCGGTATCGAGCTCGATCCGCACGTCGCGCATCGTCACGCCCTCCTCAGCCAGCTCGGCGGGCGACGCGTACAGATCAACAGGCGGGCGTGTTCCGGGTGACGGTAGCGCTCCGGGACGCAGACGAGCCCGCTCGCCATCGTCGCGCCGCTCATCGAGCAGGCGCTCGGCCGGCTCCAGCGACTGGGACCCGGCTCGGCCCGAACAGGCAAGAAGGACACAACAGCACAACAGGCGAAGGAAGGACATGCCCGGACGCGACCCGATGGTGAAGACCTTACAAATATCCTTTTGTCATTTATTTATGTCAACCCGATTGCAACCGGTCCGCTCTGGCCGGGGTCTCTGTGTAACCTGGGTCACTGACCCCTGCCCTCGCCATGCGGACCATGGACACACCTGACATCACGAGGGAGTTACGTCATGAAAAGCAATGTGGGTGGTATCGACAAAATCATGCGCATCGTCGCCGGCATCGTTCTGATCGCGCTCGCGGCCATGGGCACCATAGGCGTGTGGGGCTATATCGGCGTGGTGCCGCTGCTGACCGGCCTGTTCAATTTCTGCCCGTTGTATCCGCTGCTCGGCATCAATACCTGCAGCGTCAGCAAGGACGCCTGAGCGGGACCCGCCGGTCGGGCGGGGGCCGTTCAGCCGCGCGGCGCGCGGTGGGCGCAGTGATTGGCGATGCGAACGTAGTCGGCGACTTCGAGCGTTTCGCCGCGACGGGAAGGGTCGATGCCCAGCGCTTCCCAGTCGGCCGCGTCGAGATGTTCGCGCAGCGTGTTGCGCAGCGTCTTGCGGCGCTGGCCGAAGGCGGCCTTGACGATGGCTTCGAGCAGTGCGGGGTCGCTTGCGGTCAGCTGTTCGACCGGGCGCGGGCGCAGATGCACGATGGCCGACATCACCTTGGGCGCTGGCTTGAAGGCGCCCGGCGGTACGTCGAAAAGGTGGGCGCATTCGAAGCGGTACTGCAGCATCACCGACAGCCGGCCGTATTCGTCGGTGTCCGCTGCGGCGACGATGCGATCCACCACCTCCTTCTGCAGCATGAAGGTCATGTCGCGGATGCGCTCGGCGTGCTCGGCGAGGTGGAACAGCAGCGGGCTGGAAATGTTGTACGGCAGGTTGCCGATCACCCGCAGGTCGTCGCCCAGCACGCCGAAGTCGAATTTCAGCGCGTCGGTCTCATGTATCTCCAGCTTCGGCGCCAGATCGCCCTCGCGCAGCCGCTGTGCCAGATCGCGGTCGATCTCGACCACGTGCAGGCGTTCGATCCGGTCGCACACAGGACGGGTCATCGCGCCCAGGCCAGGACCGATTTCCACCATTGCCTGACCGGGTTTCGGATCGATGGCGGCGACGATCTTCCGGATGATGTTGCCATCGACGAGGAAATTCTGGCCGAAGCGCTTGCGGGCGCGGTGGGCTTCCATCAGCACCGGGCCGCGCTCATGGCGACGGCCGCCTCCACCGCCTCGATCAGGCTGCCGGTGTCGGCGCGGCCGCTGCCGGCCAGGTCGAGCGCGGTGCCGTGATCGACCGAGGTACGGATGATGGGCAGGCCGAGCGTGATGTTGATGCCGTGGCCGAAGGTGGCGTACTTCAGCACCGGCAGACCCTGATCGTGGAACATCGCGAGCACGGCGTCGGCGCCGTCCAGGTGGCGCGGCACGAACAGCGTGTCGGCCGGCAGGGGGCCCTCAAGGTCGAGCCCGTCTGCCCGCAGTGCGTCGAGCACCGGCGCGATCAGATCCAGTTCTTCGCGTCCCATGTGGCCACCTTCGCCCGCGTGCGGATTGAGGCCGGCCACGACGATGTGCGGCCGCGCGATGCCGAATCGGGTACGCAGATCGCGATCGAGGATGCGCAGCGTCTGCGCCAGCGATTCGCGGGTGATGGCGGCCGGCACCGCAGACAGCGGCAGGTGCGTGGTGGCCAGCGCCACGCGCAGCCAGGGGCCACGCGCGTCCGCGCCGGTACGCCCGGCCAGCATCATCACGACGCGCGGCGTTCCGGTAGTGTCGGCCAGGTATTCGGTGTGGCCGGTGAAGGCGATGCCGGCGTCGTTGATCACGCCCTTGTGCAGAGGCGCGGTGACCATGGCGGCAAATTCGCCACTCGTGCAGCCGTCTCGTGCGCGGTCCAGCAGCGACAGCACGTAGCGGGCGTTGACCGGGTCGAGACGGCCGGCAACACAGGGCACCGCCAGCGGGCGGTGCAACACTTCGAGCGCGCCGTCGTCAATATCGTGCGCCGGATCGTAGTCGCGCAGCCGCACGGTCAATCCGACGGCACGGGCGCGATCCGCAATCAGCCCGGCGTCACCCAGCACCACCAGCCGGGCCGCGAACGGCCGGCCGGCGAGTGCCGCGCACAGCTCCGGACCGATGCCGGCCGGTTCGCCGCTGGTCAGCGCGATGCAGGGCCGGGTCACCGCTCTTCGGTCAGCCGGATTTCGACGTAGGCGCGGTCGCGCAACTGGCGTACCCATTCCTGGTACACCTCGTCCGCCTTGCGCTCGCGCAGCGCCATGCGCGCAGCGGCACGCTGGCGTTCGCTCGAAACGTCCTCGACGCGGCGTTCGACCACCTGGATCAAGTGCCAGCCGAAAGGCGACTGCACCGGATCGCTGACCTTGCCGGGTTCGAGCGCGTTCATCACCTTTTCGAACTCCGGCACCGTGTCGCCCGGGTACAGCCAGCCGAGATCCCCGCCCTTGGCGGCCGAGAGGTCCTGCGAATTCGAACGCGCGAGCTCCTCGAAATCGCCGCCATTGTCGACGCGCTCCTTGATCGTGATCAGTCGCCGGCGCGCCTCGGCGTCACTCACCACTTCCGAGGTCTTGATCAGGATGTGCCGGGCGCGCGTCTGCCTGACACGCGATGCGTCGGCGCTGGCGCCACCGCGCTTGTCCGCCAGTTTGACGATGTGGAATCCGGCCGGGCTGCGCAGCACGTCGCTGACCTGGCCGATCTTCATGCCCGGCATCATGTCGGCGAACAGTTGCGGCAGACGGTCAAGGGGGCGCCAACCCAGGCTGCCGCCGTTCAGTGCGTCCTGGGCATCGGAGTACGAGGCGGCGACACGGGCAAAGTCTTCGCCCTTCTTCAGCTGCTCCATGGCAGCGTCCGCCCGGGCCTTCAGCCGGAGCAGGGTTTCCGGACTGGCCCCCTCCGGCACGCGCAGCAGGATGTGGGACACGCTGTACTCCTCCTGCTGGTCCTCCTTGCGTTCGGGATTGGCGATGTAATTGTCGATCTCGCCCTCGGTCACCACGACGCGGCTGTCGACCTCGCGGTCACGCAGGCGGCTGAGGATGATTTCCTTGCGGACATCCTCGCGGAAGCGCGGCCACGGCGTACCGTCCCGCTCGACGGCCGAACGCAACTGCGTCACGTTCATGTTGTTGCTCTCGGCGATGCGACCGAGCGCTGCTTCGAGCATGCGATCGTCGATGCGCATCTGCGTCTCGTCGGCGTGCTGCAGCTGGACCTTCTCGTAGATCATGCGTTCCAGCGCCTGCCGCTCGAATTCCTCGCGCGGCGGCGGTGCGATGTTGCGGGCGCGCAGTTGCGCGATCGCCTGATCGGTGCGCACTCGCAACTCGTGCAGAGTGATCACGTCGCTGTTGACGACGGCAACGATGCGATCGACTTCGACCACGCCGTCCGCCGTATCGGCGGCCAGCACGGGCTGCAACAGCGCCAGGCAGGCACAGAGCGACAGGAATGTCTTGAACATGGAATCGTGGTCCATCAGAACTCGTCGCCGAACACCGGATCGGCAACACTCTGGTTGATCTGGCCGTAGCCCGGGATACTGCGCTTGAGCGCATCCAGCGGGTTCGAACCAAGACGGGAAAAATCGTTGAGCTCCAGCTGGAAGAACAGCGCCGTGCGCACGCGCTGCACATTGGTGGCGATACGCTGGAACACGATGCGGCCGACCCAGCAGCCACCGTTGTACTCGAGACCGGCAAGCCCTTCGATCAGGCGCCGTTCGGCGATCGAGTAGTTGTGGCGCCCCACCGCATACCAGCGGTTGGTCAGCGGCCACTGACCGGAGAGGTCGAGATCCCGCACGTCGGCTGCCGAGGTGGCCGCCCGGCGGAAGCGATACGAGGCATTCAATGCATGCGCCTCGCGCGGATTCCAGCGCGCGGTAAAGCTGTAACGCTCCGTCTGCGAAAGGTCGGTGTTGTACTGGACCGCAGCATCCACCCAGGTCTTGGGCAACAACTCGCCGGACACGGCCGCAAGCGTGCTGGCGATACTGCCCGTCCGCTGCGTGCCGCCGGGCAGCACGACCTTCTGATCGGCAAAGTAGATGCGCTGCCCCAACGCGACGCGCGCGCGTTCGGCACCGGACTCCGGATCGATGAACCGGGAAATGGTGGCCGCCGTCAACTGGTTGCTGTCGGATATCCGGTCCTGCCCGACGAACACGTTTTCCGAAAAGATCTGGGCGAAATTGAAGTCGGCCAGCGCGCTGTCGAAAACAGGAAACTGCGACTGGTTCTTGTACGGCGCGAGCACGTAGTACAGGCGCGGTTCCAGCGTCTGCACATAGCCCTGGCCGAACAGGTCGGAGTCGCGCTCGAACACCGTCGTCGCATCGAGACTGAATATGGGGATGGCGCGCGACAGCGAGTCGTCGAGAGCGACATTGGTCGTGCCACGCTCGATGTCGTAGTAGCTCGCATGCACGCCGACCTTGGGCGTGATGGTCATGAAAGCCGACTGGACCGGCAAGGACAGTTGCGGATAGAACACCGTGCGCCGGCCCTGATCGCGATCCGGACTGTCGATGCGGAAATCGTTGTAGCTGCTGTTCAGCCGGAACACCAGACCGGCAGGAAGGTCGGCGCGGTAGGCGTCCAGTTGCAGCGACGGAAGGCGTGAATAGATCGGGGCGAGATTCGCCAGGGCCTGGTATTCCGTCGCCCCGCCCGTAACCCGCCACCAGTCGCCCGCATAGGTGAGCGTGCCCTGACGCGCCAGATAGCCGATCGATGTGATGGCGAGCCGGTTGCCCAGATCGGTGTAGTAGTCGCGATCGGATACCGCACTGATGTTGAGCTGCCCGCTCAGACGATCGGTGATCTGATGCCTGTGCTGGATGTTCAGCGCATGTCTGTCGCGCTCGAGGATGCGGTCGTTGAACAGGTAGTCGAGCCGGACCGTGCCCTGGTAAGCCGGATCCAGGTAGCGGAACTCGTTGCTCAGCATCAGACCCCGCGTACCGAGGAAGCGGGGTGCGATGGTCGCATCCATGTTCGGCGCGATATTCCAGTAGTACGGCAGCAACAGGTCGAAACCGGTGCGGTTGGTCACGCCGAAGGTCGGCGACAGGAAGCCGGACTTGCGCCGGTTGTTCAGCGAGAAATCAAGCCAGGGCGAATAGAGCACCGGTACGCCCATGAACACGATCTTGCCGTGGCGACCGTCGCCTTCTTCCGATTCGAAGTCGAGATTGAGGGTCTCCGCCTGGGCGTACCAGTCCGGGTTGTCGGGCCCGCAGGTCGAATAGGTGGCATTGCTCATGCGCACCCGGTTCTCGCCGAGGAACTCCATCTTGTCCGCGACGCCACGGCCCGTGGTCGTGCGCAGGTTCTCGCCGGTCTGCAGATTGCGCCGCAACGTGTAGCGCGGACTTTCGATCACGCCTTCGCTGCGAGCCAGCCGGTAGCGCAGCGAAGGCCCTTCGACCACGTCTTCGCCACGCACCAGTCGCACGTTTCCGTCGGCCTGCAACTCGTCGGTCGGCGGCTCATAGACGATGGTGTCCGCAGTGAGCGACGTGGCTGGCTGACGAAGTTCCGCCGATCCGACCGCCCGCATCACGCTGTCGGTGGTGCCGTCAAGCTGGTCGCCGGCAATCAGCGTGGCACGCGACTGCGGATTGCGCTCCATATACTCGGACAGGGTGATCGCTCCGCGCATCACCTGTGCTTCGTCGTCTTCCTGGACGACCGGCGGCATGACGCCAGCGGAGCCCGACGCGTCCGCCGCGTCGCCCTGTCTCGCCACGACAGCCCCGGCGCCGGCCGGTGCCGGCACACGGCGGCGCGCGACCGGGGGCGCGCCCATCAGCGACGGGTCGACCTTGAGTGCCGGCAGGTTGCGCGCCGTGGTCACGTTGCGGTGCGGCGGCGGTTCATCGAGAGAGGGCTGAGCGGCGACCGGCACCGCGGGCCTTCCCTTCGCCGGCGAGCGGGCCGCCCCGGGTGGCAACTGCACCGCACGAGCCGCCGCCCCGGATTCGGCCGCAGGCGGCTCTGCACGCAGCGTCGGCTGTTCCTGGGACCGGGGCACCGCTTCGTCCTTCGGCACGTCGACTGGAAAGGTTTGCGCAGCAGCGGGATCTGTCGTCGCAGCCGGAACATCGCCGGCTGCCGCAGGCGCCCGATTTTCCTCGCCCCCCTTCCCGCCAGCCTTTTCCGCAGTCTTTGCCGGACGCTTGGAAGGCGGCAGCAAGGACGGATCGACCTTGAGCGACGGCAAGGGATCGGCGGCCTGCGCACCGCAGGCCGCGATGGCCAGAGAAAGGATGACGGAACGCCTGAGCACGGATGAGAGGGCTGAAAGCGGGCTGATAGCGGGTTGAACTCCGGCTTTCACGCCAGGGCGACGGATCGCCGGCTTGCGCACAGCCGCGTTATAGAATCGCGCATCTTATCAAACGCGCCCCGGTTGCCGGCCGGCGATGGCAACAATTTGCAGATCGCGACGCCGGCCGGCCGGCCGGCTGCCCCGGACCCACCGTACATGACCCAAGACCCCCGCCTCGACGCACTCACCGCCTGGCTGCAGGCACAGTTTCCAGGCCAGGCCCTCGACATCCGCCCGGCCTCGGCTGACGCCAGCTTCCGCCGCTACTTCCGCGTCGCGCTGCCCGACGGCAGCACCCACATTGCGATGGACGCTCCGCCGCCTCAGGAGAACTGCCGCCCCTTCGTGGCGGTGCAAGCCCTGTTCGAAGCGGCCGGCGTCCACGTGCCGGCGCTGCGTGCGCAAGAGGTCGAACACGGTTTCCTGCTGCTGTCCGACCTTGGCAATACCACCTACCTGGATGTGCTCGACGCCGAGAACGCGCCAGCCCTGTACTTCGATGCGACGACCGCGCTGATCGCCATCCAGAAGGCCAGCCGGCCGGGTCTGCTGCCCGAGTACGACCGCGACCGCCTGCTGGCCGAGATGGAGCTGTTCCCCGTGTGGTACGTCGGGCGTCACCTGAAGACCGATCTGCCGGAAGCCGAAGCCACCGCCCTGTACGAGGTGTTCGACCGCATACTCGATACCAATCTGGCCGAGCCGCAGGTGTTCGTGCACCGCGACTACCACAGCCGCAACCTGATGGTGACGCTGCCCAACCCGGGCGTGATCGACTTCCAGGACGCGGTGTTCGGCCCGATCAGCTATGACCTGGTCAGCCTGTTCAAGG
This sequence comes from uncultured Methyloversatilis sp., assembly GCA_964555165.1. Lineage (GTDB taxonomy): Bacteria > Pseudomonadota > Gammaproteobacteria > Burkholderiales > Rhodocyclaceae > Methyloversatilis. Next base: position 128,744 of record CAZKRN010000003.1, on the reverse strand, counting down.
ACGCCTACATCGATTGGGACGAGGAACAGACGCTGGACTGGCTGATCCGCTACTGGCAGGACGCGAGGCGGGCCGGCCTGCCGGTGCGCGAGGATTTCGCCGACTTCCACCGTGACTACGAATTCATGGGCGCGCAGCGCCACCTGAAGGTGCTGGGCATCTTCGCCCGCCTGTACCACCGTGACGGCAAGGACGGCTACCTGAAGGACATTCCGCGGGTACTGACCCATCTGCGCGCCACTGCCCGCCGCTACCGCGATCTCGCACCGCTGGCGAAACTGCTGGACCGGCTCGAAGGCGTCACGCCACAGGTCGGCTACACCTTCTGATGAAAGCGATGATCCTCGCCGCCGGCCGCGGCGAGCGCATGCGACCGCTGACCGACCGTCTGCCCAAGCCGATGCTGGAAGTGGGCGGCAAGCCGCTCATCGTCTGGCACATTGAAGGACTGATTGCCGCAGGCATTCGCGAACTGGTGATCAACCATGCACACCTCGGCCACAAGATGGTCGAGGCGCTGGGCGACGGATCGGAGCTGGGCGCGCGCATTGCCTGGTCGGCCGAACCCGCGGGCGCGCTGGAAACCGCCGGCGGCATCGCCCACGCCCGCCACCTGCTGGGCGACACACCCTTCGTCGTGGTCAACGGCGACATCTGGTGCAACGCCGACTTCGCGGCGCTCGCGCAGGCGGCATCGGCGCTGCACGCCGAGGGCGACCTCGCACACCTGCTGCTGGTCCCCAACCCCGCGCACAACCCGGGCGGCGACTTCGTAGTGCGTGGCACCCGGGTGTTCGACGACAGCACGGACCGGCTCACTTTCTCCGGCATCGGCGCCTATCACCCCTCGCTGTTCGACGGCCTCGATCCGGACACGCCGGCAAAGCTCGCACCGCTGCTGCGGGCGGCGATGCGCGAAGGCCGCGTCAGCGGCGCGCTGCACCGCGGCCACTGGTACGACGTCGGTACACCGCAGCGACTGGCCGAGGTGGACGCGCTGGCCGGCGCCGGCCACTGAGGCAACCGAGGCCGCTCAGGCAGCCAGCGGCAGACGCAGGTCGACCTGCAGACCACCGCCATCCGCGTCGCTCAGTTCGATGTCGCCACCCAGTTTTTCCACCACTTCGCGCACGATGGACAAGCCCAGACCGGTACCGCTGCTCGCCGAGCCGGGAATGCGGTAATACGGCTCGAATACGCGCTCGCGCAGTTCCGCCGGAATGCCCGGACCGGCATCGATCACGGTCAGACGTGCATGATCTCCGGCGCGGACCAGACGCACGGAAATGCGCGTCCCGGCGGGCGCATAGCGCTGCGCGTTGTCGATCAGATTGCCGGCCATGCTGGACAGGCCGGTTGCGTCGGCAAACAGGGTCAGCGCATCGTCGCAGTCGTCGAACAGCAGTTCATGGCCGCTCGTTTCACAGGACACCCTTCTTTGCTGGACCGCGTCGCGCACGACATCGCGCAGCGACACCGGCGCGTCGTGGGTGGCCCGGCCGGCGCGGCTGTGTGCCAGCATCTGCTCGGTCAGGCGGACGGTGCGGGCGACCCCTTCGAGCAGGCTGTCGAGCGACTTGTCCCGCTGCGCGGCATCTTCCGCGCGACGGGCGTTCTGAGCGTGGATGCTCAGGGCGGCCAGGGGTGTTCGCAACTCGTGTGCGGCAGAATCGATGAAGCGCCGTTCCCGTTCCATGGTGCTGCGCACGCGCCCGAACAGGGCGTTCAGCGCGCTGAGCATGGGCGCCATCTCGCTCGGCACGCGCGACAGCGCCAGCGGCCGGTCGTCCTTCGGTCGCCGTGCGGCAATGAGCTCGGCCATTTCCGACAGCGGCGCCAGGCCATAGCCGATCAGCAGTGCGATCAGCAGCAGCACCACCAGCAGACCGACCAGCAGAGGCGCGCCGGTTGCCCAGCCCAGTTTGGCCGACAGCTCGGCGCGCGCGTCGGTGCGCTCGCCCACCTGTATCCATACATCGCCCGATTGCAGGACGAATACCCGCCAGCGGCCGTCATCGAGGTCATGGTCGCTGAAGCCCTTGATCATGGGCGCAAAAGGTGTCGCGGGCGCCGAGGAGGAGCGTGCCAGCAGGCGCAGGGTGGCGCCGTCGAAGTCGCTGCTCCACATCTGATAGGCAATGTGCGTCTCGTATTCGTGTCCGAGCGGCGTTGCGACCTCGTGATGACCGAACAACCAGTCCTGCAGCGCTTCCGACCAGGTTTCGTCGGCGCTCGCATTCTCACGCACACGGCGCGTGAGCGGCGCCGGCAAGGACATCACCAGGGGCGAGTTGATGGTGGCATGTTCGACCTGCCGCGCCAGCAGGCTCTCCAGGACGCGGGCCGAGGTGGCAAGACGGGCGTCGAACAGTTCGTCCGCTTCGTCCTGTCCCGCCCGGACGGCCAGAGCCACGGTCGTGCCGAGCACGCACAGCAGGATGAAGGCGCTGCCGACCAGCAGCAGCGCGCGTATCGATACGCCGCGCTCGGGGCGCATCACTTGCCCTGCCGCGAGACGGGCAAGGGGTCGATGACGTAGCCGACGCCGCGTACGGTACGTATCAGTTCGGGGTGGAATTTCTTGCGCAGATTGTGGATGTGCACATCCAGCGCATTGCTCTCCAGATCGCTGTCCCAGCCATAGATGTTCTCAACCAGTTGCTGCCGGCTCAGCACGTGGCCGATGTTCTCCAGCAGACGGCGCAACACCATGAACTCGCGCCGCTGCAGTTCGACCGGCCGGTCGTCAATGCTCACGGTCAGCCCCGCAGTGTCCAGCACGATGCTGCCGTAGCGGATCACGTTCACCACGGTACCGCGGGTGCGTCGCTCGAGCACCCGGAGCCGTGCCAGCAGTTCGTCGAGATCGAAAGGTTTGGTCAGATAGTCGTCTGCACCGGCATCCAGCCCGCCGATGCGCTGTGCCGTGGTATCCCGCGCACTCAGCACGAGCACCGGCATGGTGACGCCGGCGTCGCGCGCGCGACGCAGCACCTCCATGCCATCCATGCGCGGCAGCCCGAGATCCAGTATCGCAAGATCGACGCCACCGCCTTTCAGGGCACTCAGCGCGAGAGCGCCGTCGCGCACCCATTCCACCGAGTAGCGCGCGCGTTCGAGTGCGTCGCAGATTCCGGCACCCAGAAGCGCATCATCTTCCACCAGCAGTACCTTCATCGGTCTGGACAAGCCATAACGGAAAGCCGTCATTGTCGCTCCGCGCGCGTGATCCTGCCGACCACAGGCTTACTTCAGCTTCTCGCGTACCTTGACCAGCAGCGCCTCGATCTCCTTGCGCCGGCCTTCGTCGGCCAGCGGACGACTCGGCCTCGCCGGCGCCTGCAGCGCAGCTTCCAGCGAGAGGCGGGCCTTCTCGTACTCGCCGTTTCTGTACAGGAAGTCACCCATGAAGTAATTGCTGTCGATGCCCCTGGGATTGATCGAAAGCGCCTTGGTCAGCAGTTCGCGCGCCTTGTCCTTGTCGCCGAAGCCGATCGGCCAGCCGGGCACCTGATAGTAGAGCGAACCCAGACTCGTATAGGCCGATCCGTCGAGCGCGTTCGGATTCTTCGCCAGCGCCTGCTCGAATGCCGAGCGCGCCTCCTTGACCAGCGACAGCGCGCCGAGACCACCCTTGGCACCGGCGTGACTCGCGACGATGATGCCATACCAGATGTCGACCTCCGCCCGGTCCGGATTTTCGGCGCGCACAGCGGCCGCTTCCTTGCTCAAGGCCTCGAACGCGGTTTCCTGCTTGTCGGTCGGCTGACGGTATTTGATCTGCTCCCACTCGGACTGCAGTCTGGCAAGCGATTCGCCGACGCCGGCACAGGCCGGCAGAACGACCAGCGCTGCGAACAGCGCGCACGAGGCGCGAAGGAATGCGTTCACGATCTGACTCCCTGTTGTGCGTGACGACGGATGACGGACAGCTGCTTGGCCAGACTGGAATCGACCAGCGAAGGCAGCACGCGATTGATGCGGACGAACAGCTTCTCCGGCCAGCCCATGTGGCGCTCCGCACGTTCGCCGTCGAGCAGCGCCAGCAGTGCGTCGGCGACCGTTTCCGGAGCGTCGGTGGCCACCCCGAGTTCGGCGTTCAGCGCATCCTGCGCCGGACTGTTCAGCGCAGTACGGGTAGCTCGCGGCGCGAGGTAGCGCAGTTGCACGCCGCTGCCCGCCAGTTCGCGACGCAGGGCTTCGGTGAAGCCGCGCAGCGCGAACTTGCTGGCACAGTAGGCGACGCTGCCCGGGTGACCGATGTCGCCCAGGATGGACCCGACGTTCACCACGTGCGCCCGTGCCTGTCGCCGCAGCGCGGGCAACAGCGCGCGCGTGAGCAGCATCGGCGCGAGCACGTTGGTCTGCACGATGCGCTCGATCTGCGCATCCGGCTGCTCCTCGAACCAGGCCAGTTCGCCGACGCCGGCATTGTTCACCAGCAGATCGGGACCACCGGGCAAGGCCTCGGCTGCGCTCACCGCGGCAGCGCGCCCGGCTGCGGTGTTCAGATCGGCAGAGACGGTGCGCACCTGCACCTCGGGTGCCGCGCGCACCAGTTCCCCGGCGAGCGCCGCCAGTCTGGCCGGATCGCGCCCGACCAGCAGCAGCGCGGCAGCGCGCGGTGCCAGTGCATGCGCCATCGCCCGCCCTATGCCGCCGGCCGCGCCGGTAAGCACTATCCTGCGCCCGGTCGTCATGCCGCCATCACCACGTCACCGGCGGGCAGCGCGCGGAAGATGTCGCCGTACAGCCTGAACATGACGCGCGCAACGTGAATGACCGCCTGCCGGTCGTCCTCGTCGTCGAGACCATCCATCAGCGACGCAAAGAAGCGCACGTGATCCTGGTCCAGGCTGCCGTGCGAATTGAGGTAGGTGAAGGCTGCCGGCGGCAGGTGCAAGGTCTGCGCAATGCGCTCGGCTGCGGCGGTCGCGATCTGCACGCTGGTGCCTTCGAGCACGTGCACCATGCCGAAGAAACCGACCGGATTGCAGCGCGCGATCCAGTCGTAGGCAAACGCCACCATGAGTTCGGTCTCGATCGCCGGTTCGGACATGCGCGCCGTCGCGCGGTCGCCGCCGCAGACGACGATGTCGTCGAGTATCCACTCCTCGTGGCCGATCTCCTCGTCGATGTACTCGGCCACGGCGCGCCGCAGCGATTCGTGTTTCGCCGGCAGCCGGGCGCCGCACGCCATCAGCAGCGGTACCGTATGACGCACGTGGTGGAAGGCTTCGCCCAGGAAGGCGCGGTACTGACGCAGGGTGATGCGACCGGCCAGCGCGTCCTGGATGACGGGCGCGCGCAGCAGATGGGTGCGCTCGGCAGCGGTTTCGTATTGCAGACGTTCATGAAAGGACATGTCTGGATTCTCCGCGGATCTCTCCGCACTCGTAACGTGCGGCGATGCGTTCGCCGTACCGGGCCCACACCGCGTCGCGGCGCACGCGGCCGTTTTCGGTTGCCAGACCGTTCGCGGGGGAAAAAGGGGAATCGGCGCGCAGGAAGACACCGATGCGTGCGTAGTCGGGCAGACGCGCGTTGGCTGCGTCGATGGCCGCGGCGAGCGCTGCGTCGGGCAGGTCGCCGCGCGCCACGACGACCGCCGCCAGCGTCGGCCGTGCCTCACCGAACACCACCGCCTGCGCCAGCGCGGAGGACGCGAGCAGTTCCGCTTCCGGCCACTCGGGCGACACATTGCGGCCGAAACTGGTGATGATCTGGTGCTTGAGCCGGCCGGTCACGTGCAGGCGTCCGAGCGCATCGAAGTGGCCGAGGTCTCCGGTGGGCAATGGTCCATCCGGCAACGGCGACGCACCGAGATAGCCGGGCAGCCGCGGACCGTCGATCAGGATTTCTCCACGCGGCGAAAAGTCCACCCGCAGGTGCGACAGCACACGCCCCGCGGCACCCGGTGGATCGGACGGCAGATTGAGTGCGACCACCGACCCCGCCTCGGACAGGCCGTAGCCCTCGCAGGCCGGAAGGCCGAGCACGCGAGCGCGCGCAATCAGATCGGACGATACGCGCGCGCCGCCCACCGCCACCAGCTTGAGTCCGCGTGGCGCCGGGAGTCCGGCGTCGATGGCCGCTACCAGCGCGGTCAGCATCTGCGGCAGCAGGATGAGGCTGTCCGGCCGCCAGCGATCGATCGCCGTCAGAGCCACCCGCGCGTCGAAGCGGCTCGATCCGCTCAAACCGGTCTGCGCCAGCGGCGGCACCGCGCACTGCGCACCGGCCAGACAGGCCGTGTCCGCACCGGCCACGTTTTCCAGCAGTACCGCCAGCGGCAACATGCACAGGTGGCGACGGATACCGAGGTCGCGCGCGACCTCGGCCAGCGACCGGCTGACCGACGAAAGCTGGTCAGCGCCGAGGCACACGCCCTTGGGCTGACCCGTGGTGCCGGAGGTGAAAGTGATCTTCGCTGTCCCGGGCGGCAGTGTCACCGGCGGAGCCTCGCCGCGGCAGAACAGCGCCAGCGCGCCGGACACGGCGGATGCGACACACCCGGCGCCGAGCACGGCCGCGCGTGCCGCATCGTCGGTCAGCAGCAGGCGCGCGCCGGACGCATCGAGCGCATGGCGGCACTGGGCATCGGTGAAGAAGGTCGGCAGCGGCAGCAGCACGCGCCCGGCCGTACGCACCGCGCGGTCGGCCAGCAGCCAGTCCGGACCGTTGTCGGCGAGCAGCGCGACGACTTCGCCGTCGTGCGTACTCAGCACGCGCGCCAGCGCGTCGACACGCCCGGCCACCGCGTCGGCGCCGAGCTCGCCGTCGCAGCCGGCGAGAGAGGGAGAGCCCGGATCGACGCTCATGCCGCCTGCTCGCCCACGGTATGCAGGCCGCTCACGATGCGCCCGACCATGACGGTCGGGTTGTTGCGGTAATAGCTGCCCCAGCCGTCCGCTCCCTCGCGCAGTCGTGCCGGATCGGCGGGCGCCACCGGGTGGATGGCGATCCCCAGACGGACGAAGGAATTGGCCAGTGCACGGGTGGCGGTGAACACCACGAAATCCAGACCGCGCGCATAAAGGTGCCGGGTGGCGAGAGCGATCAGCTGGCGACCCATGCCGGCCGATGTCGCGGCCATATTGCCCACCTCGGCCAGTGACACACGCTCGACCGGCTCGCGCAGCACGGCCGACAGCGCGGCTTCGAGCGGCAGATCCAGATACTGTTCGACGAACACATGTGGCCGGGCCACCGGAAGCGAATAGCCAAGCGCCGCCAGCCACTGGCCGTCCGCTCCGCGCACGCCGAGCAGGGTGTCCGCGAAATGCCGGATCACGGCGCCATAGCTGCGGAAGAAGCAGCCCGAGATGAAACGTTCGATCGACACCCGTGCCGGGTGCCCGTGACCGACCACTTCCAGCGCGGGGGGGGCCTCCTCGTCCGGCATGCACCGTCCGATCGCGCCGGCCCTCGCCGCATTGGCGCCACCGGTACGAGCATGCAACGGAGTCAGAGCAATCAGTGTTGCGGTGTGCGGCATCGCATGCCTCCTTGTCGATGGCGGCATGCTCGCGGTTCAAGATTAAGCACCCCTTAACGGACAGATGCAGCCTGCAACAGAACGTTTCCAGCGCCGGAGGCCCTAAACTCACGTCCTGAACGAATGCCGGAACCTGACATGCACCCCTACTCCGAACGCCGCGCCCGCTTGATCGAACGCATGGGATCGGGCGTGGCCGTCATCGCCACCGCCCCGGAGCGCGCACGCAACCGCGACACCCACTACGGCTACCGCCACGACAGCTACTTCTACTACCTGACCGGTTTCGCCGAACCGGAGGCTGTACTGGTGCTGATTGCCGGCGACAGTCCGCGCAGCATCCTGTTCTGCCGTGAAAAGAACGCCGAACGGGAGATCTGGGATGGCTGGCGCCACGGCCCGGACGCCGCGCGGGAGAAGTTCGGCTTCGACGAAGCCTTCGTGCATGGCGAACTCGACGCGAAGCTGCCCGAGCTGATGGCCGACCAGCCGCGCCTGCACTTCGTGATCGGCGAGGACGCCGCCTGGGACCAGCGCATGATGACCGCGCTGAATGCCGTACGCGCCCAGGTACGGGCAGGCCGGCAGGCGCCGTCCGAGCTGCTGGACATCCGCCAGCCGCTGGATGACATGCGGTTGATCAAGGATCTGCACGAACAGTCGCTGATGCGCCGTGCCGCCGACATCTCGGCCCGCGCCCACCGGCGCGCGATGCAGGCCTCCCGCCCCGGCGCGATGGAATACGAGATCGAGGCGGAGATCCTGCACGAATTCCGCCGCAGCGGTTCCGAAGCGCCGGCCTACGGCTCCATCGTTGCCGGCGGCGCCAATGCCTGCGTGCTGCACTACGTATCGAACGACGCCGAACTGCATGAAGGCGACCTGCTGCTGATCGACGCCGGCTGCGAACTGGGCGGCTACGCCTCGGACATCACCCGCACCTGGCCGGTCGGTGGCCGCTTCGGCGCCGCTCAGCGCGACGTCTACCAGCTGGTGCTGGATGCGCAGACCGCCGCCTTCGCCGAAGTCAAACCGGGCGCGCGTTTCATCGACTATCACGATGCCGCGGTCAAGGTGCTGGCACAGGGCATGCTGGACCTCGGCCTGCTCAAGGGCACGCTGGACGAGGCGATCGAGAAGGGCGACTACCGCCGCTTCTACATGCATCGCACCGGCCACTGGCTGGGCATGGACGTACATGACGCCGGCGAGTACCGGCCGCGCGGCGGCGGTCCGAACGAATGGCGCACGCTCGAAGCGGGCATGGTGCTGACGGTCGAGCCGGGCTGCTACATCCGCCCGGCCGACGACGTGCCCGAGGCCTTCTGGAACATCGGCATCCGCATCGAGGACGACGTCATCGTCACCGCCGACGGCTGCGACATCTACACCGCCGCCGCGCCCAAGACCATCGCGGACATCGAAGCCGTGATGGCCGAGGCACGCGGATGAGCGAGCCTGTCGCGACGCCGCTCGATGCCCTCGTCGTCGGCGCCGGCTCGGTCGGGCTGGCCGCCGGCTGCGCCTTGCGTGCAGCCGGCCTGCAGGTGGTCGTGGCCGACGCCGGCCCGGCCGGGCGCGCGCTGGAGGACACGCGGGTGATCGCGCTGTCGGCCGGCTCGCGCGACATCCTGCGCACGCTGCAGGCCTGGCCGGCCGCCGACGCGACGCCGATCGGGACCATCCACATTTCGCAGCGCGGCCATTTCGGCCGCACCGAGCTGCGTGCCGCCGACTACGGCCTCGACGCGCTGGGCCATGTCGCCCCCGCCGGCACCGTGGTGCGTGCCTTGCGCAGCCGCGCGCAAGCACTCGGGCTCGACGTGCGGCACGCGCTCGCCGTCACCGGCGCACGCGAGGACGGCGACGCAGTCCTGGTCGACACCGCGGCCGGCACTTTCGCCACACGCGTCCTGATCTGGTGCGAAGGCCGCATCGCCGAAGACGAGGCGCTGGCGCGCAGCCGCGACTATGACCAGCACGCCGTGATCGCGCTGGCCACGCCGGTGCGTCCCCACGGTCATGTCGCGTACGAGCGCTTCACGCCGGAGGGACCGGTCGCGCTGCTGCCCTGCGGTCGCGACTACGCCGTCGTATTCACCTGTGCCGCGGCCGAAGCGGCGGCGCGATGCGACGAGCCGGATGCGCAGTTCCTGGCCCGCCTGTCCGCCGCGCTTGGCGACCGCGTGCAGTTTTCCGCGCTGGGCCCGCGCAGCGCCTGGCCGCTGGCGCTGCGCATGCGCGCCGACGTCGTACGCGGACATCAGGTGTGGCTGGGCAATGCCGCCCAGACCCTGCACCCGGTGGCCGGCCAGGGACTGAACCTCGCGCTGCGCGACGTCGGCCAGCTGGCCGAGTGCCTGCTGCCGGTGCTGGCGCGCGGCGAAGGCGAGATTGTCGAAGTGCTCGAACGCTACGGCCGGCTGCGCCGCGCCGACCGCGCGGCGACCGGCGGCTTCACCGACGCGCTGGTGCGCATCTTCGGCATCGGCGCCGGCCATCCGGTACTCGGGCCGGTTGCCGGCCACGTCCGTGGCGCCGCGCTGGCACTGCTCGACGCCTGTCCGCCAGCGCGTCAGTTCATCGGCCGGCGCATGATGTTCGGCGCTCGCGGCTGGTAGAAGCCGCCTCGTCACGCGAGCCTGCGGCAGCGAATACAAAAGTGATTTTTCCGGACGCCGCATCGGGGTAGAATCGCGCCCCTGCCCGTCCGTAAACGTCCCCACTCATCATGCAGTTCGTAGGCTTCAATCTGCGGAACAACCTCTTCGTCGCCCCCATGGCGGGCGTGACCGACAGACCCTTCCGCCAGCTGTGCAAGAAGCTGGGGGCGGGACTGGCCGTGTCGGAAATGGTCACGTCCAATTCCCTTCTCTACGGGAGTGCAAAGACGCAGCGCCGCGCGAACCACGACGGCGAGGTGGCACCGATTTCGGTACAGATCGCCGGTGCCGACCCGAAGATGATGGCAGACGCCGCCCGACACAACGTGGACCGTGGCGCACAGATCATCGACATCAATATGGGCTGTCCGGCGAAGAAGATCTGCAACGTGATGGCCGGTTCGGCGCTGATGCAGGACGAACCCCTGGTCGAGCGCATCCTTGAGGCGGTGGTCAGGGCGGTGCCGGACACCCCGGTCACGCTGAAGATGCGCACCGGCTGGAACCGCGACAACAGGAATGCCCCGATGCTGGCGCGCGTTGCCGAGCAGTGCGGCATCCGCGCACTGGCCATCCACGGCCGCACGCGCGCCGATCAGTACACGGGCCAGGCCGAATACGACACCATCCGCGCGGTGAAGGCGGCGGTGAGCATTCCGGTGATCGCCAATGGCGACATCACGACGCCGCAGAAGGCACGCGAGGTGCTCGCCATCAGCGGCGCCGACGGCGTCATGGTCGGCCGCGCCGCCCAGGGCCGGCCGTGGATCTTCCGCGAGATCGAACACTTCCTCGCCACCGGCGAACTGCTGGCGCCGCCCGAAGTGTCGGAAATCCATCGCGTGTGCCGCGAGCACATCGAAGATCTTTACGGCTTCTACGGTATCGACAGTGGCGTGCGCATCGCGCGCAAGCACATATCCTGGTACACCAAGGGTCTGGTCGGCTCCGCCGCCTTCCGCCACGCGATGAATCGGCTAGAAGGTACCCGTGCGCAACTGGCGGCCGTTGACGAATTTTTCGGCCGCATGGCGGCCGACAATAACAGGCTCGCTTACGAGCCGGATTCCGCCGAAGATGCAGAGCACGAACTGGCCGCCTGAGCGCCCGAACAGGGGCGACCGCAGGACGGACCATCAGGGAGAGGCCGCCATGAGCGGAGGCAGTGATATCGCCGAGTGCGTCAGGCACTCGCTGGAACGTTATTTCCGCGATCTCGACGGCGAGGCGCCGAGCGACATCTACGGCATGGTATTGCGCCAGATGGAACGCCCGATGCTCGAAGTGGTGATGCGTGAAGCCGAAGGCAATCAGACCCGCGCCGCGGACATGCTGGGCATGAACCGCAACACCTTGCGGCGCAAGCTCACCGACCACGGCATGATCTGAGCAACGCCGTCGCGTCGCGACACGGAATTCCCTCAACCTCCCACCGGAACATCGCATGAAAGTACAGCGCGCATTGATCAGCGTGTCCGACAAAACCGGCATCGTTGAATTTGCCGTTGCCCTGACCGGGCTTGGCATCGAACTGCTGTCCACCGGCGGCACCGCGCAACTGCTGGCGAATGCCGGCCTGAAGGTGACCGAGGTCGCCGACCACACCGGTTTCCCGGAAATGCTGGATGGCCGCGTCAAGACGCTGCACCCGCGCATCCACGGCGGCCTGCTCGCCCGGCGCGAGGTCGAGGCGCACATGCAGGCGCTGGCGCAGCACGACATTCCGACCATCGATCTGCTGGTGGTGAACCTGTACCCGTTCGAGGCGACGGTGGCCAGGGCCGGCTGCACGCTGGAAGACGCGATCGAGAACATCGACATCGGCGGCCCGGCCATGGTGCGTTCGGCCGCCAAGAACTGGCGCGGCGTCGGCGTGCTGACCGACGCGTCGCAATACGCCGGCGTGCTCGACGAACTGCGCGCGAACGGCGCGCTGTCCGACGCCACCCGCTTCGCGCTGTCGGTCGCTGCCTTCAACCGCATTTCGAACTACGACGCGGCGATCAGCGACTACCTGTCGGCGCTGAACGCCGACGGTACGCACGCCGAGTTCCCGGCCCAGTCCAACGGACGCTTCGTCAAGATCCAGGACCTGCGCTATGGCGAAAACCCGCACCAGCGCGCCGCCTTCTACCGCGACCTCCACCCGGCGCCGGGTTCGCTGGTGAGCGCGACACAGCTGCAGGGCAAGGAGCTGTCGTACAACAACATCGCCGACGGCGACGCCGCCTGGGAATGCGTCAAGAGCTTCGACAGCGGCGCCTGCGTCATCGTCAAGCACGCCAATCCCTGTGGCGTGGCGCTCGGCGCCACGCCGCTGGAAGCCTATCGCAAGGCCTTTGCCACCGATCCGACCTCGGCCTTCGGCGGCATCATCGCCTTCAACACGGCAGTGGATGCCGCCACTGCCGAAGCGGTCAGCGGCCAGTTCGTCGAAGTGCTGATGGCGCCCGCCTTCACCGCCGACGCGCTCAAGCTGCTCGCCGCCAAGGCCAATGTGCGCGTACTCGAAATCCCGCTCGACGGCGTCGATGCCAAGGGCGCGACCGCCTGGGCACGCGGCCGCAATGCGCACGACGTGAAGCGGGTCGGTTCCGGCCTGCTGATACAGACCGCCGACGAGCCCGAATCGCTGGAAGGTCGCCTCAAGGTGGTGACCAAGCGCGCGCCGACCGCACAGGAAATGACCGACCTCACGTTTGCCTGGCGCGTCGCCATGTACGTGAAGTCGAACGCCATCGTCTATTGCCGCGACGGCGCGACAGTCGGGGTCGGCGCCGGCCAGATGAGCCGCGTTGACTCGACGCGGATTGCGCGAATCAAGGCAGAGAATGCCGGTCTGACCATCGCCGGTTCGGTGGTCGCGTCGGATGCCTTCTTCCCCTTCCGCGACGGCGTGGACGTGCTCGCCGAAGCCGGGGCGAAAGCCATCATCCAGCCGGGTGGCAGCATGCGCGACGAAGAAGTGATCGCCGCCGCCGACGAGCACGGTCTCGCCATGGTGTTTACCGGTACGCGCCACTTCCGGCACTGACATGAACGCCCCCACGCTCACAGCGCTCGCCCGGGCGGGGCGGCCTTGCACAGCCGACCGCTTCGGCGGAGGGCGCGCCGGAATCCCCGCCACACCCCCCGGAACGACGTTGCGTGCGTTTCAGGAGACGCGGGCGGTGCGCAGCGCCATGGAAGACGGACACGCCATGATTTCCGGCCGCAGCGCGGCATACGCATCGGAGAAGGACGCACCATGAAACTGCTGGTCATCGGTTCAGGCGGACGCGAACATGCCATCGCCTGGAAGCTCGCGCAGAGCCCCCGCATACAGAAGGTCTATGTGGCGCCGGGCAATGCCGGCACCGCGCGGGAACCGAATATCGAAAACCTGCCGCTCACCGATTTTGCCGATCTGATCAGCTTCGTCGAGAACGAGAACATCGCCTTCACCGTGGTCGGACCGGAAGCGCCACTGGCTGCCGGCGTTGTCGACTGCTTCCGCGTGCGTGGCCTGAAGATATTCGGTCCGACCCGCAAGGCGGCACAGCTTGAAAGCTCGAAGGACTTCGCCAAGCAGTTCATGGTGAAGCACAACATCGCGACCGCCCGGTATCGGACCTTCACCGACGCCGCGGCGGCACGCGCCTATGTCGACGAAACGGGTGCGCCCATCGTGATCAAGGCCGACGGACTGGCCGCCGGCAAGGGCGTCGTGGTGGCGATGACGCTGACCGAGGCGCATGCAGCCATCGGCGCCATGCTGCCGGGAGACGACGGCGGCCGATCGCGTGTCGTGATCGAGGAGTTCCTGCAGGGCGAAGAGGCCAGCTTCATCGTCATGTGCGATGGTCAGACCGCACTGCCGCTGGCCACCAGCCAGGATCACAAGCGCCTGCTCGACGGCGATGCCGGCCCCAACACCGGCGGCATGGGCGCCTACTCGCCAGCACCGGTCGTAACGCCGGAGATCCATGCCCGCGTGATGCGCGAGGTGATACAGCCGGTACTTGCCGGCATGGCGCTCGACGGTCTCCCCTATACCGGCTTCCTGTACGCCGGCCTGATGATTTCGACGGACGGCTCGATCAAGGTGCTCGAGTTCAATTGCAGGATGGGCGACCCGGAAACGCAACCCATCATGATGCGACTGAAGACGGATCTGGTGGCACTGGTGGAATCGGCACTCGACTGCAAGCTGTCGGAAGCCAGCACCGACTGGGATCGCCGCGTCGCGCTCGGCATCGTCATGGCCGCCGCCGGCTACCCGGACGCCCCTCGCAAGGGCGATGTCGTCGGTGGCCTGCCGCAAGCCTCAGCAGAAGGCCACGTATTCCATGCCGGTACGGCAGAGCGCGACGGCATGGTCGTGACCAATGGCGGGCGAGTGCTCTGCGTGACCGCGCTGGGCGACACCGTGAAACAGGCGCAGCGCGCCGCCTACGCGCTCTGCGATCAGATCCAGTTTGCCGGCGCTCAGTTCCGCCGCGACATCGGCCACCGGGCGGTACGGCGATGAGCGCGCAGGCCGAGACCGTCCGCGCCTGGCTGCTCGATCTGCAGGAAGACATCATCGCGGGCCTCGAAACGGCGGACGGTTCACCCTTCCTCACCGATAGCTGGGTGCGCGGTCCAGGAGAAAGACTGCAGGGCGACGGACGCACCCGCCTGATCGAGGAAGGCAATCTGTTCGAACGCGGCGGATGCAATTTTTCGCATGTGCAGGGTGACACCCTGCCGCCGTCGGCCTCGGCCAACCGCCCCGACCTCGCGGGTGCATCGTTCGAGGCGATGGGCGTGTCGCTGGTTCTGCATCCGCGCAACCCCTATGTCCCGACCGTCCATCTCAACGTGCGCTTCTTCAGTGCACAGCCGAAAAGCGGCGATGCGGTATGGTGGTTCGGCGGCGGTATGGATCTCACCCCCTACTACGGCGACGAGGAGGACGCGGCGCACTTCCACCGCTCCTGCCGCACAGCACTCGCCCCCTTCGGCACCGACACCTGGGCGCGCTACAAGAGATGGTGCGACGAGTATTTCTACCTCAAGCACCGCAAGGAAGCCCGCGGCATCGGTGGCGTGTTCTTCGACGACCTCGGTGCCAGCGGTGAAGTCGATTTCGCGCAGGCATTCGGCCTGACGCAGGCGGTGGGCCATGCCTTCCTCGACGCCTACCTGCCCATCGTGGAGCGTCGCCGCGACACGCCCTACGGCGAACGCGAACGCGATTTCCAGGCGTATCGCCGTGGGCGCTATGTCGAGTTCAATCTCGTGTTCGATCGCGGCACACTGTTTGGCCTGCAGTCCGGCGGGCGCACCGAATCCATCCTCATGTCCATGCCGCCGGTCGTGAAGTGGCGTTACGACTGGCATCCGGAGGACGGCTCCCCCGAAGCCAGGCTCTACACCCACTTCCTCCCTCCCCGCGACTGGGCGGTGTAGCAGGGGTTTCGCGAAGCATTGCTTCGCGCCTGCGTAACGGGCTGGCTGTGCAAAGCCAGCCTCCGTAGCCCAGGGGTTTCGCGAAGCACTGCTTCGCGCCTGCGTAACGGGCTGGCTGTGCAAAGCCAGCAGCGGTTCGCCGGACCGCGTGGGCTCGTCCGCGCGGAACGCCACCGGCATCGAGCCTGATATCTCCCAAAAAAACGGGCACCCAAGGGTGCCCGAACCGGGACTGCAGGAAGAACCTGGGGCTTGCCCGCCGGTCGTCAGGCTTGTGACCCTGAACCGGCGAACCCGCTCGCATTCGAAAATCAGAAGCGATAGCCGATACCGACCGAGAACAGCAGCGGATCGATATCCAGCTTGCTCACCTTCGCGCCCTGCAAGGCGGCGGCGTTGTCCTTGACGTAGATTTCAGTGTCGATGGTCACGTACTTCAGATCGACGTTGAAGAACCACTTGTCGGCCAGCTTGTAGTCGGCACCGACCTGAAGCACCCAGCCGAAGCTGCTGCGGTCGACGCGCAGAGGCAGACCCGTGGTGCCGGCCAGCGCAAGGTTGGCGTCCAGATCGACGCTGCTGAAGCGGGTGTAGTTGATACCTGCACCGACGTAAGGACGGAAGGTGCCATCCGGATTGAAGTGGTACTGCAGAGTCAGCGTGGGCGGCAGGTGCTTGACCGTACCGATCTTGCCCAGTCCGTCCAGTTCCACGTCATGCTTCTGCGGATAGGTGAGGATGAGTTCGGCTGCGATATTCTTGGTGAAGAAGTAGCTGATATCGACTTCCGGAAACACCTTGTTTTCCGCTTCGACGTCGGGAAGGGCACCCGCCCCGACCAGCCCGCCATCGTTGCCGTTATGCGGATTCATATGCAGCACGCGGGCACGCACCATCCAGTTGCCCTCGTCGGCCGCGTTCGCTGCGCCCGCCACGGCAGCCAGTGCTGCCACGCCCACCCACTTGATCGCCTTCATTTTATTTTGCTCCAGAGTTCAGAGGATTGATTGAAACCGCATTCAGTGAGAAGCAGTTTCCTCTGGCGGCAAAACCCCCACGTTGACCAAGGTCAATCGGCGGCGAAGTCGCTCCGGCGGAGCGCTTCGATGCGCGAAGCGGTGTCGGGATGGCTCGAAAGCCATGCTCCGGTCGCGTCCTGGCTCACGCCGTGCGCGCGTGCAAGCCGTTCCAGCATGTCCGCCAGCAGCAGCGGAGAACGTCCCCGCTTGCGCAGCAGCTTCGCGGCGTAGGCATCCGCCTCGCGCTCCATGTCGCGCGAATAGCCACTCTGCAACAGCACAGTGGGGGCAATGGACAGCAGGCTGCTCACGTCACCGACATACCAGGTCATGAACAAGGCCACGGCGGAGCCCTGCAGCAGCATGCGCATGCCATGTCTCATATCGACATGGCCGAGTTCGTGCATCAGCACCGCCAGCACTCTGTCGTCATCGCCGGCCAGCGCGACCAGTTCGTCGGTCACGATGAGCGTGCCGTCGGGCAGTGCAAACGCGTTCGCGCCGACCCGTCCGCCAGCACGAAACAGCAGGCGGTGCGGCAGGTCTGTCCAGGTCGTCAGTGCGTCGCGCACCCCCTGTTGCCGGGCGAGGTCGAGTGAACTGGGCGCAAGCAGACCGTCGTCGATGAAGTCGAGCGTGCGGGAAGACAACTCGGCAACGACCGCATCGGGCACCTGCGGAGCGGCCACTGCGGCCGCCCAGGGCAAGCCGTAACGCATGCCCAGCCACACCACCAGCACAAGCCCGGCGAGGCAGACGAGCACGATGCGTGCATCGAAAGCGGCGCGCACCGCGAGACGGTCACTGTGACCGCTTGCGTCGAGCAGCGCGGCCAGCGATGCGTGGTCACGCACTTCGACGTGCGCGCCATCAGCAAAGGTGATGAGTCTCGGTGCCAAGCCCATCGGCTCGGACAGTCTGAGCGATGCCAGCGGCTCTCGGCGGGACAGTTCGCCCGCCTGCAACCGCAAGGCCTCACCGTCGAGCGAGATGGTCGCCACATGCGCGCGCGCGCTCACACCGTCGAAATAGAGCGCCGCGACCTGCGGCGCTTCAGAGCGCGATGTCGACATCGAACAGGTCGGCCGTTTCTTCGCCGGTGGCTGCGACGTCCTGCGACTGTCCGGCAACGAAGTCGTCCAGCGGACCGGCGCAGATCATGGTCACACTCTCGATCCGGTACCGCGCAAGGCGGATCGCGGCGAAGGGCATGAACAGGCCGAAGGTGCATACGATGGCGATCAGGTTGGTCAGCATGATCACGAGCAGCGTGCGCGCTCGAGCCCTCGACTCGAAGCGGTGCGCACCGAGCCGGGTGTTGTTCCAGACCAGATTCTGCAATCGGGCGGTCAGATAGGGCTGGACCAGCATGAACACGAGCAGCCAGGCACCGACGCTCACCGCGGGTATCAGGGCCATGGCCGCCTCGCCGCCTCCGCCGGACGCGACGAAGACGCCCACCAGCGCTCCGGCCACCACGACTCCGGCCATCAGCATCACCAGCAGCACACCGTAAAGACGGTAGAAGGCCGACACCGGCGCGTCAAAGCTGAAATCCGTCGCGCCATAGCGAGCGTGATCGAGCTGATAGCGCTTCATGCGCTGATGCCACATCGGCGCCAGCAGATAGAGCGAAATCACCGACAGCAGCGGCCACTTCAGAAACACCGAATAGGCGCCCTTCCGGTCGCCGTCGAAGCCGAAACGCAGGCCGCGCCAACTGGTGTTGCGGGCACGGAACTTCAGCGAGCGATGCAGCAGTAAAGGCATCACCACTGCGAGCAGCACCGCCACGACCACGCCGAGAACGGCCGAGAACTTGAACGACAGGTTGTAGGCGAGCAACAGGATGGCGGCGATCACCCGCCCCTTGAGGATGGCACGCGGATCGCCGTGATAGTCGAAGGCCGCGCCGCCCAGAGAGGTGTGCCGATGGAAGTACTGCAACCGCCTCACCTTGGCCCAGGCGGAGTAGATGCCCAGCGTCACGATGGTGAGCAGAAGGTTCACGATCCAGATGCCGAAATACTCGGCACCCCGGCCGGAGAAGACCAGCGGCTCTTCATGCGCCGCATGAACCGGCAAGAAGGGATCCGGCTGATGCGAGTCTGTCGCTTGAGCGTCGAAGGGAGTGTTCATGTCATGGTCACGGATGGGATTCTGTTCGCATCATGACATAAGCACACAACCGGGGTCAGCCCATCAGCGCAGCCGAACGGAAATGAGCCTGCGCCTCGCTCGGCCTGTCAAGGTGCTCGGCCAGCAGTGCCAGCTCGACATGGACGACACGCGAGGGACGTACCGCCAGCGCGGCCTCGAGATAGCTCTGCGCCTTGCCCCACAGTTGCTGGGTGCGGCAGAGCCGGCCCAGCGCGAGCAGCAGTTCGGCATCGTCCTGGTGTTCCCGCAACCAGGCCTCTGCGCGGGCAATGCGAGCCAGTGCATCGCTGCCATCGGAATGCGCATACAGAGGCAGCAAGGACGACTCCCACCCGTGCTCGATGCGCGTCTCGATCAGCTTCCGTGCCGGCTCGAACTGACCGGCCGCGATCAGCGCCTCACACATCGCGCGGACGACCAGCGCGTCCTCCCGCTCGGCCGTAGGAAGGCCTTTCCAGTAGGGATCGAGTTCGGCAGGATCGAGGTCGTGCAGCGCCCCCGCGTGCGCCTGCCGTCGCACCGGCGCGGCCTGTTCCGGCGTCAAGGCGCGGTGCTTCAGCAGCAGACGCACCACGCGCAGAAGTCCGGACCAGTCGCCCAGACCGCGGCGAGCGCGCATGGCCAGCCGCAGGGCGGCAACGTGCCGCTGACCGCCGGACTGCAGCCGGTCGATGCGTTCGAGCGCATCGGCAAACTCGCGGCGGTCGATCAGGATGTCGGCTTCCGTCATCAAGCGTGCGGTGCGCAACTCGTCGAAGCCTTCTGCCTGACGCAGCCAGTCATCTGCCTGCACCCGTTCCCTCATTGCGTGGGCGGCACGCGCACCGATCAACGCGGCGAGGCCGGGTGACTCACCGCCGTCGACCGCGAGCTTTGCGCTGCGCTGGGCGTGACCGTAACGACCTTCGAAATAGAGCCGCGCCGCGTCGCGCAGGGCCGACACTGCACGACGCCTGCGCTGCCGTGCCCGGTATTGCGCTGCCCGCGCCGGCATCCGCATCAGGCCGTCGATGAAGTGAAACAGCGTGTACAACAGGGCCACGCCCAGCAATAGGGTAACGATGAACAGATTGAGCGACAGCTCGATGCGCCAGGGTGCCCACTGCACAAGCGCGAAGCCGTCGTTGTGACGGGCGGCAATGACCAGGCCGACGGCCAGTGCGCACAGACCGAGCAACCACAACAGAAGGCGCACCATCAGCGCTTCTCCTCGCGTCTGATTGTCGGCCGCTCGCGCTGTGCCTTGAGCTGGGCGAGAGCGCTCATCGACTCGTTGAGGCCGGGCAGACCTTCTCCGGGATCGACCATGGCCAACTGACGCAAGGTCGTGAGCGTGTTCTCGGTCTGACGGGCGCGCGTATCGAAATAGCGCTCTATCCAGTTCCGGGCGGACCGGATGTCTTCGCGCCAGACCGTGCCATTGCGCTGCAGCAGCGCAATGCGCGCATTGATCAGGCGCAACTTGAGGTTCTCGCGCAGGAAAAAGCTGTGCTCGGGCGACAGCAACGCAGGATCCGGACGATCCAGTCGTTCGATGCGCACCAGATGGCCGATTTCCGCCCATATTTCCTGCCCGAGGCGCCGCAGCAACGTGGTTTCCTCCGCCGCGTCGACGCGGCTCGCCTTGACCGGCTTGTCCGGTCGCTCCGGCACCGTCCCCGGCGAGCGCTCGAAAGCAAGCGGCAAGGTGTCGATGGATGCAAGCAGTGTGTCGATGCGCAAGGCCTGGCCTGCAAGATCGGCCATGGGTGCCCGACGCAAGCGCTCCATATCGTTGGCCATGGCTCGACGCAGCGGCAGATAGCGCCCCGTGTCGGCGCGCGCCAGCCTTGCCTCGGCGCCGGAGAGCGCGCTCAGTGCAAGCTTGGCGTCCCCGGCAAGTTGCAGCTGTTGCTGGCCCAGCACGAGAGCGTGCTCGACTTCGGACAGGACGCGTTCGTCAAAGCCGCGCACCAGATCGTCGGCCAGGTATTCGTACGCTTCGATACGCGCACGCAGTTCCTCGACCTGCACCTCCTGACGGCTCAGCCGGGCACCATGACCGGCCATGCCGGCAACTTCCTGTTCCGAGGCGCTGCGCGCCTGAGCCGCCTGCTCGCCGACGACTTCCACCCGCCGGTTCAATTCCGACTCAAGCGAACGCATGCGCTGAAGCATGAAGAAGCTCGCCACGCCAAGCGCCACAAGCAACAACAACGACAGTCCGAGCGCCCACAGCGGAACGACGCCGCTGCCTTTCGGCGGCCGATCGGGGAAAGCGTGCGGGGCATCGGGTGTCGTCTTCGGTGCGGATTCGCTCATGGGTCGTTCAGCTCACTTCGTCGGCATGCGACGAAAAATAGTCGGTCAGGCCAGCCATCAGGCCGGCGTCGGCAGGTTCGGTTTCGATCACGCGCACAAAGCCGTGTTCGCGCGCCCGGGTCGCAATGCGCGGATGCGGCGCGAAAAGCGGCAGCACTCGCAACGCGTCAAGACAGTCCAGACCGGGCAGATCGACCAGATTGCGCAAGGATTCCGACGAGGTGACGGTCAGTGCATGCAGCCCCCCTTCGCGCAGGGCAATGCACAACAAGGAACCGTCGCGCGGAGATACGCGACGATAACAGGTGACGTACTCGACCTGCGCACCGCGCTCGCGCAGGGTATCGCCAAGCAGCTCTCGGCCGCCTTCGCCCCGGAAAACGAGGACCTGGCGACCGGCAAGCGCGGCGGCCGACAGATCGGGCAGTTCAAGCAAACCTTCGGAGTCAAAACGCTCCGGCGGCACGACGATGCGCTGGATGCCCCGCTCGCGCAGCGCCTGCGCCGACTGCAGTCCCACCGTCGCGGCAGCGAGTGCGGCTGGCCAGTTGCGCAGGGACAACAGCGTGTCGAGCGCATGGCGGACGGCGTTGGCGCTGACGAACACCGCCAGCGCAGCCCTGTCCAGCCGGGCCGCGGCAGCAGCTACCTGCGACACGTCGCCCAGCGGCTCGATGACGATGAGGGGAAATTCGAAAGGTCGTCCGCCAGCGGCACGAATCGCGTCGCTGAGCGCCCGCGCCTGGGCAAGCGGTCGGCTCACCAGCACGCCGCGTCCGGCCAGCGCGCCGGGCCCGCTCATGGACGTGCCTGTTCGGCCAGTTCGTCAAGAATGGCCTGAGCACCGTCGGCACGCAGCGCAGTCACGCAGGCGGCCGCCAGTTCGTCCGGCTGCGCGATATCGCCACGCGTCTCGGCGACGGCAATGCGCGAGCCATCCGGCAGTGCCACGCGCGCGCGCAGCCACAATGCACCACCTTCGATGACGCAATAAGCAGCCAGAGGCACTTCGCAGGAACCGGCCAGTGCGCGCGACACCGCTCGCTCGGCACGCACGCAGGCTTCGCTGTCCCGGCAGACCAATGGCGCCAGCCAGTTCGCCACCTCGCGGCGAGACGACAGCGCCTCGATGCCCAGCGCACCCTGACCGGCTGCCGGTAGCGACAGTTCGACCGGCAGCAACGCACGGATGCGCCCGGCCAGACCAAGCCGCTTCAGGCCGGCAGCCGCAAGGATGATGGCGTCGTACTGCCCCTCGTCCAGCTTGCGCAGCCGCGTATCCAGATTCCCGCGCAGGCTGCTCACGGCAAGATAGGGGAAATTCGCGCGCAGTTGCGCTTCGCGCCGCAGGCTGGAGGTGCCGACCACCCCGCCCGGCGGCAACTCTTCGAGACTGGCATAGCGCGAGGACACGAACGCGTCCTGTGGCAGTTCGCGCTCCAGCGTGGCAACCAGCGCGAACTCGTCGGCCAGCGTCATCGGCACGTCCTTCATCGAATGCACGGCGATGTCCGCCCGACCTTCCAGCAGGGCGGCTTCGAGTTCCTTCACGAACAAGCCCTTGCCGCCCACTTTGGCCAGCGGCCGGTCAAGTATCTGGTCGCCGCGGGTAGTCATGCCGAGGATGTCGACCGAAGTGCCCGGATACAACAAGGACAGTCTGTCACGCACATGTTCCGCCTGCCACATGGCTAGACGCGACTCGCGCGAGGCGATCACGATGCGCGTGGGCTTCGGGTAAGCTTGGGTTACCTGCTGCGGTACCGACTGCGTGCTATCCGCCGCAACGAGGTCCGCCGGGCCGGCCGGATGATCCATAAGGGAAAGTGGCGTGAGGGGTCAGTAAGGTGAACGCACCGCGCGCCGGCATGCACGGATGCCTGCAGTCCGCGCGCGGATCGGCCCGGATTCTAGCAGCCCCGGATGGAACATCGCATCGCCCCGCCAGCGCAGACGGGCGATTGCAGACACGGACGCACATTCAGGACGCTCATAGGGAAGGATAGCCAGTGAATCAACAGGCCCAGACGCCGGTTGCGGTGCACGATCGCGCCACTCAGGACAAGGACCAGCCGCTGTTCGACGACATCCGCCTGCTCGGCCGCATGCTGGGTGACGTGGTGCGCGAACAGGAGGGCAGCCGCATGTTCGAACTGATCGAGAACGTGCGCCGGCTGTGTGTGCGCTTCCGCCGCGACGAGGACCTCGATGCGCGCGCCGAACTGGCGAAGCTGCTCAACGGACTGTCCGACGACGACACCATCATCGTCGTGCGTGCCTTCAGCTATTTCCTGCACCTGGCCAATATCGCCGAAGATCAGCACCACATCCGCCGCGCCCGCGCGCACGCCCTCGCTGGCGACCCGCCACGGCCGGGCACGCTGGCCAACGCACTGGCCAAGGCGCTGGAGGCACAGGTGCCGGCCGAGGAAATTCTCGCCTTCTTCCGCGACGGTCTCGTAGTGCCGGTACTGACCGCCCACCCGACCGAGGTGCAGAGAAAGAGCATCCTGAGCCAGGAAATGAAGATCGCCCGGCTGATCGACGAGCGCGACCGCATGAGGCTCACGCCGGAAGAGCTGGAAGAGCGCGACGAAGCGGTCCGCCGCACCATCACGTCGCTCTGGCAGACGCGCATGCTGCGTCGTACCCGCCTGTCCGTGGCAGACGAAGTGATCAACGGGCTCTCCTTTTACGACTACACCTTCCTGCGCGAACTGCCGCGCGTCTACAACGCGGTCGAGGATCAACTCGCGACGGCCTTCCCGGAACACCGTCGCGACATCGGCAACTTCCTGCGCATGGGCTCATGGATAGGCGGCGACCGCGACGGCAACCCCTTCGTTACCGCCGATGTGCTGCGTTCGACGCTGCGGGTGCAGTCGTCCAAGGCGCTGGATTACTACCTCACCCAGGTGCACATCCTGGATACCGACCTGTCGCCGACCACCTTGCTGAACAATGTGAGCGACGAATTGCGCGTGCTCGCCGCCACCGCGCCGGACAAGTCGCCGCACCGGGAAGACGAGTTGTACCGCCGCGCGCTGGCGGGCATCTACGCCCGCCTGGCGGTGACCGCGCGTACGCTCGACCAGCACGAGGCATTGTGGAAAGCGGTGGGCGACGCCGACCCCTACCCCGACGCCGCCGAGTTCGTGCGCGACCTGGACGTGATCCACGATTCACTGGTCGCCCACAAGTCGGCGCTGATCGCCCGCGGCCGACTGCGCCGGCTGCGGCACGCGGCACGCGTGTTCGGCTTCCACCTCGCCGCACTCGACCTGCGCCAGAACTCGGACGTGCATGAGCGCGTGATCGCCGAACTGCTTGCCAACGCCCACGTCTGCAACAACTACCTGGAGTTGCGGGAAGAGCAGCGCATCGAAGTGCTGATCAACGAACTGGGCACACCGCGCCCGCTCACCGCCCCTTTCATGCAGTTCTCGGCAGAGACCGAGGGCGAACTGGCGATCGCGCGCACCGCGGCCGAAATGCACGGCCTGTACGGCGAGGCCGCGTTGCCGAACTACATCATTTCCAAGACCGACGGCGTGTCCGACATGCTGGAAGTCGCGCTGATCCTGAAGGAAGTGGGCCTGCTCAACGTGCACGAACGGCAATCGGCGATGAACATCATCCCGCTGTTCGAAACCATAGGTGACCTGCGCAACGCGCCGCGCATCATGGACCGCCTGTTCACGATCCCGATCTGGCGCGTGCTGCTTGACGCCCGGGCCGCCACCCAGGAAGTGATGCTGGGCTATTCCGATTCGAACAAGGACGGCGGCTTCCTCACCTCGGGTTGGGAGCTGTACAAGGCGGAAACCAGGCTGGTGCAGGTATTCAAGCGCCACAGCATCCGCCTGCGTCTGTTCCACGGGCGCGGCGGCTCGGTCGGCCGCGGCGGCGGCCCGAGCTTCCAGGCCATCCTGGCGCAGCCGGGTGGCGCCGTGCAGGGGCAGATCCGCATCACCGAACAGGGCGAAGTCATCGCCTCGAAGTACTCCAACCCGGACGTCGGCCGGCGCAACCTCGAAGTGCTGGCCGCAGCCACCTTCGAAGCGACCTTGCTGGGCAAGCGCGAAGCGGCCGCACCGCCGGAATTCACCGATGCGATGGAAGAGCTGTCCGGCTATGCCTTCAAGGCCTACCGCAATCTGGTCTATGAAACCCCGGGTTTCGAGAAATACTTCTGGGAATCGACCGTCATTACCGAAATTGCCGAACTGAATATCGGCTCGCGCCCGGCCTCGCGCAAGAAAGGACAGAAGATCGAAGATCTGCGCGCCATTCCATGGGTGTTCTCGTGGGCTCAGTGCCGCCTCATGCTGCCCGGCTGGTTCGGTTTCGGTTCGGCGGTCAATGAGTACCGCGGCAAGCACGCGGATGGCCTCGCCCGCCTGCAGGCCATGATGCATGAATGGCCTTTCTTCGCGACCCTGATCAGCAATATGGACATGGTACTGTCCAAGACCGACATTGCCATCGCCAGCCGCTACGCCGAACTGGTCGAGGACGAAGCACTGCGCACCGCCATCTTCACGCGCATCCGCAACGAATGGCAGGCAACCATAGACGCCGTGCGCCAGATCACCGGCTCGCCCGAACTGCTATCGACCAACCCGCTGCTCGCCCGCTCGATCCGCAACCGCTTCCCCTACATCGAGCCGCTCAACCACCTGCAGGTCGAACTGCTGCGCCGCTTCCGCAGCGGCAACCGCCACGAACGGACGCGCCGCTCGATACACCTGACCATCAATGGCGTGGCGGCGGCATTGAGGAACAGCGGCTAGCCTGCGGAAGCCGGGCCTTCGCAAGAGGGTGTTGATTCTTCCGGGCGGGCGCGCCTACCCCCCGCGCGCCACCTCGGCGAATTCCGCCCTCACCTGCGCCCACTGACGGCGGCTGACCGGCAGGCGTTCGTCCAGCCCTTTCAGCACGACGGTCCAGTGCCCCTCCGCACCGTCGCGCACGTGCTCGAAGCCGAGCACGGCGTCGCGCGCAACGAGGCAGTTTCGATGGACGCGCACGAAGCGCTGCGCGTATTCCTGTTCCAGCGCTGCCAGCGATTCGTCCAGCAGATATTCGCGCGCGGCGGTGCGGGCAGTCACGTATTTCAGTTCGGCACGCAGGAAGAGCACGTCGGCCACCGGCACAAGCAGGATGCGACCGCGCTCGTTGCACGAGAGCTGGCTGCGGCTGGCCGGTGCAGCAAGAGGGCGAGCGCGCGGCGGTACCCGGCGCAGCGCTTCGAGCAGCCGGGCCGCACGTACCGGTTTCATCAGGTAGTCGGCGGCCTGCAGCTCGAAAGCCTTCACCGCGTACTGGTCGTAGGCCGTGCAGAACACCAGGGCAGGCGCGTCCGGCAGGCGAGCGAGCCTGGCCGCCAGTTCGACGCCATCCATGCCGGGCATGCGGATGTCCACCAACGCCACATCGGCGGCATCGTCAGCCGGCAGTGCATTCAGTCTTTCCAGTGCCTCCTGCCCGGTGGCCGCCTCCCCCACCACCCGGTTCGGAAGTTCCGGCGCGATGTCGGACAGCAGCGCTCGCAACCGCTGCCGCGCAGGCGCTTCGTCGTCGGCGATGAATACACGCAGTTCGCTCACGCAGGGTGCCTCCGCTTGCTGCGAGACCACGGCCACAGTCCGGTCTTCACGCCGACGCCCGGTACGGGAACCGGATGTGCACCCGGTAGTGGCCATCGCGTTCGCCCGCTTCCAGTTGCGCTTCCAGATCGAAAAAAAGCATGAGTCGCTCGCGGATGTTGTCCAGCGCCATGCGGTTTCCACTGTTGTGCGTGACAGCATCGCCGGGTGCCGGGTTGTCGATGTCGACCACGACCTCGCGGCCGGCCCGGCGCACGCTCACAGAAACCTCGCCAGCGCCGTCCAGCGGTTCGATACCATGATAGACAGCGTTTTCCAGCAGCGGCTGCAACATGAGCGGCGGTACGCGGGCGTCCGGCGGGCAACCGTCCGTGTCCCAGCGCACCCGCAGCCGCTCGCCCAGGCGCAGCGCCTCGAGCGCCATGTACTGGCGGCACAGGGCAAGTTCGTCGCCCAGGGTCACGAGATCGCGGTTCTCGCGCATCAGTACGCGGAAAAGATCGGCCAGTTCTTCCAGCGCGCGCTCGGCCCGACGCGGGTCGTCGCGCATGATGCCGAGCACTGCGTTCAGACTGTTGAACAGGAAGTGCGGCCGGATGCGCGCCGACAGCGCCATCAGCCTGGCCTGTGCAATGGCCGGACCGAGCGCGCGCTCCTGTACCGTGAAGTAGACCATGGCGGCAAAAGCGGCAAGCAGTGCCCACAGCCCTTCCCTCAACGGCCAGCCGCGCACCTCGTGCAGTTCCCAGCCGGACAGCGCCTTTCCGGCAAGCGCGCCGCACAGGGCAATCAGTGCGACCAGCGACCAGCCGCTGCGCGCGCTGAGGCGGGCGAAAAAGGGGGCCAGCAGATAGAGAACGGCAAGCGACAGGATGAGAACGGGCTCCACCCGCGCGGACAGCTCGGCCGCATCGAGAGGCAGCGCCTCCCAGTTGCGGTTGCGTGCGAACAACGCGATCAGTGCAAGACCATTGACCAGCAAGCCGGTGCGCAACATCACCCCGAGGTTGCGCCAGTCCGGAGCGCGCGCCGGCCTCAACATCCGCTCCGCGGCGCGACAGGGGGCAATCCACCCGGCTGCCCTATAATTCGCGGTTTCCCGCAGCGTGTCGAACTTCTGTCCATCATGAGCGCATCTTCGCAGTCCGAATCGTCCAAGGCCTGGTCGGGCCGTTTTTCCGAACCCGTGTCCGATCTCGTGAAACGTTATACCGCTTCGGTGTCGTTCGACCAACGCATGTGGCGGCAGGACATCCGCGGCTCGCTGGCGCATGCGGCCATGCTGGCTAAACAGGGCATCATTGCGCAAGCCGATCTCGACGCCATCCGCTCCGGCATGGTGCAGATCACGCAGGAAATCGAAGCCGGCCGTTTCGACTGGAACCTCGACGACGAAGACGTACACCTGAATATAGAGAAGCGCCTGACGGCACTGGTCGGCGATGCCGGCAAGCGTCTGCACACGGGCCGCAGCCGCAACGACCAGGTAGCTACGGATATCCGCTTGTGGTTGCGCGACGCCATCGACACCATTCTCGGTCTGATCCGCGACTTCCAGACTGCGTTGCTCGATCTGGCCGAGCACCACGCTGCCACCCCGCTGCCCGGCTTCACACACCTGCAGGTGGCGCAGCCAGTCACGTTCGGCCACCATCTGATGGCCTATTTCGAAATGCTGCGCCGCGACGCCGAGCGCTTCGCCGACTGCCGCAAACGCACCAACCGGCTGCCGCTCGGTTCGGCCGCGCTTGCCGGTACGACCTTTCCGGTCGATCGCGAGTTCGTCGCGGCCGAACTGGGTTTCGACGAAGTATGTTTCAACTCGCTGGACGCGGTGTCCGACCGTGATTTCGCAATCGAATTCTGCGCTGCCAGCAGCCTGCTGATGACTCACCTGTCGCGCCTGTCGGAAGAACTTGTCCTGTGGATGAACCCGCGCGTCGGCTTCATCGATCTGGCAGACCGTTTCTGCACCGGCTCGTCCATCATGCCGCAGAAGAAGAACCCGGACGTGCCCGAGCTGGTGCGTGGCAAGACCGGTCGCGTCAACGGCAGCCTCGTCGCGCTGCTCACCCTGATGAAGGGCCAGCCGCTGGCCTATAACAAGGACAACCAGGAAGACAAGGAGCCGCTGTTCGACGCCGCCGACACGGTGATCGATACCTTGCGCATCTACGCCGACATGATGGGCAGCACGACCGCGGCCGATGGCAGCAGGGCATTCAATGTACGGGTCAAGGCGGACGCGATGAAAAGCGCGTTGCGTCAAGGCTATGCCACGGCGACCGATCTCGCCGACTGGCTGGTAAAGCGTGGCCTGCCCTTCCGCGACGCGCACGAGGCGGTAGCCCGTGCGGTGCGTCTGGCCGAGCAGAAGGGCTGCGATGTGTCCGACCTCACGCTGGACGAGCTCAAGTCCTTCTCGCCTCTGGTCGATGAATCCGTATATGGTGTGTTGACGGTGGAAGGTTCGCTGTCGGCGCGCAATCACATCGGCGGCACCGCGCCGGACCAGGTAAGAGCCGCCATCGCAAGGGCGCGGAGCGCCCTGGCCGGTTGAACCGGCCGGCGATGATCCGATCGACGTCGCGATGCTCCCGGCAGGAAATGGGGCGTCGTCCAGCTGGACCGACATGATGCCAAGCACAGTTTGTGCGGAGCTGCACGCGCCCGCCGCCCTTCGCCCGCGAAAGCCGGGCGTTCGAACCGAGACGGAGGGCGTCTGACGTGGATCTGCTTGGCAAGTACCGCATCCTGCGCCTTCTCGGCGAAGGCGCGACCTCCAAGGTGTTCCTCGCGCACGACCCCTTCGGCAAGCGCGAAGTCGCGATCAAGATCATTGCGCGCGGTGGCGACGACAGCAGTGCCGCGGGGAAGTCCGAGCGCTATCAGCGAAAGTTCTTCATTGCAGAAGCTTCGTTGGCGGGAAAGCTGACTCATCCGCACATCGTTCAGATCTACGACGCGGTGGCGGACGCCGATCCGGCTTACATCGTGATGGAGTATGTGCCGGGCGGCACTCTGGAGCCCTATACCTCGCCGCAAGCGCTGCTGCCGGTCGGCGACGTACTGGAAATCATCTTCAAGTGTTCGCGCGCGCTGGACTTCGCCTGGCGCCTGGGGGTGATACACCGCGACCTGAAGCCGGCCAACATCATGCGGATCGAGGACGACATTGCGGTCGGCGGGACCAATGTGAAAGTGTCGGACTTCGGTGCAGCCATGTCGGTTTCCGCTACCGAAACACAGGTTTCCGGCGTCGGCTCACCGGCCTACATGAGCCCTCAGCAAATCAAGGAACACCCGCTCAATCACCAGACGGATATCTTTTCTCTCGGTGTGGTGATGTATCAGTTGCTGACCGGCCAGTTGCCGTTCCAGGGCAGCAACAACTTCAGCATGATGTACCAGATCACGCACGCCGAACCGGTACCGCCATCGGCGCTTCGAGCCGATCTGCCGCCGGTGCTCGATGGCATCGTGATGCGCGCCTTGCAGAAATCGCTGGACGACCGCTATCCGACCTGGGACGCCTTTTCCTTCGATCTGGCCGAGGCCTTTCGCGGAGAAGCGCAGCGCGATCAGGGCAGCCGCATCGCCGACAGCGAGAAATTCAACTCACTGCGCAAGTTGAGCTTTTTCCGGGAGTTCTCGGATGTCGAGCTATGGGAAGTGGTGAGGCTGGCCGAATGGCACCGGGTGGCCGGAGGGCAGAATTTGCTGCGAGAAGGCGAAACCGGTGACGGCTTCTTCATCATCGCCGAAGGCGAAGTGAAAGTGACCAAGGGTCGCAAGCTGCTCAATGTGCTGTCGGCGGGCGAATGCGTCGGCGAGATGGCCTATCTCACACCGGAGCGCGGCACGCGTGGTGCCGACGTATCCACACTGTCCGAGGCGGTCGTGATCCATCTGGCGAATGCGACTCTTGAACATGCATCGGAGGGCTGCCGTCACCGTTTCGACCGTGCCTTCCTGCGTATCCTGGTCGAGCGGCTCGCGCTCGCCAATCAACGGCTGAGCGGTGTCTGACGCATCGGGCTCCGGAATTCGCACGCCCGGCAGCACGCTGGGCCGCTACCAGTTGCGCCGCATCATCGGCCGCGGCAGCACCAGTACGGTCTGGCTTGCCTGGGATCCGCAGGAACAGCGCGAGGTCGCGATCAAATGCATTGACCCCGACGTACTGAATGATCGCGCACGCGGCCGCCTGCAGCGCGCACTGCTCCAGAACGAAGCGTCGCTGGCAAACAAGTTGCAGCATCCACATATCGCCGCCGTCCACGACGCGATGATTTGCGAGGACCACGCCTGGCTCGCAATGGAATATGTCTCCGGCGGCACGCTGGAAGCGCACACTCAGCGTCCGGGTCTGTTGCCGGTGGATCGCATCGTCGAACTCGTCTTCAAGTGCACCCGCGCTTTGGACTATGCCTGTCAGCTCGGCGTAACCCACCGCGACATCAAGCCGGCCAACATCCTGCTTACGCGCAACGGCGACGTCAAACTTACGGACTTCGGCGCTGCGCTGTTCATCGCCAACGAACGTACCCAGGTCGAAGGCGTCGGTTCGCCGGCCTACATGAGCCCGCAACAGGTCAGGGAAATGCCGCTCAACCACCAGACCGACATCTACTCCCTCGGTGTGGTGCTCTACCAATTGCTGGCCGGTGAATTGCCGTTCCAGGCAAGCAACAAATACAGTCTCGTGTACCAGATCATTCACGTCGAACCGCCGCCACCCTCGGCCTTCCGCCCCGGGCTGCCGCCAGCACTCGACGCTGTGGTTGCGCGGGCGATGCACAAGGATGTGGCGCTGCGTTACGCGAACTGGCCCGAATTCACGCACGACCTTGCGCAGGCGTTCCGCAATCGCCGCCTCAAGCCGCGCGAGGACGAGGGCGGTGACGCCGAGAACTTCCGCCTTCTGCGCACGCTGACTTTCTTCAACGATTTCAGCGATGTCGAACTGTGGGAAGTCGCTCGCTTTGCGCGACTGGAACGCCTCGCACCTGGCACCATGCTGATGAAGGATGGCGAACTTGGCGAACGGCTGTATGTTCTGGTCGAGGGCGAACTGGCCGTCTGCAAGAGCGGGCGCACGCTCACCATTCTGGGCAGCGGGGAGTGCTGCGGTGAAATGTCGGTGATCGCGCGCGACCGCAAGCTGCGGGCGAACGATGTGCAGGCAAGCACCGACAGTCTGCTGTTCGCGATCGAAGGCGATCGCATCCGGCGTGCGTCTGAAACGTGCCGCATGCGCTTCTATGAAGCCCTTCTGCAAGTGCTCGCCACCCGTCTTTCTTCCGCCAATATCCGTCTGGCCGAGTGCTGGGGCGCTCGAAGCGTCGATCCTGAAGGCCTCAGTTGATCGTCGTCGGGACACGGAATGCCGCGACGCTGCGAAGATCAAGCGCGCACGCCCGGAAGGTGAAGTCCTGGCGAAGCGGAAAAGTCGAGAGGGTCCAGGCCTTGCCCATCGTTCAAGCCGTCAGGCGGGGTTTTCAGGATGATTGAACTGGTTCACGACATCGCCGGGGCACTCGGCCTGAACGTAAGCGGCGCAACGGAACTGACACCGGGAGGAAACCGGCGCATGCTGCGCATCGACTGCCCCGGTCGCAGCCTTTTCGTGAAGCTGCTTCCGGCCGATCGCACCGACGCCTTTCAATCCGAAGCATCTGGCCTCGAACTTCTGCGCGACGCCGACGCCTTCCGCGTCCCGCAAGTCTACGGCTACGGCAACGTCGGCGATCTCGCATGGCTGGCACTGGAATGGCTCGATCTGCGTCCGGTATCGACTGCGGAAGACGGTCGCATCTTTGGACAGGCACTGGCGGCGTTGCACGCGCGCCACGGCGAACTCTACGGCCTCGACCACGACAACTGGCTGGGCGATTGCCCGCAGCAAAACGGATATTTCTCTTCTTGGCCGCAGTTCTACGCGAGGCGGCGGATCGAACCACTGCTGCACATGTTGATGGCCGGAGGTGAGCGTGGCGGGCTGATCGGCGACCTGCAGTCTATCGTCGAACGCTTGCCGGCCTTGTTCCTGGATTACCGTCCGGTACCTTCGCTGCTGCACGGCGACCTCTGGCACGGCAATGCCGGCATGGTGGACGCACGCCCCGCCGTCTTCGATCCGGCCGTTCATTTCGGTGACCGCGAATCGGACTATGCAATGACCGAACTGTTCGGCGGCTTTCCGCTCGCCATGTACGCGGCCTACCAGCAGTACTCACCGCTGGATGCCGGTGCGGCGTCCCGCAGAAAGCTGTACCGGCTTCGCCACCTGCTCAACCATCTTGTCCTGTTCGGTCAGTCCTACCGCCGCGAAACGGAACGCACCGCAGCACATCTGCTTTCCGAACTGCGCTGAGCCTGTTGCCACCCGGCAGATGACGCAGCGCACCGCGCGATGTAAATTTCTGTGAACGAACGTTCACATCCCATTGTTTCAAGGAGATAAATCAGTCATAAAGTTTTTGTGTGCAGTGCAGTAAAACCTCTTGACATCGCGTTCCCTGACCCTATAATCATGTTCATGGTGCAGCGCAATACGAATTTTGTATTGCCTTGCACGCAGTTCAGTGACCTCGTGGGTGTCGAAGCTCTTGCCCGGTTCGCGGTCGCTCTTTCAAACCAAATGTACGGAGATACCCAACATGGCCTTCACCACCGACCACTTTGCCGCCGCCAACAAGAACAGCATCGAAGCACTGCTGACTCTTGCCAATACCGCTTTCGCCAGCACCGAGCGTCTGGCTGCTCTGAACCTGAACACCGCCCGTTCGCTGCTGGAAGACAGCGTCGCGAACGCCAAGACCCTGATGGGTGCCAAGGACGTGCAGGAAATCGTCGCTCTGCAGAGCGGCCTGGTCCAGCCGGCCATCGAGAAGGTCGTTGCCTACTCGCGCAGCGTCTACGAAATCGTTTCGCAAACCCAGGAAGAACTGACCAAGGTCGTCGAAGCCCAGGTCGGTGAAGTCAACAAGGCCGTGTCCTCGACGCTCGATCAGGCCGCCAAGCAAGCGCCGGCCGGTTCGGACGTTGCCGTCGCCGCCGTGAAGTCGGCCATCGCTGCCGCCAACAGCGCCTACGACAGCATGGCCAAGGCTGCCAAGCAGGCCGTCGAAATGGCCGAAGCCAACGTGAACGCCGCGACCAGCGCCACCGTGCGTGCCGTCGGCGCGGCCAGCACCACCGCGAAGAAAAAGGCTGCTGCCTGATCTTCCAAAGTGCTGAAAAAGGCCCCGCCCGAAAGGCGGGGCCTTTTTCGTTGACCGTCGGGAGAAATCAGGCGCCCGGATCGTCTTCAGGCGCTATCGTCAGGCCGCGAGCCAACACTTCGGCACGCATCGTACGCATCGCGGCGGCGACCTTTTCAGCCATTCCCTTTGCACCCAGTTCGATGTGCGGGCGGGCATGACGGGCATTGCCGAAACTGGGAAGGCTGAACACTGTCACCCCGAACTCGGTTTCGACTGAGTGCATCAGATCCAGCAACCGGCTTTCGTGTGCATCGAACACGAAGATCGAATGTTCGACCCAGTCACGCTGGTGATGCAGGTGGGCGTATTTCGTGTCGAGCACCCACGTCATCATTGGCCAGGCCATTTCGGGAAAACCCGGCACGAAATGGTGATGACCACAGCTGAACCCTGGAATGCGGTTGAACGGGTTCGGAATGATGTCGCTCCCGGCCGGAAACTCCCCGAGCCGCAAGCGGTTCCCGGTGGTCTCGGCGCCAAAGCGCGCGCGGATTTCCATTTCAGCCGCTGGGTGCAGCACACAGTCAACGCCGAGTGCCGCCGCTGCCGACTGTCGTGTATGGTCATCCGGCGTGACACCGATGCCGCCGCAGGAAAACACGATGTCGTCGCTGGCAAAGGTACGGCGGAAGGCCTCGACCAGGCGTGGACGCTCATCGCCCAGATAGCTCACCCATGACAACTGCAGCCCGCGTTCGGCCAGCAGTTCGCGCACCTTCGCGAAATGGCCGTCCTGGCGACGGCCGGACAGAATTTCGTCACCGATGATGTAGAGACCAATGGCCATAGCTGAAACTCCTTCTTACCGAGGATGAATGCGGAGGTATCCGCACCTGACTTGCGATGACTCCGCCGACAGGCGGCTCTCCGTGGCTGCTCCGCCAGGCGTCTCACAGCCCCAGTTCCGACCACATGGCATCGACCCGATCCTTTACAGCGACATCCATGGCTATCGTGCGCCCCCACTCCCGGCTGGTTTCACCTGACCACTTGTTGGTCGCGTCCAGCCCCATCTTGGAGCCGAGCCCGGCCACCGGGCTGGCGAAATCGAGGTAGTCGATCGGCGTGTTGTCGACAATCACGGTATCGCGCCGGGCGTCCATGCGCGTGGTCATGGCCCAGATCACTTCCTGCCAGCTTCGGATGTCGATGTCCTCGTCCACCACGATGATGGTCTTGGTGTACATGAACTGGCGCAGGAAGCTCCAGACACCGAACATGACCCGCTTTGCGTGCCCTGGATACTGCTTGCGCATCGAGACGACCGCGAGCCGGTAGGAACACCCTTCCGGGGGCAGGTAGAAATCGGTGATTTCCGGAAACTGCTTCTGCAGCAACGGCACGAACACCTCGTTCAGCGCCACCCCCAGCATGGCGGGTTCGTCCGGAGGCTTGCCGGTATAGGTCGAGTGATAGATCGGATCGCGCCGCATCGTGATTCGGCTGATCGTGAACACCGGAAACTCGGCCACTTCGTTGTAGTAGCCCGTGTGGTCGCCGAACGGGCCTTCCGGCGCGTGCTCGTAGCCGGACGGATGGTTCGCGTCCGGCCTGAGTTCGCCTTCAAGCACGATTTCGGCGCTGGCCGGCACGTCCAGATCGTTTCCGATGCACTTCACCAGTTCGGTGCGGCTACCGCGCAGCAGGCCGGCGAACTGGTATTCCGACAAGGTGTCCGGCACCGGCGTCACGGCGCCCAGAATCGTTGCCGGATCGCAGCCCAGCACCACCGACACGGGAAACGGCCTCCCTGGATGCTTGCGCGCATGGTCGCGGAAATCCAGCGCACCGCCACGGTGTGCAAGCCAGCGCATGATCGTCTTGTTTTTTGCGATCACCTGCTGGCGGTAGATGCCCAGATTCTGCCGCTTTTTGTCCGGACCGCGCGTCACCACCAGCCCCCAGGTGATGAGCGGTGCCGCGTCGCCCGGCCAGCAGTGCTGCACCGGCAGCGCCGAAAGGTCGACATCCGGCCCTTCGACAACGATGCTCTGGCAGGGCGCGGACGAAAGCTTCTTCGGTGCCATCGAGAGCACCTGCTTGAGCATGGGCAACTTGTCCCAGGCGTCCCTCAGCCCCTTCGGAGGTTCAGGCTCTTTCAGCATCGACAGCGTGCGGCCGATGTCGCGCAGCGCTTCTGCCCAGCGCTCGCCGCTCACGCCCATGCCAAGAGCGACACGCCCTGGCGTCCCGAACAGATTCGCCAGCACCGGCATGCGGTGCCCGGTCGGCTGTTCGAACAGCACCGCCGGCCCCTGCGCACGCAGTACGCGATCGCAGATTTCGGTCATTTCAAGATGTGGCGATACCGGGCGCGCAACACGCTTCAGTTCGCCTTTCGATTCCAGCT
The DNA here is from genome assembly GCA_964555165.1 of uncultured Methyloversatilis sp. GTDB lineage: Bacteria > Pseudomonadota > Gammaproteobacteria > Burkholderiales > Rhodocyclaceae > Methyloversatilis. The sequence continues at coordinate 92,443 of CAZKRN010000003.1, read as the reverse complement.
GTGCAATGAAGTCGCGCAGATCCGTGTATTTCATGTCGGTGATGCCATACGGTGGCCGCCTTTCGGCCGACGATGGTAAGCGAGAAAGCGGCAGCCCGGCGCGCCGGCGGCAGGCGCCCCTGCCACTGACCGGCCGACGCGCCCCACGTTCCGGACGATTGTCTCGCAGCGCCGCGCAACTGCCGCACTGTCCCGTCTGTCAGAATCCGCGACCTGCACTACTGGATCGTCTGCATGATTGCCTGGTACGCCGATCACTTCGTACTGCCCCTGCCCGGCGGTCATCGCTTTCCGATGGACAAGTACCGCCGTCTGCGCGAGCGCGTCGCAGCCGAACTGCCCGACGTGGTCCTGCACGAACCGCCTGCCGCCAGCGACCTGGAACTGTGCCGCGCACATGACGCCGCCTATGTCACGCGTGCGACACGCGGCGAACTGAGCGTGCAGGAAATCCGCACGATAGGCTTTCCGTGGTCACCCGAGATGATCGAACGCTCGCGTCGCTCGGCTGGCGCCACCATGCAGGCCTGCCGCAGCGCGCTGCGCGACGGCGTATCGGTCAATCTGGCGGGCGGCACCCATCACGCAAAGCGTGCGAGCGGCGCCGGCTACTGCGTATTCAACGACGCAGCCGTCGCCACACGCATGCTGCAGGCCGAGTGCGGCATCGAACGTGTCGCCATCGTCGATCTGGATGTCCATCAGGGCGACGGTACGGCTGACATCCTGGGCGACGACGAGCAGGTCTTTACGCTGTCGCTGCACGGCGACCGCAATTTCCCTTTCCACAAGGAAGTGAGCCACCTCGACATCGCGCTGCCCGACGGTACCTCGGACGCCGGCTACATGGCGGCACTGGAACGCGCCCTTGCTGCGCTGGCGCAGCGCTTCGATCCGCAGTTCGTCATCTACCTGGCGGGCGCCGACCCCTACGCGCAGGACCGCCTCGGCCGCCTTGAAGTCACCAAGGCCGGACTGGCATCCCGCGACGCACGGGTATTCGATTTCTGCCGGCAACGCAATCTTCCGCTGGCTGTGGCAATGGCCGGCGGCTATGCGCAGGACATTGGCGACATTGTAGATATCCACTTCGCCACGGTCTCCGCGGCACAAAGCCTGGCAAAGCACTTCGACAGTCCGGCATGAATGGTCGATGCACCGGTACTGCCGTGCGCAACTTTCGCCGGGCAGACGGCCAGTGGCATTTTCCGGGGGCGAAACCGACGCCCGTCCGCTCGACCCCGCGTCCCTCGGCAAATCACCGGAATTCAAGCCGACCCGGGACTAACGGCGCAATGCCCCTCGCGAGTCCGGCGCCGCACGAGAGCATGGCGCCGTCTCGTCGTCGAAACGGCCGGACAGCACAGCCTCGATGTCGGACCGGCCCAGACCGAGGTCACGCAGTTCGCGATCGTCCATGGCATTCAGCTCGGCACGCGCGCGCAGCGTGCAACGGACACGCGTCAGGCGAAACGCGCATTCACGAAACCAGGTGCGCGCGGACATGACGCAACTCCTGGGTCTCTCCCGAATAGCCCCATGAGTCCGCGGGCAGATCGGACACCACAATATAGCTGGCCGGATGCAGCGGGCCGATCAAGGCCTCCAGCGCCTGCCAGACAGCCGCCTGATAGCGCGCCTTCTCCTGCTTGGTATTGGTACCTGCCGTGACCCGCGTTTCGAGATGGAACGCGGTCAGCGCATCATCGACCGCCTCCGCTCCGACCGACCAGTGTTCGGCATGGCCGATCGCCAGCGCAGTCAGTTCCCGCTTCTTGCCGAGCAGTTCGGCGGTAAGGTCGGAAATCGCGCGCACGACGGCAAGTCGCGTATCGGCGTCAAGCGCGCGGGACAGATCGAGTGTAATCATCGGCATGGCAGGGCTCCTGGAGTGAAGCCTCATCATGCACAGCGCCACTGTACCTATACATATACAGACAACGATATCTCAACCAGTACAGTTCAGACTCGTCTTCATCTGTATCCCTCTCGTCAGGCGCAAACTGTACCGATCGTGATTCGAGAACAGTCAGTACAGTGTCGGGCATCACTGCGAGAGAACACCGCATGAACCGCTACGAACAGCTCGCCGACCGACTGCGTTCCGACATCAGGGCCGGTCTTTACCCGCCGGGGCAGCGCCTGCCTTCGGTACGCCGTATCGCGAACCAGCAGGGTCTGAGCATTGCAACCTGCATCTCCGCCTATCGAAAACTGGAGGCCCAGGGCTGGCTGGAGGCCCGGCCGCAGTCCGGCTTCTATGCGCGCACACCGGAAGCGCTTCCCCCGCGCGCGCATCAGACCTGCCACGACGAATCGCCTGGCGAGGTGACCATGTCCGAGCGCGTTGCCCAGGTAATGCGCGCTTCGCACCGGGACGATCTGATGGTTTTCAGCACCGCCATTCCGCATCCGGACTTCCAGCCAGTCAAGGATGTGCGGGCTGCGCTCGGTCGCGCATTGCGGCACGAGGACGCCGGCAGCGCGCGCTATGGAGAATTCATCGGCGAAGAGGCGCTGCGCGTGCAGATCGCGCGGCGCGCAGTGGAATCGGGATGCCAGATCCACCCCGACGACATCGTCATCACCACCGGCTGCCAGGAAGCGCTCACGCTGGCTTTGCGCGCCACCACACAGCCGGGCGACATCGTGGCCATCGAGTCGCCGGCTTTTTTCGGCACGCTGCAACTGATCGAATCGCTGGGCCTGAAGGCGCTTGAAATACCGACCGATACGCAGACCGGACTGAGTCCGGACGCGCTCGGGCTGGCGCTGGAAAGATGGCCGGTAAAAGCCTGCCTGGCGTGCACCAGCTTCAGCAATCCGAGCGGCGCCCTGATGCCCGACGCCAACAAGCGACGCATCGTGCAGATGCTGTCGGCACGCGGCATCGCGCTGATCGAAGACGACATCTACGGAGAACTGGCGCACGACGGCGAACGCCCGCGCGTGGCCAAGGCCTGGGATCGCACCGGCCACGTGCTGCTGTGCTCATCCTTCTCGAAGACACTTGCTCCGGGGTTGCGCATCGGCTGGATCGTCGCCGGACGCTGGCGACGCGAGGTCGAGCGACTCAAGTACGGCTCAACCATGTCCACCGCGCTGCTGCCACAACGCGCACTTGCGGACTATCTGTCCACCGGACGCTGGGAGCGTCATCTGACCCGCATCCGGCGACAGTACGCGGAACAGATGGAACGCATGCAGACCGCGATCGCCCGCCACTTCCCTGCAGGCACCCGCTGCACACGGCCGGCCGGCGGTTTCATTCTGTGGGTCGAACTGCCGGAGACAGTCGACGCCTTGGCACTGCAGTCACGTGCGCTGGCAGCGGGCATCAGCGTCGCCCCCGGTCCGCTGTTTTCGCCGCAGGGCAAATACGGCAACTGCCTTCGGCTCATGTGCGCGGTGCGCTGGGACAGCAAGGTCGATGCGGCGCTCTCGACCCTGGGCACGATGGCCGGGCAATAGTCCGGTCATAGGCCGTTCGGCAAGCGAAATCGTCCGAATGGCCTATTACCCGGCGCGCCAAACGTTAACGGAAGTTTAACTCGAGGGACATTGCCTCCCGACAGACTCATTTCGCCAGGGCGTCACCTTCGCCATCACCGGTCCGTGGGACAACGGCGCACTTTGAAACGAACCAGATCTGTCGTTTTTTTCCTGCCGGCGCCTCCGGACGTCGGCCTTTTCCGACAAGGACATGCCATGAAGAACGTATCCCTCCTCGCACTCGCCCTGCTGGCCGCTTCGCCGGCCTTTGCAACCACCACCCTCACCTTCCAGCAAGGCGCTGCCGGTTACGCCGGCACCCAGGATTCGATGATCCGCAGTAACGAGACCGCCACGGGCTCCGGCCAGAGTTCCAGCGGAGACAGTCGTGGCCTGAACTTCGGTTCGCTCGAATACATCAGCGTAGATGGCGACGACGGCAGCCCGGGCAGCAAGCCCAATCAGGGCCTGATCCGCTTCGACGGACTGTTCGGCGCGGCTGCCGGACAGATCAAGGCCGGCGACACCATCGTGTCGGCCACGCTGACCATCCAGGTGTTCGATGTCGGCAGCGGTCTGACCGTGCACGACATGCTGATCGACTGGTCCGAGTCGACCGTTACCTGGAACAGCGTCGGTGGCGGCGTGCAGACCAATGGAACCGAAGCCTCCGCGACCGCCCTGTTCTCCATCGGCGCCAACAACAGTTCGGCGAACGTCTCCACCGGCACGCTCAACATCGACGTCACGGATTCGCTGACCGGCGCGCAAAGCGGTGCTCTGCCCGGGTATGGCTGGCTGCTTTCGCCCTTCGTGTCGGGCACCAACGGTATCGACTTTCGCAGTTCGGAGTATGCCGGCAATGTTGCACTGCGCCCGATGCTGACCGTCGAAATCATGCCGGTTCCCGAACCCGGCACCTGGGCCATGCTGGCCGCAGGTCTCGCACTGATCGGCGCGGTCGCCCGTCGCCGCAACTGATCCGGCGGACGAAGCAGACCTGTGCGGGACGCGGGGCTTTGAGCCCCGCGTTTTCATTCAGGCACCGGAACGACCGCCGCCGGTCAGCGCAACAGATAGTCGGCCAGGATTCCGACAAACACGGCCGCACCGAACCAGTTGTTGTGCAGGAAGGCACGGAAGCATTGAGCGCGGTCACGACCGCGAATCAGTGTCCAGTGGTAGATCGCGATCCCGCACGCCACAGCCAGACCGGCATGAAAGGGCGCGCCCAGCCCCTCCCGCCCGCCCCACACGGCCAGCAGGGCCAACGTCGCCGCGTAGCACAGCACGATCGCAGCGACATCGAAACGGCCGAAAGTGATGGCCGAGGTGCGGATGCCGATCTTCAGGTCGTCCTCACGATCGACCATCGCATACTCGGTGTCGTAGGCCACCGCCCAGAACACATTGGCCGCAAGCAGCAGCCACGCCTCCACAGGCACCGTGTAGAGCTGTGCGGCATAGGCCATCGGGATGCCGAAGCCGAAAGCGACGCCGAGATACGCCTGCGGAATGGCCAGGAAGCGCTTGGTGAAGGGATAGCTCGCGGCCAGGAAAAGCGCGGCGAAGGACAGCACGATCACCAGACGGTGCAGCGGCAGGATGAGGACGAAGGCGAACAGTGCCAGCGCTGCGGCCAGCAGCAGCGCCTCGCGCGTGCCGACCTCGCCGGTGGCCAGTGGCCGCAGCCTGGTCCGCTCGACCTGACCGTCGAAGTTGCGGTCGGCGTAGTCATTGATGACGCAGCCCGCGCTGCGCATCAGCACCGTTCCGAGCAGGAATATCCAGACGATGAAAGGCGAAGGCCTGCCGCCGCCGGACACCCAAAGTGCCCACAAGGTCGGCCAGGCAAGCAGCAGGATGCCTATCGGCTTGTCCAGCCGCATCAGACGTTCCCAGGCATTGAGGCGGGCGAGCAGATTCATGGCGCGAGCTCCGAAATGGCCGGCAGGAAGACCTCGGTCACCAGCAGCGGCCGACCGTCGCGGATGAACAGCGAACGACGGGCCCACAGTGGCGCATCGACATCGACGCCGGCTGCGCGCACGCGCGCGAACAAGGGATGGCGCGCATCGATGCGGCGCACCGACAGCGCCGACCGGGCCACGCGCGCATCGGCGAACAAGGCTTCACCCAGCGGCCGGCTGCCGATGCCGGCAAACAGGCGCCAGCAGCCGCACACATCACGCAGTCGCACGACACTGTGGGCGAACACGACCGGCCGGCCGTCGGCACAGAGCAACACCTCGCGCACACGCACGCGGCGCGCGTCCGGCACGCCGAGCACATTCCATTCGTCGCGTTCGGCCGCTGCCGCGCACTGGCGCAGCGGACGCACCGCGAACTCCACGCAGCGGGCACGGATACGCGAAGTCAGCGAATGAGGATCGGTCAGCCAGCCGCGCAGAGCGGCCGGCATGAATAACGCCGGCGAACGCCATGCGCCGCCGGCTCGATGAAAGGACATGTATCGCGACGCAGTCTTCAGGCCCGGACCGCATGATAGCCGCGGCGGACCGCATCGGCGCGTCAGGCGATCTGCAGTGACCCGTGATCGTCGCAGTGGTCGCCATGCGGGTGATGCAGATGACCGTCGACCAGGTAGTCGACATGATCGCCGTGCGGCACTGCCTCGTGCCCGCAGCCGGGGCCATGCACATGGTCGGCCGCATGCCCGGCGCAGCGATGCTGCGGCGTGCAGCCGTCGGGGTTGGCAGCCGAAACCTCGATCACGTGCTCATCGACATGATCGCCATGCACGTGGTGCAGGTGCCCGTCGTGCAGGTAATCCACATGCCCGTCGTGGCGTACCGCCGTATGCCCGCAAGCGGCGCCGTGCTGGTGGTCGTGATGAGGATGTTGAGTGCAAGCGCTCATGGGACGCTCCTTGTGGCGAGGTGCTTCGACTATAGTCCGGCTCGGTCAGGGCCGCTGGATATCCGTCACGCCCGCATCAACGGAATCCGGCCGCCCCGTGATTTCGGGTGTGCGGTCGTCGTCCATCAGCATGCGCTGGGCCGGACCTTCGAGATCGTCGAACTGGCCACTGCGCGCAGACCAGATGAACACTGCGCCGATGCCGAGCGCAATCAGTACCGACATCGGGACCAGCAACCACAGGATGTCCATCAGTTCCGCTCCTCCGACTGCCGCTGCAGGCGCAGCGCGTTCAGTACCACCATCAGCGAACTGACAGACATGCCGATGCCGGCCATCCACGGCGTGATCCAGCCCAGCATGGCCGGCGGTATGGCCAGCAGATTGTAGGCGAAGGCCCAGCGCAGATTCTGCCGCACCACCCTGAGCGTTGCCTGCGCCGTATCCAGACCGCGGGTGAGCGCGTCGAACCGCTCCGACAGCAGCACCAGATCGCCCTGGGCCCGCGCCAGTTCGGTACCGCCGCCCATGGCCACCGACACCTGCGCCTGGGCCAGTACCGGCGCGTCGTTGACGCCGTCGCCCAGCATGGCGACCACGGCACCCGCCTTCTGCAAGGCCTCGATGCGGGCGCGCTTGCCTTCGGGCGTCATGCGCGCCTGCGCGTCGTCGATACCGAGTTCGCGCGCCAGCGCCGCGACCGGTGCGTGCGCGTCCCCCGACAGCAGGCTGACCGCGATGCCTCGCTCACGCAGTCGGCCCACCAGTTCGCGCGCGCCAGGACGCAGTGCGTCGCTGAGTTCGAATCTGGCCAGCAGACCACGCTCGTCACCCAGCCAGACCGGGGTGATGCTGCCCACCGGAGAAGGCGGGATGGCGGCGCCGGACAGTGCGCAGGCGAATTCCGCGCAGCCCAGTCGCAGCCGTCGCCCCTCGATTGTGCCCTGCACACCCTGACCGGTGACTGCGGACAGTCCGGACACGGCGGGCCGCGGCGCCTCACCGGCCGCAGCCCGCAGCGCGCGCGCAATCGGATGCGTGGACGGGCCTTCCAGCGTGGCCGCAAGCAGCAAGGCACGCGCCGGGGTGTCGCCACCGCATGCGTCGACCGCCTGCAGAGCCATTTCGCCGGTAGTCAGCGTGCCGGTCTTGTCGAACACGACGTGGGTGACACGGGCCAGCGTTTCGATCGCGTGCGCGCGCGTCACCAGCAGACCGCCGCGCGACAGGACGCCGGTGCCGACCGTGAGCGCCGCGGGCGTGGCCAGCGACAGCGCACACGGACAACTCACGACCAGCACCGCGACGAACACCGACAATGCCTGGGACGGATCCAGCCACAGCCAGACACCGGCGGTCAGCACGGCCAGCACGATGAGCGCCTTCACGAAGTGCACAGCAATGCGATCGGCGAACTGCACCACTTCGGGTCGGCTGGCCGACGCGCGGCCGATCAGCCGGCGGATGGCGGCAAGCCGCGTCTCCTCGCCCACCTGCTCGACCTGCAGCACGACCGGCGAAGCGACGTTGAGGCTGCCGCCAACCACGCGATCGCCCGGCCCGCGTGCCTGCGGCTTCGATTCACCGGTGAGCAGGCTCTCGTCGACCTCGCTGCGCCCGTCGATCAGGCGGCCGTCGGCTGGAAACACCTCGCCGGCCGCTACCGCGACCCGGTCTCCCACCATCAGTCGCGCCACCGGCACCGCCTCTGTACCTTCGCTGGCTGAACCGACAAGACGGCGCGCCAGCGCCGGCATCACGCGTGCCAGCTCCTCTACGCCACGCACCGCACGCTGGCGCGCCAGCATTTCGAGATAGCGGCCACCGAGCAGCAGAAACACGAACATGGTGACGGAATCGAAATAGACCACGCCCGAGTGCGTGACCGTCGCCCAGAGGCTGGCGACGAAGGCGCTGCCGATGCCGAGCGCAACCGGCAGATCCATGCCGACACGCTTCGCCGCGAGGTCGCGCAGCGCGCGCGAAAAAAACGGAGCGGCCGAGTAGCACACCACCGGTGCCGTCAGCACCAGACTGGCCCAGCGCATCAGGGCAGCAATGCTGCCCGGCAGTTCGGCGTCGCCCGCAGTGTATTCGGGCCACGCATACATCATCACCTGCATCATGCCCAGCCCGGCGACGGCGAGCCGCCACAGTGCATCGCGCCGCTCGCTGCGCGCAACCGACTCGGCATGTGCGCGGTCGTTCGGCCAGGCTTCGTAGCCGATGTCGGTCACCGACCTCAGGATGGCGGAGAGCTGCACCCGGGCCGGGTCCCAGACGACGCGCGCGCGGCGGGTGGCGTAGTTGATTTCCAGGGTGAGCACGCCGGGCAGGCGGCCGACATGCTGTTCGTTCAGCCATACGCAGGCGGCGCAGCGTATGCCTTCAATGATGAGCAGCGCCTCGCGCGCGTCGTTGCAGGCGGGGTGAGATACGGTGCGCACGAAGTCCGCCTGCACTTCCGGCAGGTCATACACCGACAGATCGCGCCCGGCGCCCTCGGGAGCCGCATCGGGCAGCGCGTCCCGATGCGCATAGAAAGCTTCCAGCCCGCTGCCGGAAATCGCCTCGGCCACCGCCGCGCAACCCGCACAGCACATCGGCCGGTCTTCACCGGCCACACGAACCCGGTAACGCACCGGTCCATCGACCGGCAGTCCGCAGTGATAGCAGATCACGGCTGGAGCCGTGTCGATCTGCCGCAGATTCAGCGGTGATTCCGGCGCATTCATCACGAGAGCGGAGTTCGGGTCATGGGCCGGCATTCTAGGTGGCGTGGCGGTGCGCACGCATGACGTGAGTCAAGCGCACACCGCCAGCGCAGTCGCGCCGACACGCGGAGACAAAGAGGTGCCCGGCGCCGTCCCCGGGGAAAGGGATGGAGGCCGGCGCCCGTGTGCCTGGCCTCAGAGCGAAGCCAGTCGCGACTTCGCGAGCGGCGGATTTTTCGCCAGATAGCGGCGGATGCCGCGCAGGATGGCGTCGGCCAGCTTGTCCTGGTAGGCGTCGTCGGTCAGCCGTTTTTCCTCTTCCGGATTGGAAATGAAGGCGGTCTCGACCAGGATGGACGGCACATCCGGCGCCTTCAGCACGGCAAAGCCGGCCTGTTCGACATGCGGCTTGTGCAGCGTGTTCACGCCGCCCAGTTCTCCGAGTACAGCGCGCCCGAGCTTCATCGAATCGTTCATCGTCGCGGTCTGCGACAGGTCGAGCAGCGTGCGCGCGAGATAGGGATCCTTGACGTCGAGGTTGACGCCGCCGATCAGGTCGGCCGAGTTCTCGCGCTGCGCCAGCCAGCGCGCCGCCGAACTGCTGGCGCCGCGGTCGGACAGCACGAACACCGAACTGCCGCGCGCGTCGGGCCGCACGAAGGCATCGGCGTGGATGGACACGAACAGGTCGGCGCGCACGCGGCGCGCCTTGGCCACCCGCGTACCGAGCGGCACGAAGAAGTCGGCATCGCGCGTGAGCACGGCACGCATCGCCGGATCGGCGTCTATCTTCTTCTGCAGGCGCTGCGCCACTTCCAGCGTCACGTTCTTCTCGAAGCTGCCGCCACGGCCGACCGCGCCCGGGTCTTCGCCGCCATGGCCCGGATCGAGCACGATGGTGATGAGTCGACTCACCTCCGCCTCGGTCTCCTTGCCGCCGCCGTCGCGCGACTCGGCCAGACTTGGCGGTTCCGGCGGCGGCTCCGCAGCCGGCGGCTGCGCCGGCGCGTCCGGCTGATCGGGCGCGACGTCGCCCTGGTACTGAATGTCACCCCGACGCGCCAGTTGCATCAGAGGATCGACCGGCTGCGACGGATAGATGTCCATCACCAACCGGTGACCGTACTGGCCGACCGGCGCCAGCGTGAACACCTGCGGCTTCACCTCGGTCTTCAGTTCCATCACCAGCCTCACCACGCCCGGCTTGTTGCGGCCTGCACGGATGAGCTTGATATAGGGATCGGTATCGGCAATCTTGCCCGGCAGGCTGCCGAGCACGTTGTTCAGCTCCACGCCCTCGATGTCGATGACCAGACGTTCCGGGTTCTGCACGGTGAAGTGCGAGAACTTCAGCGCGTCGCGGGATTCGAGCGTGATGCGCGTATATTCCAGCGACGGCCAGACGCGCACGGCCAGCAGCGAGGTGGCGGCGGCGCGCCCGACCGGGCTCACCGACAACAGCAGCGCAGCGCCGGAAAAAGCGAGAAAATCGCGCCGGCTCAAGCTGCGGGCCGCTGACCTTCCACGGCGACTGACAATTGGCTTAAACATGCCCGACCTCCTTCGCTGCCGGCAGAAAGCCGCGCACGACGCGCTTCGCCGACCACCGCGAGCGCGATGCGCAGATCGGGCTCGGGCAGATGTGCGCCCGCCTTGTCCGGCCATTCGACCAGACAGACGCCCGCGCTTTCGCCGGTTTGCCCGAAGTATTCGTCCAGACCTGCTTCGATGAATTCATCCGGATGCGTGAAGCGATAAAAATCAAAGTGATACAACTGGAAGTTTAAGCTAGAAATAGCATACGATTCAAGCAAAGTGAAGGTCGGACTTTTTACCTTACCCGTATGGCCCAGCGCTCTGAGCAGACCGCGCACCAGCGTGGTCTTGCCCGCCCCCAGGTCGCCGTCCAGAAACACGCACAGGCCGGGCGCCAGCGCGCGCGCCAGATGCGCGCCCAGCGCCTCGGTAGCGGCGGTGTCGGCGAGCTCCATCGTCAGGGTCGAATCATTCATGGCGGTCTGTGTGCAATCGGATCGGCTGCCATTATCCGCCGGTGCAGTCGCGCAATGAGCGATACCCTGCTCCGCAGCCCGGACGAACTGGTTGCGCTCATCCGCGGCTGGGGGCGCGAGCTGGGCTTCACCTCGGTCGGCATCTCCGGCATCGATCTCGGTGAAGCGGAAACCCGGCTGCTCGACTGGCTGGCCGCCGGGCGGCACGGCGAGCTGGATTACATGGCGCGCCACGGCGCAATGCGCGCCCGCCCGGCCGAACTGGTGCCCGGCACGCTGTCCGTCATCAGTGCCCGCATGCCTTACTGGCCGGACGACTCGGCCGACGCACAGGCGGTGCTGGACGACGGCGACCTCGGCTATGTATCGCGCTACGCGCTCGGCCGCGACTATCACAAGGTGCTGCGCAACCGGCTGCAGAAGCTTGCGGAACGGATAGAGCGCGTGGTCGGCCCCTTCGGCCACCGTGCGTTCACCGATTCGGCGCCGGTGCTCGAAGTCGAGATCGCCCGCCGCGCTGCGCTCGGCTGGCGCGGCAAGCACACGCTGCTCATTCACCGCGACGCCGGCTCGATGTTTTTCCTCGGCGAACTGTTCACCACGCTGCCGCTGCCACCGGACGCACCGCAGCCGGACCACTGCGGCACCTGTACCCGCTGCATCGACATCTGTCCGACCGGCGCCATCGTCGCGCCCTATCAACTGGACGCACGGCTCTGCGTGTCCTACCTGACGATAGAACTGGACGGCCCCATCCCCGAACCGCTGCGGCCCCTGATCGGCAACCGCATCTACGGCTGCGACGACTGCCAGCTGGTGTGCCCGTGGAACGGCCACGCAACCAAGGCCGTCGCGCCGGATTTCGCCGTGCGCAACGGTCTGGACCGCGCTTCACTGAGCGAACTGTTCGCCTGGAGCGAGGACGAATTCAAGCGCCGCCTTGAAGGCAGTGCGATCCGGCGCATCGGCCACGAACGCTGGCTGCGCAATATCGCGGTCGCGCTCGGCAACGCGCCATCCTCCGCCGCCCACATCGCCGCGCTGCAGGCGCGCGCCGACCACGCCTCACCGGTCGTGCGCGAACACGTCGCCTGGGCGCTGGCCCGCCAACATTCTCCGGACACCCCGACATGACCGACCGCCTGAACGACCTCGAAGCCCGCATCGCGCTGATGGACGACATGCTGGACGCGCTGAACCGCACCGTGTTCGAGCAGCAGCGCGCGATCGAGTCACTGCAGCTGCAGCTCAAGCACGTCTATGTGCTGGTGCAGGGCATGCAGCCGGCCGAGCGCGCCGACGCGCAGCAGGACATTCCGCCGCACTACTGAGTCCGCCTGCTACGTCGCGCCGGACAGCGCTGCCAGCGTCCACCGCTGCACCGCCCACGCGAGCAGACCCTCACGCCCCGAGGCCACGACGCCGGTTGGCGGCGGGTGGCGCAGAAAGGCGAGCGCCTCCGCCAGGTCGGTCAGCGCGTCCGCCGGTTCCAGCGCCCGCGCGCGTGTCTGCTTGGACAGCTTTTCGCCCTGCGCATCGAGCACCACCGGCACGTGCGCGTAGCGCGGCCTCGGCTGGCCGAGCGCGCGCTGCACCAGGATCTGTCGCGGCGTCGAGGCAAGCAGATCGGCGCCGCGCACGATGTCGGTCACGCCCTGGTCGGCGTCGTCCACCACCACCGCCAGCTGATAGGCGCAATAGCCGTCGGCGCGCCACAGCACGAAGTCGCCGGAGTCCGCCGCCACATCGACCGCGACGCGACCGCACAGCGCGTCGTCGAACGCGACCTCGCCCATCGGCACGCGCAGCCGCCAGGCGCGCGGCAGCACATCGGCGCGATCGCGGCAGGTGCCGGGGTAACGCCGTGCGCCATCGGAGGCAAGCGGCTGCGACTCCAGATCGCGACGGGTGCAGACACAGCCATAGGCCTGACCGCGGGCGACCAGAGCGTCGAGCGCGGCGCGGTACAGCGCGGTGCGCCGGCTCTGCCACACGACCTCGCCATCCCAGTGCAGGCCGAGCGCATCGAGCTGGCGCAGGATGGTGTCGGCAGCCGCCGCCGAACAGCGCGGCTCGTCCACGTCCTCGATGCGCAACAGCCAGCGCCCCCCGGCGGCGCGCGCATCCAGCCAGCTGGCCAGCGCCGCCACCAGCGAACCCTTGTGCAACGGACCGGTCGGACTGGGTGCAAAACGGCCGACATATGGCCGGTGCTCGGCTACCATGCCGGCTCGCCCCCGAGCGATTCACCCCCGAGGACTCCCATGGCCACCATCGAACTCACGGAAGACAGCTTCAACAGCACGGTCGAGAACAACCCCTTCGTCATTGTCGATTTCTGGGCTCCGTGGTGCGGCCCCTGCCGCAATTTTGCCCCGGTCTACGAGGCGGCGTCGGAAAAGTATCCGGACATCGTGTTCGCAAAGGTGAATACCGAAGAGGAACAGGGTATTGCCGCTGCCTTCGGCATCCGCTCGATTCCGACATTGATGGTGTTCCGCGACCAGATCGTGCTGTACGGACAGCCGGGTGCACTGCCCGCCGGTCAGTTCGAACAGCTGATCGAACAGGCGAAGGCGCTGGACATGGACCAGGTGCGCGCCGAGGTGGCTGCCCAGCAGAAAGACGGCGCGGCGTCCTGAGCCACGCCGCTCGACGACCGCCCGAGCGGCTCAGCGATAGCCTTCCTCGGCCAGTACGCGCCTGACCACGGGCCGTTCGCGCATGCGCCGGTAAAAGGCGAGGCAGCGCGGCGGCAGGGGCAAGCCCGTGCGGTCGGCCCAGAAGGTGACGTAGAACAGCGCCGCGTCGGCGACGGTGAGATCGTCGCCGAACAGACGGCCGTCTTCGTCGATGCGCGGCTCGATCAGCGCGAAGGCTTCATCGACCATGGAGCGGCCCTGAGCCTTGATCGCCTCCAGCCACTGCGCGCGCGCGGCGGCGTCCACGTCCGCAGGCAGGTAGCGCTCCGGCGTGAAGATGCGGGTGTAGGCGGCGCCATGCACGGTGCCCACGACATGGGTCATCAGATCGACGGCACGCGCCGCGTCGAACGGCGACGCCGGCAACAGCCGTGCGCGCGGAAACTGCCAGGCCAGCCACAATGCAATGGACTGGAATTCGGTCAGCGCCGGATCTTCGTCTATCTGCAACGCCGGAATCGTGCCCTTCGGGTTGATTGCCAGATATTCGGGACGACGATGATCGCCGGCCGGCAGGTTCACGACATACACCTCGAATGGCAGTTCCAGGTGTTCAAGCAGGATGTGGATGCCGGTCGAGCATGAACCTGGCGTCATGTGGAAGCGCAATCGCATCGCGTGCCTTTCGGTCGACGGCCGGTGCGCGAGGTGCGCACCGCATGCCGCAGGAAGTCGAAAAGCAAGATGTGTGCAGCGCCTGCACGGATCTTGCTGCGGCACAGGGTATCCGCCCGCCAGCGCCCTTGCAGCGGTCCGGACGCCCATCCGAATGTGGACTTTGGCGCGCCCGGCTGTCCTCATTGTCGCGTTCGCGCCGGCCCGATCCGCCTGCCAGGAATATCCGATGACTACCGACACCGCACTCGCACCGCACAACCGGCTGGCCGGAGAGACCTCGCCCTACCTGCAGCAGCATGCGGCCGATCCGGTGCACTGGTATCCGTGGGGCGAAGCCGCCTTCGCCGAAGCGCGCCGGCTCGACCGCCCCATCCTGCTGTCCGTGGGGTATGCCTCCTGTCACTGGTGCCATGTGATGGCACGCGAATCCTTCTCCGATCCGGCGACGGCGGCAGTGATGAACGAGGGCTTCGTCGCCATCAAGGTGGATCGCGAAGAGCGGCCGGACATCGACGGTCTCTACCAGCAGGCACTGCAACGGCTGCGTCGCGGCAACGGCGGCTGGCCGCTGACCGTCTTCCTGTCGCCACAGGGTGTGCCCTTCTACGGCGGCACCTATTTTCCGCGCGAAGCGTCGGGTGGGCAGATCGCGCTGCGCGACGTGCTGGCGTCGGTCAGCACGGTGTGGAGCGAACGTCGCGCCGATCTGGCGCGCCAGGACGAGGCGCTGCTTGCCGCCATGAACGCCTCCCTGCCGCAGTCGACCGGTACGCCGCCCGATCCGTCGGTACAGGACGAGGCGATACAGCAACTCGCCACCGCCTTCGATGCGCGCCATGGCGGCTTCGGTGGCGCGCCGAAGTTTCCGCATCCGACCGACCTCGATTTCCTGCTGCAGCTCGACAGCGATGTCGGCACACCGTCGCCGCGCACGATGGCGCTTGAATCACTGCGCCACATGGCCGAGGGCGGCCTGTTCGACCAGCTGGGCGGCGGCTTCTTCCGCTACAGCGTCGACCCGGCCTGGCACATTCCGCACTTCGAAAAGATGCTGTGCGACAGCGCCATGCTGCTGCCGCTCTACGCCGACGCCTGGAAGGCGACCGGCGACGCGCTCTTCCGCCGCGCAACCGAACTGACGGTTGACTGGGCCCTGCGAGAAATGCGCAGCGACGACGGACTGTTCTGCAGCGCGCTGGCCGCGGACGACGCGGCGGGTCGGGAAGGCGGCGTCTATGTGTGGGAAAACGCGGTGCTGCGCGAAGTGCTCTCGCCCGTCGAATGGGATCTGTGCGCCGCGCACTGGGGTCTGATCGACCCGCCCGGCTTCGAAGGAAAGTCCTGGCATCTGCGCGTCGCACGCAGCGCGGAAAAGCTGGCCGATACCTTCGATCAACCGCTGGCAGCGGTGCAGGCGGTGATCGACGGCGCCCGCGGCCGCCTGCTGAACAGACGCGACGACCGTGAGCGCGCCGTACGCGACAGCAAGACCCCGACCGCCTGGAACGCGCTCATGGTGAAAGCCCTCGCGCATGCCGGTGCAGTGTTCGGCCGCAGCGACTGGCTGGAGGCCGCGCGCACGAGCTTCGACGCGCTGCGCGCGGCACGCTGGCGCGACGACGTGGGCGGCGCCGACCGCCTGCAATCTCTGCCCGGTATCGAAGGCTTTCTCGACGACCACGCATTTTTGCTGGACGCCGCGCTGACGCTGCACGAAGCCGTGCCGCACGACGGCGATCTCGCCTTCGCCGTGCAACTGGCCGAGGGGATGCTGCTGCGCTTCGAAGACGACGCCAGGGGCGGCTTCTTCTACACCGCGCACGACGCACAGCCGCTTTTCCACCGCGCCAAGCCCGCACTCGACGCCGCCACGCCCTCCGGCAACGGCATGGCCGCGCTGGCCCTGATCCGCCTCGCCCGCCGCACCGGCAACGCGCGCTATCTCGGTTCCGCCGAGCGCTGCGTGCAGCTGTTCGCCGCCACCGTGCGCGCCGACCCGGCCAGTCACACCCGCCTGCTCATGGCCGCACGCTGGCTGGACGAGGGGCGCTGAGCGACGTCAGCGGAAACGCCGGACGGGTCGCCAGTCTGCGGTTGCGCGGGAGGATGGGCACGCGGCTCGGTACCCGTTCCTGCAATGAGCCCGGCTCCGGGTCTCGCGCCGAACCGGTGCGCCGGACACGCTCTTGCCGTATCGACCCGGGCCGAATACGCCCCGGCGATCCTGAGTCGCCGAGACTTCCGGATGGAGGCGCGGATCAGACGTTAAAGTGAAAGATGGTCTTAGAAGTGCCATTTTTACTGGGTCTCAGCGCGGTTTGGCTCATTCCGTAGTCACTTCCATATACATTTTTTGCGGCCATCCCCATTCGGGTGGCCTCACCCGCGTTCACTTGGTCTGCTCCGTCAAGAGATCGAGCACGTCGGTCTCCAGGATCGCGCCCAGCTTGCACAGGACCAGCAGGGACGGGTTGCCCACAGCGCGCTCGATCTGACTCACGTAGGTGCGATCCACATCCGCGCTCAGGGCGAGCGCCTCCTGCGACAAGCCACGCTTGCCCCGGAAGTCTTTCATGTTGCGCGCCAAGTCCTGACGCACTTGCTCGTAGTCTCGTCCCATCAACGCCGAGCATGGGCGTCATGAGACCTTTAATCCACGGACTATATTCGACATTGTCGAATATAGTCTTCATAATCAGCTCAACTTGGTATCAAAGGGAGCTGATGGATGAATGGACTCTGCTTTCGGATGCTGGCCGGGCTGGCCGTTGTGATGACCGTGACCGGCTGTGTCACGACACAGCCGCAGGCTGACGGCTCGACCAAGGTTCACCTCTCTTTGGGTGGCGTGTCCAAGGCCAGCCAAGGCAACGCAGCACCGCCTCCTGCTACCGAGGGTCACCCAGCAGTTGTTGCCAATCAAGCAAAGCCAGACCAAATCGCGCCGCCCGGCGCTCCTGGCATCCGTGCAACAGCGCTGGCAGGCCTCTTCAGCAAGCACCCTTTCGACGGAACTCCCAAGACCTACTTCCCCCGCGCGGCTGTCACGGTCACGGACTGGTCCCGTAGTGACTGCTGGATCGGTACGGCCACCATCTGGTGGAGCAAGACCAAGTCCGAAGCCGTACCCGCCTTTTCGGTGTGCTGGGGACAGTCGGTGGGGTACGCGGTCAACAACGCCGCCAACCTGCACCTCTTCATGCAGCAGATGGCGGTCGAGCACAGCGGCAATGTCCGCACTGTTGGCCCCAAGCCGCCCATGCTGGCCATCCCCGACCGGCAGCCGATCAGCGAGCGGCAGCAGCTCGCCTTCCAGGGGTTTATCCAGCAACTGGTGCTCGACACCGGATGGCAGCCGGGCGCACCGACCAATCTCTGGTTGGTAGGGTATGACGCCAACGCGGTCATCAAGCCAACCGTGCCTCCTGCCTCCAGCAACGGAGCGTCGCAGCCCGTGGACGCCAAGACCAAGGCGCAGCTCGAACAGGCGTTGAGCTGCACTGTCATCGGTCCACGATTTGAACTGGCTGAGTCGCTGCTCAAGCAGTCGGGATGGAATCCCGATCAAGGCGTCACGCCGGTCACGCTCGCCGAGCCCGTCAAGGTCTATGGGTTCAGCGTCCGCAAGGTAGCGGTGTCACGTGACGGGGGTGAGCAAACCTACCGCAGCTACTTGCCCGGCCTCACGGTCCAGCAGATTGCGAAATCAGGCTCGTTGAAGCTGGGCAAGGACGGCAAGACCTATGGCCGTTTGACCAAGGCCGGCGTGTTGTCGGCGGGCATGGAGGGCGGCGAGGCCACGCTGACCTGTACCGTCAACACCGAAGGCTCGGAGGGCTGATCATGGCAATGCAATGCCCGAGTTGCGGTAGCACGCACATCCAGCCAGTGGCCGTTGTGCATGCGGGCGGTACGCAGCATTTCCAAGCTTCACACACGGCGGTCACTTCAGATGGGCAGTTCGTTCAAGGCAGCAGCCAGGGCTCTCAGTTCACGGTGTTGGCTCAGCACTGCGCCCCGCCTGCACCGCCGTCACCGATGCCGTTCATCATTGCGTTTGGGCTGGGTGGAGCGACGGTCTATCACGCTGCGACGGTGTGCGACCTTTTCGAGCGGGGTTGCCGGGTCGGCATGTCCTTCTGGGCGCTGCTCATCTACAACTGGAAGCAAGCCGCAGTTGGCTTAGGACTCATTGCACTGAGCTGGCTGCTGATGAAGGGCTGGCACGCCCAGGCTAAGGCCTACAGTGCGGCGAAGCGCCAGTGGCAGAACACGTGGTTTTGCCATACATGCGGGCAGGCACATCTCAGAAACTGATCGGCACACGCCCGTTATCGTAGTTACCGTAATTACGATAACGGGGTACAGGCGCGGATAGATCAGAAGTGCGGGGACAAACGCATCGTCATTCCTTGTGAGTAGCCGCCTCTTCGCCCTCAGGTCTGCCTTGATCGCCCTTGATGGCTCGGGCATATGTGGCATCCCACGCCTTCCTTTGCCGTTTTCGCTCAAGCGCTACAGCCTCCTGCTGCTCTAGGGCAAGCTGCAGCGGTGCGAACAGTTCCGCCCACAGCATGTCGGCATCAAGAAATTGCCCATGTTCGATGTCATGGGGCCACCGTTTGCGATCCAGTACGCGCTCATGAATGGTCCGCATCAACAGCCAACGTGGAGCGTAGAGCAGCCCGTCTGATTCACGCAGTTGGCTGGCGGGAATCGTCAAGGTATGGGCTCGTCGTTCGATGTCGTACTTGTCGTACTCGACATTGATACGGTAGACGACATCGCTCACCCGGACCTTGCAGCTCTTGTCCGATGGACCTGCTCCGGCTTTGACGACTGGAATCCAACCACTCCCGCTACCTGCTGCCAACGTACAGACTTTCTGGTGGAGTTCGAGCAGCTTGTCCACCCCGCGCATCGTCGCAGTTAAGTGGCGATGACTACGCCAGTCGATACTGGGGAATGCCGTGGTGAGTGACCTTCGCCAGACACGGATATCGCCGGTAGGGAGGTTCAGCGTGTACTCGTGTTCCCCGTTGCGCACCATGTCGATCACGATGCTGCCAGCTACGTCGTTGAATGAGCTGCTTGGGGAGTGAAACTGGAACTTGATTTGCAGGTTGTGGTGCATTGATGGTTTCTCCTCGATTGGGGCGGATTCGAGTGCTTGCTACTGCTGCACGGTCAGGTCAGCGGTGAAGCCGATTCCACGCTTGCCGCCGTCTGAAATCAGCTGTAGGTCGGTGGGCGTGATGTGATCGCGCTGATCCCGTGCCGCATGCCCAAGCGCCCGTCGCAGCACCAGGCCCAGACTTCGAGGCGGCAGATACTTCAACTTCGCCAAAACGGCCTCGTCGAGACGGGGTACGAAGGCAGAGCCCCAAGTGGCTTCTGCCCGCATCCGTCCGTAGATGTTCTGGGCGATGCGTGCAACCTGATCGGGTGTAGGCGCATGGACATGCAGCACCGTGAGCCGCGACAGCAATGGGCTCGGGATGCCATTCACGCTGTTTGCCGTCGCGATCCAGTTGATGTGGCTGGCATCGATGGCGAAATCACGGATAGAGAGGTCCGTGAAGGACCGTGCGCTGCGGCGCTCAAGAAGGGTGTACAGCGCCGCCAATGGGTCGTATTGGCGCACCTGCTCGGTCTTGTCCAGCTCATCTAAGACCACGACGGGGTTGGCCTTTGGCTGGTAGGCAAGCAGCTCGAACAGGAGGCCCGGCTCGGAATTGCTCCAGAAGGCTTCTGACCCAGCCAGTGGCGAACCGGATTGGGCGCTCGCCATGTCGAACACACGGAAGGGCAAGGCCAGCCTTTCGGCCAGCCAGCGAGCCGCTTCTGTTTTGCCGATGCCCGCAGGCCCGACCAGCAGCAGCGGCGACCAGGCAACGCGGCCATCGCCCATCGCATTGAGGGCAAAGTGATCGTGCAGCATCTCGCCCAGCTCGCTGAAGTTCGGGAAGGCCTGGGTGAACTCTTCGATCAGAAGGTCCCACTCGTCGGGCAGCATGCCGAGCGTGCGCCGCTCATGGCCGGCCGCCCGGATGCGCTCCGCGATCTGCTGGGCACGCTTGAACTTTTCGTCTGCCTTCGCGCGATGGCGGTCAACAAATTGCTTGAGACCGGCAGCGTCCAGAAAGGTGATCAACGGCGCGTGCTTGTCGTCAATCGTAGTGCCGCTGCTATCGCGTGCGGGGACCGGGCTGTCGGGCAGTTCTCTCTTGGCGGCTTCGGTGCGAGTGGGGGCATCGCTATCAGTAGTGCTACTCGCACGCCCAGCATCAGCCAACTCCAAGGCCTTCGCGGCCCTCTTGAAGCGCTGGATGTCCTCTGCGAACAGTCCGACCACTTGTTCGTGCTCAGCGCACCGAGCACCTTGGGGGGCATTGGCATCGCCACCGAAAACCGGAGCGCCGCACACAGGGCAGCACTGCTGGGCGGCGTGCCGAGCCTGTTCCACCACGTCGAGCAAGGCGCGCTCCCGCTGGATGCTGGCATCGGAGACCTCGACTCGGACAGCCAGCTTTTCCCTGGTGGCAGTGACACAGAACAGCGGACGGCGCTGGTAGTCACTGCGATGCATCAACCGCTCGCATTGATCGATCAACTCGGCGACCACAGCGAGATGGCCTGGGGCGGGCTGAAACACCTGCTTCTCTAGCCAAGGGTGAAGTCGCTTCAGCTCTTCGACGGCCTCTTGGTACTCTCGGCGTCGCATGGGGCGGTACTTTCGTGATAGGTTGGCCACGGCACTCTCCATCTAACTATAAATTACTATAACGACATAAACAGAGCATGCCAAGCCTTGGCTGGGCCATGGTCGCCTTGTTATAGTGATTTACTGTTAGAACAATGTAGGTGCCGTATGCCGACACTTCAGGCCGAACAACTGCGTGCCATAGCAGCCGCACTCATGCGCCTGCGTGGCGATACGCTGAGCTCTGTGGGGATGTCCACCGGTATCCGTCCGGCGAACCTGTCCGTTTGGCTGAGGGGCAAAGAGCAGGTCATTTCTGCCAAGCGCGTGGCGACGTTGATGTATCACCTAGGGTTGGAGGGGAGCAGCCTGCGCGCAGACATCCTCCACCAATGGCGGGACGCTGGTGCCTTAGATGACCTGGGACTGGTGCTGAACGCCCTCGTCGGCTCTGAGGCTGTTGTGCTTTACCAGGATGGTCAGCCAGGCCTTACCAAGACCCGGTTCCTGCAAATTGGCGATGTACTTGCCCGCATCGAGCTAACCGCTGGCGTTGCGGCTGCACAGGACTTGGCCGATTTCATTCAGCCGCACCGTGTGATCGTGCTGGCAGAGCCTCTTGCTGCGGTCCCGGTCGAGTCGGTCAGAGCCACGCGTGAAGCATTGCTTACGCTGGCTGAGCAAGCTGCAAATGACGTGGACGACGACGAACTGTTGGACAGCCTGCTGTTTCAGCTTGGTAATAGCAGTTGGCCTACCGCCTCAACCAACACCAGTTCTCCCGTCGGTTGGCAAAAACTGGAGCAAGCACTACGCGCAGCACTGCATGATGGGTTTGAGCCCAGCGCGATTGCTCAATGGATCTCCGCAGCACGGGATAGCCAGAAATAGGCATTAATTGTTGCAAAAACGCAACAAAGGGTGATTTATTTCGCTCGCGCCGTCATCTGTCCCCTCGCGATCCACGAATCGCGCAAGTGGCTGTCGATAAAAGACATTTTCCAGTTCAAAAGATGGCGATGCAGGTTTCTTGCTTCTGAGTCAAAACAACTGATTCCATATCCGTCATTCGGCGGTGAATGGTCATTGGTCGGCTAATTTCGAAGAAGAGGCTTTCGTATTCATGCGCGAGAGGATGTCAATCGATTGATGCGAAGTTGAACTGTCCGTTTCATCGGGGACGATAGTCGTCGCGTTTCCCAGTCCGGTCAAAAACATGCCGCTGCACGTTTTTGACAATCGCATCAGTTATCTGAATTTGGTATGTAAGTCGCGGAATATGGCCAAAATCTGAGCCTCTGGACACGCCGACAACGCAGAATGAAGAATTGCCTGTCATCAATCGAAACGATGGGCAATCAAATGAAAAACCGCATCCTCCGGTACAGCGACCTGGAAACCCAGTTGGGCATGAACCGCGTCACCATCTGGCGCAGGACGAGAACAGACCCAACCTTCCCGCGCCCGATCCGCCTGGGCAACTCTCGCAACGCGGCCATCGGATTTCTTGCTGAAGAAATCGAGGCCTGGATTGCCCAGCAAGCTGCTACCGCACGGGTGGTCCGCTGATCATGAAGGTCAGTGGAGACGCCCATGAACGCTTCTCGGTTGCTGATCGTTCGGCGTCGCCATGCGGGGAATTTCACCCAGATTCCGAACTCGCTGATCCGCAACGAGCACCTCAGTCTGAAAGCACTGGGGGTGATCGTGCACTTGTTGTCCCTGCCGCCGGGGTATCGCATCAGCCTCGAAGGCCTGTGCGCTGCACGCAAGGAGGGGGAGACGGCCATGCGAACAGCCATCAAGCAGCTTGAGAGCCTGAACTACATGCGAATCGTCCGCGACCGTTCGGCATCGGGGCAATTCATTCAATCCAGATGGATTGTCAGTGATGAGCCGATTGTGGACTGGGCTCCACACCTTGAAAACCCTCGTGTGGAA
This sequence comes from uncultured Methyloversatilis sp., assembly GCA_964555165.1. GTDB lineage: Bacteria > Pseudomonadota > Gammaproteobacteria > Burkholderiales > Rhodocyclaceae > Methyloversatilis. The sequence goes on along the minus strand of CAZKRN010000003.1, from coordinate 69,381 downwards.
GAGCCAGTTCTGGATCAGCCAGTTCAGGGCGATCAAGGGGCTACAAACACTGGGTTTAAAGAAACATTGGATTCATCAAAAACAACCACTACCGGGCCAGAGGGCACGCCACCTGACCCGGACGAGTCGCCGGCCTTGATCGTTGACGAGTGGGACGAAGAGTGCTGGTTGTGGTTGTGCCAAAAGCTATCACTCGAACCCCAAAGAACGAGGGATCAATGCACGGGTCTCTCCACCTCCGTAGCACTGGATGTCTTGGCAGAAGTCCTTGAATGCAAGCGCCAAAACAGCATCCGAAAGACTGTCCCCCAATTCCTTGCATCCTTGCTGCGCCGGGCGCGCGAGGGCAATTTCAGCTTGTCGACTGGGTCAGAGCTGCGACGGGACCTTCACCAAATCATTAGGCGGCAACGCGCCGTGGAAGCCGCAGCTGAGCCCGCTCAAACAATCGAGACGGAACGGCCATCGGTCGACAGGACTCAAGTCAGAGAGAGGCTCCAGCAGATGCGCGACGAACTCGCAAAGAAGGCGCGGACACCGGTAATGCCACGAGGCACAGCATGAACAACAAAAACTTGGAAAGCCGATTCGCTTGGCGAGATGTCGTGGCGGATGACAAATGGGCTGGCTGGGGATGGATGCAAACCTGCACCGTGGCGACGGGCAGGGTCAATATTGAATGTGTACAGCAACCTGTGCTCGGCAACGACCGATGCATGCGGCTTTGTCTCATTGCGCTCGATCAGACCACGTTGATCGAATATACGGACACCGGCTTCGTGCTCCGCGAGTATGTGGCCCGACTTTCATTCGATGCTGTCATCGACAGGCTTCGCCAAGTCCCATCAACCCCAGTCCATTTGGCCGCGCCGGAATTGCTGAATGCCCTGGCGGATGAAGGTCTGCTCGTACAAATTTTTGGTAATCAGCGGAGGCGTCGTGGGCAGCTCACACATTGATTACACAATATGCGCCACAGTCCCCCCACATGGTTGCCACACTGTTAACACAAGGGTGGGCATCAAGTCGGCCAGTTGTTCACACAGTTTCGCCCATTGGTTCGCACAGTTTCAACACACTGTTCGCACATTGGGCGGCGGGGTCCAGGGGATTTTCCCCTGGCCGACATTTATTGCTGCGACAGCGGCGATAAATATAGTCGGTCACTATGTTTTCAGCGACGGTGCCCCATGATCACAGGCGGCATTCAGTTTGTTCACATATCGGTCTATTCGCTGCACCCACCGAAGAAAACCTCGCGGGGAGCAGATCGAAAATGGGCTGTGCGCGACGTGCTTGCTGAAGCCAGCCGCGAGCCGCAAGCCTGCTTGCATGTGCCCAGACCGAGGTCACCCAACCTGCTACATGGTCCCAGTCTGGCGGAGCTGGAGGCCGAGATTGGCGCCATCCATGCGCGCAGCCGTGACGCAGCTGGTCGCCGTTTGCGAAAGGATGCGTCTGTCCTGCTGGCTGGCGTAGCGTCGTATCCACGTGGCGGCATTGAGCACAGCTACTGGAGGCAAAGCACCTTGGAGTGGCTGCAAACCGAATTCGGTGGGCACCTCCGGTCCGTGGTCGAGCACACCGATGAGGCGCATCCGCACCTCCACTTCTATGTCGTCAATCCTGACGGTGGCAACGTGAAGGACTTGCACCCCGGCTTTCGCGCGGCAAAGGGCGCTCAAACACCCAAGGAGCAACGCCTTGCCTACAACACGGCAATGCGCGCATTTCAGGACCGATTCTGGGAGCACGTTGCCGGGCCGTCCGGACTCGCTCGTTTGGGGCCGGGCCGACAGCGCATGAGTCGTGCGCAGTGGACGCGGGTGAAGTTCGGGCTGCCGGCGCAGGCCGCGTTGCTCCAGCGTGCGCGTGAGATCACGCGTGGGACTGGCGAGCGTGACCGTCAGCTTCGCTCATTCGCGCACAAGACGATGCTCGAAGCACAGGCACTGATCAAGGAGCTGGAGGCGCGGGAGGCTCGCGTTCTGGCCATGGAAGCCAGGCTGGGGTTGAACCCGCAGGCCCCCTGCTCAAACGACCCTGACAAGGACTAACCCGATCAAAACAGGTTAAAACCCTATTGAACTGGCTGAAAGTGGCGTAGACTGTGTTCAGTTGCCGCCACTCTGGCGGCGCATTTCTGTTTGGATGCAGACATGGACGACCGCTGGCTCTCTGTCGATGAAATCGCCGACTACCTCGGCGTAGCCAAAGACACCATCTACACCTGGGTGACCTCCAAGGGCATGCCGGGGCACAAGGTTGGGCGCTTCTGGAAGTTCAAGAAAGAAGACGTGGACGCCTGGGTGCGCGAGGGCGGTGCCGCTGCCAGCAGTGATGACTTTGACGACAAGGAGCCCCGCAATGCCTAAGCAGCGCTCCGCACAGGACAACAACGATATGAGCGACCTGGATCAAGAAGCCCAAGCGCCCGAGAGCGCGCTCGAAGAGGGCAAGGTCTTTGACTACATCACCGGCAACCCGGTGAAAGACAGCGACAAAGAGCAAGTCCGCCAGCGCATCGCCCGCGCCATCATCCATGAGTACGGCATTGCCGCCGAAGACATGGAGCCTGACTTCAAGGTCAAGGTGCTGGGCAAGAACCGCAAGCTCGACATTGCCATCTTCAAGCCTGGCCAAGCACACACGGTGGACAACCTCTACCGCGCCGTGGTCGTGGAGAAAGAGCCCAAGCTCGGCACCAAAGGTGCCTATCGCATGCGTGATCCGGAAGAGGCGCGCAAAGAGTTCGAGGTGCTGGAAACCGTGATGGCCGAAGTCGAAAGCTGCGACTACGGCCTGTGGACCAACGGCCTGGAGTTCTTCTTCTTCAAGAAAGAAGTCACCCGCTTCGACACCAAGTTCAAACCCATCGGCGACTGGCCCTTGGGTGACGACACCTTCAGCGTTGAAGGCCGCTCCATGGGGCGTCTGCGCCGTGCCGATCCGGTCATGCTGCGTACGGCCTTCCGCCGCTGTCACAACTACATCCACGGCAATGAAGGTATGCCCAAGGATGCGGCCTTCTGGCAGTTCCTGTACCTCATCTTCTGCAAGATGTATGACGAGCAGCAGCCCAACGATGCGCGTCGCTTCTGGGTAGGGCCGTTCGAGCCGTTCGAAGCTGCTGGCCGAGAGCAAATCCGCCTGCGCATCAAGCCGCTTTTTGAAGCGGTGAAGAAGAAGTACGACGGTCTTTTCAAGGGCAACGAAGAGATCACCCTGTCTGACCGCGCACTGGCCTTCATCGTCTCCGAGCTGGCCCGCTACGACTTTGGTCGCACCGATGTGGACGCCAAGGGCACGGCCTACCAAGAAATCGTTGGCACCAACCTGCGTGGAGATCGCGGCCAATACTTCACCCCGCGTGGTGCCATCAGTCTTGTGGTCAAGATGCTGGCACCCAAGGAGCATGAGCGCGTGCTCGATTCGTCTTGCGGTACGGGTGGCTTCCTGGTCGAGACCTTGAACTACCTGAACAAGGTCTTCCACGAAGAGAAGCGCATCAAGGCAGGCGACGAGAACACGGAAGAGTTCGTCTCCATCCGAGATCGGTTGGCCCACTTCGCGGCCAACAACCTGTTCGGTGCCGACTTCGACCCTTTCCTGGTTCGCGCCGCACAGATGAACGTGATGATGGCTGGCAATTCGCTCGGCCACCTCTATCACATGAACTCGCTGGAATTCCCGGCAGGCCACCTGCCAGGTGTGCCCGCCGCGAAGGCAGCCATCCCGCTAGGGACGATTGATGTCTTGATGACCAACCCGCCGTTTGGCTCGGACATTCCGGTCACCGAAAAGACCATCCTGGAGCAGTACGAGCTGGCCCGCCGCTGGGAGCGGCAAGGCGATGGCTTCGTGATGACCAACGCCATCAAGCCTGCAGTGTCGCCCGAGGTGCTGTTCATCGAACGATGCGTCAAGTGGCTCAAGCCGGGCGGCCGTGCTGGCATCGTCTTGCCGGACGGCATCCTGGGCAACCCTGGCGATGAGTACATCCGCTACTGGATTCTTCGCCACTGCTGGGTGCTGGCCAGCATCGACCTGCCGGTGGAGTCCTTCATCGTCGAGGCCAACGTGAACATCTTGACCAGCTTGCTTTTCCTGAAGCGCAAGCCTGAAGAGGTGATCAAGGCAGAAGACCTGGGTCAGAAGAAGGACTACCCCGTCTTCATGGCTGTCGCCGAGAAGGTGGGCTTCGATCGCCGTGGCAACACGCTTTACAAGCGCCACCCTGACGGCGAAGAAATCCTGGTGGATGTCAGCCACGAAGAGAAGGTCCGCATCGGCGGCGGCCTGCAAGTGCGCACCCTGCACCGCAAGGAGCGCATCCTCGACGACGACCTGCCCGAAATCGCCAAGGCCTATGCCGAGTTCCGCGCCCAACATCCGGAGCCCAGCAAATGATCACGCGACTTGAAGCCACACGTTATCGCTGCTTCGAACGCCTGGGCGTCGATGTCGGCGACTTTCGCGTTCTCGTTGGGGCCAATGGCTCCGGCAAGACCACGCTGCTCGATCTGCCCGTGCTCTTGGGTGACCTGCTGCGTGCCAACAATGTCTCCGCGCCATTCATGGAGCGTCGGCCTGAATTGCCGCCGCGTGCTGGCAGCCTGAACGAACTGGTGTTCGCCGGGCGCGGCAGCGACTTCTCGCTGGCTGTCGAAGCGCGCTTGCCCGAGGCTGTGCAATCGAAGGTGCTCGAAGGCTTGTTTGCCAGCAAACGCACGGAGCGCTCGCGCCAAGCCTTGCAGGAAGATCGCCGTCAATGGCCGACCCACATCCGCTACGAGATCGGCTTGCGCATCGGTGCGGATCAAACACTGCTGGTGGCCTACGAGTATCTCTTCCTCTTCCCGGAAGCTGATGGACCAGACCGCCGACAAGCGGGCTTTCACGGCGCAACGGCAGCGAGCAAGAAACTTTGGCACCTCACGCTCAAGCGCGAGATTGGCTATGAATCGGAGTTCAAGCCAGAAACACCGCACGCCAAAGCCGTCAAGGTCGGTCTACCCGAGACGCTACTGGCCATGCCGCGTGTGCTGTTCGAGTCTGAGGCGGGTTACCCCGCTGCGCGGTGGCTGCACAGCTTGTTGACTACCGATGCGGTGTTCCTTGAGCCCAACTGGTCAGCCATGCGCCAAGCCAGCCCACCGGGCCAGCCCAAGGTCATCACCGCCAACGGTCGCAACATCCCCTGGCTCGCACTGGAGTTGAAGCGCGAGGGGGCTCCCGAAGCTGCGCCTGCGGACTATCGCAGTGAGCGCTATGCCGACTGGATTGCCCATGTGCAAACCGCGCTGCCGCAGGTCACGGACATCGAAGTGCGTGAACGCGAGGACGACCACCACGCCTACTTCGTGGTCAGCTACAAGGGCGACTTCAAAGTGCCGTCCCCCGGCCTTTCGGATGGCACCCTGCGCATCCTCACGCTGACGCTGCTGCCCTACCTCAGCAAGCAGCCGGCCATCTTGGTGACCGAGGAGCCTGAGAACGGCATCCATCCACGCGCCATCGAGGCCGTTTTGCAATCGCTGTCCTCTATGTACGACAGCCAGGTGTGGGTGTCCTCGCATTCGCCGGTCGTCTTGGCACAAGCAAGGCTTGAGCATCTTGTCTGTGCTCGTCCGAATGAGGGCGGCGGCGTGCAAATGGTTGGAGGCAAAGAGCACCCGCGACTGATGGAGTGGCGTGGCGAGATCGATTTGGGCAGCTTGTTCGCCGCAGGGGTGCTTGGATGATGAACAAGCGACCTTGTGTGATTTTGGTGGCCGACAACATGATGGTCGGTGCGGTCAAAGGCTTTTTCAGCAACCCGCACTGGCACATGAAGCTGGGTTGCTCACCGTTTGACTTCGACCCAAGAACCGACCTGATATGCGACTCTCTCGGGAATGACCAAGGTGTCTACACCCGAGCGCATGAACTGCTTCGCCCGTACATCGCGTCGCATGACAAGGCCATCGTGATCTTGGATTGCGATTGGAACGGTGAGTACCGGAAGCAGCGCGCTGAGATTACCGCGCACATTGCAGCCAATCTCGCGGTGAACGGCTGGGAGCACGGCAAGCACAAAGTGATCGCCATCGATCCTGAGCTGGAGAACTGGCTCTGGCAGGGTGACAACCCTAACGTTGCAAGTGCCCTTGGATACAAAGGCAACGGATCACTGCGCGAATTGCTGAAACAAAAAGGTTTCTGGCCTGATGGGGCCGCCAAACCGACGGACCCCAAAGCGGCAGCGCTCTGGCTGCTCCGGCAGAGTCGGCAGCCATTGTCTTCGTCAGTTTACGAGCGGCTCTGCGCCAGAGTTGGCCTTGGCGGTTGTGTTGACCCCGCGTTTCTCGACCTCAGAAACGCATTGCTTGAGTGGTTCCCAGTATGAGCTTCGCAAGCTTCAAGAATGCACGAATTGTTCGGTCCGGATGGCTCGATGAAGGCGGTCGTCGGCTGGACTGCAATCCATATATGTCTGGCGCTCTAGAAGCTAGAGACGCCCTCAAACGGCTCAAGACTGAAAAACTGTCGTATTTGACGGAGAGGATTTTTCATGCCGGTCGCGAGGGGCGCACATGGGTAGATGATGCGCAAAACGGCACACCCTTTTTAGGGAGCTCCGATATTCTGTCCGCCGATCTTTCCGCACTTCCTCTGATTGCCAATAGGCAGGTGGAGCGGAATCCACTCTTCAAGCTGGAAGAGCGTTGGACCTTGATCACTAGGTCCGGGACTATTGGCCGCATGGCATATGTGCGACCGGACATGGCTGGAATCGCGTGTTCTGAGCATGTGCTTCGTGTGGTCCCAAATGCAGAACATATCCCGCCGGGGTACCTTTTTGCGTTCCTTTCGAGTCGTTATGGTGTTCCGTTGGTTGTATCGGGAACTTATGGCGCGATCATTCAGCATATTGAACCGCACCATCTCGTCGGAATCGACATTCCGCGGTTTGACTCTAGCGTTGAGACCAAGATCGCTACTTGCATTGATCGTGCTGCCAGCGCGCGATCTGAAGCCGCTCGCCTAAAGCGACTGGGAGTAGAAAGATTTCTTGCAGAGGCTGGTTTGCAAGATATTAGCAACTCGCCTACCTCGAAGAGCTATTCGGTAAGTACAGCCAATCTTTCCGACCTGATTCGACTAGACGCAACTTTCTTCAGTGTGCACGGCAGCAAGCCTGCTCAACAGTTAGCAGATAGGCGACTTAACCCAGTGGAGCTAGGCGTATGCGCCCGAGTATTCACGCCTGGAATTTTCAAACGACTGTATGTCCAAGAGCCTGAGTGGGGGTATGCCTACTATTCGGGCTCTGAACTTTTCGAGCTCGCTCCGGTTGCTCGGGGGTATTTGAGCAAGCGCGCCCCCGGAATTGACGACTACCTAATCGAGAAAGACTGGCTTCTCGTTCAAGATGCCGGCCAAGTTGGAGGATTGATTGGGCGGGTAGCTCGTGCGGGCAAGACTGTCGATAAGAGCGTCGTGTCGAACCATCTCATGCGGATTGCGCCAGCCTCAATCGAGGACGCAGCATTCATCTTTGCCGTTCTCTCATCGCCGCACGGCTATCGGGCAATCACCCGGCATGCCTTCGGCTCGTCAATTCCTCAGCTCGATCCCAAACATATCGGGGCAATGCAAATTCCTTGGATGACAGAGCAGCAGCGATTGTTCATTGGTGAGCCGATCCGGGAGTCCTGGCGACTGATGGACCTCGCAGATGAAGACGAAGCGAGGGCAAGAGTTCTTGTTGAGAGAGCAATTGAGGGAGGTAACGGCTGATGGCCAAAGTGATCCCAGTAGGCCAGCCGGTCAACGATGCAGAGCGCAGCGCCATCGCTTACCTGCGGGATCGCTTGCCTGACACTTTCGTCCTGCTTCACAACTTCGAGATTGAGCGGCAGGGCGAGCGCTTCGAGATCGACATTGCATTGCTGACGCCGCATGCCCTATATCTGATCGACGTAAAGGGCACACGCGGCACCATCGATGTGTACGGCAACAAGTGGTACCCGGAGGGACGCGCGCCGTATCCGTCGCCGCTGGGCAAGCTGCGCGGCCATGCGCGCACGGTGAAGGGCCTGGTGACGCAGGCCAATCCCGGTCGGAACGAGTTGGACGGTATCTATGTCGATGCTGCCATCCTGCTGACTGCGCCCGATGCTCACTTGAATGACCGCGAGCAGCTGGATGCTGATCGGGTGGTGAAGCTGAAGGACGCGGAGCGCTACTTCAAAGATGCCTCGCGCATCCCGGCGCGCTTCTCCAAGAACATCTTGCAGCAGCAGGGGCTAATCCTGCATGCCTTGAAGGTGGTGAAGCCCGCTTCCGCCGTGCAGCGCTTTGGGCACTGGCAGGTGAAAGAAAAGCTCGGGGCGGCGGAGGCCTACACCGAGTTTCGTGCCGAGAACGCGTTCGCGGGTGGCACGGCCCGCCTGCGGGTGTACCAGGCTGACCCCTATCAACCTGAAGACGTGCGCAAGGCGCAGGTCAACCGCATTGCCAATGCCTACCGGGCGCTATCTAAGCTGCCGCTGCATCCCAACATCGTCGCGGCACGAGACTTCTTCCCGACCGATGACGACAAGTCTTTCATCCTGATCCTGGACGATGCGCCTGGACAGGCGTTGACGGTGCACATGGCTCGGCCCCAGTTGGCGCTGACGCTGGACCAGAAGTGGCGCGTAGCCAAAGACCTGTTAGCGGCCTTGGCTCATGCCCACCATCACGGGGTGGTGCATCGCAACCTGACGCCGGGCGCAATCTTGATTGGCCAGGACGGCACCACACGCATCACCGACTTCGACTTCGCCAAGCCCGGTGTGGACCGCAGCCTGACGATTGCGACGGACATTGTCGATCTAGTGGAGAAGGCCTATGTGGCACCCGAAGCGTTCAGGGAGCCGGGTGCCGCGTCGAGCGCATCAGACATCTTCTCTGCTGGGGTCATCCTCTACGAACTCTTCACCGGAGAGCGCCCCTTCGCGGGCGAGCCCACCACGGTGTGGGATCGGGCCGGGGAGTTCCTCAACAAGCCCTCGGCACTGCGGCCCGAGCTGAACGAGGCCTTTGATGCTTGGCTGCAAAGCTTGTGCGCTTTTGATGAGCACCAGCGGCTGACCGCATCTGCAGCGCTGGCTGCTTTGAATGCTTTGCTGCAGCCCGTTGCGCAAGTGGTCAGTCAGGCTGCTGAAGCACCAAAGCCTGAGGTCTTCGAAGTCGACGATGCCCAGACCGACTACCTGAACTTGGCGGCAGGCCATCGCCTGACCCACAAGTTCATCGTGGAGAAGAAGCTCGGGCGCGGCAGCTTCGGTGTGGTCTACAAGGTGATCGACACCTTGGGTGATGTGGCGCGCACGGTGAAGCTCATCGTCAGTGACCGGCACTCGACCTTGGAGCGCCTGAAGAAGGAATACCGCCACCTGGTGCACATCCCCGAGCACCCCCATGTGGTGCGTGTGCTGGATGCCGATGTGATTCCAGGGCGTGACATCCCCTTTCTGGTGTTTGAGTACGTGGAAGGGGCCGATGTTGGCGACATGATCCACGACCGCCTGCTGTCCCCGGAGGACGCGCTGGAGCTGGGCAAGCAGGTGATTGAGGGTCTGGTGCATCTGCATGCGCAGGGCTTCCATCACTGCGACATCAAGCCGCGCAACCTCTTGTGGACCCAGAAGGGCGCCAAGATCATCGACTTCAATGTGTCGGTGCGGGCCGACGACAAAGAATCGCGCGGCGGGGGCTCGCGGCGCTATTTGCCGCCGGACTTTGACCCAGAGGTCATTCCGCACAACGGCGAGCGCGCTGACCGTGATCTGTATGCGCTGGGCCTGACTTTGTACGAGGCATTGACCGCCCGCTACCCGTGGGACACCACGGAGCCGCCCATCAACAAGCCTGCGCCCGACCCGCGTGAACTGTCGGGCTTTGCCGACTTGGCGCCAGAGTTGGTGAATGTGGTGCTCAAGGCCATTGCGCCGCGCAGGGCAGAGCGCTTCCACACGGCGGTCGATTTCCGCGACGCGCTGGCAGAAGTTCGCCATGCGCGTCGTGTGCAGACGGTCAGCCTAGCCGCCATGGTGACGGCGGTGAGCAGCGGGCAGCCCGCCTTGGCTGAATCGGCACCCAACACCAATGCGTTCGTATCACACCTGCTGACGCTCTACAGCCAAAGCCGGCGCAGCAATGCGGGTACGCGGGGCATGGATGCGCTGGGTTTCTCCGCCTATGTGGACACCGCGCTGGACCGTGCCTTGTTGCCTGCTGTACTGCAAGGGGAGTTCCGGCTTGTGCTGATCTCTGGCAACGCTGGTGATGGCAAGACCGCCTTCTTGCAGCGCCTGGAGAAAGAGGTGGAAGCGCGCGGCGGGTCCGTTAATCGTGGCTTGGCAAACGGCAGCGAGCTGAGCTTGGACGGCACGCGCTACCTCATCAACTACGACGGCAGCCAAGACGAGGGCAACAAGGACAACAACCAGGTGTTGCTGGACTTCCTGGCCCCTTTCAAAGGCAACGATGCAGTGTCCTGGAGGCCCCAGGAGACGCGACTGATTGCGATCAACGAAGGTCGCTTGGAGGACTTCCTCGCTGCGCATGAACGTGATTTCCCGGCACTCACGGCCCTGGTCCGGCGTGCGTTCGCCACGGGGGAAGCGGAGTCTGGCGTGGCGGTCGTGAACCTGAACCTGCGCAGCGTTGTAGCCGATGACGCCAGCAATGCTGAGGGCGGGTCGATTCTGGAGCGCACGCTGCGAAGCATCGTCCGCCCGGAGAACTGGGCTGCTTGTGAGCAGTGTGACTTGAAAGACAGTTGCTACGCCTTGCACAACGCACGCAGTTTCCAGGATGAGATTGCCGGACCGCGCCTGCTGGAACGCCTCAAGACGCTGTACACGATGGCCCACTTGCGTGGGCGCTTGCACATCACGATGCGCGACCTGCGTTCAGCGCTGTCGTTCATGCTGATTGGCAACCGCGACTGTGGCGAGATTCATGCGCTCTACGCCTCAGGCAAGCACGATGACGTGGCGCGCAGCTTCTACTTCAACAGCTGGATGGGTGGCGGGCAAGCCACCTCGGACCGGCTGCTGACGCTGCTGAGCGATTTGGATGTTGGCAAGCAGGAGGACCCCCGCTTCGACCGAGGCCTGGACTTTGTTCAGCCGGATGACCGCGCCCTGTTCCGCTTCGAGCGCCGAGGGCAGTTTGACTTCGAGGTGTTGAAGCGACTGTTCGGCGATCTGCCGCGTGGCGTGTCTGACTCGTCAGTTCGCCACCGGGCGCGGAAGCATCGCGAGTACGTGGCCATGGCACGCCGCAAGCACTTCTTTGAGCGGCGTGACGCGAGCTGGGAAAAGATGCTGCCCTATCGCTCCGCCAAACGCATGGTGGAGATCGTTCGAGGCGAAATGCCCATTGATGAACTCACGAGCGAAATCCTGCATGCCATCAACCGAGGCGAAGGGCTGCAGCGCCCGGAGCGCCTTGGCGCCAGCCTGGCCTTGCAGTTGCGGCAGGTCGAACACGGCACGGTTCGTAGCTACCGGCTCTTCCCCGTGGAGGGCTTTGGGCTGCAGGTACAAGACTTTGCGGCCAAGGCTCGCTTCGTTGAACACTTGCCGACTGGTCTGCTGCTGAAGTACCAAGGCCGAGGCGCGGGTGCCATCAGCAGCGAGCTGATCATCAACCTCGACGTGTTCGAGATGCTGGTGCGGCTGAATGAAGGCTATCGGCCGAGCGTTGAAGAGATGCAGGGTTTCTATCTCTGCCTTGGCGTGTTCAAGAACAGCCTCAACGCTCAGCCTTACCGCGAAATCCTACTGACCACCACGGGGCACGACTTCTACCGCCTGGCCCGCCATGACGATGGCCGGGTGGAGATGCGTTTGCTGCACGGTCCGGTGAAAGGCGCTCGCCAAGAAGAAGCCGCAGAGAGCGGCGCCAGGGGGAACTGATGGCATTGCAGAAAAAGGACAGGGAGTTCCGACTCCCGAAGATCAGCTATCTCGACTTCAAGACCATCGAGATGGATCGGGTGCTCACGGGCTTGTTCGAGCGGCTGGAGCATGGGGGCTATCCGAGTGTTTTCCGCGACAAGCGCGAGCTGACGGTGGACAAGTTCGTTGATGACATCCTGGATGCCAGCGACAAGTTCTTGGGCTTCACGCAGCACCGGGACATGGTGGAACGCTGGGTGGAAACCCACCTGATGGACATCGTGAACCGAGGTAAGAAAAACGCCGCCGTGGCAGGGCCGCGACCGCTGCATGGCTATACCTATCGCTTTCGCAATCCGAAGCACTCGCGTGACTACGGGGCTGCACAGCATCTTTACCAGATGCTGCACCACGCACGCCACCTTGCCGGCCACAAGGCCATCGAGCATCTCAAGGGCTTCTTCTTCGACGGGTTCGACAAGCTCACAAGAGAGCTGAACGACAAGGCGCTGACAGATATTGAGACGGCGACGCTGCTGCACTTTCTGTCGCAGAGGAAGGACACGGCGGACACGCGCGCGGGCGGAGACCGGTTCGCGCCTGTATGCATCGGCTCAGCCGATCTGATGGCCGAGGACATTCAGCGACTGCTGTTCTACAAGCCCTTCATGCCGCGCTCGGTGATGGTGGAGTACCTGAAGGTGCTGTTGTCGTTCCACTTGGCGCTGTATCACCTTCGCCTGCTGAAGCTGCTGCCTGCCTGGCAAAAGCTGGAGGGCGCCAACTCGCTGTGCGCTGAATCGGCATGTCCTATGAAGCCCCGCGAGCAACGCGAGCCTCAGGGGGACTGCCCCTACAAGCTCGGCCTGTTCGTTGATCTTTCGGGTAGCGCAGAGTCGTCTACCGCAGCGCTGGCAGAGCGCAGCGCAGATGGCTACTACCGGCGCATTCCTAGCTTTGTGCGAGCGTATTTCGTCGCAAAGAAGCTAGACGAATTTTCTGAGCACCTCGTTCGGAGAGGGAAACTGATCCGGCCCTTGAATTCCGTGTTCTCGGTCGGCGAACTCTACGGTCTGCAAGGAGAGCCGTTCGCGGAAGAGCGGGACAAGTTCTTTGGTGAGCGGCTGGCCGGGCTGCTGGAATCCTTGTCTGAGGGTGATGCAGGGCTTGACGCAGAGGTCGAGGCCATCACAAAGATGGGGCTCTCGGACTTCGAGACCTACATCGAGATTCTGGTAGCTCTGCGTGGTGCCTTCCATCGGAAGTACATCATCGAGTCGTTGGACGCGACGATGTTGAAGAACAAGTCGGGGGCGCTGCTTGCGCAGACCCGCGCGCGGAACGCACCTCGGCGATTTGCGCTGGAGAGTCGCCTGCTGGAAGTGTTGCTGCAGATCGCAGTGTTGCGACCCGGTGGGGACCAAGGCTACTACACCGGCGAGATGCGGATCGACGACTTGCTGTCGTTCTTGCGTGAACGTTATGGGCTCTACATCGATCAGCTGCCGCCCGGTGAGGGGTTCAGCGCTCCGACCATCGACGAACGGAAGGCACTGCGCAGCAATGTGCAGGCATTCACCGGACGCCTCCGTGAGATTGGCTTCTATCGAGATTTGTCTGATGCCTACGTGACCCAGACCGTGGTGCCGCGCTACACGATTGCAGAACGAAACGAAGGAGCGCGCGCATGAGTCAGGGACTGCGTGAACTCACTAATCAAGAACTGAACGCCGCGCTGGAATCGGTTCTGCTTCCAAAGCTATCCCAGCTGCTTGCCGCTCGCGAGCTTGGGCATTGCATGCGGGTCACAGACTTGGATCGAGAGCTGATGATCCGCTTGGCTGGCGGCCTGCGGGCTGCCGTGCCGGCAGCGAACGTCGTGGTGCTGGCGGACGAGGGCTTGCGAGCGATGGCGCCGGACATGGCTGTCAGCAGCACCAAGCTGGTTGAGCTGCGGAATCCGCTACCGAACGATGAGCTTCGGCCCCCATTGCTGGTCTTCGTGCCGAATGACCTGCGTGCTTCAGCGGAAGATTCTTTTGGCGTCGCGACGTTCGAAGAGGTCTCGATCGATGGTGCGTATGCGGAGCTGAATGGGCAGTTACTGGCTCAAGTTCCTGCCAACTTGCGGATGGCCGTAGAGGCCTGCTTGAGCGAGTTGCGGCGGCGTGACGGCCGTTGGAGGTATGCCGATGACGCTGCTGTCGCTCGTTACCTGCTCACCTGCCAGATCAATGAGTTTGATCCGGACGCGATGGGCGCAGCGCTGTTTGAACTTGCTCTGGTGCCGGACTTTGAGTTGTTCCAGCAGGCCGAGCGCGCGCCTGCACGGGTGGCGCGCAACCGTGAGTGCGTTGAACGCGTGACCTGGTCGACCAAGACGGAGCGCGTTCGCGCGCTTGAGTTGGGCTTGCTCGACCCGGTGTTCTGCAAGCAGCTTGGCGAGTTCTTCTCCCGCATCGGCGTCTCCAATCCCAAGGAGTGGACGCAAGCCATCGTTCGTGACCGCGTGAATTGGCCACTTGCGTTCAACAAATGGTTGTTCGAGGACGGGGGAGTCAACCCCGACGCCATCTACATCGGCGATGTTGCACTGCCTGACTTGCCCGTGGTGAAGGATGACAACGAAGACCCCCGGTTGGCTGAGTTGATCGGCCACAAGGTGCTTCCCATCTCAAAAACCGGCCTCAAGAAGTTCAGTGTCTCTTTCCGTGTTGACCCGGTGCCGTCCAAGGTCGAAGGGTTGTCGCGGTTTGTGGCAGAGGTTGTGTCGCGCGACAACGGTCCGACAGGCCTGCGTAGGCGAAAAGCCGCCTGGACCAAAGGCACTGACTCCGGCGCGATTGCTTTTTCGTCGATTGGCAAGATCGACTGGGAGGAAGGCTGGCACTACGTGCGGGTGTATGCGGAGACCGAGGACGGTGATCGCATCCCTCTCGCGGACGGAGAGGGCAATCCCATCCGGTTCAACACGGATGCAGCTGAGACGCACGCCAGCCCCAACGAAAGTGACCTCTTTTACGTGGTCACCGACGACGAGGTTGAGGTGGAACCACCACAGCGTGCGGTCCCGCGTGAGGCGAGCTTGATGCATGCGCTGCTGCGTGCACGTTTTGCGGCGGTGACTCAGGATCGTGATCCTGGAACCGTTACTGTGACCGGTTGCGGCTGGGTGGAGCGCAGTAGCAAGGCCGTGGCCAGCGGCGAAACCTTGGAAATTCGCCTGGGCAAGGAGGGTAAGGCGAACGTCTTGGTGTCCAGCCTTTTGGCCAACCTGGAGCGGGCGTTTCTTGAGGACCCGGAAGGTCTTAACCGCTTGAGACTTTCGATCAGCGCTTCGGGTGTTGCCACCCGATCTACGACGTCATTCAGGTGGCCAGTCTCGGACGAGGTCACTCGATTCCGAGAGGCTCGGCGGTCGTTCTTCGCCGCAGTGCTCCAGGGGGACCAACGGCTGATCATGCAGGCCAGCGATCTTCTGTCCCTTCAGGAGCCGGCGCAGAACTACGCCTCCGCCTACTTGGCTTGGATCGACACAGCACTTGCACGTGCCAGCTCCACAGAGACGGCCGTTGCGCGGCAAGCGATGGATGAGCTTCGCTACGCGCTCACCATCGATTCAGTGGCCCTCGTGCTGGAAGACTACCAAGGCAGGCGACGAGATGCTGTGCTGTTGGGGCCAACGCATCCGTTGCGTGCCAACTGGCACGTTGCATGGAGCCATCTCGGCCAGGCCTGGATGGAACAGAGCCGGGCTAGCAACAAAGAGTTTGTGATCCCGACACGTGACGCAGTGATCAAGCAGCTTGCGCCAGCGGCATTTCCGCCGGTTGTTCCCTTCGGTGAGGAGCTGGGGCGGACAGCGCTGGCTGTGGACAACATCAACCCGTTCTGGTCCTTGTACGCGGCGACCGATGAAAAGGACCCTCGTGGTCTGATCGGGGAGGTTTGTGCGGCCTTGGGCTTGCCAGAGCCAGCCATAGGCGGGGCAACGATCGATAGTGCTTATCTTGCCGCGCGCGTGCAGCGTTATCTGGTCCAGCACCCGTATGTGGAGACGCTGACGATCAACGCATTCAACGCCGGGCGCGCAGGCGCAATGGCCGAGGTGCTGCTGGCACTCCAGCGACATCCTGACTTCGCCGATCTACGTTACGACATCCGGCTCTTCGTGCTTGATCCTGCAGCCCCTTCGACCGGGGAAGCGTTGCTGGAACTATTGTCGCCAGACTCGGGAACGAGTGCCAAGGAAGCAGACGCTTTTTCGACGCCGACCAACAGTCATTTGCACCCCAAGCTGCGACTGGCCATTCGTGCGATCAAGGAATTCCGTGACGATCCGGAATTGCATGCGGCGCATCTGTCCTTCTTGTTCGACTTGTTCCCTGCCGAGGAAGTTCGAGCAGTTGATGTTCAGGACAGTGACGACTCTTCGTTTGTCCATGGTCTGGTTCAGCCCTTCGAAGTGGACTATCTGGAAGACGAGCAGTGCATCACTTGGCTGCGTCGTCCGCTTCATGGCGCGGCGCAGCCGCTGGAGGGAGCTGAGGCGTTATCCGACCTCATGGGTGGTGTTTCCCGTGCTGTCTCGGTCGCAGTGGCGACAGTTGCTCGCAGTCAATACCTGCCGCATGCGCGCCCTGTTGTGGCGCTGAGCCTGTCGGCAGACGAGCGTGCCATGCTTCATCAGGTTCATGAGGTCAGTGATTGGGTGCTCACGATTGATCGGAACTTGGGGATCGAGTTCTTCGACCATCGTCGCCATGCCACGCGACCAGACTATCTGATCGACCACTCGCCCGACATGGCGAGCGCCATGAGCCATCGATTGGCGATCACCTCGCGCTCCGTTGCTGAGCTTGAGTCGTTGCTGATTCCCATCTTGGGGGAGTACGGGCTGCCCAATACGGGCCGACACGCTTTGGTGATGCTGGATCAGCTTCGATCGTTGTCCGGACGGTTGGCCTTGAAGCTGCTGTCCTCTTCATCCCAGCGGGCCGAGGCGATGGGCTTGGCGCTCTCGCGTTTGTTCCTCGAACACCAAGGCGTTTTCCAGAACCAGGTCGTCGTGCCGTTGGACGCGCACTTGGAGTTGTACAAGGCGTTGAAGCAAAGCGCTGAGGAAATGGGCGATGAAGTCAGCTTCCGTCGGACTGACCTTGCCCTGTTCGACCTCGACCCAGCCAGCCGCGTGGTGACATGTCGGCTGGTCGAAGTGAAGTGCTACAGCCAAGTAGGTGATGTGGCTGCCTACGCGCAGTTGAAGGCGTCCATCGCTGATCAGATCGCTCAGTCCGAGCACGTCTTGGCCTATCACTTCGACCCCAGGATGGCTGACGTAGATCGGCCTGACCGCCCCATCAAGAATCGCGATCTTGCTGCACTGCTGGGCTTCTACCTAGACCGATCCGAGCGCTACGGCGTGGTCTTGCCAGAGGCAGCCGAAGAAGCGCACTACTTCCTGCGACGCCTTGATGAGCGGCCTTACACCCTGCAGTTCACACGAAGTGCCGTGGTGTTTGACTTCAGCAAGCCAGGTACTGAGCCCGCCGAGCATGAAAACGGCATCGAGTTCTATCGGATCGGTAGTGATCTGATCCGGCAGTTGGTGGAATCGGCAGTGACTGACACGGAAACTGTGGCCAGCGTCCAGTACGTACGCGCTACCGACACAGCGCGAGAGGTCACGCAGGAACTGCTTCGTCGCAGGGAGTTGGCGCCAGCCGTTCCTACCTTTGAAACGGCTGCGTTCCTCAGCCCGCCACGGGATCGAACACTCGCGTGGGACGACAGTCCGAGGGTCAAATACACGCAGCATGAGGTGGTTTCCAACGTGCCCGTGAGGGAGCCGGAACCAGCCGCCGTGGTGCTGGCGGCTCCTCAGCCAGTAGGCGCGGTGCAGGCTGCAAGTACTGAAACGCCACCACGGCCAGTAGACGAGCCGGGTGCGGATGCGACTGCGGAACAGGCGCCTGCGTCGGTTCTTGTTGCAGAGAAGGAGGTTCCCCAGGGTGCGTCCGTTACTCGGCCGCAGGCTCAGGATGGCGAGACTACCGACAATCGCGTGGCTTACGACATCATGCTCGGTGCCACGGGAGCAACACCTCAGTACGGCCTGATTGGCGAAGTGACTGGGCGCAAGGTGGCTCTTGACCTCAATCAGACCCACACCATCAGCCTGTTCGGCGTTCAGGGCGGCGGCAAGAGCTACACGTTGGGTAGCGTGGCAGAGATGGCTTCGCTGCAGATCCCTGGTATCAACTGCCTTCCCGAGCCGCTGTCCACGGTGATCTTCCACTACAGCCCGACGATGGACTACAAGCCCGAGTTCACGTCGATGGTGGGGGCGAACTCGGTGGAGGAGCAGGTTCGTGCGCTGAAGGAAGTGTATGGCGCGGAGCCGAAGGCGCTCGCGGATGTCTTGCTTCTCGTACCAGCCGACAAGATCGAAGAGCGTCAGGCCGAGTACCCCGACATCGAAGTGCGGCCTTTGCAGTTCTCGGCATCAGAGCTGAAAGCTTCGCACTGGAAGTTCTTGATGGGTGCCGTGGGCAATCAGGCCACCTACATCCGCCAGATCATGCGCATCATGAAGGCGATGCGCGACGACATCACCCTTGAGGGCTTGCGTGCAGGCATCGATGCATCGTCGGTCCCCGATCACCTCAAGGAGCTGGCTCGGATGCGCCTCGACCTGGCCGCTGAGTACATCAACGACGGAACCTCGCTCACTGAGGTGGTGAGGCCAGGCCGTCTGATCATCGTGGACCTGCGGGACGAATTCATCGAGAAGGACGAAGCCCTCGGACTGTTCGTCGTGCTCTTGCAGTTGTTCGCTGATGCGCGCATCGATGGGCGCAGCTTCAACAAGCTGGTGGTGTTCGATGAGGCCCACAAATACATCGAGAGTCCCGACCTGGTTGCCGCGCTCATCGAAGTGGTCCGAGAGATGCGGCACAAAGGGGTCAGCATCATGGTCGCAAGCCAAGACCCGCCATCTGTGCCTGTCAGCCTGATCGAGCTGTCCAGCCAGATCATCATGCACAAGTTCAACTCTCCTGCTTGGTTGAAGCACATCCAGAAAGCCAACGCCGCACTCGGCAACCTGACGCCAGAGCGCATGGCTCTTCTGAAAGCCGGAGAGGCTTACGTGTGGTCAAGCAAGGCGACGGATGAGTCGTTTTCCAAAGGGGCCGTCAAGCTTCGGTGCAGACCCAGGGTTACGCAGCACGGTGGGGCGACTCGGGTGGCGGTCAAGGATTGATTGTTTCGGAACCATTGCCCTGAAACTCGCACTGTGCGCTGTAGGAAACGGGAGAGAGAAATGGATTCAAGAACGTTTACCGTTCAACAGATATATCAGGATCGGCGCCAGTACCGCGTGCCGTTCTACCAACGACCTTACGTCTGGAATCGCGATGACCAGTGGGGGCGACTCTGGGAGGACATCAGGGATAAGGCTGAGGCTCGTCTGTTAGGTGGAAAGACATTCCCTCATTTCATGGGGGCCGTGGTCTTAGAGCCTCAGAAGAAGACAGGCTTGCTCGGAGTGGAGCGACATCACATCATTGACGGCCAGCAACGCCTAACCACTTTGCAGTATGTGATGACCGCACTGGTTCATGCCTTGCGGGCAGCGAAGAACGAGCGACTTTTACCCCTCATTGAAGCATGTCTCACTAACGCAAATCCCGAGACGATGGAGGATGTCGCTGTCGAACGCTTCAAGCTGTGGCCGACATTCCGCGATCGCAAGCAGTACGAACAAGCCATGACGGCTGAGTCACTTGATGACCTCCGTCAGCGTTTTCCAGCAAGCTTCACCCAAGCTGGGAACTTGCGGAAGATTGGCGTCAGCCACCCGCCAGCTGTTGAGGCCATCGTGTTCTTCTACGAGCAGATGCTCGACTGGATCAATGACGAGGCGGAGAACGATGCTGCTACCCGTGCGACCGCTCTCGCGGAGGCTGTCCTCACTGACTTGTCCATAGTCTGCATCTCTCTTGGCGAAGATGACGACGCACAGGTGATCTTTGAAACGCTGAACGGGCACGGTGCGGAGCTGCACGCGACTGACTTGATTCGGAATTTCATCTTCATGCGGGCAGGCACGGATGCAGATGATCTCTACAGCAACCTGTGGAGTCAGTTCGAGGCCCCAATTTGGTCCGAGAAGCAGACGCGCGGGCGGTTGAGCCGACCGCGTTTGGAGTGGTTTGTGCAAACGGCTGTTCAGGCACAAACCGGTGAGGAAATCGACATTGGACGTTTGTACGCTGGTTATCGGCGCTTCGTTGACGGTTCGTCAAATCTCCGTGGCGCCGGCGCACAGCTTGGCATGCTGAATCAATACGCAGAGCACTATCGCGCGCTGGCAACTGGCACAGGTTCGGAGCCAATTGCTGCGTTCGGCCGACGCATGGCCGTTTGGGATGCGTCGCCAACGCACGCGTTGGCACTTCGCGTGGCGGCAGCGCCGCTTTCCAGCGACGAAAAGACTGAGATTTACAACTGCATCGAGTCTTATCTAGTCCGTCGCGCCATCTGCGGCCTGTCCCGCAAGAACTACAACAAAGTCTTCGCGCAGCAGCTGAAGCGGTTGATTGACGGCGAGCTGACAACAGCAACGTTTCGTACCGCACTCCGGTCGTTGACAGGGGAGGCATCGCGCTGGCCAACGGACGATGAATTCCGGCGCCACTGGCTCGAAGGTCAAGTCTACCCGGGACGACTTGACGCAGCGAAGCTGCGCGCCATTTTCCATCGCTTGGAGACTGCCATGCGCAGCGTGAAAACCGAGGAATTGGTGCCGCTGAACCTCGAAGCATTGGACATTGACCACGTCCTGCCGCAGTCTTGGTACAGCCATTGGCCATTAGCCGATGGCACCAGCGTCACATCCTTCGATGTTCAGAATGCGCAGCCGTTACGCTTCTCCGGCCCCGAAATTGACCGGCGATCTCAAATGATCTTTGCTCGGGAAGATGCAGTGCCCCGAATGGGTAATTTGACGATCGTCCATCTGGGGGTCAATCGGGCCCTTCAAAACCATGGTTTTAACGAGAAGCGACAGGCATTGTTCGAGCATTCGAACCTTCAGTTGAATCGGGCGCTGATGCAGTGCGAGTCCTGGGACGAGGGCGCCATTGCTGCCCGTGGTAATGCGCTTTTCGAGTTCGCAGTCAAACTTTGGCCAGGCCCTGAGACTTCCTGATATCGAGCCAGACGGTATGTTCAGTGTTTGCCGAGCCGGCTGCTCTCGGACTCCTGCCTCGCGCCGACTTGCCATTGGCTCAGTTTGTTTGCCCAGTCTTGCATCATCACTCGCCGCTCGTCCAGGTAGGTAGCGTGGTTGTATGTGCGCCGAACACTATTCGGCTCCGCATGTGCAAGCTGGGCTTCGATGGCATCGGGCCGATAGCCCAGTTCATTGAGCCGGGTGCTGCCCGTCGTGCGCGTGCCATGCGGGCTGTACTTCGTTGCCCAGCCTAGCTTCTTGAGCGCCTGCCGCAGAGCGGCGTCGGCCATGGGGCGCTGGCGGTCATCGCGGTTCGGGAAAACGAACTTCGTGTGCCCTGTGATCGGATGCATGGCCTTGAGAAGTTCGACCGCTTGAGTCGGTAGCGGAACGACGTGCTCTCGCCGAGCCTTCATCCGGCGTGCAGGAATGGTCCAGAGCGCCTTGTCCAGGTCGAACTCGACCCACTCTGCTTGGACGGATTCGTTCGGGCGGCTGAGCGTCAGCCACATCAGCTGGAAGGCCTTGATGGTCTGGAAGTTGCCGCCATGGCCATCAAAGTCGTTCAGCAGCTGGCCGACCTCCTCCGCGCTGAGGGCGCGCTTGTGTTGCGTCTTGTTGGGCGGCAGCGCTTTGCGAACCGGCCAAACGGGGTCAGTGTCCGCCCGTAGAGTCGCGACTGCATGCTCGAACACGCCAGACATGGTGCGCTTGGCTTCGGCCGCTACGGTGGGGGCACCCCGCTTGACCGTCTTGTTGAGAATGTCGAGGACATGGGCCGGAGTGATCTGACGTACCGGCAGCTTGCCAATCGACGGGAAGACCACGCGCTCCAGCATGTCGAGTCTCCGCTTCTTGGTCACTTCTTCCCAGTCTTTCAGGGCCAGCCATTCTTTGGCGATGGCCTCGAATGTGTTCGCTGAGTCTTGCTCGCGCTTGATGCGTTCGATCTGGCGATTCTGGACGGGATTGATGCCTTCCCTGACCAGCTTCCGCGCTGCCTCGCACTTCTCTCTAGCCTCGCCGAGCGTCACGCTGGGGTAGTCGCCAAGTGCGAACCACGAGGCCTTGTCATTGAGCTTGAAGCGATAGCGCCAAGCCTTGATGCCGTTGGGTTTGATTTCTAGGTACAGCCCCTTGTAGTCATTGAGGCGGTAGATACCTTCTCTAGGCTTGGCGGCTCGGCACTGGGCATCTGTCAGCATCGTGAAGGTCTCCTGTTCGTCCTCAGGGCTTCATCGTATACACCTTCATCGACCTGGCGCAAGATCCATATACACGACCGTATTCACTTGCGCAGCGCCATCAGATGTCGTTGCATGCAACGAGCTGAAATGAAAAAGCCCCATATCCACGGGGCTTCGCGTCGATTTCAGTGATGCACTTGCAAGCATGTGCAATCGCCTGAAATGGCTTGTTTGAATCAGACGTTGAACAGGAAGTTCAGCACGTCGCCATCCTTGACCACGTATTCCTTGCCTTCGGCGCGCATCTTGCCGGCTTCCTTCGCGCCCTGTTCGCCCTTGAAGGCGATGAAGTCGTCGAAAGCGATGGTCTGGGCGCGGATGAAGCCGCGCTCGAAGTCGGTGTGGATGACGCCCGCCGCCTGCGGCGCGGTGTCGCCCTTGTGTATGGTCCAGGCGCGCACTTCCTTCACGCCCGCGGTGAAGTAGGTCTGCAGGCCCAGCAGGTCGTAGCCGGCGCGGATCAGGCGGTTCAGGCCCGGCTCTTCGAGGCCGAGATCGGCCAGGAAGGCCTTCTTGTCCTCGTCGTCGAGGTCGGCCAGCTCGGCTTCGATCTTCGCGCACACGGCCACCACCGGCGCGCCTTCCTTCGCCGCGAATTCGCGCAGGCGGTCGAGGTAGGGGTTGTTGTCGAAACCGTCTTCGAGCACGTTGCCGACATACATGGCCGGCTTGATCGTCAGAAGGCACATCGGCTTGACGATGGCCTTGTCGTCGTCCGACAGCTTAAGCGTGCGCGCCGGTTTGCCTTCGTTCAGGTGCGGCAGCAGCTTTTCCAGCACGGCGACCAGCCTGGCGGCGTCCTTGTCGCCGGCGCGCGCCTTCTTGGTGTCGCGCGCGATGGTGCGTTCGACAGCGGCGAGGTCGGCCAGCGCCAGTTCGGTCACGATGGTTTCGATGTCGGCGATCGGGTCGACGCGGCCATTCACGTGCACCACGTTCTCGTCGTCGAAGCAGCGCACCACGTTCACGATGGCGTCGGTTTCGCGGATGTTGGCAAGGAACTGGTTGCCCAGGCCTTCGCCCTTGCTGGCGCCCGCGACCAGACCGGCGATATCGACGAATTCGACGATGGCCGGCTGTATCTTCTGTGGCTTCACGATCTCGGAAAGCCGGGCCAGACGCGGGTCCGGCACCTCGACGATGCCGACGTTGGGCTCGATCGTGCAGAACGGGTAGTTCTCGGCGGCGATGCCGGCCTTGGTGAGCGCGTTGAAAAGCGTGGACTTGCCGACGTTGGGCAGGCCGACGATGCCGCATTTGAGGCTCATGTCTGGATTCCTTGATTAGGCACTCTTGGGCGCCTTGCCGGCGCCGGGCTTCGCATTGAGCAGGGTGGACACGCGCGTCCAGTCGCCGGCGGCGATCATCGGCCAGGCATCGAGCGCGCGCTCGATGGCGGCATCGATGTCGCGCTGTTCCTCGATGCGCGGACGGTGCAATACATAGTCGGCCACTTCCGATCCCGGTGCCAGCTGACGCGGATGGCCGATGCCGATGCGCAGCCGCCAGTAGTCGTGCGTGGCCAGGTGGGCGCTGATGTCTTTCAGTCCGTTGTGACCGCCGAGGCCACCGCCGAACTTCAGGCGCAGTTCGCCCGGCTGGATGTCGAGCTCATCGTGCACCACCAGTATTTCAGCCGGTGCGATGCGGAAGAAGCGGGCAAGCGCGCCGACCGACTGGCCGGAGCGGTTCATGAAGGTCTGCGGCAGCAGTATCGTGATGCCATCGGCGCGCGACGAACCGGTGAAGCCGTTGAATCGCGCTTCACGGTTGAGCGTGACCCCCAGCTTGCGTGCCAGTCCCTCACAAAACCAAAACCCGGCGTTGTGCCGGGTTTCGGAATAGTCCGGACCGGGATTGCCCAGTCCGACGACGAGCCGGGGCACGGATCTGGAACCGTTCCCGGACATCGCGCGTGCTTACTTCTGCTCGCCGCCTTCGGGCGCAGCCTCGTCGGCCTTGGCGCCACGCGGCAGAGTCAGTGTGACGATCACCGGATCGGTGCCATGCGTCAGCGCGTCGACGCCGGCAGGCAGCGTGACCTGGGAGACGTGGATGGACTGACCGACCGAAAGGCCGGACAGATCGACTTCGATGAACTCGGGCAACTGGCTGGGCAGGCATTGCACATCCAGTTCGTTCATCACGTGCGACACGATGCCACCCTGCAGCTTGACGCCGGGCGCCGCCTCGGCATTGACGAAGTGGAAGGGCACCTTGGTGTGCAGCTTGTGGGTGGCATCGACACGCTGGAAGTCGACATGCAGCACCTGAAGCTTGTAGGCGTGCATCTGGGTGTCGCGCAACAACACGGTTTCCTTCGTGCCTTCGACGTTCAGCGTCAGGACGGAGGAATGGAACGCTTCCTTGCGCAGGGCGTGGAAGATTTCGTTGTGATCGAGCGTGATCGGCGTGGCGGCCTTGTCGCCACCATAGATGATGGCCGGAACCTGGTTGGCGCGACGCAGGCGGCGGCTCGCTCCGGTGCCCTGCGCATCGCGCTTCTTGACATTCATTTCGATGGACATGATGACTCCTGGTGGATGAAGGGTCGCCCGCGACCAGGCGACCCGGGGTGTCCCGCCTCACTTACTCCATGAAGAGGGACGAAACGGATTCCTCGTTACTGATGCGCAGCAGCGTTTCGGCCAGCAGCTCGGCGATCGACACGACGCGGATGCGGCCGCAGGCCTGGGCGGCCGGCGACAACGGAATGGTGTCGGTCACGACCAGTTGGTCGAGATCGGAATTCATGACCCGGCTTACGGCCTCGCCGGACAGCACGGCATGGGTACAGTAGGCCAGCACGCGGGCTGCACCGTGCCCCTTCAGCGCCTGCGCCGCCTTGCAGAGCGTGCCGGCGGTATCGACCATGTCGTCCATGATGACGCAGGTACGGCCGGTCACGTCACCGATGATGTTCATCACTTCCGACACGTTCGCCTTCGGGCGACGCTTGTCGATGATGGCCAGATCGCACTCGAGTCGCTTGGCAAAGGCACGCGCACGCACCACGCCGCCGACATCGGGCGAAACAGCCATCAGGTTCGGGTACTCCTGCTTCCAGATGTCGCCGAGCAGGATGGGCGTGGCGTAGATGTTGTCGACCGGGATGTCGAAGAAACCCTGGATCTGGTCGGCGTGAAGGTCCACCGTCAGCAGACGCTGCACACCCACGGCCTGCAGCATGTTGGCCACCACCTTGGCGGTGATCGGCACGCGCGCACTGCGCGGGCGGCGATCCTGGCGGGCGTAGCCGAAATAGGGCATCGCAGCGGTGATGCGGCCGGCCGAAGCACGCTTGAGGGCGTCAACCAGAATCACCAGTTCCATCAGGCTGTCGTTGGTCGGCGCACAGGTCGATTGCAGCACGAACACGTCCTTGCCGCGGACGTTTTCGAGGATTTCGACGTTGACTTCGCCGTCGGAGAAACGGCCCACCTGCGCGCGGCCAAGCGACATGTTGAGCCGCTTGGCAACGTCCGCCGCCAGTTTGGGGTTGGCGTTGCCGGTAAAGATCATCAGGCTGTCGTAAGCCATGCTGCCTCGCGAAACTCGGTGATTGCTGAATTGAACCCGGACGAACCGGTCCTGCTGTTCCAGGCGGATGACCGGATTCAACCCGTCGGCATGCCTGCTGCCCTGAAAACACATCGGGCAGGTCCGCACTGCATGGCGGACCCGCCCGATCAAATCTGGCTGAGGAGGAAGGATTCGAACCTTCGAATGCCGGAATCAAAATCCGGTGCCTTGACCAACTTGGCGACTCCCCAAACACTGCATCGACCGCGCCGCGCTGTCGCGCCACGCGGTGTCAAACCTGTGCGGTCATCCGGTACAGCGGGTGCTCGTCCAGCCCCTGTGCAACGAATCCCCGCCACCCCGCCGGCCACGATGCCGACGATACCTTCATCAAATCCTGCGCCGCCTGAAGGTCGGCGCACTGCGCAAACACGCAGGCCCCCGAACCGCTCATGCGGACGGCCCCCGGACCGGCCAGCGCAGACAGCAACGCGATCGCATGTCCGACTTCCGGGTAAAGCCTGATGGCAACGGCTTCCAGATCGTTGCGCCCGAAGAGCGCCGCACCATGAGCCGCCGCAGAAAAGTCCGCTATTGTGCAAACTTCGCTGTTTCGTGTCAATTCCGGGTCGGCAAAAATCCGTGGCGTCGGCACCGACACCCCGGGCGCGACGACGAGGTAAGCCGCTGGCGGCAATTCGAGCGGCTGCAGCACTTCGCCCACTCCATCGGCAAAGGCCGAGCGCCCGAACACGAACACCGGCACGTCGGCCCCCAAGCTCAGCCCGAGCGCCTGCAACCGCTCGCGGGGCAGATGCAAGCCCCACAGCCGGTTCAGCGCGATCAGCACGGTTGCCGCGTCGGAACTGCCGCCGCCCACACCTCCGCCCATGGGAAGGCGCTTATCGAGCTCGATGTCGACACCGAGCGGGCAGTTGCCTTCACGTTGCAGCAGGCGGGCGGCCCGGACGACGAGATCATCCTGCTCGGCCACGCCGGGTACTTCGGTCGTGCGCCTTACGATACCGTCGGCGCGCGGTGTGAAACGCAGACGATCGCCATGATCGACAAACCTGAAGACGGTCTGCAACAGATGGTAGCCATCCGTGCGTCGGCCGGTCACGTGCAGGAACAGATTGATCTTGGCTGGCGCGTCGAGCCAGGCCCGCCATGCGATATCCCGGGTCACTGCGGCACCAGCCATTCGTCGATGCGCAAGCGGAAACTGTACTCGCCGTCGCTGGCCTCGATCTGCCGCGGCAAGGCTTCCGGCCCGTCACCGTGGTATCCGGCAAACTCGACGCGCCAGTTCCGTTCCGACAGCACGGCAATGCGTCCGGCGGCATCCCGCGCGCGCACTTCGCCGCTGCCGGCACGACCGGTCACCCAGTATGCGGCGCGCGAAAGTGGAAGCGCTGCGCCGAACACGCGCTGCGACAGTTCGTCGAGCGACGCCGCTTCGGTCACCCTGTGGCCTTCGTCCATCAGTCGCACCCCGCGCTCGTCGCGCACCAGTTGCGCCAGCACCTTGCCAAGCGGACCGTTGATCTGCAGTTCGTCGCGTTCGGTGGAGTGCTGCCAGTCGAGCGCAGCCGAAGCCGTTTGCTCCGGCCCTTTGACGACGAAACGTCCGGTCAGGGAGAAAGCGGGGCGTTGCGGGTCGCGCGCGCGCGATTCGATCGCGGACGCGTCCGCACTTCCTTCAGGCTGCGTCGGCACGGCAGCGCAGCCGGCAAGTGCCAACGCGCCGGCCCACAACCACCGGCGCATCACGGAATGAAACGCTTGATGGTCTGTTCCAGCGCTGCGTTGTCCGGATGCTGCGCCGCCACCGTGCGCCACAGCTTCTCGGCATCCTCTCGCCGGCCGAGCGACCACTGTACCTCGCCCAGATGCGCTGCGATCTCCGGGTCCGGGCGGATGGAAAAGGCACGCTCGAGATAGGACAGCGCGCCACTCAGATCGCCGCGCCGGAACAGCACCCAGCCCATGCTGTCGAGGATGAAGGGATCGTCCGGCGACAGTTCGAGCCCCTTGGCAATGAGCGTCTGCGCTTCGTCCAGGCGCATGTTCCGGTCGGCCAGCGAATAACCGAGGGCATTGTAGGCATGCGCGTGATCCGGCTTGATCTGAATGAGCTTGCGCAGGCGCTCCTCGGCCACGTCGATCTTCTGGTTGCGTTCAGCGACCATGGCCGTCTCGTAGAGCAGCTCGGGGTTATCGGGAAGCGCCTTCAGCGCCTCTTCCAGCACGGCCTCTCCCTCGCCCTGGCGACCCGCGTCACGCAGAATCTGGAACTCCATCAATGCCGAGCGCGCGCGGTCTCCTCCGGGTCGCGCACCCAGTTCCCGCAGATGTGCACGCGCTTCGTCGAGTCGGCCGGTACGGCTGAGCAGCACCACGTAGCGCCCCTGGGCACCAAGATAGTGATCACCCTGACCGACCTGCCGATACCAGTCCAGCGCTTCGTCCGGCTGCTTCAGTTCTTCTGCCAGCTGACCGAGGTAGAGCTTGATCAGGTTCGTATCCTGGTGGCGCATCGTGAGCAGCTTCTTGAAATAGCCCTGCGCGCCCGCGTAATCCTGCATCTGCATTGCCAGCACACCGACCGCGAACACGACATCGGGATTTCCAGGCGCGCCGCCGAGCAGATTTTCGAACTGTTTGCGGGCTTCCGGGAAATTGCGCTCGGCAACCAGCGATCGTGCGTACTGGAGCCGCACGTCGCGCGCCTCCGGGTAGCGCCGCAAATACTCGCTCATCAGTCTCGTCGCCGCCTGCGGGTCCCCCTCCGCCATGGCCTGCGCCTTCATCAGCAATCCGAGCTCCCATTCCGGCCTCATGTCGAGCGCCCTGGTGGCATCGGCCAGGGCGCCAGTCGCGTCGCGCGCCTGCATCGCAGCCTGTGCGCGGGCGAACCATGCTTCCGGATACTTCAGATAGGGTTCGGTCAGCCGATCGACGATGGCCCTCACCTCGGCCTTGTCCGGCAACCGCGCCAACACGCGGTTCAAGCGCATCAGACTTTCGCCGATCTGCACGCCTTCCTGCGCCAGCAGCGCAGCGAGCTGCGGTTCCAGCTCCTGAGGCCGGTTCGCGTTGACCAGCAGACCGGACAGTGTCTGTCTCGCGTGTATCGACTCCGGGTCCAGTTCCAGCCACAACTGAGCAGCCTGCAAGGCGATGTCGTTCTGCCGGCTGAACGCAGCGACTTCTGCCGCGCGTTTGGCGATGCGCGGATCGCGGGTCGACTTCGCCAGATCGATGTACGCCGTCGCGGAAAGCCCCAGTTCGCCGCGTTGTGCAGCCACCTCGGCCAGAAGGAGCTGGTAGGTGATCTGCCGCGTCAGTTCGACTTCGGGCAAGGGCGGCGTCCGCGGGGCGACCTCCGGCTTCTCCTCGGACGGGGCCGCTGCGGCAACCGGCGGACGCGAGCCTGTCTGGGCACATGCACCCAGCAAGAGCTGAAGTAAGAGGGCAAGAAGAAGGGGTCGGGTCGTCATGGGCTTGATCGCCAGTGGCCAAGGGAAATTTGCATCGAAGGAAGCGGCTTACGGCATTTGAGCACGGCGGCTAGAATTCGTTGCAGCACGCCCGGAGCGGCGCATGGGCGCCGCCGGCCGGAAGGCGCTGCGATCTTAGTCCAAATACGCGCGGGCCGCCGTGCCGGTGCCCATTCCCGATGCCCGAACTTCCCGAAGTCGAAGTGACCCGTCGCGGCATCGCCGCACCCCTGACCGGCCAGACGGTCACCATAGTGACGGTCCGCCAGCCGAGGCTGCGCTGGCCGATAACCCCGCAACTGACCTCCATCCTCCCCGGGCAGACGCTGCTCGACGTCGATCGACGTGCCAAGTACCTGCTTTTGCGCTTTGCGCGCGGCACCGTCATCCTGCATCTGGGCATGTCGGGCAGCCTGCGCGTGCTCGACAGCTCGATCAAGCCGGAAAAGCACGACCATCTGGACATTTCCTTCGGCGACCGCGTGCTTCGCCTGCGCGACCCCCGCCGCTTCGGTGCCGTGCTCTGGCACGAAGGCGAGGACGAGACCCACCCTCTGCTGTCCGGTCTCGGACCTGAGCCGCTGGCCGACCGCTTCACGGGAGCCGGCCTGCACGCGGCACTGGCACGCCGGCAGTGCGCGATCAAACTGGCCATCATGGACAGCTCGGTAGTGGTCGGGGTCGGCAACATCTATGCCTCGGAAAGCCTGTTCCGCGCGCGCATCCGACCCGGAACCGCCGCACGGCGCCTGAGCCGGTCGCAGTGCGAACGCCTGCGCGACGAGATCCGTGCCACACTCGGCGACGCGCTGGCCGCCGGCGGCAGCACGCTGCGCGATTTCCTGCATGCCGACGGCGAACCCGGTTATTTCCAGCAGTCTTACTTTGTCTACGGTCGCGACGGCCAGCCTTGCCGCATCTGCGGCACACCGGTACGGATGCGCCGCCTGGGTGCCCGCTCGACGTTCTTCTGCCCGGCCTGCCAGCGATAGCACGCAAGGCCTGTGCTAGATTGACAATTGCGTGAAGGAGACAGAGATGGGCATGCAGCAGGAATTGTCGGCGTATGGCGCCTGGCGTACCCGTGTCGAGCAGACCGTGGTCCGTCTTCGCGGCTGGCTGTTCGAAAGCAATCTGAATGACGCGCACAACGACCTGTGCGTGGAACAGCTGCTGCAGAAGTTGCGCGACGACCGGCTGGTCGTCGCCTTCGTCGCCGAGTTCTCGCGTGGCAAGTCCGAACTGATCAACGCCATCTTCTTCGGCGATCAGGGAACACGAGTGCTGCCGTCGAGTTCCGGCCGCACCACGATGTGCCCGACCGAACTGATGTACGACGGCAGCCGTCCGCCCTGCATCGACCTCCTGCCCATAGACACCCGCCGCAGTGCGACCACGGTCGCCGATCTGAAAGCGCACCCCGGTGCGTGGAAGCGGATCGAGCTTGACACCACTTCCGCCGCTTCCATGCAGCAGGCCCTGGGCCGCGTCAGCGAACAGCGCAAGGTTGCCATCGACGAGGCGGAAGCGCTTGGCTTCCGCATAGACCTGAGCGGCGAGAACGGCCTGCAGCCCGATTCGCAGGGACGGGTGGACGTACCCGCCTGGCGCCATGCCATCATCAACCTTCCACACCCATTGCTGCGCCAGGGGCTGGTCATTCTCGACACACCCGGCCTGAACGCGGTCGGCGCCGAACCGGAACTGACGTTGGCGCTGCTGCCATCGGCGCACGCTGTGCTGTTCGTGCTGGGCATGGACACCGGCGTGACCCAGAGCGACCTCGGCGTGTGGAAGTCGCACGTGACCGCAGCCGGCGGTTCGCGCCAGGGCCGTCTCGCGGTGCTGAACAAGATGGACAGCCTGTGGGACGGGCTGCGCAGCGAAACGCAGATCGAGTACGAGATCGCGCGGCAGATCGCGTCCTGCGCGGGCATGCTGGACATCCCTGCATCGCGGGTCTTTCCGGTGTCGGCACAGAAAGGTCTTCTGGCGCGTATCCAGAACGACAGCTCCTTGCTCGCGCGCAGCCGCCTGCCGGAGCTCGAACGCGCACTGGTCGAGGACCTGCTGCCGGCCAAGCGCGACATCGTCGGTTCGGCCATCCAGACGGATGCCGGGCAGTTGATAGGCCGGACTCGCGACGTGCTGCTGAGCCGCAAGCGCGGCATCGACGAACAACTTGCCGAGTTCTCGGACCTGCGCGGCAAGAATCGCGGCGTCATCCAGTACATGCTCAAGCGCGTGAAGGCGGAGAAGGAGGAGTTCGAGCGCGGCCTGGAGCGCTTCTACGCGACGCGCAACGTGTTCTCGGCCCAGACCAATGCGCTGTTCGCCCATCTGGGCATGGACGCACTTCGAACCCGCACCGAGCGGACGCGCGGCCAGATGGAAGCCGCCAATTTCTCGCTGCAACTGCGGGACGCAATGAACGAGTTCTTCTCCGATGTGCGCGGCAGTCTCGCCCGGTCTGCGAACAGCATTGACGAGATATTCCAGATGATGGAGGCCATGTATCAGCGTTTCTCGACCGAGCACGATCTGCGGCTTGGCGTCCCGGTGCCGTTTTCGGTCCATCGCTACGAAAAGGACATCACGCGGCTCGAAAAGGCCTTCCACCAGCAGTTCAACACCTGGCTGAACCTGCTCACAACGGAGAAACGCCAGCTTACTCAGCGCTTCTTCGAAACGGTCGCGGTACAGGTGCGCAAGCAGATGGAGGTGGTGAACCGCGACGTTGAACACTGGCTGCGCGCCATCATGGCGCCGCTGGAAAACCAGGTGCGCGAACATCAGAAGCAGCTGAAACGGCGACTGGAGAGCGTGAAGCGCATCCACGAAGCGACCGATACGCTGGAGGAGCGGATCGACGAACTGCGCCAGAGCGGCGCGGCGATCGATCAGCAACTCGAGGAACTGGCGCGTCTCGAACTTGCTCTGGATTCGGCGCTCAAGGCACCGGTGCTGAGGGTCATCTCCGCTGCGGCGGCGTGATTGCCGCCACCCTTCGTCAGGCCTTCGCCATCAGGTGATGGTACTTTTCCAGCAGTTGTTCGCGCGTTTCCTCGTGCGCCGGATCGAGCGGAATGCAGTCGACCGGGCAGACCTGCTGGCATTGCGGTTCGTCGAAATGGCCGACACATTCGGTGCACCTGGACGGATCGATCACATAGATTTCCGGCCCCTGCGAAATCGCCCCGTTCGGGCACTCCGGCTCGCACACATCGCAGTTGATGCATTCGTCGGTAATGATCAAAGACACTTCACTTGCCTCCACGCATTGCTTCAACCTTGTCGCCTATCCGGGCGAGAACCGAAGGCTGAACGAACTTGCTGACGTCACCGCCCAGCGAGGCGATTTCCCGGACCATGGTGGCCGAGATGAACATGTACTGGTCGGCCGGCGTCAGGAACACCGTTTCGACATCCGGGCGCAACACCCGGTTCATGCCGGCCATCTGGAACTCGTATTCGAAATCGGACACCGCTCGCAGGCCGCGCACGATGATGCGCGCATTGCATTCGCTGAGGAAGTCCATCAGCAGGCACGAAAAACCGCGAACTTCGACATTCGGGTAAGCGGCGAGTATTTCACGTGCCATCTCCACCCGCTCGTCGGTGGTGAAAAACGGACGCTTGGAACGACTTTCCGCCACCCCGACGATGACGCGGTCGAACATCGCCGCCGCGCGACGTACGAGGTCTTCGTGGCCGCGCGTGATCGGGTCGAAAGTGCCCGGATAGACCGCAATGGTGCCGTTCATGATCGTTCCAGCAACTGGTAATGGACTTGCCCCGCCCGCCCTTCGCGCGTCGCCCGGAAGTCGCCGAGCTGCGGCACCGGCTGTTCCGCCTCGCAGTAGATCACCGCGTCGCCGGACAGCAACTGCGGCAGATGCGGCAACACCCGTTCGAGCAATCCCTTGCCGTAGGGCGGGTCAAGAAAGAGTACATCGAAGCGACGCGGCGGATGGGCCGCGAATTCTAGCGCATCGCCCCGTACCAGCCTCACCCGGGGCGCCGGCAACAGTTCGGCCGCCTCGCGCAACTTGCCGAACGCCCGTGCGTCGCGTTCCACCAGCGTGACCGATTCCGCGCCGCGCGAAGCCGCTTCGAAACCGAGCACACCGGTACCGGCGAAGAGATCCAGGCAGTGCAGGCCATCCAGCTCCTGGCCCAGCCAGTTGAACAGGCGCTCGCGCACGGAATCCGGAGTGGGTCTCAGGCCGGGTACGGACGCGACCGGTAGCAGGCGGCTGCGCCATTGGCCGCCGATGATGCGTATGCGGGACATGGCGCCGATTCTACCCGCCCGGGCGCCGGCCGCTTCTCGCCGCGGATCCAGGAAGGGCGATCCGGTGAGGGCCGACGCGTCCGGCGCCGTTCAATCGCCCGCGACGATGACCTTCACCCTGTGCTCGGCCGACAGTCGGCGCCTGAAGGCATCCTTCACCTGGGCCGCGGTAACGGCTTCGACCCGCTCGGGGAACTTGCCGAGCCAGTCCAGCGGCAGACCATAGAAACCGATCGTCGACAGGCTTTCGAGCAGCTTGCGGTTGCTGTCCAGGCGCAGCGAATAGCCATCCACCAGATTGCGGCGAGCCGCCTTCAGTTCAGCATCGGTCGGGCCTTCGGCGATGAATCTGGCCAGCGTATCCTCGACCACCTTAAGCGCATCCGCCGCCTGCGCGCGC
This sequence comes from uncultured Methyloversatilis sp., assembly GCA_964555165.1. Classification (GTDB taxonomy): domain Bacteria; phylum Pseudomonadota; class Gammaproteobacteria; order Burkholderiales; family Rhodocyclaceae; genus Methyloversatilis. Next base: position 35,238 of record CAZKRN010000003.1, on the reverse strand, counting down.
TGGGTCTGCAGCCCGATAAGGAAGGGGCCGGGTTCGCGCTGGGAATTGAAATAGCTGTACACGCTGTAGGCATAGCCGCGCTTCTCGCGCACCTCCTTGGTCAGCCGCGACACGAAACCGCCACCGCCCAGGATGTAATTGCCGACCTGCAGCGGAAAGAAATCCGGGTCGCCGCGGCGGGTCACCGGCTCGCCGACGAAAATGTGGCTCTGGTTGGCCGGATGCGCGATGCGTTCGGTCCTCGCCTGCGGCATGGTCACGGGTGGAATCGGCGCCAGCGGCTCGCCGGACGGCAGGTCGCCGGCAAGTTGCAGCGCGATCGCTTCCGCCTGCTCGCGCGTCACGTCGCCGACGATGGACACCACGGCGCGCGATGCAACGTAGTGACGACGATAGTGCGCCAGCAGATCGTCGCGCGTGATCGCCGACACCGATTCGACCGACGGACTGCGTCCGTAGGGATGATCGCCGTACAGTGCCCGGGCAAAGGCCTTGCTGCCGATCTGGTCGGGCTTGGTGTCGGCTTCGCGCAGGGCGGCGATGGCGCGTGCCTTCTCGCGATCCAGTGCCGTGGCCGGAAATTCCGGTTGCGTGAGCACGGTGCGCAACAGCGCGAGGGCGCCTTCGCGTTCGCGCGTGCTGGCCAGTGTGCGCAAGGACAGCCCCGCGCGGTCGTTGTCGACCACACCCGACAGACGTGCGCCGAGGTCGCTGAACTTCTCGGCCAGCGCGTCCTCGTCGAGCCCGCCGGCGCCGCTGTCCAGCAGTTCCTGGGTCATGCTCGCCAGCCCGCTCATGCCGGCCGGATCACGCGCCGCGCCGGCATCGAAGTCGACCTGCACATCGAGGATGGGCAGCACATGGCTTTCCACGAAATACACGCGCGCGCCGTTGGCGGCCACCCAGTGCTGGATGTCCACCCCGGCGAATGCGGGCCTCGCGAACGAAAGCAGGGCCAGTGCGCACAGCAGCGCACCACGGAAGGGAAAGGTCATGGCGATCACCTGCAGAGGGGCGTTGAGTGGGCGCATCAGTGGCGCAGACCGGCCGGCTTGGCGCGCGGCTTCGCGTTCGGATCGAGTGGCTGCGGGTCGAGCACCGCCACGGTCAATGCGTCGTCGCCGAAGTACTTGCGCGCAACCGCCTGCACTTCTTCGCTGGTGACCGAGCGCAGTTTTTCCAGCATCAGGTCGGCGTCCTGCCAGCGATAGCCGGCCGCTTCAAGCCGGCCGATTTCCATCGCCTGCACATAGGTCGAGTCAAGCTTGTAGATCTGCCCCGCCACCGTCAGCGTCTTGATGCGCTCGAGCTCCGCAGCCGACACACCCTCGTCGGCGATGCGCTTCAATTCCCCCCGCAGAGCCGATTCGAGCTCAGCCACGGTATGCCCCTTCGCAGGCGAGCCGCCAAGCATGAAGACCACCTCGCCGCGCGCGGTGGAGTCATAGTAGGCGCCGACCTCGACCGCGATCTGACTGCCGCGCACCAGCGCCCTGGGCAAGCGGGACGCCGCATTGCCGTCGAGAATGCCGGCCAGCACTTCGAGCGCATACGGTTCGCGATCGGTGTTCACATTGCCCAGCTTCGGTACCTTCCACGCCATGGCGAGCTGCGGCAGTTCCGCCGGCGCCTTCACCACGATGCGACGCTCCCCGGTCTGCGGCGGTTCTGCGGTCACCTTGCGTACCGGCATCGCGACCGGCTTCATGCCTCCGTAAAGCTTCTTCGCCAGATCGAAGACCTTCCGGTGATCGACGTCGCCGACCACGACAACGTAGGCATTGTTCGGGGCGTACCAGCGCCGATACCAGTCGCGTGCATCCTGCGGCCGCATGTTCTCCAGATCGTTCATCCAGCCAATGACCGGACGGCGATACGGGTGGGCGATGAACGCGGTTGCCATCAACTGTTCATGCAGCTGCGCCTGAGCCTGATCGTCGGTGCGCAGCCGCCGCTCTTCCATCACCACCTTGAGCTCGCGCCCGAACTCCTGGTCGTCGAAGTTCAGGTTCTTCATGCGATCCGCCTCCAGTTCCATCATGCGCGGCAGTGCGGACGCCGGCACTCGCTGGAAGTAGGCGGTGTAGTCCTGATTGGTAAAGGCATTGTCACTGCCGCCGGCACGGGCGACGATTTCATTGAACTCGCCCGGCCTGAGCTTCTTCGTGCCCTTGAACATCATGTGTTCCAGCAGATGGGCGATGCCGGTCGTGCCGTCATGTTCGTCCATTGCGCCGACCCTGTACCACACCATATGCATGGCCACCGGCGCACGGTGATCTTCCTTGACGATCACCCGAAGACCATTCGACAACGTGGTTTCGTAAGGGTTGGCGCGCGCGGCCGCCGGGAAAACAAGCATTGCCGCCAGCGCGCAGCTCAGCGCGACGCCATGGAAAAAGGGACGCAAAGCCATCTGATACACTCTCCACCATTGTTCGCGACCCCGGCCAGATCCTTGATCGCGCCTGTGTTTCCAAACCGTGCGGCGCTCTGCACGGTGCATCACTGACCGTCCCCCACATGTTTGGTTTCTTCAAGAAGGACAAGCCGACCCGCACCGAGGCTGTCGATACGCCCCGGAACGACGCCGCGCCGGTCGCGCAGGATAGCGCGCCCGAGCCGGCAGCAAGCGCGAAATTGTCCTGGGCGCAGCGTCTGCGCGCCGGACTCTCCAGAACAAGGGCGCAACTGGGCGGTCAGCTCAGTGCGCTTTTCTCGCGTACCCGGATCGACGACGAACTGCTCGAAGAGCTGGAAACCCTGCTCATCACGTCGGACGTCGGCCTCGATGCGACCACGCACCTGCTGGACACGCTGCGCGAGCGGGTTCGGCGCGAACGGATCGAAAATCCGGCGCTGCTTCGCGACGTACTGAAGGAAGAACTGACGAGACTGATCGCGCCGCTTGAAAAGCCGCTCGATCTCGACGCGCACAAGCCGTTCATCATCATGATTGCCGGCGTCAACGGTGCGGGCAAGACCACTTCGATCGGCAAGCTGGCCAGACATTTCCAGGCCCAGGGCAAGAGCGTGCTGCTGGCCGCCGGCGACACGTTCCGCGCCGCCGCGCGCGAACAGCTCGAAACCTGGGGGGCGCGCAACAACGTCGCGGTGATCGCTCAGGATTCGGGCGATCCGGCCGCGGTCGTGTTCGACGCAGTCAATGCCGCCCGCGCCCGCAACATCGATGTCGTGCTGGCCGATACCGCGGGCCGGTTGCCCACCCAGTTGCACCTCATGGACGAGATCGCCAAGGTGAAGCGGGTGATCGCCAAGGCCGATCCGACCGGTCCGCACGAAGTGCTGCTGGTACTCGACGGCAATATCGGCCAGAACGCACTTGCCCAGGTAAAAGCCTTCGATGCCGCCATCGGCGTGACCGGGCTGATCATGACCAAGCTCGACGGCACTGCGCGCGGCGGCGTCATCGCCGCGATCGCCAAGCAGCACGCGCCGTCTCGACCGATCGCGCTGCGCTACATCGGTGTCGGCGAGGGTTTGGACGACCTTCAGCCCTTCAGCGCCACAGAGTTCGTCGACGCGCTGTTCGAACCGCCTCAAACCCCCTGAACTCCGTCGGAACACCGCATGATCCGCTTCGAACAGGTCACCAAACGTTATCCGGGCGGCCATACCGCGCTCGAAAGCGTCAACGCTGACATTGCACGAGGCGAGATGGTCGTCGTGACCGGGCATTCCGGCGCTGGCAAGAGCACGCTGCTCAAGCTGCTTGCGGTGCTCGAACGTCCGACCGAAGGCCGCATACTGGTGGGCGGCGAGAACGTGTCGGCGCTGAAGCGTGCGGCGCTGCCCTACTGGCGTCGCTCGATCGGCCTGATCTTGCAGGACCAGCGCCTGCTGTTCGACCGGAGCGCCTTCGACAACGTGATGTTGCCTCTGGCCATCAGCGGTCACCCGCCGCGCGAAGCGGCCGGCCGCGTGCGTGCCGCGCTGGAGCGGGTCGGACTCGACGGCCGGGAAACAGCCCAGCCGATCGAACTGTCTGGCGGCGAACAGCAGCGCCTCACCATTGCGCGCGCCATCGTCAACCGGCCACAGATCCTGATCGCCGACGAACCGACGGCGCATCTGGACGACGCCTGCGCGCGCGACATCGCTGACCTGTTCCGCTCGTTCAACGAGGCCGGCGTCACCGTGCTCCTGACCACGCACAACGGCGGTTTGTTCGAGCGCTATGCGCCGCGCGGCCTCACGCTCGCGCACGGATGCCTGCAATGAACTGGCTGCGTCTGCAGGTACTCGCCGGTCGGCGCGCCGCTCGCCAGATGGTCCGCCAGCCTTTCAACACGCTGCTGGCTGCGCTGGTGGTCGGCATCGCCGCCGCACTGCCGGCCACGGGCTACATGCTCCTGGACAATCTGCAGCGACTGGCCGGCGGCGTCAGTGCGGCGCCGGAAATTTCGGTATTCATGCAACCGGGCGCGAGCGCCGACACGGTGAAGGACAGCGAAAGGAAGATACGTGCGCTGGCGAAGGGCGCTCAGGTCGAACCGATTCCGCGCGACGCCACACTGCAGCGCTTCCGCAACAACGACGCGCTGGCGGAGATTCTCGACGCGCTGCCGGACAACCCTTTCGCCGACGCCTTCGTCGTGCGCTTGAAGGATACCGACGCACAGGCACTGGAGGCCCTGCGCGGCGAGCTCGTGAAACTGCCCGAGGTCGAGCACGTACAGCTCGATTCCGACTGGGCCAGACGACTGGACGCACTGGTCGCGCTCGGTCGGCAGGCGCTCACCATGCTGGCCTGCGCGCTCGGTCTGGGTCTGGTGGCGGTCACCTTCAACACGATACGACTGCAGCTGCTGACCCAGCGCGACGAGATTGAGGTCAGCCGCCTGCTCGGTGCGACCGACGCCTGGATACGCCGCCCCTTCCACTGGTTCGGCGCACTCCAGGGCCTGCTCGGCGGAGCGCTGGCCGGCCTGCTCGCACTGATCGCTACCCGCTTGCTGGCGCAACCGATGGGCGACCTGGCCGGCCTCTACAGCCTGGAATTCGCGCTTCGTCCGCTCGGTGCTGCGGACTGGGCTGCGCTTCTGGCGATCTGCGCGCTGCTCGGCTGGCTCGGTGCCAGCGTATCGGTGCGCCGCCACCTGTCGCGCATCTCCTGACGCCGATGCGCCTGCTGCTCGCCGCGACGCTGACCCTTCTGTCGGCCGCTGCACAGGCTGTGCTGCCGGCCCCGGTGCTGCAGGCACTGCGTGCGGCCGACGTTCCGCCGGCGGCGATCTCTGTAGTGGTGCAGTCGGTGGAAGGCGGTCCGGCACGCATCAGCCACCGCGCAAAACAGGCGATGAACCCGGCTTCGGTGATGAAGCTGGTCACCACCTTCGTCGCACTCGACACGTTGGGTCCGGCCCACCACTGGCGCACGGAACTGCTCGCCACGGTTGCGCCGCGGGACGGCGTGCTTGACGGTGACCTCTTCATCCGCGGCAGTGGCGATCCGGCGCTGTCGATGGAACAGTTCTGGCTGTTGCTACGCGAGCTGCGCAGTCGCGGCGTGCGTGAAGTCCGCGGCGACGTGGTGACCGACCGCAGCCGCTACGCCGTCTCGCTGCACGACCCCGGCAGCTTCGACAAGGAGCCGATGGCGCCCTACAACGTCGGCCCGGACGCGCTGCTGCTGGCGCACAACGCGCTGCGCATCCGCTTTCAGCCGGTGGAGGGAGGTGCACCGGCTCTGTGGTCGGAGCCGCCGCTTGACGGTGTGCAGATCGATAACCGCGTGCAAGTCGTGGCGGGTGAATGCGGCGACTGGAAAGACGCGCTGTTCGCCACGCTTCAGCCGGGCGCCAACGGTGCGCTCACGCTGCAGATCGGCGGCCGCTACGCGCGCGACTGCGGCGAACGCATCTGGAACGTCGCACCGCTGCCGCACGCCGATTTCTTCGCGCGGGCGCTGCGGGCGATGTGGGCGGAACTGGGCGGACGCATCGCCGGCCGCGTGCGCGAGGGCTTCGTGCCGGGCGACGCTGTCGTGCTGGGGGGCATCGATTCGCCGCCACTGGCCGAGGTGGTCCGCGACATCAACAAGTACAGCAACAACGTGATGGCGCGTCAGCTTTTCCTCGCGCTGTCCCCGGCCGGCGCACCGGCCGACGCCGCAGGCGCCGCCGCCGCCGTGCGCGCCTGGGCAGCGCAACGCGGGCTTCCGCTTGCCAGTCTGGTCATGGAAAACGGCTCCGGTCTGTCACGTGTCGAACGCCTTTCGGCCCACGATCTGGCGGCGTTGCTCCGTCACGCCTGGGACAGCCCCGTCATGCCGGAATTCGTATCGTCAATGCCGGTGCTGGCCGTCGATGGCACGCTGCGACGGCGGCTCAAGAGTGCGCCTCTGGCCGGACAGGCACACCTGAAGACCGGCTCCCTGGTCGATACGCGTTCGATTGCCGGCTATGCGCTGGACCGCAACGGCCAGCGCGTGCTGCTGGTCGCCTGGCTCAACCATGCGAACGCGAAACGCGCACAGCCAGTGCTGGACGCTTTGCTCGAGTGGGTGTGGGCCGGGAACCCGCAGCCACTGCCGGCGACGGATTGAACCGGCGCTGAGTGGACCGCGTGACGCGCAAGGTTGGCATCGCACGGCAAGGAAGGCGGATGGGGCAGCATGTCCCTCCGGCCGGGCGAGCAAGACCGCGGGCACCCCGCTGACCATGCGCGCGACGTCGAAGCGATCGCCCCAGGACGGAGCGCCCTGCGCACTGCGGGCACACCCGACGGGCCGTGCTTCCGGCACCCCGGCACGCGGTCGACAGAAGCGTTCGGATTGACGCGTCCGTCATGAACAGGCGGATGCCGGCGGCGCGGCGCACAGGGCGTGCGAGACGCCGTCGTCACGCCGGCTCCGGCATGCTCGATCCAAAGGCAGGGATCAGAGCCCTTCCAGTTCCTTCTTCAATTCGCCGGACTGGAACATCTCCTTCATGATGTCGCAGCCGCCGATGAATTCACCCTTGACGTACAGCTGCGGGATGGTCGGCCAGTTGGCATAGTCCTTGATGCCCTGACGGATTTCGTCGTCTTCAAGCACATTGACCGTGTGCAGCTTCTGCACACCGAGGTGTTTCAGTATCTGGATGGCCGTGGCGGAAAAGCCGCACTGCGGGAACTGCGGCGTCCCCTTCATGAAAAGCACGACCGGGTTGCCGGTGACGGTTTCCTTGATTCGATCCTGGGCACTCATGTTTCTTTCCTTTGCGGATGTTGAGATTCGGAAAATATCTGACCGCGCATGCGTACGGACAGGGTGGAACGGTTTCCCCGGATGAAGGCGTTTCAGCCGGGGCCGGTCAGCCGGCCACCAGCCTTCCTCCGCTGACCCGCTCGATGCCGGCAATATCCCGCCACGATGCCACGTCGGCAAGGCCGGCACACCTCATCAAAGCGCGCACGGCCGACGCCTGATCGTAACCATGCTCGCACAGCAGCCAGCCCCCATCGACCAGGCACTGCGGCGCCTGCCGACACAAGGTACGCAATGCATCCAGCCCGTCCTCTCCACCGATCAGCGCGGCCGGTGGTTCGAAACGCAGATCGCCCCGAGCAAGATGCGGGTCGTCCGACCGAATATACGGCGGATTCGACACGATGCAATCGAACACCTCTCCAAAAATCGCTTCCAGCCAGTTGGAGGCGACGAAATCGACTTCAAGCCCCAGGCGCTGCGCATTGCAGCGAGCGATCGCCAGCGCCTCGTGCGAGCGGTCGAGAGCGGTCACCCGCGCGTATGCGCACTGCGCCTTGATCGCCAGCGCGATCGCGCCGGAGCCGGTACCGGCGTCAAGCACACGCGGCGCAGGCCGGTCGACGATGCGCGCCAGCGCCAGCTCGACCAGCCCCTCGGTTTCGGGTCGCGGAATCAGCACGCCGGACGCAATCGCCAGATCCAGTCCGAAGAACTCGCGCCGGCCAACCAGGTAGGCCACCGGCTCTCCCGCCGCGCGGCGCTCGGCCAGCGCATCGAGTGCCGCCATTGCGGTGGCGGTCAGCGCGTCCTGTCCGCGCGCGATCAGTCCGGCACGGTCGCAGCCCAGCGCGTAGGCGGCCAGCACCTGTGCGTCGCGACTGTCGAGGCGGGTACGGGCCGTGCGAAGCCAGTCATCCAGTGTCATGAGACGACCTTCACGAGCCCTCCTCGGCAAGCTGGGCGAGCTGTTCGGCCTGGTATTCGTGTGCGAGACCGTCCAGCAGTTCGGTCAAGTCGCCATCCATGATCGCGTCCAGCTTGTAAAGCGTGAGGTTGATGCGGTGGTCGGTCATCCGGCCCTGCGGGAAATTGTAGGTGCGAATGCGCTCCGAGCGGTCGCCACTGCCGACCAGGCTTCTGCGGGTCGATGCGATCTGGCTGTCGCGCGCTCGCACCTGTGCGTCGCGGATGCGTGCAGCCAGCACCGACATCGCCTGCGCCTTGTTGCGGTGCTGGCTGCGGTCGTCCTGGCACTCGACCACGATGCCGGTCGGAAGGTGGGTGATGCGCACCGCCGAATCGGTCTTGTTTATATGCTGCCCGCCTGCGCCGGAGGCGCGGAAGGTGTCGATGCGCAGGTCGGCAGGATTGATGTCGATTTCCGCCACTTCATCGACTTCGGCCATCACCGCGACCGTGCAGGCCGATGTGTGGATGCGTCCCTGCGTTTCGGTCACCGGCACCCGCTGCACCCGATGCCCCCCCGATTCGAACTTCAGGCGCTGATAGACGCCGTCGCCGCTGACGCGGGCGATGATTTCGCGGTAGCCGCCCAGATCCGACTCGCTGGCCGACACCACTTCGACCTTCCAGCGATTGCGTTCGGCGTAACGCGAGTACATGCGGAAGAGGTCGGCCGCGAACAGTGCCGATTCGTCACCGCCGGTGCCGGCACGGATTTCCAGGAACACGTTGCGGCCGTCGTCCGGATCCTTCGGCAGAAGCGCACGCTGCAAATCGCCCTCCAGCCGCTCCATATCGGCAGCCGATTGTTCGATTTCCAGCTGGGCCAGCTCCTTCATTTCCGCGTCGGCCAGCAGGCCGCGCGCTGCCTCACCGTCCTCGCGCGCGCGGCACCATGCCCGGTACAGCGCGATGACCGGCATCAGTTCCGCATGTTCGCGCGTGAGATTTCGATAGTGATCGATGTCGGCGGTCACCCCGGGATCGGCCAGTGCGGCGTCGAGGTCGGCCAATCGGGTCGACAGCTGTTCCAGTTTTTCGGCAATGCGCGGCTTCATACGGAAGGAATGAATCTGCAATTCTCGGTTGATCGGCGCCGTGAATGTGCTTGGCGGGGTGGTCGACGCGGTGCGGGGACGCCGCTGGACGGCGCTCTGCATGGACGGTCAGCGCTGCCGGGTGCCCCGCCATCCGCGCACGGCAGCGAAGCTTCTCAACCGGAGGATGAACGTCGCGCAAAGCAGGAACGTCGCAAGCGCGCAGGCCTTCATCAATGTTTCATGCAGTCAACCGGGGCTCTCAGGTTCAGGGAAAGTAAGGAACGCCGGACGAACCGGCATGACGGACGGCGCGCGCGCGCGCCGCTAAGCGTCGCCGTCGTGCTGCGGAAACAGCCGCTTCACCAGGCCTTCGATCTGCTCGCGCGCCTCGCGCGGCGCATCGTTCAGCAACCGTGTCGGGCCGTGCAACAGCTTGTTGGTCAGGTTGCGCGACAGCGTGTCGAGCACACGCTCCGGTGCTTCGCCGCGGGCGATGGCGCGCAGCGCCCGTTCCAGTTCGGCGCTGCGCATCTCTTCGGCGTGACCACGCAGCGCGCGGATCGCCGGTACAGCCTCGCGGGCCTGCACCCACTGCAGGAAATTGGACACGCGCGCGTCGATGATGGCCTGCGCCTCGACCACTGCGGCCTGTCGCGATTCGAGGCCGGAATCGACGATCTGCGCCAGATCGTCGACCGTATAGAGGAAGACATCACCCAGCTTGTCGACCTCGCCCTCGATGTCGCGCGGCACCGCCAGATCGACCATCACCATGGGCCGGTGCCGGCGCTGCTTGAGCGCGCGCTCGACCATGCCGAGGCCGATGATGGGCAGCGGACTGGCCGTACAGGACAGCACGATGTCGAAATCGGCCAGTCGCGCACCCAGCTCGTCGAGACGGATGGCGCCAACCTTGAGCTCGCTGCGGGCGAAGCGTCCGGCCAGTGTCTGGGCGCGGTCGAGCGTGCGGTTGGCGATCACCATGCCGCGGGGCGTACAGCCGGCAAAGTGCGCAGCGCACAGTTCCATCATTTCTCCGGCGCCGACACAGAGCACACGCTGGCCGGAGATGCTGCCGAAGATGCGTTCCGACAGATGGACGGCCGCTGCCGCCATCGACACGATGTTGGCACCGATGGCGGTGGTCGAACGCACTTCCTTGGCCACCGCGAAACTGCGCTGGAAAAGCGTGTGCAGCAAGGCGCCCAGCGTACCGGCCCCCTCGGCCAACCGGACGGCCTGTTTCATCTGGCCAAGTATCTGCGGTTCGCCGAGTACCATGGAATCGAGGCCGCTGGCCACGCGGAACACGTGGCGCACCGCCTGCTGATGCTCCAGCCTGTATATGTACGGGGCGATTTCTGCCGGACCGATGCGGTGATACTCGGCCATCCAGTCGAGCGCGCTGTCCGGATCGTTGGTCGCGCAGTACAACTCCGTGCGATTGCAGGTCGACAGGATGGCGGCCTCCTGCACCGGACGCACGCGGGTCAGCTGGCCAAGCGCGTCGGGCAGAGCCTCCGGCTGGAAAGTCATGCGCTCGCGCACGGCGAGCGGAGCCGTGTGGTGGTTCAGACCGAGCGCAAACAGGGACATGGGCGGACGTGGGAGCAGCGGATTCGGCAGGAATGGTCGGCAGGATAAGCCGAAAGTACCCCGAATTGTAGCAGCCGGGGTCTGCGGCTCGACCCGGACTCAGCGGATGCTGGCGAGCAGAGCGGTCAGATGACTGACCGGTATCGCGTAGCTGATGCCGCTCGGCTGCGACAGCACGCTCTCCTTGCCCGCCTTGACCAGCACCATGTTGACGACGCCGATCACCTCGCCGCTGTCCGGGTCGAACAGCGGGCTGCCACTGTTGCCGGGATAAGCCGTGGCGTCCAGCTGGAAGACGTTGAAGCTCCCGCGCGCCAGACGGTTGCGGTTGGCGGCATTGAGCTGGCTTACGTGGTCGACCGGAATTGCAATGGGCGTGATGGCCGACACGATGCCGCGGTGCGTGACCGGCGTGAAACCGAGCACGCTGCCGATCGGAAAACCGGTGAAGGCAACCGACTGCCCTTCGCGCACGCCCGCCGAGTCGCCGATCTTGACCGCCGGCAGCGCCTCGCCCTGAATCTTGAGTATCGCCAGATCGTTGTCTGAACTGGACGCCACGATACGGGCTTCCCGCAGTTGCTGCCGTCCGTCGACGCTGGCGACCACCGCCAGCGTCTCGAAACGATCGGCATTCAACGGCACGCCGGCAACGTGGGCATTGGTGGCGACGAGCGTGCCATCGCCGATCACGAAACCGCTCCCTTTCAATTCGAACGCTGGCGCGCGCGAGCGCAGATTCGTGCCGACGATGACGATGGAAGGCTTGATACGGACGATGGTGTCGCTCAGCGTTGCGCGCGCGAGCAACGGAAAGGACAGCAGCGCCGTGCTGACGAGGCGCCGGACGGGATCGGGCGAGAAGCTCTCAGCCACGACGGGACAGGAGCGTGCGCAACGCCGGCGACGGCGTGGTCACGGTCTGGTCGAAGCGGTGCTCGGTCTTGCCGAACAGGTTCTGGATGCGCTTCACGTACTCGCGTGTCTCGCGGTAAGGCGGAACACCCTTGTACTTGTCGACGGCGCCTTCGCCCGCGTTGTAGCCAGCGGTCGCCAGCACCACATCGCCTTCAAAGTAGGCAAGCAACCAGCGCAGATAGGCCATGCCGCCGCGGATGTTCTGTACCGGATCGAAGGTGTCGCGCACATTGAAACGCTGCGCCGTTTCCGGAATCAGCTGCATCAGGCCTTGCGCGTTCTTCGGTGAACGCGCCTTTGGATTGAAATTCGACTCGGTACCGATGACGGCAAGCACCAGTTGCGGATCGATGTCGAAATGCGGCGCCAGTTCGCGCACGATTTCGATCACGCGCTTGCGGTCGGCCGTGGTACCGAAAGCCGCTTCGAGATCGGGGTCGATGTCGGCCTGCCGGACCGGCAAGGGCTCGGGCTCGGGCGGGTCCTGCATGCACAAGGGCAGTTCGCGCGTCGGTTCGCCGGTGAAGCGCAGCATGCGCTGAGCGTGTTCATGACCCTGACGGGCGGCCAGATCGAAAAAAGTGGCGGCGAGCGCATCATCGCGATCGACGCCACGACCGTTGGCGTACATCCAGGCCAGACTGAACTGCGCATCGGCATCGCCCAGCTTGGCGGCCTGACAGTAAAGCGCCGCCGCGCGGGCGCTGTCCCGCTTGACGCCTTCGCCATGCTCGAAAGACCGCGCCTCGGCCAGCAAGCCGCGCGCCGCGGCATCGGGCTCGATCGCCATCGCAGGCGCGCCGGCGCAGCAGGCGATCAACAGTACGGTCAGGCGCATGCGTTTCATCCATTCAGCTGACAGCGGACGGCGCGAAACGCGCCACATACCAGTTCATCGCTTCGGCCAGTCCGCGCGACACATCATGGGTCGGAGCATAGCCGAGCAGTGTTTGCGCCCGTGTGATGTCGGCCAGCGAGTGGCGCACATCTCCGGCGCGGAAATCCCGATACTGCGCGCTCGCACCCTCGATGTCCGGGAATCGTTTCACAAGTTCGTCGCGCATCGCTGCAAACAATTGATTCAGCGAGGTCTGGCGGTGGGCCGCGACGTTGTAGACCGTGTTCTCCGCCTGCGGGTTTTCCGTCAGGCCAGCCAGCAGATTGGCCTGCACCGCATTGTCGACATAGCAGAAATCGCGACTGGTTTCGCCGTCGCCATTGATCAGTACCGCATCGCCCAGCAGCAGCGCGCGCGCCCAGCGCGGAATCACCGCCGCATAGGCGCCCTCCGGATCCTGACGTGCGCCGAAAACATTGAAGTAGCGCAGACCGACGCAACTCAGGCCGTAACACCGGCCGAACACGTCGGCGTAGAGCTCGTTGATGTACTTGGTGACCGCGTAGGGCGACAGCGGCTTTCCGATCACGTCCTCGACCTTGGGCAGGTGCGGCGAATCGCCATAGGTCGAACTCGATGCTGCGTAAACGAAACGCGTGACGCCCGCGTCGCGCGCAGCGACCAGCATGTTCAGGAAACCGTTCACATTCGAGTCGTGCGAGGCGAGCGGATCGGCCAGGGAACGCGGGACCGATCCGAGCGCAGCCTGATGCAGCACGACGTCTACGCCATCGCAGACCAGCGAACAGGTCGCGAGATCGCGGATATCGCCTTCGATGAACTCGAAGTGCGCGGCCCCGCCGTCAGGCAGGCCGGCCAGCACTTCGTCGAGATTCCGGCGGTGTCCGGTGGAGAAATTGTCGAGGGCGATCACCGTCTGACCGGCGTGCAGCAGCACTTCGACCAGATGCGAACCGATGAAGCCCGCGGCACCCGTCACCAGCCAGCGTCGCGAACGCCCGGAGAGCGACGTACGCAGCGCTATGGGTAGAGTGGCGGGCAGGGTCACGGGCGAATCACAGGCGCCATACGCTGACGCCGTGTGCTTCGAGTGCCGCCGCGTCGAACTGGTACTTGATGTCGGCCAGCACGCCGCCGGCCTTCAGCTTGCCGACGTAGTCGGTCAGCGGGCGCGCGGCGAATTCCTTGTGCGACACCGCAGCCACGATGGCATCGACCTCGGGCACGGCGTCCCAGTCGGTCAGCGACACGCCGTATTCGTGCTCCGCCTCCCTGGACTCGGCGACCGGGTCATGCACGATGACTTCGACGCCGTAGCTCTGCAGTTCGCGGATCACGTCGATCACACGCGAATTGCGCAGATCGGGGCAGTTTTCCTTGAACGTGAGGCCAAGCACCAGCGCCTTGGCACCCTTGACCGAGGCACCCGACTGGATGAGCTTCTTCACGGTCTGTTCCGCCACATACTTGCCCATGCCGTCGTTGATGCGTCGACCGGCCAGGATGACCTGCGGGTGATAGCCCAGCATGTCGGCCTTGTGCGTCAGGTAATAGGGATCGACGCCGATGCAATGGCCGCCGACCAGACCGGGACGGAAGGGCAGGAAGTTCCACTTGGTTCCGGCAGCCTTCAGCACCTCTTCGGTATCGATGCCGATCTTGCCGAAAATGATGGCCAGCTCATTGACGAAGGCGATATTCAGATCGCGCTGGGTGTTCTCGATCACCTTGGCCGCTTCAGCCACCTTGATGCTGGACGCTTCGTACACGCCCGCGGTGATGACCGCCTTGTACAGATCGGACACCTTCTTCAGCGTGTCGGACGTGTCGCCCGATACAACCTTCAGTATCTTGGTGACCGTGCGTTCCTTGTCGCCCGGGTTGATGCGCTCGGGCGAATAGCCGACATTGAAGTCCTGCAGCCACTTCATGCCCGAGAACTTCTCGATCACCGGAATGCACACTTCTTCGGTGGCGCCTGGATAGACGGTGGATTCGAACACCACCACGGCGCCGCGCTTCATGTACCTGCCACAGGTTTCCGAAGCGCCGACCAGCGGCGAGAAATCGGGCTGGTGGGCGTCATCGACCGGCGTCGGCACAGCGACGATGATGTAGTCGGCCTCTGCCAGCGCCGCACCGTCGGTGGTGACGGTGAGTTGCGTGGCGGCACGCAGATCCTCGCTGCTCACCTCGCCCGTCGGGTCGATGAATTCGCGATAGGCAGCCACCTTGGTGGCCGACATGTCCACACCGATGGTCGGCATCTTCTTGCCGAACTCGACAGCCAGTGGCAGGCCCACGTAGCCAAGGCCGATCACTGCAACTTTGGTCATTAGCGACTTCCTTTCACGAACAGACGATTAGAGCGACTTGAGCAGTTCGGCCGCTTCCTGCGAGCCATCGAACTTGCTTCCCAGCGCGGCAAGCTTTTCGAGATGCGGCCGTGCTTCGGAGCGCTTGTCACTGCGGGCAAGCGCACGCGCGTAATTCAACAGGATCGCATTCGATTGCGGTGCCTTTTCGACGGCCAGCCTGAGTATCGGCAGCGCTTCCTTGACCTTGCCGGCATCGAGCAGGATGACCCCGAAGGTATCCAGTACGGCCGGATTGGACGGCGCTTGGCGGTAGGCCTTTTCGGCGTAGCTCGCCGCCCCTTTGTCCTTGGCCTTCCAGAGCAGCCAGGCGACGTTGTTCAATGCCAGGACGTTCTCCGGCTCCCGCTCCAGCACGCGCAGATAGAGGGCGCGCGCCGCATCGAGCTTTCCGGAGCCCATTGCCATCCCTGCCTCATACATCGGCACCAGGACGTCTTTCGGATGCTTGCGCATCCAGTCGTCCGCGAGCTTGCGCGCCTCCGTGTCCTGGCGGTCGATATCGAGCGCGGCAAGCAGCCGGGCCAGAATCTCGGCGCGAGCTTCGCGTGCATAAGCGGCGCGGAATGCCGCGATCGCTTCCGGCCTCTTGGACGCAGCGAGCATCACGCCGCCCTCGACGAGATAACCGTCCGGACTGGCTGGCTCACGTTTCTGGATTCCACGGCCGATGCTCAACGCTTCGTCGAATGACTTGCGCCCGCTGTAAAGACCCGCAAGCCTGACCTCGACCTCGCGCAGCCCCGGTTTGAGCAGCAAAGCCTTCTTGAGGCTCTGTTCAGCCTCGGCAAACTTGCCCGCCGCCTCCTGTGCGACGGCGAGCTTGATCCAGGCCGTCGTGTCGTTCGGTGTGATCTCGGCAACCTTTGCGCGCGTCAGGACGGCGCCCGCCGAGTCCCCGCCTCTCGCCTGAGCGTCGGCGAGCAGACCGAGCGCAGCCGTATTGCCCGGCCTTGCCGCAACCGCAGCCTGAGCAGCCTGCTGGGCTTTGCGATGATCGCCACCCAGTTCGTAGAACTGGACCAGAGCAACACGCGCCTGGAACAGATCGGGATTCTCCTTGACCGCCCGAAGGATCAGCTTTTCCGCTTCGACCCGCCCTTCGGAGGAGTGTGCCTTGAGTCCGGCGAGCGCCAGCAGCGCTTCCGGTTGCTTGCCATCGTGCGTCAATATGGACTCGAATCGCTTCGCGGCCACATCGCGTTTGCCTTCGCCAAGATCGAGCTTCGCGAGATTCGAGGCCGCGGCAAAAAGTGTCGGTTGAATCTTGAGAGCCGCCTCGAAGGCCGACCTTGCGGCCGCCGCGTCCTGCTTCAACAGGTAAGCCGAACCGCGCAGATTGTGCACGATGGCGTCGTTCGGCATTTTCTTTTCGAGCGCGTCAAGTGCAACGAGGGCGGCGTCGGGTTTGCGCTCGCGCAGATGCGCCAGCACGAGCATGAGTTCCGGCCGGCCGTCGTCATCGAGGCGCGCCGCATTCTTCAGCGCGTCGACGCCGCCACCATAGTCGCCGGTAACCAGCTTGATCAGACCCAGGCGCGACTGCGCATTGGCATCCTGCGGCTGCGCCTTGGCAGACTGCTCAAGAGACCTGAGGGCATTCACACTGTCACCGGAAGCGAGTTGCACTCGGGCCGCGATCGCAAGCAGTTCCGGATCGTTCGGGCTGCTTTTCAGGAGTGGCTCCAGTGCCTGCTGTGCCTTGGATACACGCCCTGTTCCGAGGTAACTGCCGATAAGTATCTTGCGCGCTGCTGTGGAAACCGCTCCCTTGGCGATCAGCTTCTCGACATGTTGCTCGGCTTGGGCGTATGACTTCAGCTGGTAACTCACCAAGGCTCCCAGCCATACCGCCGGAAGATAGTCGGGCGCCTTCGCGAGAACCTTGTCGACACTGGGACGCGCCTCGACAAACTTGCCTTCGCTCGTCAGCAGGACTGCCGTCAGGTAGTCCACCTCCAGCGCGGACGGCGCGATCTTCCGCAGTTCGGCAATCTCGCTTCTGGCGTCGTCGTACTTCCCGATATCGACCAGTCCGGTGATCACTGCACTTCGCGCGCGCAAGTGATCCGGGCGGATGCGGTAGATGGGCTTGAGCGCTTCGATCGCTCCCGCCTTGTCCCCTTTCGCCGACCGGATTTCGGCTTCTAGAAGCCAGGCCTCGATGCTGGTCGACTGCGGGCCCAGCAAGGGCTCGATCATCCGGGTAGCGGCCGCGTAGTCCTTCCCCACGGCGATCAGGCGTGCCTTGCCGACCAGTGCATCGGTATTCGAGGGCTCCGCGCCGAGCGCTGCATCGAAGAAACGCAATGCCGCGTCCTTGTCGTCGGCCGCCATCGCCGCATAGCCAAGGCCTGCATCGAGTTTCGCCTGTGCCCCCGGCGAGCCCAGTCGGGTCGAACCGAAACGGGACGCTACATCGCTCGGCCGACCGAGTTCGATCAATACGCGAACGAGCAACGGAACGACCTCATCTTTCGATGCGCCGAGATCGAGCGCCTTGTTCAACTCCTTCTCGGCGGCCAGAAAGTCCCGCTGCTCGACCGATACGCGCCCCAGTTCAAGCCTGGCAAGCGCGAAGTCGGGATTCTTCTGAAGGACATTCTTCAGCTGGATGCTGGCCGCCGCATAGTCCTTGCGGTCCATCGCGGAACGGGCTTCCGCGAACAACGCCTCGGGCGTCTCGGCCGAGCAGGCGGCCAGCACGCATGTCACTGCCAGGGCGGCGCCTGAGCGGGTCCTGAAACGCTTCAACAGCTGGAACATTGCTTTTTTTCCCCCGCCCGCTCAACGCAGGCCGAAACGATTCATCAGGTCGTACAGCGTGGGCCGGCTCACGCCAAGCAATTCGGCCGCCTTCACCATGTTTCCGTCGACGCGCGCGAGTACGCTGACCACCGCCTTGCGTTCGGCTTCTTCGCGTATCTGGCGAAGGTTGAAGAAGCTGTCGGTGTCCTCTGCCGGCTTCAGCCCGAGGTCGGGCACCGTGATCTGGCTGCCATCGGCCATGATGGTGGCGCGCTTGATGCAATTTTCGAGTTCCCGCACATTGCCGGGCCACTTGTGGGCTTCGATGGCGGCAACGGCCTCGCGTGACAGCGACAACGAGCCTCGACCCTGTTCGCCGGAAAAACGCTTCACGAAGGAGTGGGCGAGCAGCGCCGCATCGCCTTCACGCTCGCGCAGCGGCGGTATGGTGACGACGATTTCCGCCAGGCGGTAGTAAAGATCCTCGCGGAAGCGGCTCTCGCCGATGAGCGCCTGCAGGTTCTGGTGCGTGGCACAGACCACACGCACGTCGATCGGAATTTCGTCGCGGCCACCGAGACGCTCGATCACCCGTTCCTGCAGGAAGCGCAGCAGTTTGGCCTGGAGCGGCCCGGGCAGATCGCCGATCTCGTCAAGAAACAGGGTGCCCTTGTTGGCCACTTCGATCTTGCCCGGCGTCTGCTTGGTCGCCCCGGTGAACGCGCCCTTCTCGTAGCCGAACAGTTCGCTCTCGAGCAGATTGTCCGGAATGGCGGCACAGTTGATCGCGACAAACCGCTCGCCGGCCCGCTCGGAACGGTCGTGCAGCGTTTTCGCGAGCACTTCCTTGCCGGTACCGCTCTCGCCCAGCAGCAGCACGGTGGCACGGGTGGCCGATACCTTTTCTATGGTGCGCAGCACGCGCAGCATATTGGCGTCGCGCGTGATGAAACGCCCTTCCACGCCAAGATTCTGGTTGGCCAGACGAGTGTTTTCCATCTGCAGGTCGTGCAGGCGGAAGGCACGCTCGATCAACAAGGAAAGCAGTTCCGGCTCGAAGGGTTTTGCGTAGAAATCGTAAGCACCCATGCCGATGGCACGCATGGCGTTGGCACGGTCATTCTGTCCGGTCAGCACGATGACCTTGGACTGCGGCGCCAAAGCCATGATCTCGCTCAGCAGGGCCATGCCTTCCGTCACGTCGTCCGGTGCCGGCGGCAAACCGAGATCCATCGTGATGACCGCCGGCTCGTGACGCCTGATCTGCGCCAGCGCGGATTCCCGGTCGCTCGCAAGCACCACTTCGTAATCGTCAAAGCTCCAGCGCATCTGCTTCTGCAGAGCGGGATCGTCCTCCACGATCAACAGCGTACGACCCTTGTCAGCCATGTCACTCCCGGTCAGGCGACAGCCGCGCTGGCCGTCTGCTGAGGAAACACGAGCCGGAACAGGCTGCCCCGTCCCGGCTCGCTGCTTACTTCGATACGTCCACCCAGATCCTGGATGTAACGGAAACTTTCGTACGCGCCGATACCCATGCCGTTCGCCTTGGTCGACTGGAAAGGCTTGAACAGGCGTTCGCGAACGAACTCCTCGGTCATGCCACAACCGTTGTCCTCGACCTCGACCACCACGCCTTCGCGTTCGCTGCGCGCCCTGATGCTGACTTTACCGGTTTGCGGCGTGGCATCCAGTGCATTCTGCACAAGATGCCCCACAACCCGCTCTATCCGGTCTTCATGGGCACGAATCACCAGCCCCGCTTCGACCTCCAGCGCCAGTTCGCACCCGCTGCGCGCACGCGAGCGATGCAAGCGTTCGAGCAGGGGCGTGAGCGGCACCGGCGAGGCCTGCTCGATAGGCTGGGTACCCGACCGCAGTTGCAGCAGCATGCTGTGCATGCGTCCGACGGCGTGCTCGATGGTGTCCAGCATGTCCTGCTGGAACTCAGGGTTGTCGCGGTGCTTCTGCGCATTGCGCAGCAGCAGCGTGAGCTGCGCGATCAGATTCTTCAGGTCATGCACGACGAAGGCGCTCATTTTCGAGAAGGCCTCGAACTTCTTTGCCTCGATCAGCGCTTCCATTGCCTGCGTCTGGCTCAACACCCCGGCCACCTGGCGACCGGCCGTCTTCAGCAGATCGCGCACCTCCCAGTTCAGGTCCAGCAGTGCGCGCGGCCTGCACAGTACGACGAAGCCGAGCGGCATGTCCTCGCTGCCCAGCGGACAGATCAGCCAGGCGTCGGGAATCCGGGCGACCCATTCCGGCAGTCGCATATGGCCGTATACGCCGGGACGTGACCGGTGCTCTTCGATATTGACGACCCACATGCGTCCGAGTACCAGGGCGATCAGCGCGCTGTCGGCCGGCTCGCGCGCGTCCAGCGCCGGAAGATTGAGCCGGGCAGCCGGTGCAAACCCGCCCTGCTCGTCACGCAGCCACAGCATGCCGCCCGGACTTTCGACCAGATCGGCAATCACCTGGATGGAGGCTTCACGCAGCTTGTCGACACTGGAGGCGCGGTACAAGGTATCGGCAAGCTTGAGCCACTCCGCACGATAGTCGTAGCGCAGGCTGAAGAAGTGCTTGTTCACGAACACGCGCAACCAGGCACGCACGCTTCCCGAGGCAATGGAAGCAAGCAGCCCTAGAGCCCCGGCCGCCAGCACCACGGTCTGCAGCGCCGCGCCCCACTCTCCGCCGAAGAAGCGGACGTAATAGCCGGCCAGAGCGATGATGAGAAGCGCCGCACCGGTGACGAGCAGAGCAGAGGTGTGGAACACCGCCTCGCGCGAGACATTCAGCCGTATCGACCACTCGCGGATACGGGCGGAAGACGCTGCGAACAGCGGAATGGCGAGTGCGTGAACCAGTCCGCGAACCGACCACAAGGTCGGATTGAGTTCGCGGAACATCAGCGCTTCGGAGAAGAAATACAGATCGAACACGAGTGTGAAGAACAGGCCAATGGCCATTGGCTTCACCCCCCAGCGCCACTGGCGCGGCGTGTTGCGGTAGAACTGTTCGGTCATCACCGCACCGAGCAGACTGAGCGCGAGGCCGCTCCCCATGAGCCAGGGCAACACGGTCGCATCGACCGGCAGCCGGCGCGCCAGCAGGGCATAGGCCAGAGCGCCGGGCAGCGCGGCCAGCAAGGCGAGCCGGACGAGCCAGGATGGCCGGCGGACGAGACTGGCTACCGTGCGATGACCATCCGGATCCACCACGCAGGCGGCCAGGAAGAACACGAAGAACAGGTAGTGCGCCGCTTCGGCCGCATTGGCCACCATCCACAGCGTTGCGCCGGGTCGAAGCACGAAGGAGGCCGAGGCCAGACACCAGCCGGCGCCGGCCACCATGCACCAACCGAGAAGACGTGCGCGCGGGGAAGAACTTGCGCCAAGGAAGAGCTGCAGGCAGAAAACGACGAAACCGAGCGCGGCCGCACCGTAGGCATAGAGCGCGAATGCGGCGGGAAGGGAATCCATCGGGACGCGACGTCAGGGTTTGCAGGAACCCGCATTGTGCCCGTGCCGCGGCGGACACGCAGAGCACGTCCGCTCAGCCATGCGGAAAGCGGATCAGCGCGCTCCGTCGCCGGTCAGTACGACACGCACGGTCTGCAGCAGCACCAGTATGTCGAGGAAAAGCGTGTGATTCTTTACGTAATAGAGATCGTACTGCAGCTTCTGGACCGCATCGTCGACCGATGCGCCGTAGCTGTAGCGCACCTGTGCCCAGCCCGTGATGCCGGGCTTGACGCTGTGCCGGGCCGCGTAGAAGGGAATCTGGTCGGTCAGCTGATCGACGAAGAAAGGACGCTCCGGACGCGGACCGACGAAGCTCATGTCACCGTGCAGTACGTTGAAAATCTGCGGCAGTTCGTCGATGCGCGTCTTGCGGATGAAATGACCGACCCGGGTGATCCGGTCGTCGTTGCTGCCGGCCCAGCGCGGCTTGCCGTCGGCTTCGGCATCCAGGCGCATGCTGCGGAATTTCAGCACTTTGAACGTCCGCCCGCCCTGTCCGACGCGCTCCTGGCGGTAGATGACCGGAAAGCCGGTCTCCAGCCCGATCGCGATGGCGGCGAGCAGCATGATGGGGGCCGTCAGCACCAGCAGCACACTGGCCGCGACAATGTCGAACACCCGCTTCACCGCGCTGCGCATGAAACCCTGGCGGAAACCGTCGCCGTAGATGAGCCAGCTGGCGCGCAGGGTGTCAAGCCGCACCTGACCGCGCATGCGCTCGAAAAAGCTGGACAGATCGTTCACCGTGACACCGGCCAGCTTGCAATCGAGCAACTCGCGCAACGGCAGCACGCCGCCCCGGCGCTCGCGCACGGCCACAACGATCTCGTTGGCGTGATGATCGCGGGCCAGCTGCATTACACAACTGCCTTCAGGCATGACCAGACTGTCCGGTACATCGATCGATTCGTCCGAGCCGACGGGGACGAAGCCGACGATGGTGTGCGTGGAACTGGCCGAGGTCGACACGCTGGCCCATACCGAAGCCGCTTCAGGGCCGGTACCGACAACCAGTATGCGACGCGTGAACATGCCCGCGCCGTCGGCCTGCAGGAAGGACGCGGCGCGCAGAAGCAGGATGCCGCCGAAACCCAGGCACAACGAAATGTCCAGCGCCGGCATCGCAACGCTGCCCTGCGGCAGCAGGCGGAACACCAGGTAGGCCACCGGCAGACCGAGCAGGAAGGCGAACAGCACGCGGCCGACCAGTTCCGACAGGTTGCGTGGCTGTTCGCGCTGATAGAGACCGAGGGCGCTCATCAGCAGGGTCATGAGGACAGCAAAGACGCTGGCGGGAATGAGCGCAGGAAGCAGCGACTGAGTCGTCGCAGGAGAACTGATCCAGGCTGCGCCAAAGCCGGCAATGAGCAGAAGGAGCGCCTCGGCGACGAGTCTCATGAGCGTGACGGATGGTACGTAATGACTGAACAGTCTGACCACTTTCAACCCCTTTGCCTGAAGTTCGGCGTGACCGCCTCTACAGGCCGATTCGATTCCGGTGACGCAGTGCATCACCCGCGTTTAGACCGAACGATAGGGTCAGGCCGGCATATCCAGCGTGAATCCAGTCACAAGCGCGTTCGGCGAGTTACGCAGGTAATAACTAAAGCACGTTGCGACGCCGTTTCAGAAGGGCAGGAAGCGGAGAAGATACAAAATTCCACAGACTCGAAACCCCTCAACCCCCGGGCGCGGAGCTGTTTGCGGGCGCGCCAGGCAGTCGTCGCCCGCCGCCCGGCAATGCCCTGGTTCCGGCGGGCCAGACGAATTCACGCGTCGGCAGAGGCGCTTCGCCCGGCAAGAACGACCTTGAAGCCTTCGCCTCGGCATCTGCCCGCAGCCTGAAATCGAAGGCAACCGGATCTCTCAGGTCCGATGCCGGCACCCACAGGTTGCCACCGGCCCTGTCGTCGGCCGGATCGGGCGGCCGGGGCCCCGGCGATGCGAACAGGTTGTTCTCCATGCGCAGCACGAAGGAACCGTCACCGCGCCCGGCATCGGCCGTGTGTACGAAGCGCACCGTGGGCGCGGCCGAATGCAGCGTGTTGCGGGAGAGCAGGATGCGGTTCGTGCTCCACGCAATGCCCTCCATCCCGTAACTGACGATGGCCGGGTTTTCGCCCGTTTCGGACTGGCTCAGGATATTGCCGACCATTTCGACGTCGCCGCCATTCGGAAACTCGGCCTCGTAGGAGGCTGCACCACCCGGTCCATCGGCCAGCATGTTGTACCGGAGCACGGTACTGGCCGCGCGGCTCTTGAGCAGATGCCCGTTGTAGCCACCTCTGAAACGCGAGCCGATGACCGTGAGCGAGGCGATACGGCCGGCGTAGAGCAGATGAAAGAAGGCATCCCGACTTCGGGCCGAGTCCTCGAACAGGGAATCTTCGATCGATAGCCGGACGGCGCCGTCGTTGGAAGTGAGCAGGCCCATCTGATTGTCGCGAAACACGCACCGCGAGACCAGCAGGTGACCGGATTCATGCCGTATGCCCGCTCCATTGCGCTCGGCCACGCGGGCGCCCTCGAAGACGATGCCCTCGATACGCACGTCGACGCCGCGGACGACCCAGATCGCCTTGCCCTCGGCGCTGGCGCCGGCAGCCCGCAGCACGACCGGACCACCCGTGGCGGAAATCGTCAGACGGGGTTGCGACCACACTGCGACATCGCCCTCGTACAGGCCGGATTCAATCAGTACGGTGTCTCCGGACCGGGCGACGCGCGCTGCCTCGGAGGGCTTCTTCAGCGCGTGCGCCGGTCCGACAAGCCAGGTGGCCGCGCACGCATTCGTTGCCGCAACGACAAGGAGGGATGCGAAGAGAATGTGCCGGAGCCATGAGCGTCCGACGAACCGGTCGTACCGTGGCATCCTTGCGTCCGGCACGCCACTGTGTCCGACAGCGCCCGGAAACACATCTACCGCGATCGAACCGAAACCCTGGTCACCATGATCCAGCCTGAAACCAGACCGCATACCACGCTCCTCAACTCACTGCTTGCCGGATATCTCGTATTCGTGGTCTACGGCAGTCTGGTGCCGCTGAACTATGTGCCCCGCGACCTCGACATCGCCATCGCCGCATTCCTGCATCTTCCGTGGCTGGACCTCAGCGTCCATTCGCGCGCCGACTGGGTCGCCAATGCGCTCCTTTTCATGCCGCTGGCCTTTCTCGTCGCGGCCCGGCTGGAGGCGGCCGGAACCGGCCGGCCGGCCCAGCTCGCGCTGGCCTCCCTCTTCTCCGTGCTGCTGGCCGTCGCCGTTGAATTCAGTCAGACCTACTTCCCGCCCCGCACAGTGTCCCAGAACGACATCGTCGCCGAAGCCATCGGCGGCCTGACCGGCGTCATCCTGTGGCGGGCGACCGGCCGGCAGGCGCAACAGCTGCTCGCCATGCTTGCACCGCACAGCGAAGCCGACGCGAAAAGAAAGGCCACCCTCGCCCTCTATGCGCTGGCGCTGTTCGTCTACAACGTCATGCCGCTTGACCTGACCCTGAGCGCCGCCGAACTGCACGAGAAATGGAAAGGCGGCCGGATCATACTCAATCCGCTCACCCACTTGATTCCCGGATCACTGACCGGGGCGCTTGAAATCGGGATCGACCTTGCGATGTGGGCGGTCTTCGCGCTCCTGGCGTGTCAGGCCTTTCCCGGACCGGAAACGCTGCGCAGGAACGTACTTCTGGCCGGAGCACCATGGTTCGTCGAGGCGGCCCAGCTGTTCGTCTTCACCCGGGTTACGGACAGCGCCGACATCGTGGTCGGACTGCTGGGCGTGCTGTCCGGGCGCCTGCTCGCCCGGCGCTTCGGCGTTGTCCCGATCGCTGCGAAAAGCGGCAACCCGCCTCTCCGGTACGAAACGCTGCGCGGCATCGCCCTCGTCCCGCTCCTCTCGGTACTGACCGCGCTGCCCTTCCTGTATCCCTTCGATTTCAGCGCAGATCTGGCGGCGGCACGCGAAAGATTCGGCCTCGCAGCAGGCCGGACTCTGTTCGAAACCTACTATTTCGGCACGGAGTACCGCGCGCTGACCGAAGTCCTGCACAAATTCGTGCCTTTTTTCGCCTTCGGGGCACTCGTCACCGCCTTTGTGCCGCTGCGACGCAAGCGCCTTCAACGGCTTCTTGTCATGGCACTCGGTGTGTCCGTGGCGGGCGCGGTGGAGTGCCTGCAGATATTCCTTCCCGGAAAGTTTCCCGACCTGACCGATCTGCTGCTGGAGAGCCTGGGGGCGTATGCGGGCACCGTGTTCTGGCAATGGCGCACATACGATGCCCGCCTGGCCGAGTCCCCCCCGTCCGGCACGAACATCCGACCGGGCGCTCGCATCTCGCCGCTGGCCACCGCGCTGCTTGCCGCGGCGGCTGCGTTGGCCTTCGCGTTCGGGCCGATGCACTCCTACAACGTCCGCGAGCTTCTCCCGTCCGGTATCGGCCGGCAGATGCTTGCCGTGCCGCTCGTCCTTCTTGCGTTCGGCTTTCCGGCCTACACCCTGTTGCCGCTCGAAGGTCGCAGCGGCCTCGCCCGCCCGGTGACACATCTGCTGTTCTGGCTCGCCATCGCCATCGCGATGCAACAGGTGCTGCCGCAGGAGAGCATCGACGACATCATCGGCTCGGGACGCACATACGATACGGACTTGGAGCGGCCTTTCCGGACCTTCTTCACGCTGTCGGTCTGGTTCGTACCCGGCGCAATGGCGCTGCAGCTCGGACTTCGCGAATCGTTGCCACGCGCCGGCAACATCCTCGCCGCCCTGCTGCTGATCGCATGCAACGCCGTGCTGGCCTATTTCGTCATCGTCGCCGCCGCGCGCACCGACAATGTCACCGAACTGCTCTCGAGTACCGACCATCCACTGCCTGTCGTGGCCCTGAGCGCCAGCGCGTTCTGCATCGCGCTGTCGGCCTGCATCCTGATCCGCCTGACCCGCGCGCCGGCGCTGCTAAAACCGCTTCCGGCAGTCACGCTGCTGACGGCACTTGCAGGACTCACCTTCGTGCTGGCCGACCTCGCCCTCGAACGGTACGTCATCAAGTATGGCCAGGCATTTCCTGCCATGCAGTTCCTGCTGACCGGCACCCGTTCGCCACAGATGAGTACGCTTGAAATGCTGCCCCTCTTCCTGTCGCACGCCTTCGCCTTCGCCGCGCTGATCGCGGTCAGCTGCACTATCAACACCTGGATATCCGGACTGTTCAGGACTCGCCTTCCGGTGCCGCTTTCCCGATGAATCGGCCTGCGGCATCGCAGCCACGCAACTGACCCGGATCGTCCCTGCCTGGCGGGCGGCGACAAGCCGGCCATCGCGCCGGACGGAGCCGGCAGGCAGAATGGCGATCTCAACTGACCCGCAACGCTGCCGACCATGCACGACGCTTCATCACCGGTGTTCGCCCACCCCTTGCCGCCCGGCCGCAGCCTCGCCGACGGCCAGGCCCGGGAACTGTGCGACGGGCGTCTGAATGTCGACTCGGTGTCCATCGCGGGAACGGCAAGCGCCGAAGCGGTGCGCGAAGCGCTGGAGCTGTCGCTTGCTTCGCTCGCGCGACTGCAGGGCACCTTCGCCTTTGCCGCCGTCGATGAACGACGCGGCATCCTGTGTCTGGCACGGGATGCCAGCGGCAGCCAGGGGCTTTACTTCCGTCGCGACGAGCATGGTGTGGTCCATCATGCCGGCGAACTGCGGCGACTGGCGGACACCCTGCCGGATGCGCCGGCGATCAGCGCCGACGGCCTTGCGGAGTACCTGCGCTTTCTCGACATCACGCCACCCCAGACCATCTACGACGGGCTGTATGCCGTGCCTCCGGGCCATGCCGTGATTTTCGGACGCGACCACATCGGCTTCGTCGATCTGCAGCACACTCCGTTCGCCACGATGCCCGAGCGCTACGAATGCGCACTGGACGACGTCGAGACGCGACTGCGACAGAGCATCGCCGACGGTACGCGACACGCACGCTCGGCGGCGGCCTTCCTGAGCGGCGGCGTTGACTCGGCCTTGCTGTGCGCGGTCGGGCGGACACACATCGGCGAAGCCATAACGCTGGGCTTCGACGATGGACACTATGACGAATCCGGCATCGCCTCGTCCGTCGCGGCCCATCTGGGCCTGCGTCACACCGTGCTGAGGCCGGGAGACAACGACTTCAGGACGCTGTTCATCCGCACGCACGGAGAATCGGAACAGCCCTTCTGCGATCCGGCAGGCATGGCCACCCGCTTTGCGTTCGAATACTGCAGGCATCGCCACGACCAGGTGATCGACGGCACGGGCGCGGAGATTCTTCCCGGAACAATGCCCGCCCGTTGGCGACGCTGGGCACTGGACTATGCATCGCACCTTCCACGCCGGGTTCGCAAGCACATCGCCACGCTGCCCGGGATGGGAAGCTACCGGCGGATGTTCGACTTCGACGATCCGGAAGACCTGTTCATCCGCTGGCAAGGATTCCGCAGCGGCGAGATCCGGCAGCTGACCGGACGGCCTGTCGATCTGCAACGGACCCGCTTCTATCGGGTATTCCGGTCACTGCGGACATCAAGCCATCTGCAAAGGCAATCCATATTGCAGGGTACGCTGCAACCGGACGACCGCATCAGACAGGCTTCCTGGTCAACCGGCGTACCGTGCATGCACCCGTATCTCGACGCCTCCGTTGGCCCGATGCTGGCCGCACTTCCGCCGCATTGGTGCGTTGAACGCAATCGCCCGAAGCGCCTGCTGCGCGATCTGCTGCGGCGTCATGTACCGGAAACCCTCTGGGAACAGCCCAAACACGGCTTCGAATTCGACTTCCGGCGCTTCATGCGCGGCCATCGGTCGGAACTGGTCAAATCCTGTCTGCTCGACGATGCAGCTTCACTCGACCGTCTGCTTTCGCGCACAACGATACGTCCGATCTACGACCGATGGTCAGCGGGCGATGACACGGTGTCCTTCCGCATCTGGGCGCTTCTGGTGCTGTCCGTCTGGCTGCGCCATGGGTCACTGGCGCATGGTCAGCCTGTGATGTCGCGATAGAGAAGCGCATAGCGCTCGGCAAGCGCACGTATCGAATAGTGACACTCGATACGCTGCCGGGCGCGGACGCCCGCCTCGCGTCCCGCCGGCGACAAGGCGCCAAGGCAGGCGGACGCCAGCGAATCCGGGTCCGACGCCTCGTACAGGAAGCCGGTCTCCCCGTCGCTCACCAGTTCCTCGTTGCCGCTGGATTTGGCTGCGACGCAGGGCAACGCACATGCCATCGCCTCCAGCAAGGCATTGGGCAAGCCCTCCTTCAACGACGGAAGGATGAAGGCATCTGCCGCCTGCAGATGATCGCGCGGATCGTCGCAACTGCCGATCCACGCCACGCGCTCCGGATACTTCGCCTGCAGAGCCTGCAGTCTGCGGGTCATCAGGCCCGACGGATCATCGCGACTTTGCGGCCCGAGCACGAGGAGCAAACCGCGGCTGCCGAAGGCATCCCGCTCACACCACACATCGGCCAGCCAGTTGATGTTCTTGCGCTCGTCAATCACCCCGGCGAACACGAACACGGGCCGATCGACCGGAAGACCGAACCGGACTCGCAGCGCCGCGCGCTCTTCGTCGGAAACCGGCCGGAAATGGCGGTCATCGACCGCATTGGGCAGATTCTGCACGCGCTCCGGACGGATGCCGAGCGCCAGCAGCTCCTGTTGCAGCTGCCTGCTGATGGCAACGCATACATCCACCCTTTGCAGGAACAGCCGGTGCGCCCAATTCACCAGACGCCGCGGCCCCTGATGAAGGTCGTCCTGCGCCAGACTTGCCTTGATGACCGAACGCAGTCCGAGCACGCGGCCGAACGGACCGATGACCGCATTCGTGTAGTAGGCACCATGGCTGTGCAGCACATCGAAGTCGCCGTGGCGTTGCAACAGGAAACGCAACATGTTCCACCACAGCTTGAGCTCCCTGTGCTTGCGCCCCCGACCCGCCACGAGACGCGTCACCCGGAAGCCATCGATGCGCTCCTCGGCGGCAAGTCCGGTCCAGCGTATCGTCAGGAACTCCACCGAGTGGCCGAGCTGACGCAACTCCCGCGCCAGAAGCAGAGCCTGCCGCGCCGCGCCGCTGAACTCCGGCGGGAAATAGCTCGAATACATCAGGATTCGTGGAGTCATTCGCGCTGGAATATCCCTAGAACATCTCCCCGTCGTCCGGCACTGCACGCGAGCGCCGGAAGCCGGGACGATCAGTTCAGCCCCGGTTCGTTAACCTGCAACCATTGCTCCAGCATCATGAGCACCCAGATCATCACGCCGTAATAGTTCGCGTGATCGGTGCGGTGCGACTCGAGCAAGGCATCGACGTAGGCCGTCTGCAGCACGCGGCGCTTGCGAAAAGTGATCAGACTGTCATACGCGAGCTGTTTCAGCTTGTCGTCGGAGCGCATCCAGGCACCAAAAGGCAGGCCGAAGCCATGTTTGGACTTGGTGATGATGTCGTGCGGCAGGAAATCCTTCAAGGCCTCCTTGAAGAACCAGCGCAACTGCGTTCCCCTGACCTTCCAGTCTATCGGCACGCGCGCCGAAAACTCGACCACCTCGTCGTCCAGCAGCGGATAGCGGACCTCGACGCCGGCCAGCGCACACATCCGTGTGACCTTGCGCAGATCGTTGTCGGCCAGCGTCTGCTTCAGGTCGAGATGCATCATGCAATTGACCGGCTGATCCTGCGGCGCACGGGCGTACACCTCGCGTGCAATCATGGCCGGCTCGGATGCTTCGATCCGGCCAAGGAAGTCCGGTTCGAACATGGATGCAAGATCGCCCCGCTCAAGAAAGTTGTAGCTCTCCAGCCGGTCGGGCAACGGGATACGCGCCTGCTCGACATAGCTGCGCAGCTTGCGCAGCGGACCGATCGAGGTCGCACCGCTACCGAGCACCAGCGGTTCGAGCAGGCCACTGCGCAGACCTGCCGGGAGACGCTGATAGATTTCGAACACCTTCTGCTTCGCGTAACGCGCGTTGCCGCCGAACAGTTCGTCACCGCCATCGCCGGCGAGCAGCACGGTCTTGCCGTCGGCTGCCGCCATCTGGGAGCAGAACAAGGTCGGTACCGCCGAGGCATTGCCGAAGGGCTCGTCGTAGGCCGCAGCCACCCGCGGCACCGCCGTCACCACATCCGCCGGTGTCACGTAATACTCGTGAGGGCGGCAGCCGAAATGGCGCACCGCGAGGCGCGCGTACTCCATCTCGTCGAAGCCTTCGACGTCGAAACCGATCGAATAGGTATCGACCGGCGCGTTCGCCTGACGGCTGAAGACGCCGCTGACGGTGGAACTGTCGGTTCCGCCGCTCAGGAAGCAGCCAGGCTGCGCGTCGCCGGCCGCGCGCCGCACCGCCCCGGCAAGCACCGCCTTCAGTTCATCGGAGGCCGGTTTCAGCGCCCAGTCCCGACCGTCCTCGTACGGCATCCGCCAATAGAAGTCGCGCTCTGTCCTTCCCCCTTCCCGGAGCAGATACTGCGCCGGCAAGAGCTTGTCGACGCCGTTGAAGATGGTGCCGGGCGAAGGCACCATGTGCGCATACAGATAGTTGAAGATGCCCTGCGACGACACCCCGGCGGAAACCAGCGGATTGCTCGCGACGTGACGCGCGTCGGAGGCGAACACCAGCGCCCCGCCACGGTCGGCGAAAGCCAGTGGATACACCCCCATCCGGTCTGTCGCCAGCAGCAGCCGATCGGCTCGGACTTCATGCGCAAGCAGCAGGAAGTGTCCGCGCAGCATGCCCAGAACCGCGCGGAAGTCCGATGCGAGAGCGACCCGCAGCGCCGGCAGCGACCCGGCTTCGAGCAACTCGCCTCGCCAGAAGGCGCGTCCCACGATGCACAGCCCTCCGTCGGAATCGACATGCGCATGGTGCGCACCGACGCCACTGCTCACCTGCCAGCCAAACCCCGCACCGAATGCCTGCTGCGCCGGGATCGACTGGCCAGGCGGTGCGCCAAGCCACGTCCGCCGTGCCGATTCATCCCGGTTCCCGGTCGCGCCAAACCATCCACAAATTTCTGTCATGTCTATCCGGCAATCGTCGTCAAACGGGGTGCCCTGCGAGGATCGAATCCATGCCCGTACATGGCTGGCGAACCTAACACAGGCGGCCGACATCGCGTGAGCCGCACATCACGGCCGCGAGGTTTGCGGAGCCATCCTCCGCTGCGTGCCGCTCTTCACAGCCCTGCAGTGCCGAAGAGCCTACAATTCCGCGTCCCTGCGCATTGCCCATCCATCACTGCCACACGCAACCGACCTCACCCATGCTGCTTGCCTTCAAGAACATCTATGCGTACCGGGAACTGCTCGGGGTACTCGCGTGGAAGAATATCGTCGTCCGGTACAAGCAGGCGTATTTCGGTGTCGCCTGGGCCATCATGAAACCGGTCATGATGATGCTCATATTCACCCTGCTGCGCAGTTTCGTCGACATAGACAGCGGCGGCATTCCCTACCCGTTGCTCGCCTTCTCCGCCCTTCTGCCGTGGGTCTTCTTCCAGGAATCGACCACCGACGGCGTCAGCAGCGTCACCAACAATGCGCATCTGATCAAGAAGGTCTATTTTCCGCGCGAGGTACTGCCGCTCACGGCAGTGCTCACGCGCCTGCTCGATTTCGTGATCAATTTCGTCATCCTGCTCCTGATGATGGCCTGGTTCGGCATCATGCCGACAGTTCATGTGGCGTGGGTGCCGCTGCTGGTCCTGTACGTCATCCTGGCGACGCTGGGGATCGCGCTGGTCGGTGCCGCGATGAACTGCTACTACCGGGACGTCAGTTCGGCACTGCCCATCCTGCTTACGCTGCTGATGTACGCGTCGCCGGTGATCTACCCGCTGACCGTGGTCCGCGACAAATTCCTTGAAAAGCGGATCGCCGGAGACTGGTCGGAATCGCTCTACACACTTTACTGTGCCAACCCGCTGGCAGGCATCATCGACGCTTTCCAGCGCACCCTGCTGCGCGGAGAGGCGCCCGACTTCGATGTGATGATGCCGGGCATGATCGTGGTGGGTGTTCTGCTCATCGTTTCGTACTCGATCTTCAAACGCGCCGAGTCGTGGTTCGCGGACGTCATCTGAGGTAGGCGCAGCATGTCCATCATCCAAGTCGATCATGTGTCGAAACGCTTCCGTCTGGGCCAGGCGCCGGGCCTGAAGCAGTCCTTGCTGAAGCTGGGCCGCCGCCTTGCCGGCGGCGCCGAACAGAGCAACGTGCTGCATGCGCTCGGCGACGTGAGCTTCGATATCGAAGCGGGCGAAGTGGTCGGCATCATCGGACACAACGGCGCCGGCAAGAGCACCTTGCTCAAGCTTCTCGCCGGCATCTCCCAGCCGACGGAGGGCCGCCTCCACGTGGCAGGCACCGTCGCCCCCCTCATCGAGGTCGGAGCGGGCCTGGTTCCCGATCTCACCGGGCGCGAGAACATCCACCTGAATGCGACGATTCTGGGCATGTCGCGCAAGCAGGTGCGCGACAGATTCGACGAGATCGTCGAGTTCTCGGAACTTGCCCGCTTCATCGATACGCCGGTCAAACGCTACAGTTCCGGCATGCAGGTGAAGCTGGGTTTTTCGATCGCAACGGCCGTCGATGCCGAGATTCTCATCGTCGACGAAGTACTGGCGGTTGGCGACCTCGCCTTCCAGCGCAAGTGCTTTGACCGGATGGAAGATCTGATACGGCGCCAGAACAAGACTGTGCTCATCGTCAGCCACAATCTGCGCCACATCGAACGGCTGTGTTCGCGTGTCATGCTGCTCGACCGTGGTCGCGTGATACGCGATGGTGCGCCCCGCGAGGTCTGCAACGTCTATTACACGCAGGCTGACGAGCGCATCGCCGCCTTCTCCAAGGCGGCCAAGGAAAGCGGTGCCCATCACGGCCGCTACGAATCGAGCGGCGCCATGGAACTGCTTTCGATCGGCTTCGTCGATCCCGACGGTCAGCAGGCCGACACGGTGGAGCACGGTTCCGACGTGACCGTGGAGATCCACCTGCGTGCCCTTCGGCCTCTCGTCGCACCGGTGTTTGCTGTCGGCGTGCACACCACCGACTTTCTTTACCTTGCCACCGAGAACAGCAGCGGACGCATGCAGGCACCCGATCTGGCGCCCGGCGAGCACAAGGTTCGGTGCACCTTCCGCAAGCTGCCCATCTCTCCCGGTGTCTACTCCCTGCGGATGAGCGTGGCCTGCGGCGAGATCGCCAGCGAGGTGTTCTATGGCGAGAACCTCGGGCATTTCCAGATTGTCGCCGAAGGCGTGGCGCGCAGCCTTTCATCGGGAGAAGGTCTGGTTTCGCTCAATGGCGAGTGGTCGCTCGTGTGCAACGTCGATAGCGGCGAGCCCAGAGCCGCTGCGGCCGGTCTGTAACCGGAACCGACGGACCGCCGGACATGACCACCGCACTCCCGGCATCGAGCACTCGTGCCGCACCACCGCTGGAAGCTCGCATCCCGCCATCCGCGGTCGATATTCTTGCGGTGGGCCGCGACGCGGCCGGCGCACTGGCCTCGATCGGCAGAGACCGCCGCATGCACATCCGTCTGGCGGAGGAGGTGCTGCGCGAGCAGTCCGGTGACACGCTGTATGACTGCATCGTCCTCGGCGATGAGGCGGCGCGCACGGCGGATCCCTGGCAGTTGCTGAGCCGTCTGGCCGGAATGCTGCGGACCGGAGGACTGCTTTTGCTGGATGTCGCCAATCTTCAGAACTGGTGCGTCGTACGCAACCTGCTGGAAGGGCATTGGCACGGACACGGCGACGGCTCGCTCGAACTCGGGCACCTTCGCTTCTTCACGCGAGAATCGCTGGAAGGCCTGTTGTGGACAGCAGGGTTGCAGATCGAATCCATTGACGCGGTCGATTGCGGTTCTCCGGTGCCGGACCGCGTGCTTCGAGCGCTTGAGCGCACCGGCATGGACACCGCGCAACTCGCCGCTCACGGCACGGCAGGACACTTCTGCGCAGTGGCACGTCGTCCCGGGCCTGTGCCGATCGATGCACGCGTCGCCATCATCGTTCTCAACTGGAACGGGAAGTCGGACACGCTGGCCTGCCTCGAATCGCTGGCCGCTGTCGATTACGGCGCGCTGGATGTCATCGTCGTCGACAACGGTTCGAGCGACGACTCGGCAAACGCCATTCGAGCGAGCCATCCCGAGGTGACTGTGCTGGAGACAGGCGCCAATCTCGGCTTTGCCGAAGGCAACAATGTCGGGATACGGCATGCGCTTGCCCGCGGAGCCGAGTACGTACTGCTGCTGAACAATGACACGGAGGTCGCACCCGGACTGATCGAAGGTTTCATGAAGGTGGCGCATACCTGCCCGGACGCGGGGATCATCGGCGCGCGCATCTACTATCACGGCCATCCGGACACGATCTGGTACGCGGGCGGATACTGGGATCACGACCAGATGTGCTTCCAGCAGACCGGTGACGGCCAGCCCGACCATGCCGCCTTCGCCCGCGTCAGCCGTACCGACTTCGTCGTCGGCTGTGCGATGTTCATACCGCGTCGCGTACTTGAGGACGTCGGACTTCTGGAGAGCAGCTTTTTCCTGAATTACGAGGAAATCGACTACTGCACACGCGTGCGTGCTGCCGGCTACGATCTGCTGTACGCACCGGATGCGCGCCTGTGGCACAAGATCGCCGCGTCCTTCGGCGGCGACGAATCTCCGCTCAAGATCTACTTCACGTTCCGCAACCGCCTGCTGTGGGCACGAAGGAACCTGCCTCTGCGCAGACGCATCGCGATCCACCTCTCGGTGTATCGCTGGTTCCGTCCGCGCTTCCTGCACGGATTCGACCACTTGAAGGACGATGCCCCGTTACCGGAACGATTGCGCAGTCTCTACTGGAGTCTGGGCGCGGCTTTCGGCAGTCCGGTCAACCAGGCCTGGTTGCGTGGCATCGCGGACTTCTGGCGCGGACATTTCGGTCCATGTCCAC
>CAZKRN010000002.1:0-176271 GCA_964555165.1 uncultured Methyloversatilis sp. | reverse complement strand
ACTTCTGCAACAAGCTGTGGAACGCCACCCGCTTCGTGCTGATGAACTGCGAAGGTCAGGATTGCGGCATGGCACCGTGCAACGAGGACTGTGGCCCGGACGGCCCGCTGCACTTCCAGGCACCCGACCTGTGGATCGTCAGCGAACTGCAGCGGGTCGAGGCCGAAGTCGAGAAACAGTTCGGCGACTACCGCTTCGACCTGGTGGCCCAGGCCATCTACCGCTTCGTCTGGGACGAGTACTGCGACTGGTACCTCGAACTGGCCAAGGTGCAGTTGCAGAACGGCACGCCCGGCCAGCAGCGCGCCACCCGCCGCACCTTGCTGCGCGTGCTGGAAACCGTGCTGCGTCTGGCCCACCCGCTGATCCCGTTCATCACCGAAGAGCTTTGGCAGACGGTAGCCCCGCTGGCCGAGCGCAAAGACAACGAGTCGATTCAGCTCGTCCGCTACCCGCGGGCCAATCCGGGCCGCATCGACGCGACCGCCGACGCCTGGGTGGCGGAACTGAAGACCATGATCGACGCCTGCCGCAGCCTGCGCGGTGAAATGGGTGTTTCACCGGCAACGAAAGTACCGCTGCTGGCGGCCGGCAAGAGCGAGGCGATCCGAGGCTACGCGCCTTATCTTGCCGCGCTCGCCAAGCTCAGCGAAGTACAGGCGGTCGGCGACGCCCTGCCCGATTCGCCGGCACCGGTACAGGTGGTCGGTGACTTCCGGCTCATGCTGAAGATCGAGATCGACGTCGCCGCCGAGCGCGAGCGCGTCGGCAAGGAGATCGCCCGCGTCAGGGGTGAAATCGCGAAATGCGAAGCCAAGCTCGGCAACGAAAGCTTCGTCGGCCGTGCACCGGCCGCCGTGGTCGAGCAGGAGCGCAAGCGTCAGAGCGATTTCGCGGAATTGCTGGTCAAGCTTGAGGAGCAACTGGGGCGGTTGGGGTGACGCGAGGGGCTGGGGGCTAGGGGTTTGGGGCTAGCGGATTGCGGGCGGCGAAGCCGCCCGGAAACTTTTCTAGCCCCTAGTCCCTGACCCCTAGCCCCTCCAGTAAACGTCCCTCATCCGCTCGCAGTAGCGCACGATGGACGGGTAATCCCGCTCGATCAACGGCTTCAACGGAAGATCGAGATCGACGAATACCACATTGGCGAGCATGCCGTAGGCACAGGCGTCGATACTGGACGGTTCGCCGAACAGGAAGGGCTTGTCGCCGAGCACGGTAGCGACAGCGTCGATGTCACGCATGCCCATGGCGGTGATTTCGTCCGACGTGTGCCGCCCGACGCCGGCTGCCTTTACCTGCTTGACCATGCCCTTGCGCGCCAGATCCGGCACGAACCACTTGTAGGGTGCGCTCATGCTTCCAAAGAATGCCTCGCGCGTGACCGGCCAGTAGCGGTCGTCGGCCCAACGGAAATGGAGCACGCACCAGTAGACGTGCTCTTCCAGGGTGCGCTGGAGCATCAGGGACTGCGCCTGCTGAAGACGATCGAGATGATCGTCCAGCCTCACCCCGTGACGCCGCTTCAGATGCTCGATGATGAGGCCGCTGTCGGCGAGTGCCGAACCGTCATCGTCTACGATGTGCGGCAGCTTGCCCTTGGGCGCGCGGCCAAGGTTCATCGTATAGACGTTTTCATAGGGCAGACCGCTCATGCGCAGCCAGGTTTCGAGCTTCAGGCAGAAGCCGCTGGCGTTGGGTAGCCCCATGGCGGGAGGAAACTGGAACAGGCGGATCATGCGTCGGTGTCCTCTTTCCATATCAACCTGAAAATCTTGACGGACCGATTGTCCCGGATCTGGCCGCTCAGCACGTCGGGGACGCCCGCGGTATGCATCGCTCACCCCCAAGATCAGGCCGCTTCGACGTCGCGCTGCACGGCAGGCGGGGCACCCGGCTGCGGTACTCGTCTTTACACAGGGCCGTCCTGCTTCGCTCTCGCGCCTTGCCGTGCGCTCCGCGAACCCGGCCCCTCATTGGTCCACAGCGCGCCGATCGACTGAGGTATTCCGTATCACTTGCGCCGAAGCAGAAACACGAATTCCTTGTTCGCCTCGCTGCTTTCGAGCAGCGTGTTGCCGGTCTGGCGCGCGAACGCCTCGAAATCACGCACCGCACCCGGATCGGTCGCCACGACGCGCAGCACCTGACCGCTGCTCAGTTCGGATAGCGCCTTCTTGGTGCGCAGGATGGGCAGCGGACAGTTGAGGCCGCGGGCATCCAGTTCCTTGTCGAATTCCATGTCTCACTCCATCTGGGGAGCGCCGTTTATACCTGCAGTCGAGCCTGGCGGCAACGCGTGCGCACGTCAAAGACCATCGCGCCGCTGTTCTGCCAGCCGCTCGCGCAACTCGCGCAGCCGCGCGTCGACTGCCGACTGCTGGTAGAAATCGCCATCGGCCGCGCGCTGTGCAAGTTCTAGCTGTTCGATTGCCGCCTGATACTGGCCGTTCAGCACATAGGCCTCGGCTTGCGCGCGGTGTTGCGCCAGACGTTTGCCGACCAGTGCGTAGCCACGTGCCTGATACTGGTAGAGCTGGGGATCACGCGTGCTCGCACTGACCCGATCGACCAGAAC
Source organism: uncultured Methyloversatilis sp. (assembly GCA_964555165.1). Taxonomy (GTDB): domain Bacteria; phylum Pseudomonadota; class Gammaproteobacteria; order Burkholderiales; family Rhodocyclaceae; genus Methyloversatilis. The sequence continues at coordinate 173,696 of CAZKRN010000002.1, read as the reverse complement.
GTCAAGAGCCTCTTCCGGACGGTTGTCGGCGAACAGTGCCTCGACCAGACCATAGACCAGCGCGTAAGCGCCGTGGGCGCGCTGCAGTCCTTCGCGGAAGATGGTCACGGCTTCCGCCGGACGACCGGCATCCAGGCTGATCCGACCGGACAGGTTGTCCAGCATCGGCGAGGACAAGCCCTCGGCACGCAGCGCATCAACCTCCTTCTGCGCACGCACGAAGTCCCGCTGCCGCAACGCCGCGTGCGCAAGGCCAAACCGCGCAGCGACGCGAGCGTTGCCTTGCACATCGCGCAAACGGCTCTCGAATTCCGCCGCAGCCTCTCGCGCCTCGCCGTCATAGGCGCGCAGCTTGGCTCGCACCAGGAGGAAATCGATGCTGTCTGGCACCTGGCGGTAGGCGGTTTCCTCGATGCGCGCGGCCGCATCGGCAATCCGTTCGGCGGTCAGCGGGTGGGTGCGCAGATAAGCCGGTGAATTCGACTCGTAGAAACGCACCGAGCGCTGCATGCGTTCGAAGAAGGCCGCCATGCCGCGCGTGTCAAAGCCCGCCCCGTCCAGCATCTGGATGCCGATGCGGTCCGCCTCGCGCTCGAAATCGCGGGTATACGACAGCTGAGTCGCGATGTTCGCCGCCTGCCCGCCGACCAGTGCCGCTTGCGCGGCCTGTGAGTTGCCGCGTGCCGCCAGCGCCGCCACGATGAGCGAGGCGATCGCGATCACGCTCATCTGGCCGCGTTTCGAATACAGGCGCGCGATGTGCCGCTGCGTGACATGCGATATTTCGTGCGCGATGACTGAAGCCAGTTCCGATTCGCTCTGCGCAGCGACGATGAGCCCGGAATGCACGCCGATGAAACCGCCGGGCCAGGCAAACGCATTCAGCGTCGGGTCGCGCAACGCAAAGAGCTCGAACGACTGTGTCGAATCCGGCAGCTTGGACACCAGACGATCGGCGAGCCGATTCAGGTAAGCACTGATTTCCGGGTCGTTGATGTAGCTGCGCTCGCGCACCCGCGTGTCACGCCACAGCGACTCGCCGATGCGTTGCTCCATCGATGGCGGCAGGTCTGCCTGGGCGACGTCGCCCAGATCCGGAAGGTTGTTTGCCGGCGCGGCAAGGGGTAGCAGCAGGAGCAGTGCGGCGATCCGTCGAACCGGCCGGGCGAAAAGGAAGTGACTCATGGCGATGCTATGATACCGGCCGTGCGTGAACGAGCGTTCGGCAATCGGTGAACAGGTACGGTCCATTGGTTACCGGGTGTGAGGCCGACAAGACGGCAGCAGAACAAGGCGGGCAATGCACGCAAGGCTGGTCCGGCAGCGGACACCGAATGCCGGCGCGCCGGCCCACCCCTCACGAATGTCCTTGCATCCCATGTCATCGATTCCGGTTGGTTCGCCCGCCCTGCTGCTGATTGAAGACGTGCCCGAGGACGTGAAGCTGATCACCACGGCTCTTCGCAACATCGTCCCGCTGGACCAGATCAAGGTCGTCGCGTCGGGCGAGGAAGGGCTTGACTACCTGTTCGGACGCGCGGCGTACGCCGGGCGCGACACGCGCCAACAGCCGGCGCTGGTCATGCTGGACCTGACCCTGCCGCGCATAGACGGCCTTGAGGTGCTGCGCCAGGTGCGGGCCGACCCGCAGACGCGTGTGCTGCCGGTCGTCATGGTATCGGCGTCCTCGCAGCAGCGAGACATCCGCACCGCCGCTCAGCTGGGTGCCAACAGCTTCGTGCGCAAGTCGCTCGATTTCGTCAGCTTTTCGGAAACGCTCACGCTGCTCGCGCGCTACTGGCTGGAACTGAACATCCCCCCTCCCCACCCGTCCGCGATGACCCGATGAGTGCAGACAATCCGCTGACACATTTCGACGCACAGGGCCAGGCCCATATGGTGGACGTCGGCGACAAGGCGCATACCGCACGGGTCGCACGCGCCGCCGGCTCCATCTCCATGCTGCCGGCCACCTTTGCGCTGGTGCGCGACGGCAACGCAAAGAAGGGAGACGTGCTCGCAGTGGCGCGCATCGCCGGCATCCAGGCATCCAAGCGCACAGCCGAGCTCATTCCCCTGTGTCACCCGATCGCACTGACGAAGGTAAGCGTCGAATTCGCACTCGACGAATCCCTGCACAGTGTGCACTGCGAGGTGACCGCCCGCACCACCGGGCAGACCGGCGTCGAGATGGAAGCACTGACCGCCGCCAGCGTCGCGCTCCTCACCATTTACGACATGTGCAAGGCGGTTGACCGCGGCATGCGCATCGGCGACATCCGGCTGCTGGAAAAGGCCGGCGGCAAATCCGGTCACTGGAGCGCCGACTGAGTCCTGCCCGTGGCGAGAGGCCCGATCGGCTCCTTGCGTTGCCGGACGCCGCAATCCGCCGTGCCCGGCGAAGCCATCCGGGCTGCACGGCCTGCTCCGGCAGGCCTCCGCGAGCACGACGCAACGCCGGAGTGCATCGCGCCATCCGCCCCGCCGACACGCCCTGCACGTTCCGCGGAAATTCCACCACGCACCGATCAATAGAGGTTTTCAGGCTGGATCGACATCGCGATTGCCGAAGGGCCGGCACCGCGCCCGCCGTCGCATCCGTCCTGTGGCGCGCGCCTGCCCGGATCACACGCTCGTACGCAGCTCCGGCAGTCAAGGTGACGAAGAGGACCTCTTTCGTTCTACCATCGCCCCGGTCGCGGGCGCGAAAGCTCGCTCAGGCGCGGAAACGATGGCCCAGGAAATCGAACTCAAACTGGCGATGGCCGAAACCGGATGGCGCGCCATGGCACGCCATCCGGTGCTGAAAGGCGCCATCGCGGCGGCACGCATCCAGACGCTGCGCAATCTGTACTTCGACACCCCTGACCTCCGGTTGCGCCACCAGCGGGTGGCGCTGAGGCTGCGCAAGACCGGTCGCCGCTGGCTGCAGACGGTCAAGTGCGCCAGCGCCGCTCAGGCCGGCCTGTCGGCACGACCGGAATGGGAACAGGCTTTCGCCGGTCGCTTCGACTTTTCGATGATCGAAGACACGGCACTGCGCGCCGAGCTCGAAGCGCTGCGCGACCGCGGCTCGCTCGGCGTCGTGTTCGACACCACCTTCGAGCGGCGCGAGTGGCGTTTCGCGACCGACGGCGGCGAGGTGCTGCTGATGGCTGACCGCGGTCACATCGTCGCGGGGGAGCGGAGAGAGGCGATTTCCGAAATCGAACTCGAACTGGCGGGGGCACCGGTCAGTGCGCTGCTCGATCTGGCCGGCCGCCTCGCTGCCACTTTGCCGCTGCGCGCCGAATCTCGCAGCAAGGCACAACGCGGCTACGACCTCCTGGCCGACGCGCGCCCGGTGCCGATCCGGGCAGGCCGTTCGCCGATCGACCCGCAGGGCAGCGCAACCGCGGCGCTGCGTGCCATCGCACTCGATTGCATCGCCCACTATCAGGCCAACGAACACGGCTCGCTGCACAGCGATGCGCCGGAGTTCGTCCACCAGATGCGGGTGGCGCTGCGACGTTTGCGCAGCGCATTGCGCGTGTTCGAGCCGGCGCTCCCGGACGGTGTAGCGCAGGATATCGCTCAGTTGCTGCGCGCGTTGGCCAGTGACCTCGGCGAGTTGCGAGACCGCGACGTGCTGCAGTCGGAACTGGTCGTGCCCGCGCTCCACGCGGCACCCCGAGATCGATATCTGAACAGGCTGGCCGGGCTGCTTGCCGCCGAGCGCGCACGCGCGCGAGAACGCGTGCTGTTGGCGCTGCAGGACGGTCGTCAGGCAAGACTCATGATTGCACTGCTTGCAGCACTGCAGGGTGACGACACCACCGCCGGGCCGGACAGCCTGTCGCTCGATCGCCTCGCCCGAAAACGGCTTGGCCGCGCCCACGAGCGGATGACGCAAGCGACGCGGCTTGCCGAGTCGGGCGATATCGACGCACTGCACGCCTTGCGCATAGACGTGAAAAGGCTGCGCTACGCGCTGGAATTCTTCCAGCCGCTGCTGCATGCTGAGCGCACACGCAAGCAACTGGCGACGCTGACCGCGGTGCAGGAAGAACTCGGCTACATCAACGATCTGAGCCAGGCCGGTCCGCGCCTGCTGGCCGCTGCCGGCAACGATGCGGGCCTTCTTTCCGCGGTTGCCCGCATCGCCGCCGCCCACGCGCCGCGCTACCGCGAGATCGTGGCCTCTGCGCCCGCACTGCTCAAGCGCCTGCGCACACTGCCGCGACCGCGCTGAGCTCAGCCGGCGTCATGCACACGTCACGGCGAAACGACACACTGCGCCGCCCCTGCCACATCGGAGCCGGGGCTCGGCGGCTGCGCGCTCAGCGCAGCCGGCAACTGAACACGCACAAGAATCGAGGAGAAACCGATGGACCTGATCCTGTGGCGACACGCCGAAGCACTGGACACCGTGCCGGACGCCACCCGAAAACTGTCGGCCCGCGGCGAAAAGCAGGCAAAGCAGATGGCGGCCTGGCTCAAGCCGCGCCTGCCGAAGAACACCCGCATCCTCGCCAGCCCGGCCACCCGCTGCCAGCAGACCGCACAGGCACTCGAACTTGAATTCGGAACCTCACGCCTGCTCAGCACCGACGCCTCGGTCGCCGACCTGATCGCCGCGACCGACTGGCCCACGGGCAGCGGTGCCGTGCTGGTGGTCGGCCACCAGCCGACACTGGGACGACTGGCCGCACTGTTGCTGGCCGGACAGGAAGCGGAATGGACAGTAAAAAAGGGAGCTGTGTGGTGGTTTACCAACCGCGTGCGGGACGGTGAGACGCAGACGGTGCTGCGTGCGTGCGTCGGAACGGACCTTATTGACGCATGACAGGCAAGCGGGTGGTCGGAATCATGCCCTGCGCCCAGAACCGCGGAAAATAGCGATCCGTTTCCTGAGCAAGGAGGGTTTCCTCCTCCCACTCGTCGAGTCGCCGCATTTCAGGGCTGACCAGCCAGAGTAGCGTGGCGGTCGCCAACAGCAGCAGACACCGGAAGGCCCGCGAGCGCCCGTGCATGGTATCCGGTGCGCACTGCGCGGATTCGCCATCAAGCGACGCCAACCATGCGCACAAGAGGACGAACAGAATCTGGCCGAATGGCATCACGAGCACGCCGTCGACTTGTGCCTGGATAAGGCCCCCAACAATACAGGCGAGCAACGCAGCGCGCAGAGGATCGTCGTCCTGACGGCACCTCACCACTTGCCGATAGATCGCCCCGGCCGCCAGCAACCCGACGAACAAGGTCAGTGGAATACCCCACTCGTAAGTCAGTTGAAGAAGCAGGCTGTGCGGGTGCGCGGCGAAACCATTCGGCATCGCCGAGAACATCATCGGCCCCGCGCCAAACAGCGGTCTGGCAATGATTCCGCTGAGCGAATTTGACCACAGGACCTCGCGTCCCGACAGCGCTGCACCCTCTGCGATCCGTGAAAGTCCCTCCAGGCCTGTCTTGCCGGAAGCAAGCATTGGCGCCAGCCAGAACATCAGGCCGTATAGGACGGCGCCGACACACGCGGAACGCAGCATTCCCTTTGCCAGAGTCCACCCTGCGTTTCCGGCTAGAGGCGCGATCAAGGTCACAACCGAAAGGGCAAACCAACTGCCGCGCGTTCCCGACGCCACAACGAAACACAGCCAGAGGCCGGCCATCAAGTCGAGGAGTGTCGTATGAAACGAGCTGTTCCCGGCCTTTTGCCGCGCTGCAATAAGCAGCGGGAATGTCAAGGTCACCCAATGGCCGAAGAACCGCTGATTCGAAAAACCGGTAAAGAACTCCTGCGGGTGAAAACTCAAGCTCTCGAAAACGAGAGCAGCCCAGCGAGGAAGCAGAAGCACGAGGTAGGCTGCGACCAGCCCCACGCAGAAAGCCAGCAAACACGGTTCAGGCCTGTCGCGCAACCGGGCCGACCACAACATCGCCAGCATGACAAGCATCAGCACATGGAGGTACTCGATCAGGCCCCAACGTCCTCCGCTCAGTCCGGCAAGAACGAAGAGCAGTAACACCCCTCCGAGCCAGGCCTTCGAAACAGACACACCACGTGCCGTGACGGCCAGGGCAGACAGCCCGATCAACACGAACTGACTCATGCGCTGCGCATCGTGCGGATGGATTTCCGCATGTTCGCCGCAGAAATAGGCAAGGCAGGCAAATAGCAAAAAAAAGCTCCCGACCAGCGGGAGCTTTTCAATATTTGAAGCGAGCAAACTCAGGTGCCCAGACCTGTGCGTGCACGACCACAGTTGCTCCCTGTGACCGTCGGTGCCCACGTAACACTTGCGGTACCCTGCGTCGGCGTCAGCGCAACCGAACAACTTCCGGCTGCGGGAGTTCCGGTGATGGTAATGGCCGCCGTGCCTGCAGTGACCACGGCCGAACCCGCACCCAAGGTGATCGGCGATGCGGTGTCACGCCAGAATCCGTTTGTATTCAGGTCGGCAATCGTATCGCAATCAGCGAGCGCGCCTGAGCGATTTTGAAGGCATTCGGCGATGGCTGTCTTGAGGGATGCAACACCTGAAATGTTGTCCGACCAGCGCGCGCGCGTAACGTAATCCTGATACTGCGGGATCGCGATCGCCGCCAGAATGCCGATGATCGCGACCACGATCATCAGTTCGATCAGGGTAAAACCTTGCTGAACCTTCTTCATATCGATCTCCTGTATTGAACGGAACGGGCGCGATTGCGCTCAGGGTGATATCGAGCAAGGCGGGTGCCAGCTTTAGCAGTTTTTTACAGTTGCCTGATGCGCAAGGGTTTTCCTGACGAGGCGTGAAGCCTGCACGGTCTGCAGTCCGCATCTGCGCTGCCGCAGACCGTCAGCATGTGACGAAAAACGTCAGTACGGCGTGTAACCGGGGATGGCCGAAAGGTCCACTTCGTCGATCTGTTCCGGGTCGAGGAACATTTCGGCATAGCGCAGATAGACCTGCTTGCGCACGAAGACGTCGAACAGGTCAGGGTCGATGTGGCCGTTGAGGCGGAACTTGCCGAGGATGTGCAGCGCTTCGGACAGTTTCATCGGCCGCTTGTAGGGCCTGTCCTTCGCAGTCAGTGCTTCGAAGATGTCGGCGATGCCCATCACGCGCGCCTGCACGCTCATCTGCTCCCGCGTGAGGCCTCGCGGATAGCCCTTGCCATCCATGCGCTCGTGGTGGCCACCGGCATATTCAGGCACGTTGCCAAGATGGCGCGGCCAGGGCAGCGACTCCAGCATGCGCAAGGTCGATACGATGTGCTGATTGATGATTTCCCGCTCGCCGGCGGTCAGCGTGCCGGCGCGTATGGTGAGGTTCTCGACTTCATCGTCGCTCAGGCAGGCCCGGGTTTCGCCGCGCACATCGGTCCATGACCAGCGGCGCGCGATCGCATGCACCCGCTCGATGTCGGCGTCGCTCATGCGCTCGGAGCCGATATTGGCGTGGTGCAGGAAAGCACGGTCGGCCTCCAGTTCGCGCAAGCGGTCCTCACCCTGGCGCTCGATTGCGGCCAGCTCCTCGGCCGACGCCTCCGGTCCCGCGCTGACCCGGCTGCGCAGGGTGCTCAGTTCGAGGTCGCGACGCAGCAGTTCGAACCGGGTGTCCACCAGTGCGATGCGGTCGAATATGGTCTGCAGCTTGGTGGCCTTGTCCACCACGTGTACCGGCGTGGTCACCTTGCCGCAATCGTGCAGCAGACCGGCAATCTTCAGTTCGTAACGGTCGGCGTCGCTCATCGTGAAACCGGCCAGCGGCCCGTCGGCCGTGTCGTTCACCGCTTCGGCCAGCATCATCGTGAGCGAGGGCACCCGCTGGCAATGGCCACCTGTATAGGGCGACTTCTCGTCGATCGCGTTGTTGATCAGCGTGATGAAGGATTCGAACAGTTCTTCGAGCTGGCTCACCAGTTGCCGGTTGGTCAGGGCGATGGCCGCCTGCGAGGCCAGCGACTCAGCCAGACGACGGTCGGCATCGGAAAACACGCCGACCGCACCGGTGACCGGGCTGACCGCATTGATGAGCTGCAGTACACCGATCACCCGGCCTTCGTGATTCATCATCGGGACGGTGAGGAAACTGGTGGAACGGTATCCGGTACGGGCGTCGAAGGCCCGCGTACCGGAAAAATCGAAACCGTCGGCGGTGTAGGCGTCGGCGATATTGACGGTGCAGCGGTTCAGGGCGCAGTAGGCGGCCACCATGGTGCGGTTGGGCGTACCGTCCGGCAGGTGCAGCGGCAACGGTGGAAACACGATGCGCTTGCCGCTGGTTCCCCCCATGGCGATGCCGATGGAGTCGGTCCGCATGATTTCGAAACGCAACTGCTCGCCATCCTCGTCGGCACGGTAGAGCGTTCCGCCATCGGCGTGGGTAATGGATTTGGCCGCGAGCAGAATCTTTTCGAGCAGCGCATCGATATTGCGCTCGTTCGACAGGGCGGCGCCGATCTCGTTGAGTTCCTCGAAGCGCCGCAGCAGGTCGTCGAACTTGTCCATGGAAACTCCGTCGCCTACTTGATGCAGACCGCGCGGACCTGCTTCATGTCGGTCAGTCCGGACAGCACTTTTTCCATGCCGTCCATCTTCAACGTGAGCATGCCTTCTTCCAGCGCGCTCGCCAGCATGATGGCGACGCGCTCGCGTTCCTGGATGTTCTTCTTGATGCGGTCGGTGCCCAGCATCAGTTCGTGCAGGCCCAGGCGGCCGCGATAGCCGGTATTGCTGCAGTCGGCGCAACCCTTGGCACGATAGAGCGTGAACCGGCCCTTGTCGTCGGCGTAGGCTTTGATCCACTGCTTGAACACGCGATCCATGGCGGCTTCTGCATCGATCTTGAAGTCAGCGGTGTTGCGCAGTTCTTCGCAATACTCGTCGAGGAAGTGCTTCATTTCGGCTGCGTCCGGGTGATGGGCCTCCTTGCACTTCGGGCACAGGCGCTTGGCCAGCCGCTGGGCCAGCACGCCGAGAAGCGCGTCGGCGAAGTTGAAAGGATCCATCCCCATGTCGAGCAGACGCACGATGGATTCCGGCGCACTGTTGGTATGCAGGGTCGAGAACACCAGGTGACCGGTGAGCGAAGCTTCAATGCCTATGGCCACGGTTTCCTTGTCGCGCATTTCGCCGACCATGATCACATCGGGGTCGGCCCGCAGGAAAGCGCGCATGATGGCGGCGAAATCCAGCCCGGCCTTCTTGTTGATCTGTACCTGACGCAGACCCTTCTGCGTGATTTCCACCGGGTCCTCGGCCGTCCAGATCTTGGTTTCCGGCGTGTTGATGTGGCTGAGGATGGAGTGCAGCGTGGTGGTCTTGCCCGAACCGGTCGGACCGCACACGAAAAACAGGCCATAGGGCTTGCTCACCGCCTCCTTGAGCCGTGACAGGTTGTGTGGCAGCACGCCCAGCTTGTCGAGCGGTATCGGTTCGCCGGCCGCAAGGATACGCATCACGACGTCTTCGACGCCACCGGCGGACGGTATGGTGGCCACCCGCAGTTCGATGTCCAGCGGACCGAACTTGCGGAACTTGATCTTGCCGTCCTGCGGCTTGCGACGCTCGGATATGTCGAGGTCGCACATGATTTTCAGCCGCGTGACCAGAGCGCTGCGATAGCTGGCCGGCACTTCGATGTAGGGGTGCAGCGTGCCGTCCTTGCGGAAGCGCACATGGGTCTTGTCCTTGCCGGGTCGCGGTTCGACGTGGATGTCCGATGCGCCCTGCTGGTAGGCGTCGATGATGATCTTGTTGACCAGACGCACCAGTTCGTTGTCGGCAGCGGCGGTAATGTCGTCACCGCCGCTGTCGAGCACCTCGTCCTCTTCGCCCAGCATGTCGGACAGCAGGTCGCCGACACTGGTCTCGTCCATCGTGCCGCCGTAGAACTGGTCCAGCGTCTGCACGAATTCGCGTGTCGTGGTGACACGGAACTGCAGCTTGGACTTCGGAAAGATGTTGTTGACGACGCGAGAGCTCTTGACCTTCTCCGGATCAAGCGCAACGACCACGATGCCTTCATTGCTTTCTTCGACCGGAACCCACTGCTGCTCTTCGAGGTATTCGCGCTTCAGATTCTTGATCAGGTCAAAGGGCTTTACGCGCTCCGGTTTGAACTGCTCGTAGGCCACGCCGAAGAACTTGGAGAGCGAAGCGCCGATGGCCTGCTGCTTGACCTGGAAATCCCGTGCGAGCACCTCCTCGATATCGAGGCCCTTGCGCCGGGCCGAACGCGATGCAAGATCGAACTCCTGTGCCGACATCACGCCATCGACCACCAGGTAGTCGTATTTCGACTTGACCACGTGCGCCGGCTTGTTGCGCTGCTGGAAAGCCACTGCCAGCGTGTGCGCCATGCTGAGCAGGCCTTCTTCGGCCAGCGCCGAGAAAGGCTGACCCGACTTGTTGTTGATCAACTGGACAACGCCCAGCAGATCCTTCTTTTCCGGATCGAGTATGGGGGCAACCAGCATCTGCTTCGTGCGGTAGCCAGTCTTTTTGTCCACTCCATCGAGGAACTTCAGGCTGGCCGAATGCGAGTGCAGTTCGGTTTCGTCGTAGACGTCGCGCACATTGAGCAGCTTGCGGCTCATGCCGACGAAGCCGGCGATCGACTGTTCGGTCAGGGGCAGGCGAAGGTCCTTGAAGGAATTCAGCCCGGTCTTGACCTTGGACACGATGGTCGAGCGGTCTTCGCCAAGCACGTAGATGGTCAAGCGGTCGGCATTGAACAGCGCAGAAATCTCCTGCGACAGCTCAAGCATGATTTCGTCGATATTCGTGGTGGCGTGAATCTTGGTCGTCACGCCTTGTAGATTCTTGAAGAAGGCAAGCCGGCTCGACACATCGCTCATCGCGCCCAGATCGCTGGCCGGCGGCACCACTGCACTCATCGGATCACCCCGTCACTGCCGACGGAAGGCGCAGTCGCCCTTCCGGTCAGAAGTCGAAAACATGATTGTTGCGCAACATGCGCGGTCTGCGCGAGCCGAGAGTTTCAGAGATTTCGCGCATGGTGATCTCCATCTGGCTCGGCTTCAGATGGGTGATGAAAATCTCGGCCGCATGTCGCAGCTTCATCAGCTCTCCCGCCAGCATGTCCGGACACAGATGACGCGACATCACGGCGAGCTGGTGCTCGCGATCGGGGAAGGCGGTTTCGATGATGAGGTGACGCAGATCCGGCAGGGCATTGACCGCTTCCCAGAACTCGTCACACACGGTGGTGTCGCCGGAAAAAGCCAGCGATCCACCGGGCGAACGCACCGCATATCCGACCGCCGGTACCGTGTGCTGCGCCGGAAGAACGCGTATGGCACGCCGGCCCATGTCGATTTCGTCACCAACCCGCAGTTCACGGAAAGTCATGAACGGGTGCTCGACCGACGGTATTTCGGTGAAATCGGGCCAGATCGACCAATTGAAAATGTGACGACGCAGCACCTCCAGCGTCGGGGCGGTGGTCCACACGGTCAACGGCCTCGACCGCAGTTCGCCCACGGTATCGACCATGAGCGGCAGACAGGCGATGTGATCAAGGTGACTGTGGGTCACGAACACATGGTCGATGCGCGCCAGTTCGGCAATGGAGAGGTCGCCTACGCCAGTCCCCGCGTCGATCAGGATGTCGTCGTCGACGAGCAAAGACGTGGTGCGCATGTTCGCCCCGCCGATACCACCGCTGCAACCGAGCACCCTTATCCTCATCCGCATCCCGCGCCCGATCAAGGGCGTCCTGTCATTTCGTCTCGAAGGTTCTCACGCCGTCCCACCCCTTGCCCGGCGGAACACGTCGGTAATACGCAATCTGTTCCGCACAGGAACTGTAAAGCAGACAGTCGGGATCGAGGCGTTGCAGATTGAACAGAGTCAGTTCGGCCTGATCCCATTCCTGCGCCCGGAACTGCCGCAAGGCCTGGTTCCACAGCTTCAGTTCCTCGATCCGCCCGCGATCGAAGTCGGCTTCCAGCGCCAGCGGCTCGAAAATCGACACCGGTTCGTCCTTGCCCTTCACCCGGACACGATCGACTTCGCGGAACACAACGCCCTTGACGGCACGCCTGGTTTCGTCACCGACCAATATGCCAACCCCATACTGCTTGGTCAGCCCTTCAAGGCGTGACGCCAGATTCACCGCATCACCCATGACAGTATAGGCTTTGCGCACCGGCGACCCCATGTCACCCACGGTGACCGTTCCCGTGTTCAGACCGATGCCGATCTTCAGTTCCGGCCAGCCGCGCGCAGTCAGGGAACGGTTCAGTTCAGCCAGCCGCGCCTGCATCTGCAGGGCCGCCGTGACGCCATGGAGCGCATGTGCGGCATCGTCCACCGGCGCGCCCCAGAACGCCATGATGGCGTCGCCGATATATTTGTCGAGCGTACCTCGCTGATCCTGAATGACGAAAGTCATTGCGCCCAGGTATTCGTTCATGAGCTGTGTCAATTGTTTCGGTTCCAGCCCCTCCGAGATGCTGGTAAAGCCGCGGATGTCCGAAAACAGTATGGTCAGTTCGGCGTTGCGCCCCTCCATGCTGTAGTTTTCCGGGTTGCGGCTCATTTCCTCGACCAGTTCCGGTGGCACGTACTGCCCGAACATGCGGGCGAACTGGCGCTTGGAACGCGATTCGAAGAAATAGCCGTAGGACATGTTGAGCGCGTAGAGGCCTACGACCAGCAGCAGGCTGGCCGCCAACGGCAGCACGAAGTCGGCAAACTGCCAGAAGGCGAAGTTCATCGCCACCAGCCCTGACAGCACACCGGCCGACAGCAAGGTCGCGTTCAGCGGCGAAAGTCGTGGCAGCAGCCACAGCAGCAGGCCACCGACGAGCAACAGGACCACCACGTCGAAACCGGTCACGTACTGGGGTCTGTGCTTGATATGACCGTCCAGCATGCCTGCTATCAGATTGGCGTGTATCTCGACGCCAGGATACGTACTGCCTACCGGCGTCGCCCGAAGATCCAGCAGGCCGGGCGCCGTGGTACCCAGCAGCGCGATTTTCCCCTTCAGGGCATCAACCGGTACGCGACCGGCGAGCACGTCGCTCAATGAGTGGTAGGAGAAGCTGCCTTGCCGACCGCGGTACGGAATCAGCGCAGCCACGTTCTCATCGACCGGAATCCGCAAGGTTCCGCGTGCGGACGGCAGTTCCAGCCATTCGAGACCGGCATAGTCCTTCGTCGACACGCTGAACATCCCGCCCGAGGCGTAGCCGGGTACCAGCCCGGGCGAACCGAGCAGGGTACGCACGACGGCCAGTGAAAGCGACTCGTAATAGGCGCCCTTGTGCTCGACCAGCATGGGCACACGACGGTTCAGGCCGTCGAAATCAGGCAAGGGGTTGAAATGCCCGGCGCCCATTGCCGCTAACTGGAAAAGCGGCAGATTTGCGCCAAAGCTGTTGAAGGTGGCAAAAGCGATGTTGCGCCCGCGGAAGGTGCCGGCCGGAAGCACCGGCTCCGGCAAGGCCCCGCTGTTCAACCCGTCACCCCGGTCGCTGAAGTAGTAGCCAAGCAGGACCGGCCTGTTCTTCAAGGAGGACGCGAACTGCCGATCGTAGTCAAGCTGCGGCCGCAGGCGATCGAGCGCCGAGCGGAAGCCTTCGTTATCGGCCAGCGCACCGGCCGCGAGGCCTTCGAGCGTCGGCAGGCCGGAGCTGGTATCGGGCTCGGCGAACACCACGTCCACGCCGAGCAGCATCACCCCGTAGTGGTCGAACACCACGTCCATGAGCCGGGCAAGCCGCTCGCGGCCCCAGGGCCAGCGCCCGACTTCGGCCAGGGAACGCTCGTCGATGTCGAGTACGACCACCCGTTCGTCACGGGTGCGCGGCATGGTCAGCTCTAGTTTGGTGTCGTAAGCGATGTGGTCCAGATTGCCGAGTACCGGAATCTGATAGAGACGGGCAGCATGTCCGAGCAGGACAAGCATCAGCGCAAGGCCGAGGCCGTAACGCAGCAAATGCGGATTCACGGCTCGCTCCACGGTTGCATGACGGCACGCGCCTGCGAGCGTTCAGCCCGCAAACCGGCGCGGCGCACGGTGTTCGGCGACATGAGCGACGGTTTCGGCTCAGCGCTTGATGAAGAACTCCATCTTGACGCCGGCGATCTCGATCACGTCATGATCGTTGAGCGGATGCGCCTGGGCGTCGAGTTGGGCACCATTGACCACGGGAAAGTTTGCGCCTTCCACGTGCGTGATGAAATAGCCCTGCGGACGCCGGGTGATCACCGCAACCTGCATGCCCGGTTTGCCGAGTGTCGTGAGAGTCTTGGTGAGTTCCAGCTCACGGCCCGCATTGGCGCCATTCAGTATCTGGATCGCGCCGATCTGGTTCGGAGGGGCAGCAGAGGCCACGGGGGCCGGCGCAGCGGGTGCGGCAGGCGGTGGCATGCCACCGCCAAGGGAGGAGCCGGCAGGCACGGAGGCGCCGGCACGGAATCCGGTCTGCGTGTCCGTGGCCGAGCGCATCGGCGCCGCCGGCGACGCGGTCGGCGCGTCGGCCGGCGGCTTTCGCATCATGTCGGGCCGCAGAACCATGGTCTTCTCGAAATCCTGCGACTGCGCCTGAGCCGGTGTGTCGTTGATGTACTTCAGGCGGTACTTGCCCAGTTCGACCACGTCGTTGTTCTGCAGGAAGTGCTTCTTGATCGGCTGCCCGTTTACGTAGGTGCCGTTGGTGCTGTTCAGATCCTCAAGAAAGGAGTCGTTGAGGATGGTGACAATGACCGCATGCTCGCCGCTGATGGCCAGATTGTCGATCTGGATGTCGTTGTGCGGCTTGCGGCCGATGGTCGTGCGCTCCTTCGCGAGCGGCAGTTCCTTCAGGACCAGACCATCCATGCTGAGTATGAGTTTTGCCATTTTCCAGTCCTTTACTTCAACCATGCGAGCAGGCGCGCAAGCCAGCCGCGCCTGGCGGCGGGGAAGGGCTGCAGCACCTTGACCAGGATGACCGACACGTTGTCGCGTCCGCCGTTGTCGTTCGCCATCTGAACCAGTTGTTCTGCGGCCAGATCGAGGTTGGCCGACAGCGCCTGCAAGGTCAGTGCAATGTCCTCATGGTCCACCATGTCGTTCAGTCCGTCGGAACAGAACAGGTAGACGTCTCCGGTCTGCGCCTCGTAGGTGTGTATCTCCGGTTCGACAACCGGATCGACACCGAGTGCGCGCGTAACGAGATTCTTGTTCTGCGAACGTCGCGCCTCTTCCTCCGTAATCATGCCGCTGTCGATTTGCTCCTGCAACAACGAATGGTCGCGGGTTACGCATTCGAACGTTGTACCGCGCAAGCGGTACATGCGGGAATCGCCGATATGCGCAACGGATACGCGGTCGTCTCGAAAAAGGGCCATGACCAGCGTCGTACCCATCCCCGAATACTGGGGCTGGCTTTCGGCCGCGCGGTAGATGGCGTCATTGGCGTGTCCGATGACCGTCTCGAGCAGTTCGGATATGCCCTGACGGCTCTCGCGCAAACCCTGCTCGAGTTCGGTGCCGATGACCGCGGTCGCCATGCCGCTCGCCACCTCGCCGGCGTTGTACCCGCCCATGCCGTCGGCAAGGATGGCCAGTCCGATCGCCGGCTGCATTGCCACGGCATCCTCGTTGTGAGTGCGCACCATGCCGGAATCGGAGCGGCTGACCATCTGCAAGGACTGGCTGAGATCCTGGCTCATGTCAGTACATCCCTGCCAGCCGGACGAGGCGACGGCCCGCGACGGACGTCGGCGATCGAAGTATGCAAGAACACATATTCATGGATCAGAGACTGAAATCGACCTGTGTGATGGATTGCGAAAGCGAGCCTGCACATGAGCGCAGATCGGATGCCATGTCGCCGCCCGACTGATAGCGCGCCTCGACATCCTTCGCCAGAGCGCGGTCGATGATGGCCGACAGGCAGTCGGGCACATCGGGGCGCAGATCGCGGATGTCCGGATGCGGATCGTTGGCGATGCGGAACATGAGCTGGGCCATCGAATCACCCTCGAAGGGCAACTTGCCGCAAACCAGCTGGAAGAGCATCACGCCAAGCGAGAACAGGTCGGAGCGGCCATCGATCTTCTTCCCGGCCAGTTGCTCCGGCGACATGTAGGACGGCGTACCGAGCACCATGCCGGTCTTGGTGCGTGACGAATCGGTGATGCGTGCAATGCCGAAGTCGGTCACCTTGACCTGGTCGGATTCGGCTTCGTACATGATGTTGGCCGGTTTGACGTCGCGGTGCACGACGTTGTTGCCGTGCGCGTAGGCCAGCGCGTCTGCAATACGGGCGACCACGTCCATCACCTTCGGCAGCGGCATCAGATGACCCGGCTTGGTCTGCGGCACCAGATCCCGCCCTTTCAGGAATTCCATCGCAATATAGGCCAGATCGTGCTCTTCGCCCGCGTCGAATATCGTCACGATATTCGGGTGATTCAGACGGCCGGCGGTTTCCGCTTCGCGGAAGAAGCGCTCCTTCACATCGGCCAGTTCTTCCTCGTCGAATTCCTGCGACAGCGC
This sequence comes from uncultured Methyloversatilis sp., assembly GCA_964555165.1. Lineage (GTDB taxonomy): Bacteria > Pseudomonadota > Gammaproteobacteria > Burkholderiales > Rhodocyclaceae > Methyloversatilis. Next base: position 157,209 of record CAZKRN010000002.1, on the reverse strand, counting down.
CATCGTCTTTATCGCCACCACTCGGTTGATCTTGGGATCGCGTCCCAGATAGACCACGCCCATTGCACCCTTGCCCAGTTCCTTCTCGACCTGGTAGCGCCCCAGCATGGGTTTCTCGACCGTACCATCCTCAAGAATGCTGGTATTGGTGCGACCGCCGCCGCCGCCGCCGAGCATGACGGTCTCCGACATGGCCTTGGCGCGCTTGACCCGGGTTTCGAGATCCTTGAACTTCGGATTGAATCCGGCCATGTGGCGGAACACGGATTCTGCCTTGTTGAACTGGCGCTTGCGCTCGAAATCGAGCGCCAGATTGTAGAGGTTCTCCATCACCGCGTCGGACAACGGCACCTGACGGAACTTGTCCCACGCCATGTCGAGCTGCCCCTGCCCCTGGAAGGCCAGCGCGAGCATGCGGTTAGACTCGGCCGACTGTTCGTCCGACTTCACCTTGCCACGCTCGGTGACCAGGAAGCGCTTGGTGGTCAGCAGCAGATGACCGACCAGCAACAGCGAGGCGGGCAGCATGAGTTGCAGCCACATGAGCTGCCGGGTCATCAGCACGAAGTGGGTGACCAGCAATGCGAGGAAAAGCGCCGCGGTCACGGCGGCACCGAGCCCGGCCTTCAAGCGTGGCAGCAGCACGATGAGATACAGGGCAACCAGAAGGAACACTCCGAACTCGGCCGCGGTTGACCACGGCGGCGACACGAAGAAGTGCTCCTGCAGGATGCTGGACAATCCGTGCGCCATCACCTCGACCGAAGACATGGCGGGGGACACCGGTGTGGCGTAGAAATTGCCGATACCCGGAGCGGTCTGGCCGATCAGCACGATCTTGTCGCGGTACTTGTCGAGCGGAATCTTGCCGCTCATCACGTCGAAGAAGGAATCGACCGCGAAGGGTGGCTTGCCGTCGGCACCACGGTAATAGAAGCTGTACATGCCGAGCCCGGGATCCGTCGCGACGTTGAGCCGCCCCACGGTCACCGACTCACCCAGCTTCACCCGGATGTCGTCCACACCCAGATTCAGGCTCCTGGCCGCAATCAACAGCGGCAGCGAGGGGTAGATCTGATCGAAGTGGGTCATGACCAGCGGATGAAGACGCAGGCCACCATCGCGGTCGATAGAGGGGTTGAGGTGTCCGACCGCCGCGGCAACCTTGCCCAGCGGTTCGATCACGCCGGCCGACACATCCAGCGTCAGCGGCGGCAAAGGCTCCGTACCTTCGACATTCTTCAACGCCATGCGGCGCACGAAATCCGGAAGCGGTTTGTCGGGACGCCCCTGGGGCTCTCCGTCCAGAAAAAGCATGGGCAGAACGACGTTCCCGGCCTTGGCGATGCTGTCGGCCAGATGCCGGTCGGTATTCAGCGCCGATTCGGCCTCGCGCAGCACAGCCGAAAAGGCCTCAAGCGCTTCGCCTCCGGGCTGGACCGCGGTGGAACCGGCTTCCCCTTCTTCCGCGGAAGTCGCGACCGGTGTGCGGAGCCGGGATTCGATCGCCAGAAGCTTGTTGATGTAGGCCAGACCGGGATCGATCTGCGGTTCGGCAAAGAAGATCGTGCTGCCGATCACCTTGGCCTGCGCTTCTCCGAGCTTGTCGACCATGCGCGCATGAACGTCACGCGACCAGGGCCAACGGCCGATATTGTCGATGCTCTGCTGGTCGATGGCGATGATGGCGATGCGCGGGCTGGGCGTACGCTCGGTCGCACTCACCCCCAGATCGTAGGCCTTGCGCTCCAGACTCTGGATCAGGTCGGATTGCACGGAGAACAGGAACAGCAGACTGATGGCGACGCCGAGGAACCAGTCGGTCTTCCAGATAGCGGTCTTGGCCACGCTCACCCCCGCAAAGTTGTCGCGTCCCCTACCGAGGGTGACAGCGCCTGCTTGTTTGTTTTTTCTGTGCCACCCGGCCTTTCACGCGCCAAGTCACGCGGGAAAACAGGCATCTGTCACATATTCTTGCAGTTCCGCCTCAACTCAGTCAAACGGCGCGGGACGGCATGCGGTGGAATTTCACGCTTGCCGTGCCGAATCGTCAGCCCGGAATCGGAAATCGGGGGTCAGTAGGGCAGCGCCTGCCCCAGACCGGCGACCCGCGCCTTGTCGAACACGCGGGCGGCCAGCGCAAGATCCTGGATCGCCATTCCCTGCGACTCGAACAGCGTTACCTGGGTCTGGTCGCGACGGCCCGGACGCATGCCGGTGAGCAGTTCGCCCAGTTCGACCAGCCCGTATTCGTTCAGCCGCCCTTTCTCGAGCGCCGGCAGCAAGTCGCCCGATTCGCGCAACGCCGTGGCACGAGCGTCGACAGCCACTACACCGGCGCGGCGTATCGTCGCCTCGTCGATCTCCCGGCGGATCAGCGCGTTTGAACCGGCCGCCGTCACATGCGTACCGTCCTTGAGCCAGCGGCCGTCGAACAACGGATCACTGGCAGTGGTAATGGTCACGATCAGATCCGCAGACCGGACCTCCGCTTCCACGTCGTCAGCCGGCAACACCGGGCGGCCCAGACGCTGCGACTGTTCGGCGCAGAAGCGTTCAAGCTTGTCGCGCTTGCGGGCGGCCACACGCACTTCCTCCACCTCGCGCACTGCACACAGCGCCTCGATCTGGCTCTGCGCCTGCCAGCCGGCACCGAACACCAGAGCACGACGCGTGTCCTCCCGCGCCAGCACGCGGGCGGCCAGACCACCGGTGGCACCGGTCCGCATCATTCCGAGATAGTCGGCTTCGAGCACGGCCAGTGGTCTGCCCGTTGCGACGTCGAACAGATGCACCCAGAAGCGCGCGGCTTCGCGGCTCGTCGTGTAGCTCTTGTAACCCATCACGCCGAGCGGCATCACCGCACCGTGCAGCATGTGCAATGCGGACGTCGGCGTGCGGCTGCGCGCGCGCGGCGTGTCGATCGCCTCGCCGGTGGCGTGCCATCGATGGGCATCCTCGACGGCTGACAGCGCATCCGCCATTGTCAGCAGCCGACGGACATCGTCTTCGGTCAGATAGAGCGCCACGGCCGCGTCCGGATCACTGGATGGGGAAGTCGACCGGCTTCTGCCGCGACGCAATGAGCTTGCCCACAGCGAGCACCGCGAGCGCGCCGACGATGCCAGCACCATAGCGCACCAGGGCAGACGCTTCCGGCTTGTCCGGCGTGCTGGCCGCGTCCAGCGGCACATAGGGCACGATGGCAGGGTCGGTCACCGCCATGGTGCCGGCGATCCAACCCAGCAGCATGGCGCCCAGCGTGACGATGAAGGGATAGCGGGTCATCAGGCCAAGCACAAGCTGACTGCCCCAGACAATGATGGGAATGGACACCAGAAGCCCGAAGACAACCAGCGGCAACTGATGGTCGCCGCCCGCACCCTCGGCCGCGCCGGCAATCGCGATCACGTTGTCCACGCTCATCACCAGATCGGCGACGATGACCGTTTTCACCGCGCCCCAAAGCTTGTCGCTGGACTGGATGTTGGCGTGCTCGTCCTCGTCTTCGGGCATCAGCAGCTTGATGCCTATCCACAGCAGCAGGATGGCGCCGACCAGCTTGAGGAAGGACAGCTTGAGCAAGGTGAGCGCGAACATGATCAGGACGACGCGCAGCAGGACGGCCCCGGCAGTACCCCACATGATGCCCAGCTTGCGCTGCGCCGGCGGCAGCTTGCGGCAGGCCAGCGCGATCACCACCGCGTTGTCGCCACCCAGCAGGATGTCGATCATGATGATCTGGCCGACCGCGAGCCAGAATTCGGGAGAGGTCAAGTCCATCGTGTGTGGCGCCTGGATTGCGAAAGGGCGGATTCTACCGACAGACTTTCCCGGAACGCACAAATGAAAGGGCCACCGCGCAGGCGGTGGCCCTTTCTTCCCTCATCCGTACCGGATGTGGATCACTCGGTCAGAGCATGGACTTCAGCAGCTTGCCCATTTCCGACGGATTGCGCGTCACGGTGAAACCGCACTCTTCCATGATGGCGAGCTTGGCGTCGGCCGTGTCGGCACCGCCCGAAATCAGCGCCCCCGCGTGGCCCATGCGCTTGCCGGCCGGTGCGGTGACGCCGGCGATGAAGCCGACGACGGGCTTCTTCATGTTGGCCTTGCACCACTGCGCCGCTTCGGCTTCGTCCGGACCGCCGATCTCGCCGATCATGATCACCGCGTCGGTGTCCGGATCGTCGTTGAACATGCGCATCACGTCGATGTGCTTGAGACCGTTGATCGGGTCGCCGCCGATGCCGACCGCGCTCGACTGGCCCAGGCCGATCTCGCTCAGTTGACCGACCGCTTCGTAGGTCAGCGTACCGGAGCGGCTGACCACGCCGATACGACCCTTCCTGTGGATGTGGCCGGGCATGATGCCGATCTTGATTTCATCCGGCGTGATCAGGCCCGGGCAGTTCGGGCCGAGCAGCAGCGTCTTCTTGCCACCCGCCGCTTCCTTGGCCTTCATCTTGTTGCGCACCATCAGCATGTCGCGCACCGGAATGCCTTCAGTAATGCAGATGACCAGGTCGAGATCGGCTTCAACCGCTTCCCAGATCGCCGCTGCGGCGCCCGGAGGCGGCACGTAGATGACCGACACGGTGGCGCCGGTGGCCGCCTTCGCGTCGGCGACAGTGGCGTGGATGGGGATGCCCTCGAAGTCTTCGCCAGCCTTCTTCGGATTCACGCCAGCGACGAAACAGTTGGCACCGTTCGCGTAGTCGCGGCACATGCGGGTGTGGAACTGGCCGGTCTTCCCGGTGATGCCCTGGGTGATGACCTTGGTGTCCTTGTTGATCAGAATCGACATGTCTGGTTCTCCCCTCAGTGTCCGGCCACGGCGGCAACAATCTTCTGTGCCGCATCCGCCATGCTGTCGGCCGAAATGATGGGCAGACCCGAGTCCGCCAGAATCTGCTTGCCCAGCTCTTCGTTGGTGCCCTTCATGCGCACCACCAGCGGCACGGTCAGGTGCACCTCGCGCGCCGCGGCGATGACGCCAGTGGCGATGGTGTCGCAACGCATGATGCCGCCGAAGATGTTCACCAGGATGCCGCGCACGTTCGGATTGCGCAGCATGATCTTGAACGCCTCGGTCACCTTCTCCGTCGTGGCGCCGCCGCCCACGTCCAGGAAATTGGCCGGCTCGGCACCGTACAGCTTGATCACGTCCATGGTGGCCATGGCCAGACCGGCACCGTTCACCAGGCAGCCGATGTTGCCGTCCAGCGACACGTAGCTGAGGTCGAACTTCGACGCCTCGATCTCGGCCGCGTCCTCTTCGTCGAGGTCGCGGAAGGCCACGATGTCTTCATGACGGTAGAGCGCGTTCGAATCGAAATTGAACTTGGCGTCCAGCGCCTTGATGTTGCCGTTGCCTTCGAGAATCAACGGATTGATTTCCGCCAGCGAGGCATCGGTTTCCATGTAGCAGGTATAGAGCTTCTTGAACGTGTCGATCGCCTGCGCCTGCGAGGCCTCGGGAACGCCGATGCCATCGGCCAGTTCCTTCGCCTGCGCGTCGGTCATGCCGACCAGCGGGTCGATGAACACCTTGATGATCTTTTCCGGAGTGTTGTGGGCGACTTCCTCGATGTCCATGCCGCCTTCCGACGAAGCCATCATCGCCACCTTCTGCGTCGCGCGATCGGTCAGTGCGGCAACATAGTATTCCTTGCGGATGTCGGCGCCTTCCTCGATCAGCAGACGGCGGACCTTCTGGCCTTCCGGGCCGGTCTGGTGCGTCACCAGCTGCATGCCCATGATCTGGTTCGCGAACTCGCGCACTTCATCAAGCGACTTCGCCACCTTGACGCCGCCACCCTTTCCGCGGCCGCCGGCGTGGATCTGCGCCTTGACCACCCAGACCTTGCCGCCGAGCGATTCCGCTGCGGCCACGGCCTGGTCAATCTCGAAAACCGGTACTCCGCGCGGCGTGACCACACCGAAACGGCGCAATACCTCCTTCGCCTGATACTCATGGATCTTCATGCGTATTCCTCGCCTTGTTGTCTGCACAGGATGGTGAAACGCCCGCTTCGGGTTGTGGCCCTCACGGATCTTGTTGCGCATCGGGACGCCGGTTGGCGATCGACACCCGCCAACGGCGCGCAGTGCTCGTTGACGTAATCCATAATTATACGCCTGCTTCGCTGCACTGCAGCGAAGCGTGAGGATAAGAAATCATCCATCCAGAGAGGGGGCTATCATCAGATCGAGCTTGGCCACCCCATCTATTGCAGCCTCGATCCGATCGCCTGGCTGCAGTGCGGATACACCGGCCGGCGTACCGGTAAACAGCAAATCCCCGGCCCTCAGTTCGACCAGCCCCGACAGACGGCCGATCAGCATCTCCACATCGAGGATCATGTCGGACAGATCGCCCTGCTGGCGCAACTGACCGTTGACGGAAAGCTCTATCCGCCCGCTGCGCGGGTGTCCGCACGCGCTTGCCGGAATCAGCGTCGACACCGGCGCGCTTCCATCGAAGCCCTTCCCCATGTCCCAGGGTTGCCCCTTGTCGCGGGCCGCCCGCTGCAGGTCTCGGCGGGTCAGATCCAGGCCGACACCGTAACCGTAGATGCAGTCGCGTGCCCGTGCTGCATTGAGATTGCGTCCGCCCGAATGCAGTGCCACGACCAGTTCCACTTCGTGCTGCAGATCGGTGGTTGCCGACGGATAAGGCACGGAGGGCAGACCATTCACCAGTGCGTCGGCCGGCTTGGAGAAGAAAAAAGGCTGTTCCCGCGTCGGATCGTGTCCCATTTCCCGCGCATGGTCCGCGTAGTTGCGCCCGACACAATAGATCCGGCGCACCGGGAACAAGGGCTCCACACCACGGATCGGCAGCGCGGGACGGGGCGTTTCGAACAGAAAGGTTTCCATGCAGGCTCCAGGGCATGTTGTCGCGAAACACAATTTTGCCTTGCTCCGCATCGCCTTGTCCGGCGCGGGTCGAGAAAGAAAGCGCCATTAAAGTAAAGTTTCCCCTCGACGTGCCGAAAAGACCCTCAAACGGGCATCGTCACTTGCACACCGGTTCGGAGTTTCATCAATTGCATACGCCAGGCACCGCGCACGTCCGCACGCACGCACTTCTGCGTCCGACACTGCTCACTGCCGCGCTGTATTTCGTGGGTCTGCACGCACCACCACTGCTGGCTCTGGGCCTCGGTCCGATCACCACGCACTCGGCGATAGGAGAACCGCTTCGCGCCGAAATCGCATTGATCGGCAACGGAGAACCGACGCCGGCCAGCACCTGCTTCTCGCTGGATATGCCTGCCACGGCCGGTGCGGACGACCTGCCCTGGCTCGGCTCCGGGCGCATACGTACCCAGGGCCGCACCGTTTCGATCACCAGCACGGCTCCGGTCAACGAACCCATTCTGATGGTGGGCGTACGGATAGGCTGCGGTTACGAAGTGATCCGCGAATACACGGTGCTGTTGCAGCCACAGGTGGAAGGACGCGTCGGGCCTGCCGTTGCGGGCAGCGCCGCGGGTGTCGATACCTTGTCCGTGCCGGCTTCGCCCGCCGCGAGCCAGTTGCCGATGGGCGAGAAGAGCCGGCTTCGCGATGCGGCCGTAAAGACTGAGCCGGCTCAGCCGCGCCCGGTGCGCAAACCTCGTCACGCGAGAACACCGGGCACGCCGGAAGGAGACCGGCTGAGGATCGCTCCGGTCATGCACCCGGGTGCCGGATTGAAGATGTCCGGCGGTCTCGCCTCGCGACCGAACGCAACCGAAGCGCAACGCGAAGCGCTGCGCACGGAGCAGAAGTTGCTCGCCGCTCTTGACGAGCAGATTGCAACCCATCTGGCCATCGAGGACAAGGTCAGACAACTCGAAGCACGCCTGGCTGCATTGCAGAAGCAACTCGCTGATGGCAGCGCCGCGATCGAGGCCGCGCCAGTAACCGCGGCAACAGGACCCGGCGCGGTAGTTGCAGATGCGCGCGCCCCGGAAGCGACTGCGGCAACGCCGCCGGTTCCGGCCGACGCCGGACTTGCCCCGGCGCCCGTGACGGCCGTAGCGCCTGCCGAACCGATCTCGTCCGCGCCGTCCGCACACGGACTGAGCAATCGCCCGACGAAGGTGATCACCAAACTGCCGCCCGACAGTCAGCGGACCGCCGAGCCGGTTCTGGCGCCCGACGTGAACTGGATCGTTGCCGGACTGGGCGCCTTCGCGGCCGGTGCAGTGCTCGGAGGAGGCTGGCTGTGGCGCCGCCGTACCGCGCGACTGGCAGAGGCGAGCGCGCAACGACAGCGCGAGATGGAATCCCGGCTTGCCGTACGCAATTCTTCGCTGCGGCGCGAGGAGCGCGCGGCAGACATCGAATTCTCGCAAGGCAGCCTTGCACCATCGGAAGGGCAAGCAAGCGGTACCCGCGAAAGCGTCCGCCGGGAACCGGTGCAGTCGGACGGTGCCGGTGCTGGCGCGGCCGAAGCGGACATCGCCCCCTTCTTCCCCGGGGCGGAGGTGTCGTCCATCGGCTACTTTCCGGGTGAAGCGCCTGCCGAACATGTCGAAGACATTTCACTGGCGCCGCCGGCCGCTCCCGCGGAATCCGCGCCCGACACGACGTCCGGCGTCGATTTCGACCTCGGTCAAGATTCAAACAGTGGCGAGCCCGCGCACTCGCGACTTGACCTCGAATTCGACACGGCCGCCTTCGCCATTACGGCCGTCGCGACCAAGGAAGCCCCTGCACCGTCGGGCCCGCGTCTGATTGCCAGCAACGCGGGCGTCACCATTGACCAGAGCGCGCCGCCAGCCAACGAGGAGGCACCGCCTTCGCACGAGCACGTGCTGGAACTGGCGGAAATCATGATGTCCTTTGGACGCGCCGAGGGCGCGGCGCAGACGCTTTCGGAATTCCTTCGCGACTACCCGAAAGAATCGCTGGTCCCCTGGCTCAAACTGCTCGATCTCTATCACAAGGGCGGCCGCCGAGGCGAGTACGACGATCTGGCACCGAAGCTGAACCGGGCGTTCAATGTGAAAGTCCCGGAGTGGGAGGACTTCACGGGACCGACCACCTCGGAATCGGTCGAGCAGTTCACCCACATCATGGCGCGAGTCAATGCGAGCTGGCCGAATCAGGACTGCCTGGACTATCTGACCGAGCTGCTGCGTGACAACCGGGCCGGCACCCGGGTCGGTTTCCCCCTCGGCGTGATCGACGACATCCTGCTGCTCAAGAGCGTGCTGGAATGGCTGATCGCCAATCCATCCATGACCAGCACCGGCATATCGCGCCTCGCCCTGCTCTGACGCGCGCACCGGAACGACACTCACACCGGGTTGTCGATATCCACGAATTCCGCCTGCAGACGAAGCGTCTGTGTCAGGTACGCGGCCAGAGCCTGTACGCCGTATCGCTCGGTCGCGTGATGCCCGGCCGCAATGTAGGGCACGCCGGATTCGCGCGCGAGATGGGTGGTCTGTTCCGAGATCTCGCCCGACACATAGAGTTCGGCACCGGCATCGATCGCCTGCTCGAACATTCCCTGGGCTCCGCCGGTACACCAGGCGACGCAACGGACCTCGCGACCACCATCGCCCACCAGTAGAGGCTGGCGCCCCGATACTTCTCCGAAACGTGCCGCCAGCGCATGGGCAGGCATCGGCGCATCCAGCTCGCCGAACCACAACAGTCCCTGTTCACCCGACATCCGGGTCGGGCGCAGTCCGAGCGCACGGCCCAGCCCGGCGTTGTTGCCCAGTTCGGCATGGGCGTCCAGCGGAAGGTGATAGGCAAACAGATTGATGTCATGCGCGAGCAGCCGGGAAATGCGTGCGCGCCGCAGACCGACGATCCGGACATCCTCACCTCGCCAGAACCAGCCGTGATGGACCAGGATGGCTTGGGCGCGTCGCTCGATCGCTGCCTCGATGAGGGCCAGACTGGCCGTGACGCCACACACCACGCGCAAGACATCGGCGGCGCCTTCCACTTGCAGGCCGTTTGGGCAATAATCCTTGAAGCGCGCGGCTTCCAGCAGTTCATCCAGATGTCGTTGCAGCTGTGTTCTGTCCATTTCTCCCCCGTTCCCGATTCCCGAATTATGCAGCGTCTGTGGCTGGTCTTTGCTCAATCGGTCACCGCCGCGCTGGCCGTGCTCTTCGTCGTCGCTACGCTGAAACCGGAATGGCTCCCGAATCGCCAGTCGCCGGCATCCAGCGTCGCCCCCGCCATACCTTCCGCCGGCAGTCTGCTGCCCTCTTCACCGGCCGTCACCACCCGCATCGAAGCAGCGAAGGTCGTGAGCTACGCAGACGCCGCGCAGAAGGCCCTGCCTTCCGTGGTTCACATTTTCACCACCAAGGCGGTGCGCACCCCGCAACACCCGCTGATGAACGATCCGGTGTTCCGTCATTTTTTCGGTGATCGTCTTGGCAGCCAGCCACAGCGCCAGATGGGTCTGGGCTCGGGCGTCATCGTCAGCGACGACGGCGTGGTACTGACCAACAATCACGTGGTTGAAGCCGCGGACGAGATCGAGGTGTCGCTGAACGACGGTGGAAAGTACCCTGCAACGCTGATCGGTAGCGATCCGGAGTCCGATCTTGCGGTGCTGCGCGTGAAGGCGCCGGGAAAGCTGCCTGCGGCCAGCTTCGGTGACACCGAAGCGCTGCGCATCGGCGATGTGGTGCTGGCCATCGGCAACCCCTTCGACGTCGGCCAGACGGTCACCATGGGCATCGTGTCCGCACTGGGTCGCTCGCAGCTGGGCATCAATACTTTCGAGAACTTCATCCAGACCGACGCGGCGATCAACCCCGGCAACTCGGGCGGTGCACTGATCGACGCCAACGGCAATCTTGTCGGCATCAACACCGCCATCTACTCGCGCAGCGGCGGTTCGCTCGGCATCGGCTTTGCGATTCCTGTCAGTACAGCGCGCAGCGTGATGGAGCAGATCGTCGCCAGCGGTTCGGTCACGCGCGGATGGGTCGGTGTCGAAGTGCAGGAATTGACGCCGGAACTGGCGGAAAGCTTCAAATACCCGATGAGCGGTGGCGCGTTGATCGCTGGCGTAATGCGCGGCAGCCCGGCCGATCGCGGCGGCGTACGTCCCGGCGACGTTCTGCTTGAAGTCGATGGACGGAAGGTGAAAGACGCGAGCGGAATGCTGCAACTCATCGCTGCGCTGGTGCCGGGCCAACAGGCCGTGCTCAAGGTCTATCGAAGCGGCGGCGAGCGAGAAATCATGGTCAGTGTCGGCAAACGTCCGCTCAACGGCATCGCCTCGAAAAACCGGGAATGAAGATCAGGCGGCGACGTCGCCTTCCTCACCCCGAGCCGGCGAACGCCCGGTGAACCGGGCAATCAGGATGCCCAGTTCGTAAAGCACGCACAGCGGAATCGCCAGCATCAGCTGTGAAACCACGTCGGGCGGCGTGACGACAGCGGCAACGACGAAAGCACCGACGATCACGTACGGACGTGCTTCCTTCAGTTTATCGATGGTGACGATACCGAAGCGCACCAGCACGATCACCACGACCGGCACCTCGAACGTGACGCCAAAAGCCGTAAACATGGTCAGCACGAAACTCAGGTACTGCTCGATATCCGGCGCCGGGGTAATGCTTTTCGGCGCGAATTCGGCGATGAAGTGGAACACCGTCTTGAACACGAAAAAGTAGCAGAAAGCCATGCCCGCGAGGAAGAGCACCGTGCTGGCGACGATGAGCGGCAGACCCAGTCGTTTCTCGTGCGCATAAAGGCCCGGCGCGACGAATGCCCAGGCTTGGTAGAGCACGACCGGCAGCGCGATCAGGAAGGCCAGCATCATCGTTACCTTGACCGGCACGAAGAAAGGCGTGACGACGCCAGTGGCGATCATCTTCGTACCTTCCGGCAGCGCAATCATGAGCGGACGCGCCAGCAGATCATAGATGTCGCCGGCCCACGGCATCAGGCAGACGAACACGATGACGATGGCTGCCACGGCACGCAACAGGCGGTCGCGCAGTTCGACCAGATGCGAAATGAAGCTCTCGGTCTGCTCGCTCATGCCTTGTCGACCGGAAGTGCCCCGGTTCCGGGCGGAGGAATATCGAGAGACAACTGACCGGACGCGGGTTCGACGGCAGCAGGCAACGCCGGGACCGGTTCCGGCGTTGCCGCCTGAACGACCGCCTCGGCCTGCTCGATGGCAGCGTACTTCTGCTGCTCGGCCATTGCGGCACGCATCTGGTCGCTCAGACCATCGACCTCCTGGTTCACCGACGTCGCCGTCTCGGCTGCCTGACGTTCGACCTCACGCACCTGCTCCTCGACCTGGGACTGCAGCTTGCGCAATTCCTCAAGCTGCATTTCCCGCGAAATGTCCGCCTTCACATCACTCACATAGCGCTGGAGACGCCCGAGCAGATGCCCCGCCGTTCTTGCCACACGCGGAAGACGCTCGGGCCCGAGCACGATCAGTGCAACGATGCCGATGATGAAGAATTCGGAAATGCCGATGTCGAACATGGAGACGGAAAAATGAACCGGGCGGGCCGAAAGCCCGCCCGGCGTAGCGAGGAGCGGCCGCCGGCCGCAACGATCAGGACTTGACCTTCTCTTCTGCCTTCACGTCTATCGTGTGACCGACGCTCTGCGTAGCCTGATCGGCCGGGGCGGCACCTTCGGCGCCTTTCATGCCTTCCTTGAAACCCTTGACCGCACCACCGAGATCGGAACCGATATTGCGCAGCTTCTTGGTGCCGAAAACCAGAAGCACGATGACGAGCACTACAAGCCAGTGCCAGATGCTGAAAGAACCCATGGATTACCTCTCGGAAACGATCATGGGCGGCAGGGGATGATCGCCGCCCAGAACATGCATGTGAAGATGATACACCTCCTGCCGACCCACCTTTCCGCAGTTGATGATGGTGCGGAAACCGTCTGCCGCACCGGCCAGACGTGCCAGTTCCCCCGCCTTGGCAAGCATGCGGCCAAGAATCGCCTCGTGTTCGCCGGTAGCGTCGTAAAGCGTGGCGACGTGCGCCTTCGGGATGATCAGGAAGTGAACGGGCGCCTGCGGATTGATGTCGTGGAAAGCGTAGATCAGGTCGTCCTCGTACAGCTTGCGCGACGGGATCTTGCCTTCGACGATCTTGCAGAAGATACAGTTCGGATCGTGCATGATTTTCAGTCTGTCCGTAGCTGCGGAAGTTTCAAATACGCGTATTACCGTATTGCGAGGGCGATCAAGCGTTCGTGCGCGAACGCTTCTCGTCGATGCCGGAAATGCCCTCGCGCCTGCGGAATTCGTGCAGCACGTCGTCCACGGTCAAGCCGTGATGAGCCAGCAGCACCATTGAGTGGAACCAGAGGTCGGTCACTTCGCGCACCACATGGCCCACGTCGCCATCCTTGGACGCCATGATGGTTTCGGTTGCCTCTTCCGCCACCTTCTTGCAGATGGCGTCGGTGCCCTTGTGGAAGAGCGAGGACACATAGGACGAACCGGGTTCGGCGTTCTTGCGCTCGGCTATGGTGTGCGCAACACGACGCAGCACTTCGATATCTATCATCGGTATATCTCGTCAGGGTCCTTGATGACCGGGTCGACAACGTCCCAGTGATCGTCGGTCAGTGAATGGAAGAAGCAGCTGTGGCGTCCAGTGTGGCAGGCAATGCCTCCGGCCTGTTCGACCTTGAGCAGCAGAACGTCGCGGTCGCAGTCGAGGCGCATGTCCAGCACCTTCTGTGTGTGACCCGATTCCTCGCCCTTGTGCCACAGGCGGCCGCGCGAACGCGACCAGAAGACCGATTCACGCAGCTCGGCGGTGCGCGTCAGCGCCTCGCGGTTCATCCAGGCAAACATGAGTACGTCGCCGGTCGACGCTTCCTGAACGATCACCGGCAGCAGTCCGTTGTCGTCCCAGGCGATGTCCTTGATCCAGTCAGGCACGCTCATCAGAGCCTCACTTCTATTCCGCGCTCGCGCATGCGTTCCTTCGCCTCACGCACCGTGTGCTCGCCGAAGTGGAAAATGCTGGCCGCCAGTACCGCGTCGGCGCCACCGTCGACCACGCCATCGACCAGATGATCGAGATTGCCGACACCGCCCGAGGCGATGACCGGAATGCGCACCGCGTCGGATACGGCGCGGGTCAGCGCCAGATCGAAGCCGTTCCGGGTGCCGTCCCGGTCCATGCTGGTGAGCAGGATTTCACCGGCTCCGAGCGATTCGACCTTCCGTGCCCATTCGACCGCATCCAGCCCGGTCGGATTGCGTCCTCCGTGCGTGAATACCTCCCAGTGCGGACGCCCGTCGCGATCATCGACGCGCTTTGCGTCGATGGCAACGACGATGCACTGCGAGCCGACCTTGCCCGCAGCGCGCGCCACCAGATCCGGATCCTTGATCGCAGCGGTGTTCATGCTCACCTTGTCGGCACCGGCGTTGAGCAGGCGGCGCACATCCTCGACCGCTCGCACGCCACCACCAACCGTCAGCGGAATGAACACCTGCTCGGCCACCTGCTCGACGACGTGCAGGATGATGTCGCGCGCGTCCGAACTGGCGGTGATATCGAGAAAGGTCAGTTCGTCGGCGCCCTGCTCGTCGTAGCGACGGGCGATCTCGACCGGGTCGCCGGCGTCCTTCAGCGACACGAAATTGACGCCCTTGACCACACGGCCGGCATTGACGTCCAGACAGGGAATGATGCGCTTGGCCAGCATGTCGTTTCCGCGCCGCGCGCGATGAGTAGTTCAGCCTTCGCCCTTGAGACGATCGGCTTCCGCCTGGGCAGCCGCGAAATCCAGCGTACCCTCGTAAATGGCCCGACCCGTGATGGCACCGATCACGCCTTCGTCCTCGACCGCACACAGGCCGCGGATATCGTCCAGATTGGTGACGCCACCGGAAGCGATGACCGGAATGCGCAGCGCCTGAGCAAGCTTTACCGTCGCGTCGATATTGACACCACTGAGCATGCCGTCACGGCCAATGTCGGTATAGACGATGGCTTCGACGCCCTGATCCTCGAATTTCTTGGCCAGATCGATCACGTCATGACCGGTCATCTTGGACCATCCATCGACCGCCACCTTGCCATCCTTGGCATCCAGGCCGACGATGATGTGACCCGGGAAGGCACCGCAGGCATCGTGCACGAAACCGGGGCTCTTGACCGCGGCAGTGCCGATGATGACGTAGCTGATGCCGTCGTCGAGGTAGCGCTCGATGGTGTCCAGATCGCGGATACCGCCGCCGAGCTGTATCGGGATCTCGTCGCCCAGTTCCTTCACGATGGCCTTGATCGCTGCCTCGTTCTTCGGCTTGCCGGCCACGGCGCCGTTGAGGTCTACCAGGTGCAGGCGACGCGCACCGGCGTCGAGCCAGTGGCGGGCCATGGCAGCCGGGTCTTCCGAAAATACGGTCACCACATCCATGTCGCCTTGCTTAAGGCGTACACAGTGGCCGTCCTTGAGGTCGATGGCGGGAATCAGCAGCATGGCGCGAATCGTGTCGTGTCTGGGAGAGGATAGGAAAGGAAACCGGCGACGGAGTCGGTCAGCTGCCGTCAGGGCGTCCAGCCTGTGAAATTGGACAGCAGGCGCAGGCCGGCATGCGCGCTCTTTTCCGGATGAAATTGCACCGCAAAAATATTATCGCGCGCTATCGCGCTGGTAAAGCTCGCGCCATACAGGGTTTCCCCGGAAACCACCGCCGTGTCGACCGGCTGGACAAAGTAACTGTGCACGAAATAGAAGCGTTCGTCGTCGGCGATACCGTCCCACATCGGATGTTCTCGGGTCTGCTTCACGCCGTTCCATCCCATGTGCGGCACTTTGAGCCGGGCACCGGTAAGCGGATCGACCGGATCGACAAAGCGCCTGACCTCGCCCGCCAGCACGCCCAGCCCCGGTACGTTACCTTCTTCGCTGTGCCGGAACAGCATCTGCAGACCGATGCAGATGCCGAGAAAGGGCTTGTTCGCGGCCGCATCGAGCACGGCAGCACGCAGACCGCGCGCATCGAGTTCGCGCATGCAGTCGGGCATGGCCCCCTGGCCCGGGAACACAACGCGATCTGCCGCCGCCACGACACGCGCGTCGTCGCTGACCACAACTTCGGCTTGCGGTGCAACGTGTTCGATGGCCTTGGCGACCGAACGCAGATTGCCCATGCCGTAATCGATGATGGCAACGCGAGTCATGAGAGCAACGATGTCAGGAAGAAATGGGGCCGCGTCCGCTCAGAGCGAACCCTTGGTCGATGGCATCTGGCCGGCCGCGCGTTCGTCAAACTCTCCGGCCGCACGCAAAGCCCGGGCAAAGGCCTTGAACACGGTTTCGCACTGGTGGTGCGAATTGATGCCGCGCAGATTGTCGATGTGCAGCGTGACCAGGGCATGATTGACGAAGCCCTGGAAAAACTCGCGCACCAGGTCGACATCGAAATCACCGATGCGGGCACGCGTGAAATCGACATTGAATTCCAGACCCGGACGCCCGGACAGATCGACCACGACGCGCGACAGCGCTTCGTCCAGCGGCACATAGGCGTGTCCGTAGCGACGCAGACCCTTCTTGTCGCCGACCGCCTGTGAAAAGGCCTGGCCGAACGCGATGCCGACATCTTCCACCGTATGGTGAGCATCGATGTGCAGATCGCCGCGCGCGGCGATTTCCAGGTCGATCAGGCCATGCCGAACGATCTGATCCAGCATGTGATCGAAGAAGGGCACGCCGGTATCGAGCTTGCCCTGCCCGCTTCCATCGAGATTGATGCGCACCGTGATCTGGGTTTCCAGGGTGTTGCGCGTGATTTCGGCTTGACGCATGAAGAGGGTCGTTTCGGTGAGTCGTTCCGGCGGCAGGCCGGAACGACGATGGGCGGATGATAACATCGACTCGCTGTGCGCCGTCCCGCGACGGATGCAGCGCAAGACGCCCTCTGTACAACAGTTTCACGCAGATTCACACCATCATGAGCCAGTTCTGGAGCCCCGTCGTTCACGCCCTTTCACCCTACACGCCGGGCGAACAGCCCAGGATGGAGGGGCTGATCAAGCTCAACACGAACGAGAACCCCTATCCTCCAAGCCCGCGGGCGGTGTCCGCGATCCGGACCGAACTGGATGTCGATGGTGACCGGCTGAAGCTGTATCCCGAGCCGACCGGCCTTGCCCTGCGCGAGGCGATCGCTGCGCACTTCGGCATACGCGCCGATCAGGTGTTCGTCGGCAACAGTTCGGATGAAGTGCTGGCCCACACCTTCATCGGCCTGCTCAGCCACGACCGGCCGCTGCTTTTCCCGGACGTGACCTACAGCTTCTACCCGGTCTACTGCGGCCTCTATGGCATCGACTACCAGTGCGTGCCACTCGACGCTCGGTTCGCCATCCGTATCGACGACTACATCGACCGTCAGCCGGGTGCCGTCATTTTCCCGAACCCGAACGCACCGACCGGCCGCCTGCTGCCGCTTCACGATATCGCCCGCCTGGCGGCCGCGCTGCCCGAGTGCCCGGTCGTGATTGACGAAGCCTATATCGATTTCGGAGGCGAATCGGCCGTGTCGCTGGTGGCCGACCACCCCAATCTGCTGGTCACGCAGACCCTGTCGAAATCGCGCTCGCTGGCCGGCCTGCGTGTCGGATTCGCAATCGGTCAGCAAGCGCTGATCGAAGGACTGACACGGGTGAAGGACAGCTTCAACTCCTATCCGCTGGATCGCCTCGCCCTCGTCGGCGCGACCGCTGCGGTACAGGACAGAGAATGGTTCGACCAGACCCGTCGCCGGGTCATCGCAAGTCGGGAGCGACTCTCCGCCGAACTGACCGCTCTGGGATTCGAAGTACTGCCGTCGGCAGCGAATTTCCTCTTCGTACGCCATCCGGAGCACGATGCCGCAGCGCTGTCCGCGCGCCTGCGCGAGCATCGTATCCTCGTACGGCACTTCAAGGCAGCGCGCATCGAGCAGTTCCTCCGCATCACGGTCGGCACCAACCCGCAATGCGACACCCTGATCGAGGCACTTAAGGAAATCCTCGCAGCCTCGTGACCGCGCCGTCATGGCGCACACCTGGCTTGCCATGACGCGTGCTCAAGCGCTAGCCGTCTGGCGGGAGCGCTTCTTGCTGTGCGCTTCGGGTCATCCTCGAAAATCCGCCCAAGCCATGCAACGCAACACGTTCCTGCCATTCGTCCTTCTGTCTTCCTGCCTGCTGTCCGCATGCTCCAGCGTCTCCTTCAAGCAGGGCGCCGGGGGGGCGGATTTCAAGAGCGACGAGCGCACCTGCATGGGCACCACAACGGAGCGCACTGCCTTCCTGCAGTGCATGGAAGCCAAAGGTTGGTGGACCCGCTCTGCCGAAGAACTTTCCCGGATCAATCTGGTTTCGGTCGAGGAGAGCGAAGCGGGCGAGGCGACTGCCGGAGCGGGCGACGCCACCGACACGACATCCCCCACCGCCACCGCAACAACGACCGCCCGCTCTCCGGCCGTCGGCACGGCACAGCCGGCGTCCCAGCCAGCCCGCTCCGCGCCGGCACCCAAAGACCCGATGTCTCGCCTGCGCATCGCCATGTGGTCGAAAGCGGGCGCCGGCGCGAACGAACTGATCGCGGACCAGAACCAGTGTCTGAGCACGCTGGGCGACACCCATGCACCGGATACCACGGCAGGCACGGTCACACGCGGCATGTACGACTGCCTGCATCAGCGGGGATGGACCGGACTGACTTTTCGTTGAAATGAAATTTGCATATTTTTACCCGTCGTCATAAATTTGGCGCCGGGTGGTTGCACACATCGAATTCCAGCACCAGGCAGAGCACCGCCGGAGACACGCCACCCTCGCGTTCCTTCCGCCCGGAAGGGACGAAACCCGTCACGAGGAGGTCTTCATGTCTTCAGCTAGACTGTGGTTCATCGCTTCGCTCTGCCTGGCTGCGCCCGGCGCCCACGCGCTGGTTGCCGGCGACATCGCTTTCAGTGCCTTCAACACCGACGAGGACGGCTGGGCCATCGTGGCGCTGACCGATCTGTCGGCCGACAGCATCATCCGCTTCACCGACAGCAACTGGGACGGCTCCGGATTCACCAGTGCCGAAGGCTTCCACACATGGACGACCGGCGCCGAGGTGATCGCAGCCGGCACGGTCATACGTTTCAGCCGCATCGACAGCGCTGCCCGCGCCGCATCAATCGGTTCGCTGGTCACCACTGGCAACGCGGCGTTGAGCAGCAGCGGCGACACCCTGCTCGCATATGTCGGAGACAGTGCCTCTGCGCCATCCACCTTCGTCGGAGGCGTCTCGTCGGAAAGCGCAGGCGCGGCATCGGCCGTATTCACGGCAGCCGGTCTCCAGCCAGGCGTGAATGCGCTGGCGTTACCCTCGGGCACCGATTACGCCGCGTTCAATGGCGCTCGCAGCGGTGCCCGGGCCGTCGCTGACTACGCAACCGCGCTGAACAACGCATCAAACTGGACCGTCTTCACCGATGGCAACCACGCCGACGCGGTGCCTGACACGACAGCCTTTTCCGTATCGGCCGTCCCGGAAACGCCAGTTGTATGGATGATGCTTGCAGGACTCGGGATGCTCGGGCTGCGTCGACGCCCTTGAGCGGCCTGCTCAGAGCGCACCCGGCACGCCCGTCGGGCGCTGAATCGGCTCGATCAGCGCCCGGTAGGCGTGCCAGGTGGCATGCCCCACCAGTGGCATCAGCACGATGAGACCGAGGAAGAATGTCAGGAAGCCGATCACCGCAAAGCCGGCGATCAAGACCGCCCACAACAGCAGTGGTCCAGGGTTGCGACCAAGCGAAATGAGGCTGGCCAGTATCGAGGTGACGGCATCCTGCCGCCGGTCCAGCATCAGCGGAATCGCCACCACGCTGGCGCCGAACACCAGAGATGCGAAGATGAAACCGACCACCGCGTAAGCCATCAGGAATTCGGCGTTCTGCAGTTGCATCACCTGTTCGAGGAAGTGTTCGACGCTCGGCATGCTGGTCGTGTAGAACAGCGCGAAAACGACCAGCGAGGCACGCGCCCAGACCAGAAAGATGATGATGAGGATGACCGCGAACACCCCTATCGCCCCCGCGTTCTGACTGCCTGCAGTCAGCGAATGGGCCAGTACCGGCGTTGTGCCCGATTCACGCTGACGCGAGAGATCGTACAAGCCGAGCGACAGGAAGGGCCCGAGCAACAGGAAGCCACAGACCAGCGCCGAGGTCAGGTGATAGGCATGGCGGAACACTGTGGCAAGCACCAGACCCATGAAGGCAAAACAGGCGCCGTAGAAGAGGCTCGCGCCTGGACAGGCGCGTATGTCCTGCGCTGCCTTCGCAAGCCAGCCGAAACTGGCCAGAAGCGCGACTTCGCGTACGACGGGAAAAGGTAGATCCTGTGCATCCCCGACCGCTTGTGGCGTGTCGGGATGATCGGACGGCTGCATGGCTGCTCCCTGATCGGTTCACTGCTGCAACGACGCGCGCATGACCGGTCAGGCCGGGCGCACGACCCGGGCGCCACTGTACGCCGGGTCGCGACCGGGTGGAAGTCAGCTCTTCAGACGCATTTCCGCCGATCTTGCGTGCGCCTGCAGACCTTCGCCGTGCGCGAGCACCGAAGCGATGCGCCCAAGCTTCTGCGCGCCCTCGGCCGAGATATCGAGGATGGAGGTGCGCTTCTGGAAGTCGTACACACCGAGCGGGCTGGAAAAACGCGCGCTGCGCATGGTCGGAAGTACGTGATTCGGGCCGGCGCAATAGTCACCCAGTGCCTCGACCGAATAGTGCCCGAGAAATATCGCACCAGCATGGCGGACGCGTTCCAGCAGCGCGCGCGGATCTTCTGTGCAGATCTCCAGATGTTCAGGCGCGATGCGATTGGCCAGCGCGCAAGCCTCCTCAAGATCGCGCACCTTGATCAGCGCACCGCGATGGGCAAGCGAGGTCGCGATGGTATCGCGACGCGGCATCTCTCCCAGCAGCCGGTCTATGGAGGCATGCACGCGATCGATGAAGCCGGCGTCCGTACACAGGAGGATGGACTGTGCCAGTTCGTCGTGCTCGGCCTGGGCAAACAGGTCCATCGCCACCCAATCCGGATTGCCACGACCGTCGGAAATGACAAGCACCTCGGACGGTCCGGCCACCATGTCGATACCCACCGTGCCGAACACACGCCGCTTGGCGCTGGCAACATAGGCGTTGCCGGGGCCAACGATCTTGTCGACCCCGGGAATCGTCTGCGTGCCATAGGCCAACGCGGCAACCGCCTGTGCGCCACCTATCGTGAACACGCGGTCGACACCGGTGATGGCCGCGGCGGCCAGCACCAGGGGGTTGCGTTCGCCACCCGGCGTCGGCACCACCATGATCAGTTCCTGGACGCCCGCGACCTTGGCCGGAATCGCGTTCATCAGCACCGAACTGGGGTAGGAGGCCCGACCGCCCGGCACGTAAAGGCCGACGCGATCCAGCGGCGTCACCTTCTGGCCGAGGCGGGTGCCGTCGGCTTCCGTGTATTCCCAGGACTCCTGCTTCTGGCGCTCGTGGTAAAGCCGCACGCGGTTGGCGGCTTCGGCCAGCGCGACCCGCTGGGTGTCGCTCAAGCCAGCGTAGGCGGCGTCGAGCTCACTGCGCGGCAACTCCAGTTCAACCATGGCTGCGCAGTCCACGCGATCGAAGCGGCGCGTGTAGTCCATGACCGCTTCGTCCCCGCGCACGCGCACGTCGCGCAGGATGCCGGCGACGGTCGTCTCGATCGCGTCATCGGTCGAACTTTCGAAGGCAAGCAGCGTGTCCAGCCGCCCGAGAAAGTCCGGGTGGCTCGAATCAAGCCGGCTGATCTTGGTTGTACTCATGCTTTGACCGCCCCCTGGATCGCCTCCAGGATGGGAGTGAGCATGTCGTGCTTCACCTTGAGCGCCGCCTGATTGATGACCAGACGCGAGCTGATGTCCATGATGTGTTCGACCTCGACCAGATTGTTCGCGCGCAGGGTACCGCCGCTGCTGACCAGGTCCACGATGGCGTCCGCCAGTCCGACCAGCGGCGCCAGTTCCATCGACCCGTATAGCTTGATCAGGTCGATGTGGACGCCCTTGTCGGCAAAATGTTCGCGCGCAGTGTGTACATATTTGGTAGCCACCCTGAGACGAGCGCCGCGGCGCACCGCCTGTTCATAGTCGAAACCGGTCGGCACGGCAACGCTGAGGCGGCAGCGCGCAATGTTCAGGTCTATCGGCTGATAGAGTCCGGCCCCCCCATGCTCCAGCAAGACGTCCTTGCCGGCGATGCCGAGGTCGGCCGCTCCGTACTGGACATAGGTCGGCGTGTCCGACGCACGCACGATGACCAGTCGAACGTCAGGCCGGTTGGTGTCGATGATGAGCTTGCGCGACGATTCCGGATCGTCGGTCGGCACAATGCCGGCCGCCGCGAGCAGCGGCAGCGTTTCTTCGAATATGCGCCCTTTGGACAGCGCGAGGGTGATGCCTGACACGGAGAGCCTCGTATGGAAGCGGGCCCGTCAGGGCACGCGGCGGACTGTCGCACCGAGCGCGGTGAGCTTCTGCTCGATGCGCTCGTAGCCCCGGTCCAGATGATAGATGCGTTCGATCAGCGTTTCACCGCGGGCTACCAGACCGGCGATGATCAGACTGGCAGAGGCGCGCAGGTCGGTAGCCATCACGGTCGCACCATCAAGTTGCACGACGCCCTGCACGACGGCGGTGTTGCCGTCGATCCGGATGTCCGCTCCCAGACGCGCCAGTTCGACGGCGTGCATGAAGCGATTCTCGAAAATCGTTTCACGGATGATGGCCGTACCCTCGGCTACCGTGTTGATCGCCATGAACTGCGCCTGCATGTCGGTCGGAAAGGCCGGATAGGGTGCAGTACGGATGGAAACCGCCTTCAGTTTGTCCGGCGCCTTCAGCACGATGGCTTCGAAAGACGGCGATTTTTCGGCGCGGATATCGCAGCCTGCATCCATCAGCTTGTCGATCACCGCGTCGAGATAGCCGGCCGAGGTGCCGGTGAGCCGGATCTCACCGCCCGCGGCGGCGGCGGCACACAGATAGGTTCCGGTTTCGATGCGGTCCGGCATGATACGGTGGGTCGCACCGTGCAGGCGCTCTACACCCTGGATGCGGATCACGTCGGTGCCGGCACCGGAGATGCGCGCGCCCATCGCTACCAGACAGTTCGCCAGATCGACGATTTCGGGTTCGCGGGCCGCATTCTCGATCACCGTTTCACCCTCGGCCAGCACGGCCGCCATCATCAGGTTCTCGGTACCGGTCACGGTGACCATGTCGGTGAAGAGGCGCGCGCCCCGCAAACGGGCAGTGCGTGCGACAACATAGCCCTGTTCGACCGACACCTCGGCCCCCATGGCTTGCAGACCCTTGATGTGCTGATCCACCGGTCGTGCCCCGATGGCGCAGCCCCCGGGCAGCGACACGCGAGCCTCACCGCAGCGCGCAACCAGCGGCCCGAGCACCAGGATGGACGCCCGCATGGTTTTCACCATTTCGTAGGGCGCGAGGGGATTGTGGACGTCGGACGCATCCAGCGTGACAACTGAAGCTTCCCGCTGCACCCTCACACCCATCTGGACCAGCAGCCTGAGCATGGTGCCGATGTCGTTGAGTTGCGGCACATTGGTCAGCACAAGCGGTTCGCGCGTCAGCAATGCGGCACACAGTATGGGCAAGGCCGCATTCTTGGCGCCCGACATCTCGACCTCGCCACATAGGCGATGGCCTCCTTCGATCAACAGCTTGTCCATCCGGCGATCAGACCTTCCACTCGTCCGGCGTGAGCGTCTTCATCGACAGCGCGTGGATTTCCTCGCGCATGCGGTCGCCGAGCGCCGCGTAGACCAACTGGTGGCGACGGATGCTGCGCAGGCCATCGAAGGCGGTCGACACGATGATCGCCTCGAAGTGCTGGCCGTCGCCAGCGACCTGACAATGCTGGCATTCGATGCCGGCGGTAATGGATGCCTGGATGCTTTCGGGAGTGACCATAATCAATATCTCAGTTTGTAGCCCCGCGCCAGCAGATTCAGCGTGATGCCCGCGAGCACCGCGAAACTGCCCAGCGCAAACGCTGCGCTGACCCACGGTGACACGTCGGACTGACCGAAAAAGCCATAGCGGAAGCCGTCGATCATGTAGAAAAAGGGGTTCAGGTGCGATACCGCCTGCCAGAAGTCCGGCAAGGTGTGGATGGAGTAGAACACACCGGACAGGAAGGTGAGCGGCATCACGATGAAATTCTGGAACGCGGCCAGTTGATCGAACTTGTCGGCCCAGATGCCTGCAATGATGCCCAGACTCGCAAGCAGTGCGCCACCGGTCACGGCGAAAAAGAGAATCCACAAGGGATGGGCATAGGGCAGCTCGACAAACCATAGCGTCACCAGCCAGACCCCGGCAGCGACCGACAGGCCGCGTATGATGGCCGCCAGCACGTAGGCAGCGAAGAATTCGCGATGTGAAATCGGAGGCAGCAGCACGAACACGATGTTTCCCGTCACCTTGGACTGTATGAGCGAGGACGAACTGTTGGCAAACGAGTTCTGCAGCAGACTCATCATGACCAGTCCGGGCACCAGGAACGAGGTGTAGTCGACACCACCGTACACCTCGACCTTGCGCTCCAGCACATGCGCGAAGACGAGCAGATAGAGCAGCGCCGTCAGTATCGGCGCAGCCACCGTCTGGAAACTCACCTTCCAGAACCGCAGCAATTCCTTGTAGAGCAGCGTACGCAAGGCAGGCCCCATCACGCCGCCTCCTGCATCATCGCAATGAACACCTCTTCCAGATCCGGCTTCTGCAGTTCGATGTCCTCCACTGCAACACCGGCCGCATGAAGCTTCGCCAGGCAGCCGGCCACGGCGCCGGCATCGTCCAGCACGATGGAGACCCACCCGTTCGGCCGGGCACGCGCTGCCGCAAGGAATTCGGCCGGCAGCGGAGCACCGGCACCGAGGCGGAGAAGCAGGGTCTGGTGAACCCGGCGCGACAGAAGGTCGGCCGTGCGTTCCAGTGCAAGCACCCTGCCCTGCTTGAGCATGGCAATGCGGCCGCAGAGATGTTCCGCCTCATCCAGATAATGTGTGGTCAGGACGATAGTGTGTCCCTGAAGGTTCAACTCGCGCACGAATGCCCAGAGTCCTTGCCGCAACTCCACATCGACGCCGGCCGTCGGCTCATCGAGCACGATGACAGGCGGCCGGTGTACCAGCGCCTGTGCGACCAGGACCCGGCGCTTCATCCCGCCCGAGAGCGAACGCATATTGGCGTTCGCCTTGGTAGCAAGGTCGAGCCTGTGCAGGATTTCGTCTATCCAGTCATCGTTGCGACGCAATCCGAAATAGCCCGACTGTATGCGCAGTGTCTCGCGCACAGTGAAGAATGGGTCGAACACCAGTTCCTGTGGCACCACGCCGAGTTTGCGCCGAGCATCGCGATAGTCGGTAACCGTGTCGCTGCCCATGACGCGGATGAAGCCCGAATCCGGCCGGCACAGCCCGGCCATGGCGGAAATCAGCGTGGTCTTTCCGGCGCCGTTCGGTCCGAGCAGGCCGAAGAACTCGCCCTGCGTGATCTGCAGCGAAACGTGGTCCAGCGCCTGCAGCGATCCGAATCGCTTGCATACGCCTTCTATCGACAAGGCAGGAGATGAATCGGGCATGGGAGAACAACGTTGCCGACACCGCGAAGTGCCAGCCGGATAAGGGCTTCAGCCCGACGGAGCTTCGTCGGGCTCAAGTCCGCAGTAGGACGACACTTCGTACAGACGAGCCAGGCTGCTCAGGCCGGCCGGCGCTCCGATGACCGGCAAGGGCGAACCACCGCCGCCGCTTGCCCGTTCCCACGCCAGCAGGACGGCGATCGCCGACGAATCGACATCGCCGACCGCAGACAGATCTATCGCCTTCGCCGACTTCAGCAAACGCAGCCCGGCCTCGCGCAGCGCGATCGCCTCGGGCAGGCGCATGGAACCGGAAACCCGCAGAGTGTCGCGATCGAGTTCGATCATTTTGCGGAGACCGACGTCGCTGGCCCTGCATTGGTCGCGTTCTTGGCGCGCAGCGACTTCACGAGGCCATCGATGCCACCGGCTCGGATCTCCGCAGCAAACGTTTCCCGGTAGTTGGTCACCAGACTGACGCCCGCCACCATGACGTCGTACACCTTCCAGCCCGCATCCTGCTTTTCAAGCGCGTAATCGAGCGGGATGGGACGACCGCCCGGTTGGTTGATCTGGGTGCGCACCGTGACATCGGTATCGGCCGGACCCATCTTGAAGGGTCGATAGTCTATGGTCTGGTTCCGGTAGCTGGTCAGCGCATTCGAATAGGTACGGACCAGCAGGGTACGGAATTCGTCGGTCAGCAGCTTCTTCTGTTCAGGCGTCGTCGCACGCCATTCCTTGCCAAGCGCCAGCGCCGTCATGCGCGTGAAATTGAAATGCGGCAACACGCGCGTTTCGACAAGTTCGGCCGTCTTGTTGGCATCGCCCGCCTTGATCGAAGGATCGCTGCGCAGCGTGCCCAGTACTTCTTCGGTGACGTCCCGCACCAGTGCATCCGGTGCCTTCATCGCACCTGTCTGTGCCATCGCACCGGTGGTGAGGGCCATCAGGAGCAGCAGTGCATAGCGCTTGAACATGGATATTCCCGTAAATGAAAGAGGCCTGTCGGTACGCGACAGGCCGTGGCGGGTATCGTGCCCGGCCCCGGCGGGCCCGGCGTATCGATCAGCGGGACGCGGTGAGTTCACCTGCTTCGGTCGCTTCGGTCGACACCGGCGCGATGGATGTCGGCGTCGAGTCCTCGTTCATGCCAACGAAAGAGAGGTTCCAGGTCGTTTCGACCGGCTCCATGGACATGAAGTTCTCCACTGGCGTCATCGCCGCGTCGTCTGCCTCCCGCGGAGGACTGCCGTCGTAGATGGCGCTGCGGCGCGACTGCAGGTAAGCGTCACGCACGTAGGCGTACTTGTCGAGCGCCGCGGCTTCGAGGGCGCTCTCGACCTTGAGCAGGTTCGCACGGGCATCGATCGCACGCAACGCCATCGCGCTGTTGCGGTAGCCCCGATGTCCGTCCGCATCGCGCACCGGATCGACGTAGATGTCAGCGGCGAGGCCGAAGGTATCGCGCAGCGTGCGCGGCCCGAAGATCGGCAGCACGACGTATGCCCCGTCGCCCACGCCCCAGCGGCCAAGTGTCTGGCCGAAATCCTCTTCATGCTTCTCCAGCCCCATTGGCGTCGCGACATCGAACAGGCCCAGTATGCCAACGGTCGAATTCACAAGTACGCGACCGGCGTCCGAGAGCGCGTCGCCCGCCTTGCCCTGCAACAGGTTGTTGATACCTGTCCAGAGGTCGGCGATGTTCGCGAAGAAGTTGGACACGCCGGTCTGGACCGGCGCAGGCATGATGAAATCGTATCCCTGCGCGACCGGCTTGATAACCGCCTTGTCTACCGTCTCGTTGAACGAGAACATCGCGCGGTTGTAGCCTTCGATGGGATCCTTCGGATTGCCCGAAGTGGCGCAACCGGAAATCAGCGCTGCCGCCAGAGTGGCGACGACGGCGGCGCGCGCGTTGAGATGCGACTGCTTGTTGGTATTGGTCATCTGTCGGGCTTCCCGGCTATGCGATCCGTACATCACTGCTCGGGAGCGGTCGGGCTCTCGGCAGCCTTGTTGAACATGAACTGGCTGATCAGCTTTTCAAGCACCACTGCGGACTGCGTCTTGGTGATGGTGGCACCGGCCTTCAGCATTTCGGTGTCGCCACCGACTTCGAAACCGATGTACTGCTCACCCAGCAGACCCGAGGTCAGAATGGTTGCGAAAGTATCGCGCGGAAAACTGTAGCGCTTGTCCACGTCCATCTTGACCACGGCGACATACAGATTCGGGTCAAAAGTGATTTCCGTCACCCGGCCGACGACGACACCCGAACTTTTCACGGGCGCACGCGCCTTGAGGCCGCCGATGTTATCAAAGTTGGCTTGCAGCCTGTATGTCTCACCGATGTTAGCGGATGCGAGGTTGCCGACCTTTAGCGCCAGAAACAACACTGCTGCAACGCCGACTGCGACGAAAACACCGACCCACAGGTCGAGAACGGTACGGTTCATCCATTGCCCCTGAACATGAAGGAGGTCAGCACAAAATCCAGCGCCAGAATCGCCAGCGCGGAGTTGACAACGGTCCGGGTGATTGCCCGCGACACGCCTTCGGCGGTGGGCGCCGAGTCATAACCTTCGAAAACCGCGATCAACGCAACCGCAAAGCCGAACACCATGCTCTTGATGATGCCGTTCACCACGTCGTAGCGGAAATCCACGGAGGCCTGCATCTGCGACCAGAATGCGCCGTCATCGACGCCGATGAACACGACACCGATGAACCAGGCGCCGAACACCCCCATGGTGGAGAACATGGCGGCCAGCAGGGGCATGGAAATGACGCCACCCCAGAAGCGCGGCGCCACCACCCGGGCGATGGGATCGACCGCCATCATGTCCATCGCCTTCAACTGCTCGGTGGTCTTCATCAGGCCGATCTCGGCAGTCAGGGCGGAACCGGCGCGGCTTGCAAACAGCAGCCCGGCCACCACTGGCCCCAGTTCGCGCACCAGCGACAGCGCCACCAGAATGCCCAGCGCCTCGCTGGATCCGTAGCGCTGAAGGGTTTCGTAACCCTGCAGCCCCAGCACCAGGCCGACGAAAAACCCCGACACAAGGATGATGATGAGCGACAGCACACCCGTGGAAAACACCTCGCGTACGGTCAGATGGAAACGCGCGAACGAAGTGCCCGACCGGGTCAGGATGGCAAACAGGAAACGGGTAGCGAAACCGAGCCGCCACACGCCTTCCACAGTACGTGCGCCCACGGCGCGGAGCACGCGCGTCATCACTGCCGGCTCTCCATCAAGGCCTTGCGGTAATCCCCCGACGGATAGTGGAAAGGCAGCGGACCGTCGGTTTCAGCGTTGACGAACTGTTTCACGAAGGGATCGGTCGAGGCGCGGATTTCATCCGGCGTACCTTGCGCCACCACGGAACCGCCGGACAGGAAATAAATGTAATCGACGATTTCCAGCGATTCGTGGACGTCGTGCGTCACCATGATGGAACTGGCGCCCAGCGCGTCGTTGAGCTTGCGTATGAGTTGCCCCACCACCGCCAGCGAGATGGGATCGAGGCCGGCGAAAGGCTCGTCGTACATGATGAGCATGGGATCCAGCGCCACCGCACGAGCCAGCGCCACCCGTCGCGACATGCCACCGGACAGTTCGTTGGGCATCAGCCTGTGCGCGCCGCGCAGTCCGACCGCGTGGAGCTTCATCAGCACGAGGTCACGGATCATGTCTTCCGGCAGGTCCGTGTGCTCGCGCAGTGGAAAGGCCACGTTGTCGAATACGGACAGATCGGTGAACAGCGCGCCAAACTGGAACAGCATGCCCATGCGTCGGCGCAAGGCGTAGATGTCGCGCCGCGACAGGCTGGCCAGATCGTGCTCGGCCACCCGTATGTGGCCGGCGGTCGGCTTCAGCTGTCCACCTATGAGACGCAGCAAGGTTGTCTTGCCACAGCCGCTGCCACCCATGATGGCAACCAGCTTGCCGCGCGGAATGCGCAGATTGATGCCGGACAGTATGGGCCGCTTGTCGTAGGCGAAATCGACACTCGACACATCGACCAGGATGTCTTCGGCCGGGAAGGATGCGGACACGAGTACGTAACGGACATGTGATGGAGGCGGCGGATTGTAGCAGACGCAGCGCCTCCGCCCGACCGGCGGGATCCGCGGCAGTGGCGTGAGCTATGATGACCGGTAGCCATGACGAATCCAGCACCTTCCACTGCGACGCCCCTGGCAAGCCGCCCGGGACTGCTCATCGTCGACGACGATCCTCTGATTGCCGATTCGCTGTCCTTTCTTCTCGAAGCGGATTTCGACGTGGTGAGCCATGCCTCGCGCGCCGCAGCTGTCGCCTGGCTGCGACAGCAGGCAACCCCGCCCGCGCTTGCCTTGGTCGACCTCGGCCTGCCGCCCTGTCCGCACCGCCCGGACGAAGGCTATGCCCTGATTGCCGATCTGCTGGCGCATTCGGCGGATACGCGGATCGTCGTGCTCTCCGGTCAGGGCGAGGAAGCGGTCGCGCGCCACGCGCGTGCTCTCGGGGCGACGGAATTCGTGGCCAAGCCGGCACCGCCGGCGGCACTCAACGCCCTGCTGCGCCAGTTGGTCCGGACGCAGCACGAGGCACCCCCGGTTCAGGCCGTTCTGGTCGGCCGCAGCGCGCCGCTGGAGCGGCTGCGCGCGCAGGTCGAACAGTACGCCGGCCTGCCCTATCCGGTTCTGATAGAGGGAGAGTCGGGCACCGGCAAGGACATCGTCGCCAACCGGCTGCATGCGGCCGGCGGCAACCAGCGACCCTTTCTTGCACTGAACTGCGCAGCGATTTCGCCCTCCCTTGTCGAACCCACACTGTTCGGTCACGCGCGCGGCGCCTTCACCGGCGCCCAGTCGGCCCGCGCCGGCTATTTCGAGGAAGCCGCAAACGGCACGCTTTTCCTCGACGAGATCGGCGAACTGCCGCTGGACCTGCAGGCAAAGTTGCTGCGCGTGCTGGAGAACGGGGAGTTCCAGCGTGTCGGCGAGACCCGCCTGCGCCACTCGGGAGCACGCATCGTCGCGGCCACCAATCGCGATCTGACGGCCGAAGTACGCGCCGGGCGCTTCCGGTCCGACCTCTATCACCGGCTCGGCGTGTTCACCATCTCCCTGCCGGCACTGCGCGATATGGGCGAAGACCGCCTGTTGCTGCTGGATCATTTCCGCAACCGCGTCTGCAGCCAGCTCGATCGCCCGCCATTCACGCTCGACGCGGCCGCAAGGGAAGCGTGGCTTGGCTACGGTTTCCCCGGCAATGTGCGGGAACTGCGCAATATCGTCATCCGGCTTGCCACCCGCTATCCGGGACGCGAGATCGGGTGCGGCGAGCTGGTCGCCGAGTTCGATCCGACGGCGCCGGCCGGGCCGGACGAAGAACGTGATCTCGCCGCTGTGGCGGCTGTGCATCTGCGCGCGGGCGGTTTCCGCCTCGACGCAAGACTGCGCGAGTGGGAGTCGGCCTATATCGACGCTGCAATGCGCCTGGCGCGCGGCAATGTGAGCGCCGCCGCACGACTGCTCGGCATCGCGCGAACCACGCTTTACCACCGCATGGAAGCCCCCGATCGCGGCCACGGGGCGGACGACTGACATGTATCACGACCACTTCGGTCTGCGCGAAGCGCCCTTCCTGATCACGCCGCACGCGGACTTCTTTTTCGGTGGCGCCAACCGCAGCGCCCTGCTCGACGCGCTGGCCTATGCCCTCGCCCGCGAAGAAGGGCTGGTCAAGGTGAGCGGCGAGGTCGGCACCGGCAAGACCATGCTGGCCCGAGTTCTCATCGGCAGACTGCCACCGCAGTTGCGCGCCATCTATCTCGCCGACCCGCTGATGGACCGGCGCGAACTGCTGGCCGTACTGGCCGACGAACTGGGCTGCGCGGACCGCGCGGGCGACACTCCGCACCGCCTGCTGCGCGCCGTGCAGGAAGCGCTCGTGGCGGACTTCGCGAGCGGCCGTCAGGTCGTTCTGCTGATCGACGAAGCGCACGCCATGCCGGCCGACACGCTGGAACAGATCCGCCTGCTGTCCAATCTGGAGTCGGAACGGCACAAGCTGATCAAGATCGCATTGTTCGGCCAGCCGGAACTGGACGTGCTGCTCGATCGCCCGGACATGCGCCAGTTGAAGGACCGGATCACCCAACACTTCCGTCTCGACCCGCTGGAGCCGGACGACGTCGCCGCCTATATCGATTTCCGCCTGCGCGCCGCCGGCTACCGGGGTCCGGTGCTGTTCGGGCACGCGGCCGCCGCGCGCATTGCGCGAGATTCCGGCGGGCTGACCCGACGCATCAATGTGCTGGCCGACAAGGCACTGCTTTCTGCCTACGCGCGCAGCGCACATTCCGTCACGGCGGCCGACGCGCAACGTGCGGCCGCCGACACGCAGACCCGCGCCGACCGGCCGGCCGGGCGCAGACCTCCGGACAGCGGTCGCCTCGCCCTTTCGGCATTGGTCGCCTGCGTTCTGGTCGGTGCCGGCTATCTGCTGGGACGCCATCTGCCGGGCGACGCCGGAACGCGTCCGCACATGTCGCCGCCACCGGAGCCTGCGGCGGCGATCGCAGCTTCCGCACCGCCGGTCGAAACGCAGGCGAGCAGCCCGGCAGTCCGGGAGCCGGCGGCGGAGACGTCCCACCCCACGCCGACCGAGGACGCGCTCGAAGCACTGCTGGCCCGCAGTCGAGAATGGACCGGCACAGCCCCGGGAGAACGCTGGTTCATACAGTTGATGTCGGTGCCCGCCAACCGGGCCGACCATGTGCCGGACTATGTGCGCCGCGCTGGTCGCGCCATCGATCCGCAGCAGTTGCGCGCCTACCGCACGGACACCCCCGCGGGTGCGCAGATCGCGGTGATCTGGGGCGACTTCGCCGATCGGCGCAGCGCGCTGCGGGCGGTCGACGAGCTGCCCGGATGGATCGCGTCGGCGCGCCCCATCCCGCGACAGTTGCGCAGCCTGCGCACCGACGGTTGATTCCATATGAATATTTTTTCCCGCCGGGACTTGTTCTGCCGATGATTGCGCGTACCATCCGACCCGGACCCCGAATGCCTTCGCGCCCATGACCGCACTGACGCGCCCCGCTCCCGCAGCGATCCGAACCGGCCGCGCCCGAGGCGTGGCCGTCGGCTGCCTGGTCGCTCTGATCGCAGGCTGCGCAGTGCATCCGCCGCAGCCCGGGTCGGGCGGACATGTGCTGGCCGACAGACCGGCTGCCCGCGCCGCCACGGACATTCCGCCTCCGGTCGTGCGCCCGGTTGCGCCACCCCAGCCGCAGCCGCGGCACAAGACCGAAACCTACAGCGTGGTGGTGAATCAGGTCCCGGTACGCGAACTTCTGTTCGCACTGGCGCGCGACGCAAAGGTGAACGTGGACATTCACCCCGGCATCGAAGGTGCGGTAACGCTGAATGCGATCGACCAGACCTTGCCGCAGTTACTGACCCGCATCGCCAACCAGGTCGACATGCGCTTCGAACTCGACGGCAGCAATCTTGCCGTGATGCCGGACTCGCCCTTCCTGCGCAGCTATCGCGTGGACTACGTAAACATGTCTCGCGACGTGAGCGGCGCCGTATCGATCAATACCCAGATCGCATCGACCACCTCGGCCGCCGTGGCCGGCGCGAGCGGCACCGCCTCGGTGGGCAGCGCCACGTCCTCGGCCGGAAACAGTTCCAGCACGCGCATCGAGAACGTGGCGAAGAACCGCTTCTGGGAGTCGCTGGAACGCAATATCCGCGATCTTCTGCGAGAAACGGACAAACTGCTGCCTGCCGACGAAACCGCGCAAGCGGTTGCCGACGGTGCCCCCGCCATGGAACGCCGCAGCAGCTTCCGCGAGGCCGCCTCGGTCATCCTGAACCCGGAAACCGGTGTCATCAATGTGCGCGCCACTTCGCGCCAGCACGAAAAGGTTCAGGAGTTCATCGCCCAGGTCACGCGCATCGCGCGCCGCCAGGTGCTGATCGAAGCCACCATCGCCGAGGTGCAACTGACCGACAACTACCAGCAGGGCATAGACTGGACCGCGTTTGCCGGAGGCGGCAAGCGCGGTGGTGCCACCCTGTCTCTGAACACCAGCTCGACCGACGTCACGACCAACCCGCCCTTCGCCATCGGCCTGGGTGCCAATCGCCAGCTGTCCGACAGCATCAAGCTGCTGGAAACCTATGGCGACGTGAAAGTGCTGTCCAGCCCCAAGCTGTCGGTACTGAACAACCAGACGGCGCTGCTCAAGGTGGTGAACAACATCGTCTATTTCGAGATCAAGTCGGACGTGGTCGCCAATACCAATACGCAGGCGGTCCGCAGCTTCACGGCGACGCCGCGCTCCGTGTCGGTCGGTCTGGTGATGGCGGTGACGCCGCAGATCAGCGGCGATGGCTATGTGCTGCTCAATGTAAGGCCGACCATTTCGCGCAAGGTGGGCGACGCGCAGGACCCGACGCCGGACCTCAGCACCCCCAATCTGGTGCCGGTCATCCAGACCCGCGAACTGGAATCGGTCATGCGCATCGCCAGTGGCGAGACGGCGGTTCTGGGCGGCCTGATGCAGGACGAAATCAATTTCCGCCGCGACAGCATCCCGGGCGTGTCGGCACTGCCCCTGCTCGGGCCGCTGCTGTCGGCGCGCAACGAAACGTCGCGCAAGACGGAACTGGTCGTGCTGATCCGCCCCGTCGTGATCAATGAGGCCAGCCTGGAAGGCGACTACGCGCCGCTTTCGGGTGCGCTGCCCGGACGGGACTTCCTCGCGCCCTCTTTCCCGCCACCCACGCTGCGCCCTCCGGCAGGCGACACACGGGAGAGCGCGCCGTGAGCCTGCTGCTCGACGCGCTGAAGAAGGCGGAGGCGGCAAAGCGCCGCGAGGAGGAGGGAGGGAGCGAACAGCCGCCACCGTTACCGGCCCCGTCTGCACCGCGCATCACGCCCGCCCACGAACTTGAACTGATCGACGACGAAATCGCCCAGGCCGCACGTTTCGCCGGCCTCGACGTACCCGAACCGACGCCAGCGCCGCCTTCGCCGACCAATGCCGGCGGGTCGGAAGCGGCGCGCCTGCTGTTCGACGCAAAGCGCTCGCCGGCCCGTCCGCCGACACTGATGTGGCTGCTGGCGGCCTCGGCCGTTCTGTTGCTGGTCGTAGGCATCTGGGTCGTCTGGCAACTGAACGCGCTGGAACACGGCATGCAGGCGCCGGTTGCGTCGCCATCGCCGCCGACCGCCGCGCCGACCCCTCCCTTTCCGGCGCTGGCCGCATCGACCGGGCCCATGTCCGATGCAGGCGTACCGGCGACACCCGACGTGCAACAGCCGGCGACTGCAGCGCTCCCGCCTGCCCCGTCGCCCGCTGTCGAGTCGGCGCGCTTCCTCTCCGGACAGATTGCGGCGACCGAGCCACCGGCTGCGTCGGCAGCCGCCGCACCGCCGGCACCGCCGATACGCATCACCCGCAATCCACCCGCCATACCGCAGGACGTGGCCGACGGCTATGCGGCCTTCCAGTCCGGGCAGTTCGACCGTGCCCGTGCGGCCTACGAGGCGGCGCTGCGCAGCGACCCACGCAACCCGGATGCACTGCACGGCCTGGCCGCGCTGGCCCGCCGGCAGAACGACGAAGCACAACTGCGCCATCTGATGCGGCGCATCGCCGAAGTCGACCCGACCGACACCGCGGCACGCATCGCGCTGTCGGACAGCACCGATCCCGTGGTGCACGAGGCCCGACTGCTGGACCTGATCGCCGCGCAGCCACGATCCGCCGAAGCTTCGTTTGCCCTGGGCACGCTGTACGCATCGCAGGCGCGCTGGCGCGAAGCGCAACAGGCCTATTTCAATGCATGGACGCTGGCGCCCGACCAGCCCGACCATGCCTACAACCTCGCCGTCAGCCTGGATCACTTGCGCCAGCCCAGACTGGCTCTGCAGTACTACCGCGAAGCCATGGCCCGACGCGGGCAGCATCCAGCCGGCTTCGATGCCGACGCTGTGGCGGGCCGCATCCAGTCGCTGCTGGCTCACGATGAGCACTGATCCGGTCAAGCACGCCCGCCCGCCGCAGCGCCAGCCGCTGGGTCAGATGCTGCTCGCCCAGGGGCTGGTATCGGAAGACCAGCTGCGCATCGCACTGCAGGAACAGCAGCGGCAGAACATCCCGATGGGGCGCCTGCTGGTGAAGCTGGGCTTTGTCAGCGAAGCGACGTTGCGCGAAGCGCTCGGCGTGACACTTGGCAAGCGCACGGTAGACCTCGCCCACGCCCTGGTCGATCCGGACGCGCTGCGTCTGGTACCGCAGGCACTGGCCAAGCGCCATCGGCTTCTGCCGCTGAATTACGCCCCGGGCACGCAGCAGCTCACGGTCGCGGTCTCCGACGTGAACGATATCGTGGCACTGGACCAGTTGCGTGCCCTGCTGCCCGAAGGCATGGAACTGGACACCGTACTGGCCGGTGAAACCGAACTTGCGCACGCGATCGACCAGGCCTACGGCCACGAACTGTCGATCGAAGGCATCCTGACCGAGCTGGAAACCGGCGAGGTCGACTACCGGGCACTCGCCGCCTCGGCGGACGAATACAGCCAGCCGGTGGTGCGCCTGATCGACGCGCTGCTGACCGATGCGGTCAAGCGCGCAGCCTCGGACATCCACTTCGAACCAGAAGCCGGCTTCCTGCGCGTGCGCTACCGCAGCGACGGCCTGCTTCGGCAGATCCGCGCGCTGCACCGCTCGTACTGGCCGGCGATGGCGGTGCGCATCAAGGTGATGGCGGGCATGAACATCGCCGAAATGCGCGCGCCTCAGGACGGCCGCATTTCGCTCAGCATCAGTGGCCGGCCGGTCGATTTCCGCGTGTCCTCCCAGCCCACGCTGCACGGCGAGAACATCGTGCTGCGCATTCTCGACCGCGCGCGCGGCATCGTACCGCTCGACGGCCTCGGTCTGGCCGAATCGCAGCTCGACCAGCTCAAGCTGATGATCGCGCGCCCGGAGGGCATCATCCTGGCCACCGGACCGACCGGCAGCGGCAAGACCACGACGCTCTACTCGGTGCTGAACCACATCAACGCCGAAAGCGTGAACATCATGACGCTGGAGGATCCGGTCGAGTATCCGATGGCGCTCATCCGCCAGACCTCGGTCGCCGAGTCGGTCAAGCTCGACTTCGCCAATGGCGTGCGCTCGATGATGCGCCAGGACCCGGACATCATCCTGGTCGGCGAGATCCGCGATGCCGACACGGCCGAAATGGCTTTCCGCGCCGCCATGACCGGCCACCAGGTGTATTCGACCCTGCACACCAATTCGGCACTGGGCGCCATTCCCCGGCTGCTCGACATCGGCATCCTGCCGGACATCATGGCCGGCAACATCATCGGCGTGATCGCGCAGCGCCTGCTGCGCAAGCTTTGCCTCTATTGCCGGCGCGCGCGGACGGCCGAGCCGCACGAAGTACATCTGCTCGGCCTGCGCGAGGGCACCCCGCCGGAAATCCACGACGCGGTGGGTTGCCCGGCATGCGATTTCACGGGCTATCGCGGCCGGCTCGCAGTGATGGAACTGCTGCGCATGGATTCCGACCTCGACGAACTGGTCGCCCGCCGCGCCACCGCGCGCGAACTGCGCAACGCTGCGCGCGCCAAGGGTTTCCGCACACTGGCCGAAGACGGCCTGCGGCGCGTCATCGACGGCTCGACCTCGCTGGACGAACTTGCGCGCGTGGTCGACCTGACCGAACGCATGAGCCAGGGCGGCGCCGACTGGTACGCGAGATAGCCGTGGCGATCTTTTCGTACAAGGCGGTCAACGCGCAGGGTCGCATGGTGTTCGGCCGCATGGACGCGGCCAATCTGGTCGACCTGGAAATGCGCCTCAAGCGCATGCAACTGGATTTCGTCAACGGCCGGCCGCAGGAGCACGCGCGTGCGCTGTTCGGCCAGAGTCTGCCGCGCATCGAACTGATCAACTTCAGCTTCCACCTTGAACAGCTGGTGCAGTCCGGCGTGCCGCTGATCGAAGCGCTGAGCGATCTGCGCGATTCGACCGCACACCCGCGCATGCGCGAAATCGTCGCCTCGCTGGTGGAGAGCATCGAGGGCGGACGCTCTCTGTCGCAGGCCATGGCCGAGCATCCCGAGACCTTCAGCAAGGTGTTCTGCGCACTGGTGCGTGCCGGCGAACTGACCGGCAATCTCCCGGAGGTGCTGCACGAACAGGTCGAGGCCTTCAAGTGGGAGGACGAACTCGTGGCACAGACCCGCCGCCTGCTCACCTATCCGGCCATCGTCGGCACCTTCCTTCTGTTCGTGATCGCCGTGCTCATGCTGGTCGTGGTGCCCGACCTGGCCCGCTTCTTCCGCAACACCGGACTCGAACTGCCGCTGCAGACGCGCATCCTGATGGGCACGTCGGAATTCCTTCAGGCCTGGTGGCCTGCGCTGATCGTGCTGCTGGCCGCTGCCGCAGGCGGAACGGTTGCGGCACTGCGCCTGAACCCGGCGCTGCGACAGCGTGCGGACTGGATGAAACTCAATTTGCCGGTGGTCGGCCCCATCCTGCACAAGGTGGTACTGTCGCGCTTTGCCAGCATGTTCGCGATGATGTATGGCGCCGGCATTCCCATCATCGACGCGGTGCGCACCTCGGAGGACGTCGTGGGCAACGAAGCGGTGCGCGATGCGCTGCGCCGAGCCGGTCTGCTGATCGGGCAGGGCCAGAACGTGACAGCCGCCTTCCAGAACGTCGGTCTGTTCCCGCCGCTGGTCGTACGCATGCTGCGCGTCGGCGAAAGTACCGGCGCGCTGGACCGCGCACTGCGCGAGGTGAACTACTTCTACACACGCGACGTGCGCGAATCGATCGCCCGCGCCCAGGCTGCGATCGAACCGGGCCTCACCCTGGTGCTCGGCCTGCTTCTGATGGCGGTGGCCTTCGCCGTGCTCGGTCCGGTGTATGACATGCTGACCAAGCTGAGGATCTGATGCCGCGCCGGCACGTGCTCTATCTGGACGCATCGCAACTGGTCGTCTGGCGCTGGCGCCCGGGCGAAGTGACACCGCGCGCACGTTTCGCGAACGACGCCGAAGGGCATGCGAAGTTCGGCGATTTCCTTCGCCAGCACCGTGACGGCCTCTTCCTGCTGCTGTGCGACCTTGCGGACGAGGGATTCGTCGCCGAAAACGTACCGCATGTGGTCGGCGCCGACCGCACCGCAATGCTTCGCCGCAAGCTGTCCCAGCACTTCTTCGCCACTCCGCTGAGCTGCGCCCATACGCTCGGCCGCCAGCCGGACGGACGGCGCGACGAGCAGATGCTGTTCTGCGCACTCATCCGTCCGGTCCTGCTCGAACCCTGGCTGGCCGCGCTGCGTGCCGCCGAGACGGCGCTCAGCGGCATCCACACGCTGCCGCTGGTCAGTGAGGGCCTCCTGAAACGCCTGCGGCTCGGGGAAGGCCAGAGCCTGCTGCTCGGCATTACGACGGCCGGTGTGCGGCAGAGCTTCTTCGAAAACGGCCGGTTGCGTTTCTCGCGGCTCACGCCGCTGTCCGCGCTGTCCAGCAATGACCTGCCGCGCGCCTGCGCCGAAGAGGCGAGGCGGCTGCACCCCTACCTTCTGGGCCAGCGACTGGTCACCCGCAATGCACCGCTCACCGTGCGTGTCCTGGTACCTCCAGCGCGACTGGATGACTTCGCGCAGGCGTGCCGCTCGAGCGACACGCTGCAGTTCGAATTGATCGACAGCGCGCAGGCTGCCGCGCGAATCGGGCTGCGGACGCCCCCGCAGGACGGAAGCGGCGAAGCATTGTTCGTGCAGGCGCTGATGCGCGATACGCCGTCCAGCCAGTTTGCACCACCATCCGAACGCCGATTCCACCGGCTCTGGCTCACGCGCTTCGCCCTGCGCGCCAGTGGCAGCGTCGCACTGGCTGCCTGTCTGCTCTACTCGGCGCACAGCGTTCTGGACAGTTTCGATCTGCGCCAGCAGACGCTGAAGCTGGACGACGAAGGGCAGCGCGCCCAACGTGCGCGCGCCGACATCATCCGCCGACTGCCACCGACGCCGGTGCCACTGGACACGCTGCGCGTCGTCCACGAACGCAGCCTTCAGCTTGAACAGCGCAGCACGACGCCGGACGATCTGCTGCGCGAACTGGGCGCCGTGCTCTCGCAACTGCCGCAGGTATCGCTGGAACGTCTGGAGTGGCGACTGACGCCGGATGCCGCCGGCGCCGTGCCGGGCGGCCTGCCCGGCATGAACGCCGAACTGGTGGTGCTGGCACGTCTGCCCGAGGAATTCGGAGCCCAGCAACGACGCGCACTTGAAGTGGTGGACGCCCTGGCCGCTCAATTGCGTGCACGTCCGGGACTGCAGGTAGAGGTGCTGCGCCAGCCTTTCGATCTGGAATCCGGCCAGGTGCTGCGCGGCGGCACGCGCGCCGATGAGACGGCCGCCGGCAGTGCGCCCTCGTTCATGGTGCGCATTTCGCGGGTGTTGTCCTCATGATGCGCCGCGACGACCTGCGTCGGGTCGCAGGCAGCGCCCTGCTCGCGCTGTCCATGGTCGCGGCCGGCTCGGCCGCCATCTGGGCCAGTGGCCGGTTGGCGGCCGAGGTGCGCCAGGCGCACCAGCGCAGTACCCGCTCGCTGGACGAAGCACGACGCGCCCTCGCAGCCGCACGCTCCGAAGAGGCCGAAATCGCGGCGAAGATCGACCGCTACCGGCATCTGGTCGAGCGGGGAGCCGTCGGTACCGAACGGCGACTCGCCTGGGTGGAACTGATGCGCGACGCACGCGAGCGGCACGGGCTGGGTGCGGTGGACTACGAATTCTCGCCACAGCGGCCGGTCGACGCCAGGCTGGCGCCCGCCGACGCGGACCGCCTCGAAGTCGCCAGCAGCGCACTTCGCCTGCGCCTGCCCCTGCTGCACGAAGGGCAGTTGCTGACGCTGCTGCATGACATCGCCGTCAATGCACCGGCACTGGTGAGAGTGCGCGAATGCGCGATCGCGCGCCGCACGGCCGCCGCCACCGCCACCGCCACCGCCGGCGAAGCGGAACAGTTGCAGGCAGATTGCCAGCTCGACTGGATCACCTTCCGCCCGCGAAAGGACAAGGACTCGTGAAGCGTTTGCTCGTTGCCGCGCTGTCGGCCCTGTTCCTGTCCGCCTCCGGCGCCACCTGCGCCCAGCCGCTGGGGCGGCTGTTCTACAGCGACGACGAGCGTGCCCTTCTGGAACAGAAGCGCACGCTGCCCGTCGCTGAAGCGGTGCCGCGCACCGTCGGCGCAATACGCCACGATGGACTGGTCACCCGTTCTCAAGGCAGACCGGTCTGGTTCGTCAACGGTCGGGCCACCGAAGCCGGCGCGCTGTCCCGGTTGCCGGCACGCGCGCGCGGCAGCGTGCTCGAACTGCCGGGCTCCGACGGCCGGGCAGTGCGCCTGCGACCGGGCGAGCAGGCGACAGTCGACGAATCCGGACAGGCCACACCCTCCGGCCCGACGATGGACATCCGCCCGGGACGCACGCGATGAAGCGGGCCCAGCGAGGTGCGGCACTGCTCGTCCTGGTCGGTCTGATCGGCCTGCTGGCCATGGCCACGCTGGCGCGCGCACTGTCCTCCCCCCCTGGCGCCGAGGCGGCGCTGGCGACCGAAAGCGCACTGGCCAGAGCTCGCGAGGCGCTGATCGCCTATGCCTCCTGGGAGGACAATTCGCCCGGAAGCCTGCCCTGCCCCGACCTGAACAATGATGGCGTGGCGGAACTGAGCTGCAGCGAAGACGTCGGCCGCCTGCCCTGGCGCACGCTGGGCCTCGGTCCGCTGACCGACGGCGCCGGCGAATGCCTCTGGTACGCGCGCAGCCCGACCTTCAGCAACGGCATTCCGACGAGCCAGCGCGACGGATCCGCCGGCCGGCCGTTCTTGAACCCGGCCACGCCCGGGCAGATCACCGAAGCCGGCAGTACCGGTGCAACCGGCGCCCTCCTCGTCGCCATCGTGATCGCCCCCGGCCTCCCGCTGGCCGGACAGACACGCGGCGCTGCCAATGGCCTGTCCGGCTGTCGCACTGGGGACATCGGCCAGTTCGTCGAGGACGTGGAACTCGGTGGCCGTCTGTATCGACACAGCGACGGACAGAGCGCCGTCATGCTGCTGCCCGGCGAACGCTTCAACGATCGCGTGCTCGGTATTTCCCCGGAGCGCCACTTCGCCACCGTGAGCGCGCGCGTGCTCGGTCAGGTCGGCGTACGCGAACGCGATGGCGGCACGCCGACCGAGGCCTGGTGGGCGCAGAACCAGTGGTGTGCACATCTGTGCGCGACCGGCACCGGCGGCCGCATCGCGCTGCCCGACGGCAGCGCCGTGTATCGTGCGCTCGCCGTGCTGCCGGCCTGTGCGCCACCGTGCAGCGGATCATGAGCCGACAGCGCGGCTTCACGCTGATCGAAATCGCGATCGCGCTGACCGTGATCGCACTGCTCGGCATCGGTGCCATCGGCGCCTTGCAGATGGCCATGCTCCGCACCCGCATCGCCGAAACCAGGGCGGCGCTGGACGAAGCGCGCGAAGCGGTCACCGCCTACACGGTGGCCAACCGTTCGCTGCCCTGCCCGGCCGTATCGGCCGACGACGGCACGGAACAGAGTCGCGCAGGCGGCAGCTGCACCAGCCGTCGCGGGCTGCTTCCTTGGAGCACACTGGGCGTTCGCGGACTTGACGGCTGGGGCAACCGCATCGGCTATCTGGCCTCGCCCTCGCTGGTCAAGAGCCCGGCCGCCCGTATCGGGCTGACCGATCCGGGCGGCATTGAACTGTTCGCCCGCGACGCGGCTGGCAACGAGCAGGCCATCGTCACCCAGACCGCCGTCGCCTTCGCGCTGTGGTCGCACGGCGAAAACGGCCGCGGTGCAACGAGCGCTGCAGGCACCCTTATCGCCGACGATTCGACAAACAATGTCGACGAAGACATGAACAGTTCCCAGCCGGGCAACGGCATCCGCCTGTTTGCTCGGGAAGGGTCCAGCAACGTCGATGCGGTCGGCGGACCGTTCGACGATCTGGTCACCTGGGAATCGCGCTTCGTGCTGTTCGGTCGCATGATCAATTCGGGCCAGCTGCCATGAACGCTGGCCTGCTCACACGACTGCGCGCCGGCGGCATACGCCCGGACGACAGCGACGACATCCGGCTCAACAAATCATTGCTCATGCTGGCCACCGGTCTGGTCTGCGTCGCGTCCACCCTTTGGCTCGCCATCTACTGGAGCCTCGGCCCGCAGTTGTCGGCCACGTTGCCCTTTGCCTACCAGCTCCTGCTCGCCGGCAATCTGACGGTCTATCTGTACGG
Source organism: uncultured Methyloversatilis sp. (assembly GCA_964555165.1). Taxonomy (GTDB): domain Bacteria; phylum Pseudomonadota; class Gammaproteobacteria; order Burkholderiales; family Rhodocyclaceae; genus Methyloversatilis. Next base: position 114,158 of record CAZKRN010000002.1, on the reverse strand, counting down.
CGGGAATTTCCGGCTCTTCCGCAGCACCCAGCTCGGGCTCTTCCTGTTCGCCCCTTTCGTTGCGCAGTGGGCCATAGGCAATTTCATCACTGCCAGCGGCATCCTGCTGTGGGGCCTGCTGGCACCGATCGGTGCCATCCTGTGCATGGGCGGGCGGGAAGCGCTGGCCTGGTTCTTCGCCTACGCCTTTCTGGTGGCACTGACCGGCTTTTTCGACTGGTACCTCGCCGATGCCGCGACCTACCGCAACGCGCTGGTGCCGGTGGAAACCAGCGTCGTGTTCTTCGCGCTGAACTTCCTCGCTGTGTCGGGCATCGTGTTCATGCTGCTGCGCTTCGCCATCGAACAGAAGCAGATCGTCGCGCACCGGCTGGCCGATGCGCACCGGGCGCTGGAGCAGGAACAGGAACGTTCGGAGCGCCTGCTTCTGAACATCCTGCCCGGCCCGGTGGCACAGCGCCTGAAGCAGAACGAAAAGAACATCGCAGACGGCTATGCGGACGTGAGCGTGATGTTCGCCGACATCGTGAATTTCACCCAGGTCGCCGCGGGCATGACACCGTCGCAGGTGTTCTCGATGCTCAACCGCGTGTTCTCGCGTTTCGACGAACAGGCGGAAGCGCGCGGTCTGGAAAAGATCAAGACCATAGGCGACGCCTATATGGTGGCAGGCGGGCTGAATTCCGCGAACACCGACTACACCGCAGCGATTGCAGATCTCGCGCTGGAAATGCGCGACTGGCTGCGCAACCAGACCACCGGTACCGGCGTGCTGCTCGATCTGCGCATCGGCATAGGCACCGGGCCGGTCGTCGCTGGTGTGGTCGGCAAGAAGAAATTCATCTACGACCTTTGGGGCGACACGGTGAATCTGGCCAGCCGCATCACGACCGAAGGCTTACCCGGCATGGTGCAGGTCGATACGGCCACCTGGACGCGCCTGCGCGGCCGCTACGACTTTCATGAACCGCAGACCCTCTACCTCAAGGGCAAGGGCGATACCGTGGTCTATCGTCTGATCGGTCGCAAGGACAACGATGCCCTGAAAAGTATCGATGACGTGGACATCCTGCTCGATGCCGGGTAATCCGCCAACGATCCGTTCGATCAAACCGCTCGCCGCCGGTAGGAGCAGGCCCAGCCCGCGATGGGGCAGCGGCTCATTGCACAGGCCGTATCGCCCGCCAAGCCGGTCGGCCATGCAAGGCCGACCGAGGGAGGCTCCTGCGAGAGCACGCGGTTCCGGCGCGATCCGGCGCCCTTCATGGACAATCAGCAACGCAGGAACGATACACCCGCGTCGGCATAGGCATCGAACACGCCATCGGCCGTCGCAAGTTCCAGCCCTTCGCAGCGTGCCTGGGCCAGAAGAAGCCGATCGAACGGATCGTGATGATGCAGCGGCAGTTCGGACAGGTGGCCGAAATGGTCCAGCGCGAGCGGCAACTCCAGCGCTGCCAGCTCCAGATAGGCGGTGCGCGTGAAACTCACGATGTCGGTGCCCAGATCGAGCTTGCCGAGGCGGCATTTGATCGTCATTTCCCAGATCGACGCCGGACTGATGTATAGCGTCGACGAAGGGTCGGAAATCTTCTCTCTCGCGGCTGCCGCAATCCGCTCCGGCGCATGAGACAGCCATATGAGCACATGGGTGTCGAGCAGGATACGCATCAACGATAGTCGGCGAATGCGTCGAGCGGCGCGTCGAAATCCTCGGCAACGCGGACCTTGCCCGCCGCCCAGCCAAGACGTCGTACACGCAGCACCGGCTCCACCGGCACCAGCCTGACCACCGGCTTGTTGGCACGCGCGATGACCACCTCTTCCCCGCGCAGCGCCGCCGCCACCAGTTCAGACAGCGCCGTTTTCGCTTCCAGCATATTGACCTGACGCATCATCACACCCTCACATTGACCAACAACTTGGTCAAGTTAATGCCTACTTAACGACAGGTCAACGAAAAACGGGCGCCCGAAGGCGCCCGTTTGAACACGACTTTCTGATCGGAAACCGATTAGAAGGTGTGAGCGAGACCGATGTTGAAGCCGGAATCGCCGTAGGCGTTGTTGGTCAGATCGCCGTCCGAATTGACTGCATTCGGGTTAGCACCGCCGCCAGTCGCGTTCTTGGTGATACCGCAACGAGCGCCACGATCATTGTTAATCTTGGCGTAGGTTGCATACGCGGTCGTACGCTTCGAGAAGGCGTACTCACCACCAAAGCCCCACTTCGAGCAATCGCTCTGGGTGGTACGGTCATCATTTGCCTGAACATAGCTAGCCTTCAGCTTGATGTTCGAGGTAACCGGGGCTTCCAAACCGACCAGCCAGCCATCGCCATCCGACGTCCGAGCGGTGATACCAGCCACATCACCACGGCTAGCGCGGTTGCTGCCCTTGGTGTTTTCGTAGTAAGCCGACAGCTTGACAACGCCGAAATCGTACGAACCGCCAGCAACCCACAGGTCATACTCCATATCGGAGCCGGTCAGGTTGTTGCCACGCTTGATCTTCAGATTTTCGTAGTCGAGCAGCAGGCTGATCGGGCCGTTGTCGTACATCGCGGCGACAGCATACAGCGGGGTGTCTCCGGTTTCGATATCGACGCCGCCAACTTGAGCACCGGAACCGCCTTCAGCCAGCAGCGACGTGGTGTAAGCAGCCAGGAACTTCAGGCCGGGGGCCAGTTCCGGGGTGATGTACACAACGGCGTTGTCAGCACGGTCAGCTTGGCCCAGACCCGAGGTCACGCCGAACAGCGAACCGGCGTTGGCAACAGTCTGGTTCTTGAACGGGTCGTACTTGCCGACGAAGGAGTAACGGGCGCCATCAACACGGCCGCCGAGGGCGGTACCGAAGGCACCGGTCAGGCCGACCCAGCTGTGACGGTTGGTCGTGCCGCTGAAGGACTGGCCGCTGTCACCCGAGAAGCCGAATTCGAATTCGTAGATGGCCTTCAGGCCGTTGCCCAGATCTTCCGAGCCCTTGAAGCCGAAACGGTTGGTGCCGCCGATACCGTCTTCGAAGTCGTTCAGACGGCCGGTACGACCAGCTTGCGACAGGCCACCGCTGTCACCACCGCGGGACATGAAACCGTAGTCGACACGACCGTAGATGGTCACGTTGGAAGCTTCGGCCATGACGGCGGCCGGGGCGAGCGCTGCGGCGATGGCAGCGGCAAGCAGTTTCTTGGACATTACGCAAATCTCCTCTTGCGATGATAGTGGGTGCCCGGATCGTATTCGGCCTTGCGGCGGCTGCACTGCCGGGCTACACACCTTCGGAGCTTCAGAAGGTGTGCCGGACTGTACCGAAGCAGCAAAGCGGGCGGCAAGCCATGCGTCAAATTACGTAGCCACCATCGTGGCTCATGTGGTTTTCGCGCAACAGAGGATTGCAGCCATGTTTCAAGGCCGACAGACGGCCTCGCACGACCGGCACCCGGTGCAATCGTCACCGGGCACATCCCGACCTGCACCGGGTGCCGGTGTGTCGGGATGGATCGCGCATGAAGACAGCTTGCGCCGTCGGTTCTCGGAGCCTGCGTCACTCGACGCATGCCTGAGCGAGCACAAGGCCACCCGGTACGTACGCCCCCCAGACGCCCGCAGTGCGCACGCCCCGGGGTCAAAGGCAATGCCATTCGGTGCGGGTCCTGTACGACCGCGCACCGGGGGACACCGGACAGCTCAGACGCCGCAACTGCCGCTGCCGCCTGCCCGACCGATCAGATCGAAGAACTCGCGACGGGTGCGTGCATCGTCGCGGAACAGGCCCAGCATGCGGCTGGTGACCATGGCCACCCCCGGCTTGTGCACGCCGCGCGTCGTCATGCATTCGTGTGCGGCCTCGATCACGACCGCCACGCCGCGCGGCTGCAGCACTTCGTAAAGGGTGTCGGCCACCTGCACGGTCATTTTTTCCTGGATCTGCAGTCGCTTCGCGAACACTTCGACCAGTCGCGCCAGCTTGGAAATGCCGACCACGCGCTTGTCCGGGAGGTAGGCGACATGCGCGGTGCCGATGATGGGCACCATATGGTGTTCGCAATGACTTTCGAAGCGGATGCCGGTCAGGGCGATCACTTCGTCGTAGCCCTCGACTTCCTCGAAGGTGCGGGACAGGATTTCGCGCGGATCTTCCGCATAACCGGAGTAAAACTCCTCATAGGCCTTGACCACGCGCTTGGGCGTGTCGATCAGGCCTTCGCGCGCCGGATCGTCCCCGGTCCAGCGGATCAGGGTACGGACGGCCGCTTCCGCTTCTTCGCGGGTCGGACGCCCTGTGTCGGTGTTGTTCATGTTCTTCCTGTACTTATATATATGGGGTGGGTCGGCTGCCCGCTTGCGTTTGCCCTTTACGACCCGGATCGTCCATGGTGGCGGTGCGTCGCCGGGTTTTCAAGAGCCTTGCCGCTCTGTGACTCTTGATATGGCGCTTTTGCTCCCCAGATTGAATCGCGCGAGGCCTGCCGGCCCACGATTGTTTCCGGATGCAAGACGCCGGAACAGCATGGCACAAGGCCTGCTCCATCGTTCGCCCATGAGTTGCGCCGGCACTGTCAGGCGCGCAAATACAGATCAGGAGAGGACATCCGATGAAGATCAAGCTGTCTCGTACCGCTCTCGCAGCGCTGACCGCCACCGCGTTCGGCCTCGGCGCTACCGCGACGACAGTCGACTGGATGCGTCATGCGGAAGCGGCCGCCCAGTCAGCGCCCACCCCACTCGCCCAGGTGGCTCCGGCTGCCGCTCCGGCTGCGCCGCCGCTGGTGAGCGGGCTTCCGGACTTCACCGCTCTGGTCGAGCGCACCGCGCAGTCGGTGGTCAACATCAGCGTGGTCGGCAAGACACCGCAGCGTGCAGCGATGAATCCGAACGATCCGATGTTCGAGTTCTTCCGCCGTTTCGGCATTCCCGTACCGCAGAATCCGCAGCGCGGAGGCGGTGAGACGCCGGCGCCGCGCGGCATTGGCTCCGGCTTCGTCATCAGTGCCGATGGCTACATCCTGACCAACGCACATGTCGTGGCCGAGGCCGCGGAAGTGACCGTGAAGTTCACCGACAAGCGCGAGTACAAGGCCAAGGTGATCGGCTCGGACCGCCGTACCGATGTCGCACTGATCAAGATCGACGCGAAGAACCTGCCGGCCGTGAAACTCGGCAATGCCGACAACACACGTGTCGGCGAATGGGTGGCGGCTATCGGCGCGCCCTTCGGGTTCGAGAACACGGTGACCGCGGGCATCGTAAGTGCCAAGTCGCGCGCCCTGCCGGATGAATCCCTCGTGCCTTTCATCCAGACCGACGTCGCGATCAATCCGGGCAATTCCGGCGGCCCCCTGTTCAACCTGAGCGGCGAGGTGATCGGCATCAACTCGCAGATCTACTCGCGCACGGGTGGCTTCATGGGACTGTCGTTCGCGATTCCGATCGACGTGGCCATGCGTGTGGCCGACCAGATCAAGCAGTACGGCCGCGCCAAGCACGCCCGGCTGGGCGTGAGCATCCAGCCGATCACGCGCGATCTGGCCGACAGCTTCGGACTGGACCGCGCTCGCGGCGCGCTGGTCGCCAATGTGGAACAGGGCGGCCCGGCCGACAAGGCCGGTCTGCAGGCAGGCGATGTCATTCTGTCGGTGGATGGACGTGAAGTCTCCGATTCCTTCGACCTGCCCAAGCTGATCGGCAATCTGCCGCCGGGCAAGGCGGTGAGGATGAAGGTGTGGCGTCAAGGCGCGGAGCGCGATCTCAGCGCGACGCTCGGAGAACAGAGCGACAGTGAAGTGGCTGCGCTGGACGACAGCAGCCGCGACAACGGACCGGTGCGTGACCGCCTCGGCCTGGCCGTCCGCCCGCTGACCGGCGCCGAGGCACAACAACTGGGGGTGAGCCGCGGTCTGGTTGTCGCCGACGCCGGCGGTGTCGCGGCCCAGGCCGGCATACAGAAAGGCGATGCCATCCTTGCCGTCAATGGCCAGCCGGTTGGAAGTGCGGATGAACTGGCGAAACTGCTGGAAAAGGCAAGAGGCCGTGTCGCGCTGCTGATACAACGCGGCGACAACCGGTTGTTCGTGCCGATACGGGCGGGCTGATCCCGCGCACTGCGCATCGCGGGCAATCGCGCTGCCAGGACGACCTGCGGTCGTTTGCATACTGCCGCTCCCCCGCCGACGCGGGGGAGCGGCCCTGTTCCGTCCTTCTGCGGCGTGGAGTGAGGTCCCGCCCCAGAGCGTCCGCAGGAGAGGCGGCACGGGTGCCGCCGGCACGCGAACTCATGTGCGTCGCCGGGCTCCTTGCCGGGTCGCGTGACGGCGAGCGCAGCGCGGACAGCCTTCCGCTAGCCCTGCCTGATCCGCGCCAGCAGCCGCCAGTCCCTGCCCACGGCCCGCAGGTCGCGGACGTCGAGGTCGATACGCTGACCCAGCGTATCGAAGGGGCCCAGATTGAACAGACCCATCCCCTGTCCAAGGACAGAGGGCGCCAGATACATCAGCAGTTCGTCTACACAGCGTTCACGCAGCAGCGAGCCGTTCAGTTTGTGGCCGGACTCGACGTGCACTTCGTTCAGCCCACGCTTGCCGAGGACCTCGAACAGGGCCGGCAGGTCTACCTTGCCCAGTTCGTTCGGCAAGACCAGCAGTTCCGCGCCGGCATCGCGCAGAACCTGTGCCTTCGGCGTGTCGTCGGACGCACACGCCACAAGAACGGGGGAACGCCCGATGTCGGCGAACAGCCTGGCCTGCGGCGTGAGTTGCAGGCGGGCGTCCACGACGATGCGCAGCGGCTGGCGGGGGGTATCGACCTCGCGCACGGTCAGACTGGGATCGTCCTCGATCACCGTCCCGATGCCCGAGAGCACGGCGCAGGCCCGTGCTCGCCAGCGATGACCGTCGCGCCGAGCCGCCGCGCCGGTGATCCACTGACTGACGCCGTTCGACAAGGCTGTTACGCCGTCCAGGGTAGACGCCGTTTTCAGCCTCACCCACGGTGTGCCACGCGTCATGCGGGATACGAAGCCGATATTGAGTTCGTGCGCGTCGGCCTCCAGCAAACCACACTCGGTGGCGATGCCGGCGGCGCGCAGACGTGCCAATCCGCGGCCAGCGACCAGCGGATTCGGGTCCTGCATGGCAGCCACCACACGGGCCACACCGGCATTGACCAGTGCATCGGCACACGGCGGCGTTCGACCATGGTGACTGCAAGGTTCCAGGGTAACGTAAGCCGTCGCCCCCCGAGCCGCCTCGCCTGCCATCCGCAAAGCGACTATCTCGGCGTGTGCCTCGCCGGCACGTTCATGCCAGCCCTCACCGACGATGCTGCGCTCGCGCACCAGCACGCAGCCGACGCGCGGGTTGGGTGCAGTGCTCCATAGACCGCGCGCGGCCAGCGTCAGCGCCCGCGCCATGAAACGAGTGTCGAGCGCGGTGTCGATCGTTTCGTCCCCTGAACCCATTCAAGCCCCTGACTTGCGCGGCGCACGCGGCGGCTTGGTGACCTCGCGCACGACCTCCGAAAACTCATCGACGTCCTCGAAATTGCGATAGACACTGGCAAAACGGATGTAGCCGATCTTATCCAGCTTCTTCAATTCGCGCATTACGAGTTCGCCCAGCCTGTCGGTTGCCAGTTCGCGCACCCCCATGGTCAGCAGACGTTCCTCTATCCGGTCCATCGCCATATCGACCGCTTCGGTGGTCACTGGACGCTTTCGCAGCGCCAGCATCATGCTCGCGCGAAGCTTTTCCCGGTCATAGTCTGCGCGCCGGCCATCCTTCTTCACGACTTGCGGCATCTTCAGGTCCACCCGCTCGTAGGTCGTGAAGCGCTTGTCGCAGTGCGCGCAGCGGCGTCGGCGACGGATGATGTCGCCATCCTCGCTCTCACGGGTTTCAACCACCTGGGTATCGGGTGAGCTACAGAACGGGCATTTCATGATGTGCGCTCCACAGATGGATTCGCGCGCATGTTACGCCGCGCAGGGGCCTGCGGACGGAGTCGCCGGAACTGCCCGTGCAGTTCAGCCGCTTTCGCTTATCTCTATAAGCTTGTGGTAAACGAAAGCCGTCAGCGCCAGACGCTCGTCATCCGGTACTTCGGTGAATTCCAGGCCATGCTGGATCGCCTGCGCATCCTTTCCCGCATCGGGATTCTGCTGTACCGATCGGATGGTCGCACCGACCTGAAGGAACTGGTCGATGTCGTCGAATTGCAGCCGGAACTTGAGCGAGAGCACTTCGCCCTTCTTGCCCAAGGCGCTTCGCGCGGCAAGCAGTGCCCCCCCTTTGCTGATGTCCACCAGGGTACCCGCGTGCGAAGCACCGGAGGAATCCGTAACCGAAGTGATGACGCGAATGGCGGCACGCTGGCTGCGGCGTACGCGCATGCCCTTGACCTTGCGCGGGTAAGCCAGATGGACATACGGATAGGGCGTATTTGCCGATTTCAGGACGTGGGAGGGAAAAGCGTAGACGCTCTTGCCCGAGAAGAAGCGGACGACAAAGGCCGTGTCCTGCTTGATGATGGCGTAGCCGCCGTCGAGCACGGGTGCGCTGACCATGACGCTGCCGCCCTTGTTGTAGCCGAGGAATCGCACCGTGTGCCGTTGAGCGTCGTCGCCAACGCCCTGCAACTGTAACGGATCCCCCACCCGCAGCTGGATACCTTCAAAATCCAGCTCGATGTCGTTGCGTTCGACTTCCGGCTTGGCCTCGGTATCACGGGCGGCGCGCGCAGTCAGTGGCGGCGTGTTGACCGCAGCCTTGTCACGATACAAGCCCCGCTCGCTGAGCACTTCGAGCTGATTCTGCGTCTGGACGACGACGCCAGCCTTCAGCAGGAGCTTGTTGTTGTGGTCGTACAACGAATAGGGCAATGGCTTGCCAATGACAACATCGGTCTTTCGGACTGGAATCATGCTCATGGCGGAATGGATTGACGAATTCTACTGAGCAGCCTATCGGCACCCCCGCGGAGAAACTTGAGGGGGCATGCCCCGTCCGACCTTGACCTCAATCACGAACAAGTCCGCCGCCTCCTTCGCAAGCGCTGGCACATATCGGATATCCACTACTGGCGGCAAAGGCAGCCGCTCTCCATAATTGCAACACGTCGACGCGGGCGATCCCTGCGATCGGCGTAGCCATGGCAGCTACCCGCTGCCGCTTCAGAGCTGTCGACATTTGCATCACCCATGCGCAGACGGACAGGCGCCCCGGACGGGTCTTACCTCGCCTGGCACGCTGACGACCCCGGACGGGCCCCATGCCCCGGCCGGGTTGTGCATCGGCGGTGCATTGATCGAACGGTTCGATCAATAAGAGGAGAAGCCCTGGATGTCTGCACTACCCAACCCCCTGCTCGCTTCCGACCCGGACGCTGTCGAAACCCAGGAATGGCTCGACGCGCTGGAAGGCGTGATCGAGCACGCCGGCGAGCAGCGCGCGCATTACCTGATAGAGCGACTGACTGAGCTGTCGCGGCGCGCCGGCATCAACATTCCGTACTCGGCCACCACCGCCTATGTAAACACCATCCCGGCCGGCAAGCAGGTGCAGGCGCCCGGTGATTACGAGATCGAGCACCGCATCCGCAGCTACATCCGCTGGAATGCGATGGCCATGGTGCTGCGCGCGAACAAGGACACCAACGTCGGCGGCCATATCGCCAGCTTCGGTTCCAGCGCCACCCTGTACGACGTCGGCTTCAACTGGTTCTGGCACGCCCCCAGCCCGACCCACGGCGGCGACCTGATCTACTTCCAGGGCCACTCGGCGCCCGGCATCTACGCCCGCGCCTTCATGCTCGACCGCCTGACCGAGGCCCAGCTCGACAGCTTCCGCCAGGAAGTCGGCGGCAAGGGTCTGTCGAGCTACCCGCATCCGTGGCTGATGCCGGACTTCTGGCAGTTCCCGACGGTGTCGATGGGCCTCGGCCCGCTGCAGGCCATCTATCAGGCCCGCTTCATGAAGTACCTGCAGGACCGCGGCATCGCCAACACCGAAGGCCGCAAGGTGTGGTGCTTCATCGGCGACGGCGAGACCGACGAGCCGGAAACGCTGGGCGAGATCGCGATGGCCGCCCGCGAAAAGCTCGACAACCTGATCTTCGTCGTGAACTGCAATCTGCAGCGCCTCGACGGCCCTGTGCGCGGCAATGGCAAAATCATCCAGGAACTGGAAGGCGACTTCCGCGGCGCCGGCTGGAACGTGATCAAGCTGCTTTGGGGCAGCTACTGGGACCCGCTGCTGGCCCAGGACAAGACCGGACTGCTGGCGCAGCGCATGATGGAAGTGGTCGACGGCGAGTACCAGACCATGAAGGCGCGCGACGGCGCCTATGTGCGCGAGCACTTCTTCGGCAAGTATCCGGAGCTGGCGGCCATGGTCGCCAACTGGAGCAATGACGACATCTTCCGCCTGAACCGCGGCGGTCATGATCCGCACAAGGTGTATGCCGCCTACCACTCGGCGGTGAACCACAGCGGCCAACCCACCGTCATCCTGGCAAAGACCATCAAGGGTTACGGCATGGGCGGCTCGGGCGAGGCGCAGAACATTTCGCACCAGCAGAAGAAGGTCGATCTGGAATCGCTGCGCGAATTCCGCGACCGCTTCGATCTGCCGATCAAGGACAGCGATCTGGAATCGCTACCTTATCTGAAGTTCGACGAGAACTCGAAGGAAGTGGCCTATATGCGCGAGCGCCGGATGGCGCTCGGCGGCTATCTGCCGCAGCGCCGCTCCAGGGCCGAGCCGCTCGAAGTGCCTCCACTGTCGGCCTTCGACGCGCTGCTGAAGGCGTCCGGCGAAGGTCGCGAACTGTCGACCACGATGGCTTTCGTGCGCATCATGAACATCCTGCTGCGCGACCCGCACATCGGCAAGCGCGTGGTGCCCATCGTGCCGGACGAATCGCGCACCTTCGGCATGGAAGGCATGTTCCGCCAGATCGGCATCTGGAACCAGGAGGGCCAGAAGTACGTGCCGCAGGACGCCGACCAGCTCATGTTCTACAAGGAATCGAAGACCGGCCAGATCCTGCAGGAAGGCATCAACGAAGCCGGTGGCATGAGCGACTGGATCGCCGCCGCCACCGCCTACTCGGTGCATGGCGTGGCGACGATTCCGATCTACATCTTCTATTCGATGTTCGGCTTCCAGCGCATCGGTGACCTGATCTGGGCCGCCGGCGACCAGCGCTCGCGCGGCTTCCTGGTCGGCGGCACGGCCGGTCGCACCACGCTGAACGGCGAAGGGTTGCAGCACGAGGACGGCCATTCCCACCTGTGGTCGGGCGCGGTTCCGAACTGCATCAGCTACGACCCGACCTTCTCGTACGAAGTCGCGGTGATCGTGCAGGACGGCCTGCGCCGCATGATGGCCGAGCAGGAGGACGTGTTCTATTACCTGACGGTGATGAACGAGAACTACGAGCACCCGGCGATGCCGGAAGGTGCCGAGGCAGACATCCTGAAGGGCATGTACCTGTTCCGCCGCGGTGCTGCCTCCAACGGCCCGCGCGTACAGCTGACCGGCAGCGGCACCATCTTCCGCGAAGTGATCGCCGCCGCCGACCTGCTGAAGAGCGACTGGGGCGTCGAAGCCGATCTGTGGTCCTGCCCGAGCTTCACACAACTGGCCCGCGACGGCGCCGACTGCGCACGCTGGAATCTGCTCAACCCGCTGGAAGCGCCGCGCGCCTCGCACGTCGAAAAGTGCCTGCGCGACACGCGCGGTCCGGTGATCGCGGCGACCGACTACGTGCGCCTGTTTGCCGAGCAGATCCGCGCCTGGGTGCCGCGCCGTTACGTCGTGCTGGGCACCGACGGCTTCGGCCGCTCGGACACGCGCGAGGCGCTGCGCTCGCATTTCGAGGTGGACAGACACTGGGTGACGGTGGCCGCGCTGAAAGCGCTGGCCGACGACGGTGCGCTGGACCGGGCCAAGGTGGCGGAAGCCATCGCGCGCTACGGTCTGGACGTGACCAAGCCGAACCCGCTGTACGTCTGAGTCGGAAGAAGCGGACCGCGGATCGACACTGACACGACTGATCTCCCTGGATGAAGACGCTTCACGGTCTTTGTCCGCGATGACCGGACCTGTCCGCGCCGATCGGCGACCCGCCTTCAATACCCACGCCCCGGTCGCGCTGTGCGCGGCCGCATCGAATGCGAGGCTTGAATGAGCACGATCAATATTGAAGTACCCGACATCGGCGACTTTTCAGATGTCCCTGTCATTGAAGTGATGGTGAAGCCCGGCGACCGCGTCGAAGCCGACGCGCCGCTGGTGTCACTCGAATCGGACAAGGCCACGATGGACATTCCGGCGCCGCACGCCGGCGTCATCGGCCAGATCACGGTCAAGGTCGGCGACCGCGTGTCGCAGGGCAGCGTGATCGGCACGATGGAGGTGGGCGAGGCGCCCGTCGCCGCACCCGCCGCTGCGCCGGCGCCTGTTGCGGCCGCCGTGACGCCGGCTCCGTCAGCGGCTGCCGCCGCACCGGTCGCCGCTCCCGTCGCAGCCGCTGGCGCCGCGCCGGCCACGACCGCGCAGTCGGCCCGCGGCGACTACACGCCGGCCGCCGGCGCGGTCGCCCTGCCCAGTGCCGCGGACATCGCCGCCGAACTGGTGGGCGGCAAGAAGGCGCACGCCAGCCCGTCGATGCGCGCCTACGCGCGCGAACTGGGCGTCGATCTCGCTCGCGTGAAGGCCAGCGGCCCGAAAGGCCGCATCACGCGCGAGGACATCAACGCCTTCGTCAAGGGCGCGCTGCAGGCGCCGGCCACCGCGCAGGCCGCGACCGGCGGCGGCGGACTGGATCTGCTGCCCTGGCCCAAGGTCGATTTCACCAAATTCGGCGAGATCGAACGCAAGCAGCTGTCGCGCATCCGCAAGCTGTCGGCGGCCAACCTCGCGCGCAACTGGGTCATGATCCCGGCGGTCACCTACCACGAAGAGGCGGACGTCACCGACCTCGAAGCCTTCCGCCAGCAGATCAACGCGGAACAGGCCAAGGCCGGCGTCAAGCTCACCATGCTGGCCTTCATCATCAAGGCGGTGTGCTCGGCGCTGAAGAAATTCCCCGAGTTCAACAGCTCGATCGACCTGCAGGCGGAAGAGCCTGCGCTGATCATGAAGCAGTACTGCCACATCGGTTTCGCCGCCGACACGCCGGGCGGCCTGGTGGTGCCGGTCATCCGCGACGCCGACAAGAAGGGCGTGGCGCAGCTGGCGGCCGAATGCGGTGAACTGGCGACGAAGGCGCGCGACGGCAAGCTCTCCGCCGCGGAAATGCAGGGCGCCTGCTTCACGATATCCAGCGTCGGCGGCCTCGGCGGCACCGGTTTCGCGCCCATCATCAACGCGCCTGAGGTCGCCATCCTCGGCGTCAGCCGCAGCACGATGAAACCGGTATGGGACGGCTCGGCCTTCCAGCCGCGGCTCATCCTGCCGCTGTCGCTGACCGCCGATCACCGCGTGATCGACGGCGCCGCGGCCACCCGCTTCAATGCCCATGTCGCCGCGCTGCTGGCCGACATGCGTCGCGTACTGATGTGAGGGAGCGAAACATGAGCACACTGACTGTAAAAATCCCCGACATCGGCGACTTCAAGGACGTACCCGTCATCGAAATCATGGTGAAGCCGGGCGACACGGTAGACGCCGACGCGCCGCTGATGTCGCTGGAGTCCGACAAGGCCACGATGGACATCCCCGCACCTCAGGCCGGCCGCATCGTCGAACTGCGGGTGAAGGTGGGCGACCGCGTATCGGAAGGCAGCGTGGTGCTGACGATGGAAGCCGCCGGCACTGCCGAAGCGGCACCTGCGCCAGCACCGGCGACTGCATCCGCGGCACCGCCCCCCGCACCGGCCGCAGCCGTCGCTCCGGTGGCTGCCACCGGCAGCGCGCCGGCCACGGTCGATGAAAGCTGTGCGGTGCTGGTGATCGGTGGCGGCCCCGGCGGCTATTCCGCCGCGTTCCGCGCCGCCGACCTCGGCCTGGATGTCGTCATCGTCGAGCGCTACGCGACGCTGGGCGGCGTCTGCCTGAACGTCGGCTGCATCCCGTCCAAGGCGCTGCTGCACGTGGCGGCAGTGGCCGACGAGGCCGAAGCGCTGGCCGCGCACGGCATCAAGTTCGGCGCGCGCGAAGTGGATCTCGGCGCCCTGCGCGGCTGGAAGGACAAGGTGGTCGGCAAGCTTACCGGGGGCCTGGCCGGCATGGCCAAGGCACGCAAGGTGAAAGTGTTGCGCGGCACCGCCCGCTTCGTCGATCCGAACCATGTCGAGGTCGCACTGACCTCCGGCGACGGCAAGGCGGAAGCCGGCGAGAAGAAAGTGCTGAAGTTCGGCCACTGCGTCGTCGCCGCCGGCAGCCAGGCGGTGAAGCTGCCCTTCATGCCGGACGACCCGCGCGTCGTCGATTCGACCGGCGCACTGCTGCTGGCCGACATTCCGAAGCGCATGCTGGTGATCGGTGGCGGCATCATCGGGCTGGAAATGGCCACCGTCTATTCGACGCTGGGCGCCCGCATCGACATGGTCGAAATGACCGGCAGCCTGATGCAGGGCGCCGACCGCGACCTCGCCAAGGTGTGGGAGAAGAAGAACGCCCACCGCTTCGACGCGGTCATGCTGAACACCCGGGTGACCGGCGCCGAAGCGACGGCCGAAGGCATCAAGGTGAGCTTCGAGGGCGCCAGGGCGCCGGCCGGGCCGCAGACCTACGACCGCGTACTGGTCGCCGTCGGCCGCTCGCCGAACGGTCGCAAGCTGAGCGCCGAAGCCGCCGGCCTGCGGGTGGACGAGCGTGGATTCATCCCGGTCGACAGCCAGATGCGCAGCAACGTCGCGCACATCCACGCCATCGGCGACATCGTCGGCCAGCCCATGCTGGCGCACAAGGCGGTGCACGAAGGTCACGTCGCGGCGGAAGCGATCGCCGGCCACAAGCGCCACTTCGACGCCACGGTGATTCCGTCGGTCGCCTATACCGACCCGGAAGTCGCCTGGGTCGGCCTGACCGAGGACGAAGCGAAGGCCGAGGGCCGCAAGGTAACCGTCGGCAAATTCCCGTGGGCGGCGAGCGGACGGGCCATCGCCAACGGTCGCGACGAAGGCTTCACCAAGCTCGTCTTCGACGCTGAAACCCACCGCATCGTCGGTGGCGGCATCGTCGGCACCTCGGCCGGCGACATGATAGGCGAGGTGGCGCTTGCCATCGAAATGGGCGCGGACGCGGTCGACATCGGACACACCATCCACCCGCATCCGACGCTGGGCGAGTCCATAGGCCTTGCCGCAGAAGTGGCTGAAGGCAGCTGTACCGACCTTCCGCGCACGGGTCGCTGAACGGCAGACCCTTGTCGGCATTTCTTACACGGTTGAACAGGACACCGGGGGACGAAGAAATTTTCTTTTTATAAACAACGCTATAAACAAAAAACCGAGACGGTCCATTTCTTGCATGTGATGATCAAGAACCCGTTGCTGGGCGTGACCATGTGCATAGGCGTGGCATGCGTATTCAACGTTAGACTACGAGCAGCAGCGGCATGTGAAGAATTGGGCGGCGGATAAATGGAAAAAGATACAGGCAGTAATTGCACCAACGACACGGGTCTTCCCGCCTCGCAGGAGTCGGCCCTGCGTCGCAGCCTCTTGAAGGCGGGTTTCGGGGTAGGCGGAGTATTGATGGCCCGTCAGGCCAAATCTACTTTCGACACCCCGTACCAGTGCACGCTGTCGGGGCAACTTTCCGGGAATGTCAGCCGCAATGACGGCACGACGCCGAACTGCAAGATCGGACTTTCGCCCGGTTACTGGCAGCAATGCAGCCGGTTTTCCAGTTGGCCTGTCTCCGCCCCCAAGATCTGCAAGAAGGTGAATGGCGCCTGGACGATCTACACGGGTACCAATCCGCCCCCCTTTTCGGAGGTCAAGGACACTTCGAAATGGCGAGTTTCGGGAACCGTCAAGGTCAATGGTGTCTCGGTCCTCTGTTCCCTGGGTGCGACGCTGTCCTCGACGCTTGGTACGACCGTGGGCGTCAAGGGGATAAGCGGCCTGGGTGGGGTAACCCAGCGTGAGGCCAGCCTGTGGGAACTGGCAGCCTATGGCGAGAATGCAGCAGCCTTTCCCAACCCGATCGGCAACTTCGCGCGCCATTTCGCTGCGGCAGTTCTGAATTCCAAGGCCTATCCGTCCACCTACCCTGTCGCCATGACCCAGTTGCGGGCGATCTGGGTAGCCATTACAGGCGGCACTACCAGCGCGAGCGGACAGTACTCGTTGATGGGAACCCAACTGGACTATGGCGACATACAGGATTACCTCAACACCACGTGGAGCTGAGCACGGCGCACTCGTGTAACGTCGAGTTCACCGAATCCGACGGACTTCTGATCGCACTGTTCGCAGGCGAAGAGGAAGCTGTCGTTTATGACGCGACACACTGCACGCTGTCGGTCGTGGAAATTGTGCCGCAGCAGCACCAAACAACAACGGCGGCGGCGTCCCCGCGTAATTCCGATTGTCCGCCCTGAAAGAAGCCCAGATTCGGATCGGTCGCTTTTCAGTTCGCGTTGCATGTGAATTGCCCGCGTTCTGGAAAGCTTTCGATTTCTTTTACTCGGACAACGAACGGGAACCGACAGACGGGTTCTGCGATTTTTCGGTCAAGCTGCTTCCTCCCGGCCTTTTTCAGCGGCCTTTAAGACCCCGGCTGACATTCGATCTCGATGGCGTCAGACCGTTCAAGCCCTTGCCTGCGCATCAAGCCTTCGCACTGTTCGAATGGGGTCTGAACTGGTGCGTCGCGATGCACGTCCACAGGTACGTGCTGATTCACGCTGCCGTACTCGAACGTAACGGATTCGCCCTGATTCTTCCCGCCCCGCCCGGGTCGGGCAAGAGCACTTTGTGCGCAGCACTCAGTTCCAGAGGCTGGCGATTGCTGTCCGACGAACTGGCAATGATAGACCCCGACACGCTGAACCTGATCCCGTTCCCGCGACCGGTAAGCCTCAAGAATCAGTCGATCGACATCATGCGCGCCTATGCCGGCAGCGCGTGCATCGGTCCGGTTTTCCCGGACACGCACAAGGGAAATGTGGCTCACATGAGGGTTCCGGCCGGCGCCATCGAGCATGCTTGCACGCCCGCGCAACCGGGATGGATCGCATTCCCGAAATACCGGGCTGGCGCGCCCCTGCAACTCGCACCGCTGACGCGCGCACGAACGGTCGTGGGACTCGCGGACAATTCGTTCAACAGCGACCGTCTCGGAGAGCAGGCCTTTCGTACCTTGGCGAACATTGCCGCAACCAGCGGATGTTTCGAGTTCGAGTACAGCGTTCTCGACGAAGCGATCGCGTGCTTCGATGGTCTGGCCACGCCGCGCGGTGCGGCATGAATCCGGGAACACCTTTGTTGCCCGCACTTCTGGTCGCGCCTGCGCTTGCAGGGAGTCTGTCGCTGCGCCAATGGGAAACGGTCATCGTGCAGGCCCGGAAGTCCCGCCTGCTCGGACGCTTGCATCACATCATCGAGCGGCACGGTCTGTCCGGCCAGGTTCCCGACAGGGTCTGGGACCATCTCGTGTCAGCCGATCGACTGGTTGTGGAGCAACACCGGTCTCTCAGTCACGAAATCCGTCAGATACTTGAAGCGCTGAAAACCGTGCAGGCGCGCATTGTCGTCCTGAAGGGGGGCGCCTACGTATTGCGAGGACTCGACGCCGGATGCGGCCGCACGTTTTCGGATATCGACATCCTGGTACCGCGCGAGAAACTGGGTGAGGTTGAAGCACGATTGATGCTGAACGGCTGGGTCAGTCAGCATCGCGACGCCTACGATCAACGCTACTACCGCAAATGGATGCACGAGATTCCACCGATGTCGCACATCCGTCGTGGAACGACGCTGGACATCCATCACGCCCTCACACCACTCACCTCACGCATACGCGCCGATTCGGATGCCATGCTGGCCGCGGCCGAACCGCTTGCGAACCACGACCGGCTGATGGTGCTTTCGCCGCAGGACATGGTGCTGCACAGCGCAACCCATCTGTTCCTCGAAAGCGAATTCCACAGCGGATTGCGCGACCTCGTCGACCTCCATGCGCTGATCACCGAGTTTCGCCATTGCGTGCCGGACTTCGATCAGTCCGTCCTGTCACGCGCGCGCGAGGTCGGTCTGGAACGCCCCCTTGTCCTTGCCTTCAATTACCTCATCCGGATTCTCTCTCTGGATGTTTCAGCCAGTATCGCGAGCGAACTTGAACACGTGCTCAAGGGAAAGCCATACCAAGCCCTGCTGGACGGACTTTTCGTCCGCGCGCTTTCACCCCAGCATGAAAGTGCGATGGACGCCTTTACACCTGCCAGTCTCTTCCTGCTATACATTCGCGGACACTGGTTGAGAATGCCGATGCACCTCCTTGTTGCCCACCTCGGTTACAAGGCCATCATGAAACTGACGAAAAAGGCCGATAATGACGGCAATGAGGAGACCGTCAGGTAATTCAATGAGTGACTCGAACGATCTGAAGCGCACCGTTGCCAGGGCAGCGTTGTCCCACGTCATTCCCGGAGAACTGCTCGGTGTCGGGACGGGGTCCACCGCCAATCACTTCATAGACCTGCTGGCCGCCGAGAGTATTTCCATCGCGGGCGCCATCGCCAGTTCGGAGGCATCGGCCACTCGCTTGCGCGGACACGGAATTCCGGTGCTGACGCTGGATGAAGCGCTCGCGTCGGGCCGACGCATCCCGGTCTACGTGGACGGTGCTGACGAAATCGACCCCGGACTCAACCTGATCAAGGGCGGCGGCGGTGCCCTGACCCGGGAGAAGATCGTCGCGGCGGCATCGGATTGCTTCGTCTGTATTGCCGACGAGTCCAAGTGTGTCGACTCGCTGGGCCGCTTCCCGCTGCCAGTGGAGATCATCCCCATGGCGCTCGGACTGGTGAGCCGGGAACTCGTGCGCATGGGCGGTATCCCGGCTCTGCGGGAGGGGTTCATCACGGACAATGGAAACTTCATTCTCGATGTTTCCGGACTGCATGTTTTTGACCCGGTAGCCTTCGAGAGCGAGCTGGACCATCTGGCGGGTGTGGTTACCAACGGCCTGTTCGCGCGCCGCAAGGCCGATATCGCTCTTGTGTCGTCTGCGGACGGCGTCCGCTCGTTACGTGTCTGACGCACTTGAAGCCCGTACGAGTGCTGACCTAAACCGTCGACCGGGACGCTTTCATGAACGAACACATCTCGAAGCGATACGACCACGAGCTTGAAGCCGTACGTACCGGCCTGCTGCAGATGGGCGGCCTGATCGAGCAACAGATCGAACACGCGATGCGCGGCGTGATCGAGCGCAATCTGCCACTGCTTCAGGAGGTCATCGCGAACGACAGGAAAGTGAATGCGATGGAGCTCGAACTTGACGAGGCCTGCAATCACCTGATCGCCAAGCGCCAGCCGGCTGCCTCGGATCTGCGAGTCATCATGTCTGTCGTGAAAACCATCACCGATCTGGAGCGCATCGGCGACGAAGCAAAGAAGATTGCGAAGATGGGACGCCACATCCTGGATTCGGACGCCGTCTTCGTACCGCGCGTCGAACTGCGGCACGCCGCCTCGATGGCGGTAGACATGCTGCGCCGGACGCTCGATGCCCTGGCACGCATGGATCTTGCGAGTGCCGCCGAGGTCGTCCGCCAGGACAAGGAAGTCGACGCCGAGTTCAAGTCCATCATGCGCCAGCTCATTACCTTCATGATGGAAGATCCGCGCACCATCTCATGCGGCCTCGACATGCTCTTCATCGCCAAGGCGATCGAGCGTATCGGCGACCATTCGAAGAACATGGCGCAGTATGTGGTCTTCATGGTGAAGGGTACGGACGTCCGCCACGCCGGACTGGCCGCCATGGAAGCCGCTGCTGCCGGCGAGTGAGTTCTCGTAGACCGCGAGACCTCAGGGCTTTCCGGCCTGTTCGACCTGGGCGGTGCTTCCGTTCGTTGCAGCGGCTCCCGCCTGTGCCGTGCCCGGAACTGCGGACATGTCGTCCATGTTCGAATCACGGGAAAGCTGCTGCGCTTGCGCAAGCTGTTCCGGCTTCAGCGAGGCGGCCACCTCGTCGCGCGCCCCGCGCGCCGCACCATGTCCTTGCGCCGCTGCACGATTGAACCAGGCGTAAGCCCGCACCAGATCGAGCGCCACACCCTCGCCGATGCGATGCAGTCGACCCATGTGATACTGCGCACCGACATGACCCGCTCGTGCCGCGCTGCCCAGCCATCGCCCTGCGGCCGCGTAGTCCTGCAGCGTACCGCGCCCGAGTTTCAACGCCAGTCCAAGTTCGTACTGGGCCAAGGCATGCCCTTGAGAGGCCGCCTTTTCCAGCCATTTCACCGATTCCGACAGATCAGTCGGGTCACCCGTGCCGCCTTGCACGAGAATCATTCCATAGGCGTACTGAGCTTCCGGATCACCGCTCTCCGCTCGCAAACGCTCCACCTCGCGCGGTTCAAGCTCCGCCATGAGCCTTTCGTGTTCGCTGCGGGCACGGATCTCCACACCCTCGAATACGGTGAACATGACCACCAGGAAGCCAAGGCCGAAAGCTCCGGCTACCGCTGCCAACGGTACCCGCCGGAAACGCACGAAGCGCTTGTGACAGTTGCGGCAGCGCACGGGCCTCAACCAGAAGCGACCCGCCTTTTCGTCGGCGTTCTTCCAGGACGTATCGCGCGTATTGCTGCTGAGACAGTAGGGGCAGCTGCGCGGCCCCTGAAGCACACTGGAAAGGCGGGTCGAAACGGTCATGATGAGAAACTATCACGCACCGGAAAGAGCGCCCGTGAAGAACTGTTGCGATCAGTCTGCCGGCGGCACAAAACCCGTGACCTGATCCGCACCTTCCCCGAAAAAGTGCTTTTCCATCTGTTCGGCCAGGTACTTGCGCGCGCGCGGATCCATCAGGCTGAGACGGTTCTCGTTGATCAGCATGGTCTGGTACTTCACCCACTGCTGCCACGCCTCCTTTGATACTGTCTCGAAAATCCGTGCGCCAATGGCGCCGGGAAGCGGCGGAAAATCGAGGCCTTCCGCCTCGCGTCCGAGCTTGATGCATTGAACCATGCGTGCCATCTGTAACTCCTGTATGCGTTGGGACAGTCCGGATTCTAGGGCCGGCGGCGACCGGTGTCGGACCGGTCATCGGAAATGCCTTACGTTCCGTGCCTCCGCTGATACATGCGGAAGGCGTTCTTGCCGTCGTTCTTGGCCGCGTACATCGCCGAATCGGCGGCACTGAGCAGACTTTCGCCACTATGCGCATGCAGCGGGAAGATGCCTATGCCCGTACTCGTCGTGACCTGTGCGCTTGTTCCATCGAAGTCGAACACCATGCCGGACACCTTGTCGCCGATACGTCGTGCAAGTCCGGTCAGCGCTGCCTCATCGGTATCGGGAGCAAGAACCGCAAATTCGTCTCCACCCAGCCGGAAGAACATTTCGTTGCGCCGCACGACCGCGCCGACGTCACGCGCAAGTCGGGTCAGTACCTCGTCGCCCGCCTGGTGACCGAAGCGGTCGTTTACCGGCTTGAATCCATCGAGATCAAACAGAAGAAGTCCGAGCTGCGTGCGTCGGCGGCCCGCATCCGCAATCATCCGCTCCAGTTCTTCATGAAAGCGGCGTCGATTGTACAGATTGGTCAGCGGATCACGCTCAGCCATATTGACCAGCGCCTCGGCCGCAAGGCGTTCGGCCGTAACGTCTTCGTAGATCCACACCCGGCCCAGGAAACGCCCCCGTGTCGCCGCCGGAACAAGGGCAGACTGTTCGCGGATGATGCGACCATCACGCAGCCGTATGTCGAGCGGCTCGGTCGGCAGGCGCGAGGACAGAACCTGCTTCACGCGTGACCGGTAGCTGTCCTCGTCCACGCGCAGCGCGGCTGTACGCTCGATCAGCACCGCATCCCGCATCCCCGACAGATTCTCGTTCTCGCCAAAACCCCAGATGGTTTTCAACATGCGGTTGGCGTGCTGCGCGCGACCATCACGGTCGACGAACAGGACGCCAAGTTCGATCAGGTCGAGCAAGGCTTCCAGCCGTGACCGCTCTTCCTCGCTGCGTCTCAGGTAATAGTCACGCAGCCCCTGTTCCCGACGCAACGCCGTCACGGTGTCGAGCAACTTGAGCTCGGCTTCCTTCCTGCTCTGGATATCGTCGGCCGAAACCCGCACACCCAGGCAGGCTCCGGCCTCGTCGTAGATAGGCTGCCAGTTCAGCGACACCCAGACAATGGATCCATTGCGCCTGAGCAGTCTGAGCTCGAAATTCTCGCCGCAGCCTCCGTTCAGAGCGTCGGCAGCGCGCGCCGCGAAGACCTTGCGGTCCTTCTCGTGAATCAGCAAGGCCGACAGATCGTCCGCCAGCAGACAGTCCAGTGGTGTATGCCCGGTCACGCGCTCGATAGAGCGGTTCACCCAGATCAAACGCCCTTGCGGACTGAACCAGGCTTCGACACCAAAGGTGAAATCGGCGATCGCGTGGAATCGCGATTCGCTCTTGCGCAAGGCCGTGACACGCTCTTCAAGCGCCTGCACCATCTGGTTGAAGGCACGGGTAAGGCGTGCCAGAGCGTCGTCGCCACGCACCGGCAAGGGAGCAACTTCCTCCGCACGACGCAGCGCAACCGCGCGTGTCTCGATCGCGCTGACGCCCTCAAGAACGCCGCCAAGCACCCAACGGGACAACCAGACCTGCAACAAGACAATCAGCGCGCCGAGCATGATCGCGCCCGTCCGCAGCGCGGCGAGCAGGTCCTGGAGTTCGCCCAGCCCGACACCGGCGCGCACCGTCCCCACGGGATCGCGTCGCCCCGGTTGGAGCAGATCGACCCGCAAGTCGTAGCGCCGACGGCCTTCGTCCAGAGCTGCAGGCAGGTCCGCTTGCCCTGGGCCGAGCGAAGCCAGCCCTCCGTCGGTCACCAGCACACGCCCGGCCTCATCACGCACCTCGATGTATTCGAGATGCCCGACCCGGCGCAACTCAGTCGCCTCAGCGACCAGTCTGGCTGGCTCCTGCACCAGAACGTCCGCCAACCGCGTCTGCATGTCGCCGACCAGTGCATTGACGCGCATTGCTTCGCGGGCGACGAGCTGACCGGATACAAGATGAAAGGCTCCGAAAAACGCGACGCCCAGCACCACGCACATGACGGTGGCAGTCGCCAGAAGACGCCCCTTGAGTACGCCGATACGACCTATCAGCGCGGAAAGCATCGGGCGATCTCACAGTCGTTCACAGGCTTTTCACCAGAACCTTGCTTCGTCGCTGCGGGTTGTAGTTCTCACGCCGCCTTGCAGGCAAGGCACTGACACTCGCCTCGACAAAGCCACGCTCCACAAACCAGTGCGCCGTCACGGTGGTCAGTACGAAGAGCTGCTTGATCCTTTCGGCGCGGGCGCGCGCCTCCACGTAGCCGAGTATCTGCTCGCCATATCCATGGCGACGGTATTCGGCCATCACGGCGAGACAGGCCAGTTCGGCCATCGCCTCCTCCGGATAGGGATAAAAGGCGGCACAACCCATGATGACCTCATCATGCTCCAGCACGCTGAATCGCTCGATCTCGCGCTCCAGGCGCTCGCGTCCGCGACTGACCAGCGTGCCATCCGCTTCCAGCGGCGCGATCAGACCTGCGATCGCCGGAACGTCGTCGACCCGCGCGTTGCGCATCAGCGCCAGCCGCTCCCGCGAAATGACGCTGCCGACACCCTGGGTGGTAAAAAACTCGAGCAACAGCGCGCCGTCGAGGTCGCGGTCAATCATGTGCGCACGCGCCACGCCCAGCTTCACTGCACGGATGGCGCGCGGCAGATAGAGGCCAAGATCCTCGGTAATGCCACGGCCGACCTTCAGCCATTGGGACGCCTCGTCGGCGGTGAGCTCGGGCACCAGGGTGCCCTGTTCATCCACGATGCCAGGCGCATCGCACAAATAGATGAGCTTCGTGGCCTGCAGAGCCACCGCAACCGATTCGGCCACTTCCTCCATGCACAGGTTGAACACCTCGCCGGTCAGGGAATAGCCGTAGGGCTGCATCAACACGATGTCGCTGTCGACAAGTGCGTCGTTGAGCGCCTCGACATCCACCTTGCGCACAGTGCCGGTATAGCCATGGTCTATGCCATCGACCACCCCCACCGGGCGGGCAGTCAGGAAATTGCCCGAAGCGACCTCGATCGTGCTGCCGGCCATCGGAGTGTTCGGCAAGCCCTGGGAAAAAAGCGCTTCGACGTCGATGCGGATTGCGCCATTGGCCCGCTTCACGCACTCCATCGCTTGCGAGTCGGTCACCCGCAAACCCTTGTGATAGCGCGGCTGCAGACCGCGCGCGGAAAGCTCTTCCTCGATCTGGGGCCGCGCGCCGACCACCAGTACCAGCTTGATGCCGAGCGCCGCTAACAGGTTGCAGTCCTGGACCAGCGAGTTGGCCAACGGCCCTTGCAGCACCTCCCCGCCAACAGCGATGACGAAGGTCCGGCCACCGAAGGCATGAATATAGGGCGCAGCACTGCGCACCCAGGCAACGAAACGCGGCGAATCTGGATCGGCGTGCATGCGGAGTCCGGAAAGGAAATTCAGCAAATTCTAGCTGACACGGAACGGCACAAAGCGTGCCCGGGTTTGCGAGGGATCAATTCGGCGTGCTGGCGTTTGCCGGCCCGGAAACTCATCGCAACTCGGATTCGAGCCGCGCACACAGCGTTTCGAACACACTCAGCCGCGCATGATACTTGTCGTCCGCCTGCACCACGGTCCACGGCGCCTGTTCGGTATGGGTACGCGCCAGCATGTCCTGTACGGCCGGAACGTAGTCGCCCCATTTTTCGCGATTGCGCCAGTCCTCGGGCGTGATCTTGAAGCGCTTGAAACGGCGTCTGCTGCGCTCGTTGAAACGCCGCAACTGCTCGTCGGCCCCGACTTCGAGCCAGAACTTGCACACGACGATGCCGTGCTCGGACCACTCCTGTTCGAACGCATTGATCTCCTCATAGGCGCGCATCCAGTCTCTCTCGGCTGCATAGCCTTCGACCCGCTCGACCAGCACGCGGCCGTACCATGATCGGTCGAACAGTGCGACCCGGCCGTCCCGTGGAACGTCTCGCCAGAAGCGCCACAGCCAGGGATAGAGTCGCTCATGATCGGTCGGGGCCGCCACCGGGTGCACGCGGTAGTTGCGTGCGTCCAGCGCGTGCGCGATACGTCGTATCGCCCCCCCTTTGCCGGCGGCGTCCATGCCTTCGAACACCACGGCGAGCGATCGTTGCGCGAAGGCCGGTTCGCGCAGCAGCCGGTTCAGGCGTCCCTGAAGCCGTTCCAGTTCTGGCTGAAACGTGCTCCTGGTGAGCGTCCCGGACGTACGGCGTACAGTCTGCTGCGGCTGTTCGCTGGGCACAGCCAGCGGTGGCAAGGCAGGCATGGTTGGCGCACACGCGCCGGCCAGGGATCTCTTCAGCGCCTTCAGGATGATGCGACCGACGGCCAGTTCAGCGTGACCGGAGTCGGAGCCATCGACCAGATGCCAGGGCGCGTGCGAGGTGTCGGACAGTCTGATCGCCTCCTCGGCCACTTTGCAGATGCGCTTGTGTCGTCTCAGGGCACGCCAGTCATCGGCACTCACCCGCCAGCGCGTCCCGGGATCGCGATCAAGCATCCGGAAGCGCTGGCGTTGCCCGGCAGCGTCCAGATGGAGCCAGAACTTGAGCAGCACCGCACCTTCCATTGCCAGCATGCGCTCGAAGCGCTGAATTTCGTGCAGCGCATGCCAGAAGGCCCGCCGCTTGATGCGGCGGTTGGCCCGCGCGTCGATAATCTCGGTGTACCACCCCTGAAACACGATGGACATCCTTCCGCGAGCCGGAAGGGACTGCCAGTAGCGCCACATATGCGGGCGCTGCCTCTCTGCCTCGTCTCTCGGTCCGAAGGCGCTGGTGCGGATGTGTCGCGGGTCCATCCATTCGTTCAAGGTATTCACAAGATGCCCGCGACCCGCACCTGCAATGCCGGCGATCAAGACCACGATCGGTGTGTCGGCCTTCTCCAGCACGGAGTACTGTGCATCGAGCAGATCGGCACGCAGACGCGAAACCGCACGATCCAGTCTCTTCTTGTCCAGTTCGAGGACTTCGGGCAGCGCATCGAACATCAGAAATCTCCGATCAACGCATTGAGTGCCGACAGCGCCGCCATTCCGGCAGTCTCGGTTCGCAGCACGCGCGGTCCAAGCGTAGCGGCCGCAAACCCACAAGCGGCGGCGGTGACCAGTTCTTCCCCGTCGAAACCGCCCTCGGGACCAATCAGCAGGGAAATCGGGGACGAGGCGTCGCCGACCAGCGACGCAATCGGCTGCCCCCCCTCCGGATGCAGCAACAACCGCCTCCCGTCGGCGACCGTCAGTGCCTGCCCGAACGACAGCACCGGCCGAACCTCCGGAACGACATTGCGGCCGCACTGTTCGCACGCGGAAACGGCAATCTGCTGCCAATGATCGATGCGACGCTGCGCCCTCTCGGCGCTGAGCTTGACCACGGCACGGCGACTGGCTACCGGCTGCACACGGGCGACCCCCAGTTCAACGGCCTTCTGCACCACCCAGTCCATCTTGTCGGACGCCACCAGACACTGCAGCAGCGTCACTTTGAGCGGCGATTCGCGCAACGGCCTTGTTTCGGCGCCTATCGTCGCAGCCAGAGCAGCACCGCGCCGGACCAGACGCGCGGAAAACTCACTGCCGCGACCATCGAACAAGGTGATCGGATCGCCCTCGGAAAGGCGAAGCACGCGATCGACATGGTGAGCCACCGAAGTCGGCAGGCTCACCATTCCTGCCGGTTCCGGCGGCAAGGGACAAAAGAAGCGTGGAATCATCGTATTATGGTTGTGCACCGCAGAACGCACGCGCGGGGAATCGTGCACTGGTCGCGCCGACTCGCCTCGCAGTATCGCGAGGCCTGAAACCGTCGGCGCAACAGGACTCATCTCCTCCGGCAGCCACCGCGAAGATACTGCCACGCCCAGGGACCGGATTGCATCCGGTCCTGCAACGCGGCCAACTGACGAACGATCATGAGCTCACCCATCCTGCTAGATATCGTCGATACCGCGCGCAGCGTGGCGCGGGAAGTCATCATGCCGCACTTCCTGACCGCCCAGCGCAACCAGAAGGACGACGGCAGCCTGTTTACCGTTGTCGATCTGGCAGCGCAGGAAGCGCTGATCGAGCGTCTGCCGCGCATCATCGACCGGCCGGTCCTTGGAGAGGAAATGCCGGAGTCCGTGCAGTTGCGGCTGTGGCACGAAGGCGAAGACGGCATCTGGTGCATCGATCCGATCGACGGCACGACCAATTTCGTGAACGGCATCCCTTTTTTCGGTGTCGCCATCGCTTTCATCACCCAAGGACAGGCACGCTACGGTGTCGTCTACAACCCGATGACCGACGAGGCCTTCTATGCCGAGGAAGGTGGCGGTGCGTTCCTGAACGGCAATGCACTCCCCTTGCGAACGCCGGCCCGCCATCTGCTCGATGCAGTGGCAGGCGTCGATTTCAAGCGCATACCCAAAGCCCTGGGTGACGCACTGGCGACGCAATCGCCCTTCTACTCACAACGCAACTTCGGCTCAAGCGCGCTTGAGTGGTGCTTCATCGCGGCAGCGCGACTCGATGTCTACCTGCACGGCGGGCAGATGATGTGGGATTTCGCCGCAGGCAGCCTGATCGCAGCCGAGGCGGGCGCTCGCTGTTCCATGCTCGACGGCGAACCGCTGTCGATGGCACCCGGTCGCAAGACGCCGGTGGTGGTCGGCGCAAGCGCGGACCTCTATCGCGAATGGATGGACTGGCTGGCCCAGCATGGCGGTCGCTGAAATCCAGGCAGACACCGACGGATCACGGGTGGTGATGCGCCAGCAAATGAACGGGAGCCACCTGAGCATTCACCAACCGCCCCCCCTCGTGCATCAGGAAGTCGCGCAAGGCAAGGGCAGCCGGCAGCAGATTCTTGCGATCCCTGTACACGACGTGCCAGTTGCGCACGATCGGGGTTCCCGGCGCGGCAATACGGCACAGCACACCGGTGCGCAGTTCAAGCTGACAGGTGTGTTCCGACAGAAAGGCCAGGCCCATTCCGGCAATCGCCGCCTGCTTGATGATTTCGTTGCTCGGCAGTTCGATGATTTCTGCCGGACGTATGCCCTGCTCCACCAGATAGCTCTCCTGCGTCACCCGCGTACCCGATCCGCGTTCGCGTATCAGGAAAGCCTCCCTTCCAAGATCTTCCGCGACAACCGCCCGGCCCCCGGCCAGCGGATGCCCTTCGCACGCCAGAACCGAAAGCGGATGCTCGGCAAATACATGGGCCTCGCAGCCCAGGGCCGCAGGCGGACGTCCCATGATGGCAATATCGATCAGGTTGTCTTCGAGCTGACGGAAGATGTCCTCGCGGTTGTGCAGGGAGATGCGAACCTGAACGTCGGGATATCGCTCACGAAAGGCCATCAGCAGCTTGGGCGCAACATACTTCGCCGTACTGACCACGCCGACCGATACCAGACCGGAATGGCCCGTCGCCATCTGTGCAAGCGCAGCCTCGGCTTCAGCAAGTTGATGGTCGATGGCGCGTGCGTGACGCGCAATCTCCATGCCCACCTCAGTCACACGCAGCTTTTTTCCGAGCGTTTCTATCAGCGGAAGTCCGATCAGCCCGTCGAGCGCTTTGACCTGCATAGAGACTGCTGGTTGGGTCAGATGAAGTTCCTCTGCGGCACGGGAAATCGAACCCAGGCGCGCCACGGCCTCGAATATGCGAAGTTGTCTGAGCGAGACGCCGCGTGTCCATTG
Source organism: uncultured Methyloversatilis sp. (assembly GCA_964555165.1). Taxonomy (GTDB): domain Bacteria; phylum Pseudomonadota; class Gammaproteobacteria; order Burkholderiales; family Rhodocyclaceae; genus Methyloversatilis. Next base: position 85,226 of record CAZKRN010000002.1, on the reverse strand, counting down.
GCTAGCCATATCAGCCTAAATAAGAATGTTTGATCCATCTTATCAAAACATCTTATTTTCAACCAAGGCCACTTCCAGATATATTGCACTGCAACAGCAACGGAAAAGCAGCGCAACACTTGCTTCAGCAGCTTTTCCATCCAGCGTACAGTTTTGCGTCAAAGCCTGTCAGCTCAAGAAAAATTGACAGGTGACCCAGTCTCCTCCTCCACAACCTTGTTTGTGGATTCATACCCCGGCTCGCAAGAGTCCGGGGTATTTTTTTGCATTGCACACTCTGTTGCAGCAAGTGGAGCACTCCGCTCCGGAGTTGTTGCAGACCCCGCTCTTTGCGCGTTCGCCCTTCGGGGGAGCCGCCCGCATGTGACATTGCCCACGTGCTCCGGCTACGATGATTCCGAGACCGGGATCCGAGGAGGCTTTCATGAGTGAAGGGCGCAAGACCCTGACGCGTTACACCATCGAAGCGCAACGGCGTCACCCGCACGCGAGCGGTATATTTTCAAGCCTGCTGAACGCCGTCGCCACGGCGGTGAAAATCATTGCCAACCATGTGAACAAGGGCGCGCTGGTGGGTTCGCTCGGCAGCTTCGAAGCCGTAGGCAGCGGCGCCGCGATCAACCTGTCCGGGCGAGTGACCCAGAAGCTCGATGCTATCGCCAACGAGGCCATGCAGCGCGAGTGCGAATGGGGCGGTCACCTTGCGGCGCTCGCGCCAGAGGGCCTGGACGGATTCATTCCCACACCGGACGAGCCACCGCGCGGCAAGTACCTGCTGCTGTTCGATGCGCTGGACTGCAGCAACAACATCGACGTCAACCTCACCGTGGGCAGCCTGTTCTCGGTTCTCCACACGCCGAACCCTGGCGCCGAGCCGCAGATGTCGGACTTCCTGCAGCCGGGCACGCAGCAGGTTTGTGCTGGCTTTGCACTGTACGGCCCTTCCAGCATGCTTGTGCTCACCACCGGTGAAGGCGTCGATGGATTCACGCTGGACCGCGACATCGGGGCGTTCATCCTGACCCATCCGCAGATGCACATCCCGGAACACACGACTGAATTTGCGATCAACGCCTCGAAATCGCGATTCTGGGAGCCTCCGGTGAAGCGCTATGTCGAGGAATGTCTGGCGGGCCAGACCGGCCCACGGGGTCAGGATTTCAATATGCGCTGGATTGCTTCGCTGGTGGCGGAAACCTTCCGCGTACTGACGCGCGGCGGCGTCATCATGTATCCGGAAGACACCATGCAGTCGCCGTCGCCCGGTCGCATCTCCCTCATGTACGAAGCGAATCCGATCGCCTTCCTGATCGAACAGGCGGGAGGCGCAGCGACCAACGGACGCCAGCGCATCCTCGAAATCCAGCCACAAAATCTGCAGAGCCGCACGCCACTCATTTTCGGATCGCGCGACGAAGTCCGCCGCATCGTGCAGTATCACAACGAGAGCGATCAGGGCCTTGATCGCGAATACACTTCGCCGCTGTTCAATTCGCGCGGTCTGTTCTCTGCCTTCTGAGACGGCCGCCCGGAAGCCGCCACAGGAAACGACCCCGGATGTCAGCACGTCACCCCGTCATCGCGATCACCGGCTCCTCCGGAGCCGGCACCAGTACGGTTACCCGCACTTTCCAGCAGATATTCCGGCGCGAGGGTGTCAATCCCGTCATTGTCGAGGGCGACGCCTTCCATCGCTTCAACCGGGAAGACATGAAGGATGCAATGGCACGCGAAGCGGCGGCCGGCAACGAACACTTCAGCCACTTCGGCCCGGACGCCAACCTTTTCGAGGAACTGGAAACGCTGTTCCGGCAATACGGCAACGACGGCAGTGGCCGCATCCGCAAATACCTGCACAACGACTGCGAGGCGTCGCCTTACGGGCTGCCTCCGGGTACCTTCACCCCGTGGGAGGACATTCCGCCGGGCACCGACATCCTGTTCTACGAGGGACTGCACGGCGCAGTCAAGACGGACAGGGTCAATGTTGCACAGCATGTCGACCTTCGCATCGGCGTAGTACCCATCATCAACCTGGAATGGATACAGAAGCTGCACCGCGATCGCGAACAGCGTGGCTACACGACCGAGGCAGTGACCGACACGATTCTGCGCCGCATGCCGGAATACGTGCACTTCATCTGTTCGCAGTTCGAGAACACGCACATCAACTTCCAGCGCGTACCGATGGTGGATACGTCCAACCCGTTCATCGCGCGCTCCATCCCGACGCCGGAAGAGTCGATGGTGGTGATCCGCTTCGCCAACCCGCGCGGCATCGATTTCCAGTACCTGCTGGCGATGATGGGCGGCGCCTTCATGTCGCGCGCCAACACCATCGTGATTCCGGGCGGCAAGATCGACCTCGCCATGCAGCTCATCTTTACGCCACTGATCCTGCGCTTGGTCGAAAACGGGCGCAAGGCGCGGGCACGCTACTGAACTGCGCCGGAGACACACCCACGCAGACGCGCTTGCCGGCAGATCCGCGCGCCCTGCCCCGGCTGCTGCACGGCTGGCGTGACCCCTTGTTTTCGCGGATAATTGCGGGTTTTTCCGGCCGGAACCCCTTTTGATGAGTGCGTCCTCCATCAACCCGAAAGCAGGCTTCAACCCGATCACCGGCGCCATTCGTGCTCTGGCGATGGACGCCGTGCAGAAAGCCAATTCCGGACACCCGGGCGCCCCGATGGGCATGGCCGAGATTGCCGAAGTGCTGTGGCGTCACCACCTCAAGCACAATCCGGCCAATCCGAGCTGGGCAGACCGCGATCGCTTCGTGCTGTCCAACGGTCACGGGTCGATGCTGCTGTATGCGCTGCTGCACCTCTCCGGCTATGACCTGTCGATTGACGACCTGAAATCTTTCCGTCAGCTGCACTCGAAGACGCCAGGCCATCCCGAACACGGTTACGCACCGGGCGTGGAAACGACCACCGGTCCGCTTGGACAGGGGCTGGCCAACGCGGTCGGCATGGCCATTGCCGAGCGCGCATTGGCGGCTCAGTTCAACCGTCCGGGCCACACCGTGGTCGATCACTACACCTGGTGTTTCGTCGGTGACGGCTGCCTGATGGAAGGCATTTCACACGAAGCCTGTTCGCTGGCGGGCACCCAGGGTCTGGGCAAGCTCATCGTTTTCTACGACGACAATGGCATCTCCATCGACGGCCACGTCAAGGGCTGGTTCGCGGACGATACGCCGAAGCGCTTCGAAGCCTATGGCTGGCAGGTAATCCCGGCCGTGGATGGCCACGACGCAGCGGCGATCGACGCCGCCATACACGCCGCCAAGGCCGACACGACGCGCCCGACGCTGATCTGCTGCCGCACCGTGATCGGCCTTGGCTCGCCGAACAAGGCCGGAGGTCACGACGTACACGGCGCGCCTCTGGGCGCGGCCGAAGTCGAGGCCGCCCGCGCCCACATCGGCTGGACGCACGCGCCGTTCGAGATTCCGGCCGAGGTTTACGCCGCCTGGGATGGTCGTCCGGCCGGCAGGAAGGCGGAAGAGGAATGGTCCGCCCGCTTCACCGCCTACAGCGCCGAACACCCGGCGCTCGCAGCCGAATTCACCCGCCGCACGCGCGGCGCACTGCCGGACGCGTTCGACCAGGCGGTCGCCGACACGATCACGAAGTTTGACGGCAAGGCCGAGAACATCGCCAGCCGCAAGGCCAGCCAGAACTGCATCGAAGCGTTCGCGCCGGCGCTGCCCGAACTGCTGGGCGGCTCGGCCGACCTGGCCGGCTCCAACCTGACACTGTGGTCGGGTTCCAAAGGCATTTCGGCAGAGAACCCGGGCGGCAACTATCTCTACTACGGTGTGCGCGAGTTCGGCATGGCGGCCATCGCCAATGGCATCGCGCTGCACGGTGGCTTCATTCCCTACACCGCCACCTTCCTGATGTTCTCCGAATACGCGCGCAACGCGCTGCGCATGGCGGCGCTGATGAAGGTGCGCCAGATATTCGTGTTCACGCACGACTCGATCGGCCTTGGCGAGGACGGACCGACCCATCAGCCGGTCGAACAGACCGCCACGCTGCGCCTGATGCCGAACATGGACGTCTGGCGTCCTTGTGACACGGTCGAATCGGCCGTGGCCTGGGCCAGCGCGATCAAACGTGTCGACGGGCCGACCTCGATGATGTTCTCGCGCCAGAATCTGCCTCACGTGCAGCGCGACGCCTCGACCACCGCCGCCATCGCGCGCGGTGCTTACGTGCTGTCCGAAGCGGCCGGCAAGGTGGAAGCCGTGCTGATCGCGACCGGTTCCGAAGTATCGCTGGCGCTGGCCGCACAGAAGACGCTGGAAGCGGAGGGCATCACGGTGCGCGTGGTGTCGATGCCATCGACCTCGGTCTTCGACCGCCAGGATGCCGCCTGGCGTGAAACCGTGCTGCCGCGCGGCATTCCGCGCGTCGCGGTGGAAGCCGGCGTGACCGATCTCTGGCGCAAGTACGTGGGCCTCGAAGGCGCCGTGGTGGGTCTGGACCACTTCGGCGAGTCGGCACCTGCGGGCGAGCTGTACAAGGCTTTCGGCATCACTGCGGACGCGGTGGCACAGGCGGCACGACAACTGCTTGGCAGGTAGGCGCCAACGCGGCGGAATGCAGTCCCGTCCGCCGCGTTTGCGTTTCCAAATGCCAATTTAGGCGCAGCGCAGCCACAAGTTGCGCCGCACAATCCAAGACTTTTCTTGAATCCACACCCAACGGAGAGGGAGTTGCTGAAATGACGATCAAGGTTGCGATCAATGGTTACGGGCGTATCGGCCGCAATGTGCTGCGTGCGCACTACGAAGGCGGCAAGCGCCACGACATCGAAATCGTCGCGATCAACGACCTCGGCGACCCGAAGACCAACGCGCACCTGACCCAGTACGACACCGCGCACGGCAAGTTCCCGGGCTCGGTCAGCGTCGACGGCGACTACATGGTGGTCAATGGCGACCGGATCCGCGTGCTGGCCAACCGCAACCCGGCCGAACTGCCGTGGGGCGAACTGGGCGTCGACGTGGTGATGGAGTGCACCGGTTTCTTCACCAGCAAGGAAAAGGCCTCGGCACACCTGAAGGGCGGCGCGAAGAAGGTGATCATTTCCGCTCCCGGCGGCAAGGACGTCGACGCCACCGTCGTCTTCGGCGTGAACCACGGCGTGCTCAAAGCCAGCGATACCGTCATTTCGAACGCCAGTTGCACCACCAACTGCCTGGCCCCGCTGGTCAAGCCGCTGAACGACAAGATCGGCGTCGAAACCGGCCTGATGACCACCATTCATGCCTTCACCAACGACCAGGTGCTGACCGACGTCTACCACGAGGATCTGCGCCGCGCCCGTAGCGCCACACAGTCGATGATCCCGACCAAGACCGGCGCCGCGGCCGCGGTCGGCCTGGTGCTGCCGGAACTCAACGGCAAGCTGGACGGCTTCGCGATGCGCGTGCCGACCATCAACGTGTCGGTGGTCGACCTCACCTTCACCGCCAAGCGCGCAACGACAGTGGATGAAGTGAACGCCATCCTGAAGGCCGCATCGGAAGACGAACTGGCCGGCATCCTCGGCTACAACACGCTGCCGCTGGTGAGCGTGGATTTCAACCACGACCCGCGTTCCAGCGTGTTCGACTCGACCCAGACGCGCGTGTCGGCCGACGGCAAGCTGGTCAAGGTGCTGTCCTGGTACGACAACGAGTGGGGCTTCTCCAACCGCATGCTGGACACCACGGTCGCGCTGATGAGCGCCAAGTAAGGTTCCGGTGTCGGCGAGCGGGGTTCGGGTGCGCGCGCCCCTGCCCCGCTTCGTCTTTCCCGCTCCCGAAAATCCATTCGATCACGCTCATCACGCACTTCGTGGAGGACTCATCGTGCAGTTCAAGCGACTTTCCGATCTCGATCTCAAGGGCAAGCGGGTGTTCATCCGCTCCGACCTGAACGTGCCGCAGGACGACGCCGGCAACATCACCGAAGACACGCGCATCCGCGCCTCGCTGCCGGCCATACTCGCCGCCCGCGACGCCGGTGCTGCCGTCATGGTCACCTCCCACCTCGGTCGTCCGACCGAGGGCGAACTGAAGCCGGAAGACTCCCTGGCGCCGATCGCCCGCCGCATGTCGGAACTGCTGGGCTTCGAAGTGAAGCTGGTGGCGGACTGGGTGGATGGCGTGCAGGTCGCGCCGGGCGAAGTGGTCCTGCTGGAAAACTGCCGCGCCAACACGGGCGAGAAGAAGTGCGACGACGCGCTGTCGAAGAAGCTCGCCGCGCTGTGCGACGTGTGGGTGAACGACGCTTTCGGTACCGCTCACCGCGCCGAAGCGACCACCTTCGGCATGGGCCAGTACGCGCCGGTCGCCTGCGCAGGCCCGCTGATGGCCAGCGAGCTGGACGCGCTGGGCAAGGCGCTGGGCCAGCCCGCACGCCCGCTGGCGGCCATCGTCGCCGGCTCCAAGGTATCGACCAAGCTCACGCTGCTGGAAAACCTGGCCGACAAGGTCGACCAGCTCATCGTCGGTGGCGGCATCGCCAACACCTTCCTTCTGGCCGCCGGCAAGAAAATCGGCAAGTCGCTGGCCGAAGCCGATCTGGTCGATGCGGCGAAGCGCGTGATGGCCAAGACGAAGGTTCCGCTGCCGGAAGATGTCGTGTGTGCGAAGTCCTTCGCCGCCGACGCCGAAGCCACCGTGAAGCCGGTCGATGAAGTAGCCGACGACGACATGATTCTCGACATCGGCCCGAAGGCCGCGGCAACGCTGGCGGAAACGCTGAAGGCCGCCGGAACCATCGTATGGAACGGCCCGGTCGGCGTGTTCGAGTTCGACGCCTTCGGTCACGGCACCGAAACGGTGGCCCGTGCGATCGCCGCATCGGAAGCCTATTCGATCGCCGGTGGTGGCGACACGCTGGCCGCCATCGCAAAATACGGGATTGCCGACCAGGTGAGCTACATCTCGACCGGCGGAGGCGCCTTCCTCGAATTCCTCGAGGGCAAGACGCTGCCGGCAGTCGATATCCTGCTCAAGCGCGCCAACGGCTGAACATCGCAGAACGCGCATACAAAACAACGAGGAGTCCGCCCCGCCATGCATCGCTTCACCAAGATCGTCGCCACACTCGGCCCCGCTTCCAGCGACCTGGCCACGCTCACCCGGCTGGTCGAAGCCGGCGTCGATGTCGTGCGGCTCAACTTTTCGCATGGCAAGGCGGACGACCACCGCGCCCGCGTTGAAACCCTGCACGCGGTCTGCGCCAAGGTCGGCCGCACGGTCTGCATCATGGCCGACCTGCAGGGTCCGAAGATCCGTGTCGGCAAATTCGCCGGCAGCAAGGTACTGCTTAAGGCCGGCCAGAAGTTCGTGTTCGACATCGAGTGCATGCTCGGCGACGCCGACCATGTCGGCCTCGACTATCCGGAACTGGTGAACGACGTCGAACCGGGCGCCGTACTGCTGCTCGACGACGGCCGCATCGTGATGGACGTGAAGTCGGTCACCGACACGCAGATCCACTGCACGGTGCGGCACGGCGGCGAACTGTCGAACAACAAGGGCATCAACCGCCAGGGCGGAGGCCTGTCGGCACCGGCTCTGACCGCCAAGGACATGGAAGACATCAAGGTCGCCGCCTCGCTGAACGTGGACTACGTCGCGGTAAGCTTCCCCAAGAACGGCGACGACATGCGCCAGGCGCGCGAACTGCTGCGCGCGGCCGGCTCCAATGCCCTGCTGATTGCCAAGATCGAACGGGTGGAAGCGATTCCGGCGCTGGAAGAAATTCTCGAAGCGTCCGACGGCGCCATGGTGGCGCGCGGCGACCTCGCGGTCGAAGTGGGCGATGCCGCAGTGCCGGCAATGCAGAAGCGCATCATTCGCGTGTCGCGCGAGATGAACAAGCTGGTCATCACCGCCACGCAGATGATGGAATCGATGATCAGCAGCCCGGTGCCCACGCGGGCCGAGGTGTCCGATGTCGCCAATGCGGTACTCGACGGCACCGACGCCGTCATGCTGTCGGCGGAAACCGCCTCCGGCCAGTACCCGGTGGAAACGGTCGAGGCGATGAGCCGCATCTGCATCGAGGCCGAGAAATCGGCCGAGGTCAAGCTGGACCAGGAATTCCTGCAGCGCGTGTTCACCCGTATCGACCAGTCGATCGCGATGGCTGCGCTGTTCTCGGCTTTCCACCTGAAGGTCAAGGCGATCGCCACGCTGACCCAGTCCGGTTCGACCTCGCTGTGGATGTCGCGACTGAACAGCGGCGTGCCCATCTATGCGCTGACGCCGGAAGTGCGCACCCGCTACAAGCTGGCCATGTACCGCGGCGTCACGCCTCTGATGATAAAGCTGGATCCGGACGCGGATCGCGACCGCATGCTGATCGATGCCGAGGCCGAACTGCTGCGCGCAGGCGTGGTGAAAGTCGGTGACCTCATCGTGCTGTCCTTCGGTGAGCCTATCGGCGTTCCGGGCGGTACCAATACACTGAAAATCGTCAAGGTCGGCGAGTATCGTCAACTCTCGACCTTAATCTGAACTCGCGGGAGAAACTCATGCCTCTGGTATCCATGCGCCAACTGCTCGACCATGCCGCCGAAAACGGCTATGGCCTGCCGGCTTTCAATGTGAACAACCTCGAGCAGGTGCAGGCGGTGATGAGCGCCGCCGACGAAGTCGGCGCTCCTGTCATCCTCCAGGCCAGCGCAGGTGCCCGCAAGTACGCCGGCGAATCCTTCATCAAGCACCTGATCCAGGCCGCCACCGAAGCCTTCCCGCACATCCCGCTGGTCATGCACCAGGATCACGGCACCAGTCCCAAGGTCTGCCAGGGCGCGCTGGATCTGGGCTTCGGTTCGGTCATGATGGACGGCTCGCTGATGGAAGACGGCAAGACCCCGGCTTCCTTCGACTACAACGTCGACGTCACCCGCAACGTGGTCGACATGGCGCACCGCATCGGCGCCACGGTCGAGGGAGAACTGGGATGCCTGGGCAATCTGGAAACGGGTGAGGCAGGCGAGGAGGACGGCATTGGCGCCGAAGGCAAGCTGGATCACAGCCAGATGCTGACCGACCCGGAAGAGGCCGCGATATTCGTGAAGGCCACACAGCTCGATGCGCTGGCCATCGCCATCGGTACCAGCCATGGCGCTTACAAGTTCAGCCGCAAACCCACCGGCGACATCCTGGCCATCTCCCGCGTCAAGGAAATCCACGCCCGCATCCCGAACACCCATCTCGTGATGCACGGCTCCTCCAGCGTGCCACAGGACCTGCTGGACATCATCAACCAGTACGGTGGCAAGATGAAGCAGACCTACGGTGTGCCGGTGGCGGAAATCCAGGAAGCGATCAAGTACGGCGTACGCAAGATCAATATCGACACCGATATCCGCATGGCGATGACTGGCGCGGTGCGCAAGTTCATGGCCGAGAATCCGGACAAGTTCGACATGCGCGAATGGATGAAGCCGGCGCGCGAAGCCGCCAAGGCGGTATGCAAGCAGCGCTACCTGGAATTCGGCTGCGAAGGCCAGGCGCCGAAGATCAAGGCCATCGCGCTGGACGAAATGGCGCGCCGTTACGCCGCCGGCGAACTCGCCCAGACCGTGAACTGAGCCTGCAACCCGAAAGCCGAAGACTGCACACGAAGACCGAAATGGCCGACGCACTGTTCGAATCCAGCATCAAGAGCCTGCCGCTGATCGCTCGCGGCAAGGTCCGCGACATCTACGCGATAGACGACGACCGGATGCTCATCGTCACTACCGATCGCCTGTCGGCCTTCGACGTCATCCTGCCCGACCCCATCCCGGGCAAGGGCAAGGTGCTGACAGCCGTTTCGAACTTCTGGTTCGGCAAGCTCGCCGCTGTGTCGCCCAACCACCTGACCGGCATTGCGCCGGAAACGGTGGTGACGGCGGACGAACGCGATCAGGTGGAAGGCCGCGCCATCGTCGTGCGCAGGCTCAAGCCGCTGCCGATCGAGGCGGTCGTGCGTGGCTACCTGATCGGTTCGGGATGGGGCGATTACTCGCGCACCGGCGCGGTGTGCGGCGTGCAGTTGCCGCACGGCCTGCGGATGGCCTCGAAACTGCCGGCTCCCATCTTCACCCCCGCGACCAAGGCGGCCGTGGGCGATCACGACGAGAACATCAGTTACGCACAGACCGAAGCACTGATCGGGGCCGACATGGCCGCGAAGGTACGCGACACGGCAGTCGCGTTGTACGGTGCGGCGGCGGACTATGCCCGAACACGCGGCATCATCATCGCCGACACCAAGTTCGAGTTCGGGCTGGACGAGGACGGCAACCTGATCCTGATCGACGAAGCGCTGACGCCGGATTCGTCTCGCTTCTGGCCGGCCGACCAGTATCAGGAAGGCAGCAATCCGCCCTCCTTCGACAAGCAGTTCGTGCGCGACTACCTGGAAACGCTGGACTGGAACAAGACCGCACCGGGCCCGCATCTTCCCGTCGACATCATCAGCCGCACCGGCGACAAGTATCGTGAGGCGCTGACACGGCTGATCGGTTGAGCCCTGCTTTGCCGACAGCACACAGAAGCGCTCCGCTCCCCCTCTTCCGCGCTCAGGTTCCGGTACGCGGAATCTCTTCGCCCGGCGCCGTCTCCCCGGCAGGCAGCGCCTCCACCTGATCGAAGGGGCGGAAGCTGGCCAGCGTGAAGCGGAAAGTCGCACCCCGAGCCGGTCTTGACTCGACGCCAACGACACCTCCGTGCCGCTCGACGATGCGCTTGACGATGGCCAGCCCGACACCAGTCCCCGGAAATTCCTCTGCACCGTGCAGGCGCTGGAACACGCCGAACAGGCGTTCGGCGTAGGCCGGATCGAAGCCGACCCCGTTGTCTCGCACGCAGATCGCCGCGACACCCCGTCTGCGCTCGACGAAAATCTCCACCCGCGGCTGCGCGCTGCGCGACGAAAACTTCAGTGCATTGCCGATCAGGTTCACGAAGACCTGACGCAACATGGATTGATCTCCACTGGCATGCCCGAGCGGAGAAAGCTCCACGCAAGCGGACGGATACTGTTCGCTCAGATCGGCGACAACGCTGGCTGCAAGCGCGTCCAGGTCGACAACGGCGTGGGCCATGTCGATCCGCGACACGCGGGAAAAGTGCAGTATGTCGTCGATCAGCAAACCCATGCGGGAAGCGCCACGCTGAATGCGTTCAAGCATGTCGCGCCCTTCGGCGTCCAGCTGTTCGCCTGCATGTTCGAGCAGCAGGTGGGCAAAGCCATTGATCGCTCGCAAGGGGCTGCGCAGATCGTGCGACACCGAATAGGAGAACGCCTCCAGTTCGCTGTTCGCCTGTTCAAGCATTCCGGTCCGCTCCGCAACGCGGCGCTCCAGGGATTCGTTCATTTCATGCAGCTTGCGCTCGGCACGCGCCCGCTCAAGTGCGAATCGCGCGATGTCCGACATGCGTTCGACCACACTCTCCTCGCTCCGCCCGGGACGCCAGGGCTGCGCATGCAGGACGACGAGTCCGCCCGGAACCGTGCCGTCCTGCACCACCAGCGGCAGCACCCACAGCGAGCACCAGGCATGCGCGTCGGGAGGACCATCCGGACCTTCCGGGAACATGCTGCCCTCGTACAGCACCGGACGACGGCCGCGCAGCGCATCGATCGTGTGTTCGTGTGGCGAACCGGGTGCCGGCTGGCGCAGCATCCGGCCCAGCGCCTCGGGCAGTGACGCGCCCAGCAGGTCGGTCACACGCCCGCTGTCCGGGTCCAGGACGAGCACTGCGCAGAGCGCGCCCTCGTCGAGCAGCCGCGACACCAGCGCGGCCAGCCGGAGCATGAACTCGGGCAGGGGCGTACCGGTCGCGATCAGCGACAGCAGTTCCCGCTCGGCAACATCGACCTCCTCCAGCCGCTTGCGCAGCGTCACATCGGCTACGGTGCCGACCACCTTGCTGCTGCGCCCCGCGCCGTCCCGCTGTGCCACGCCGCGCAACTGGAACCAGCGATAGCGGCCGTCGGCGTGGCGCATGCGCAACTCCTGCTGGAAATGATCGGTGCGCCCGCGCAGATGGCCCGCCACCGTGGCAGACCAGGCGCGACGGTCCTCGGGATGGATGCCGGCGACGAAATCGCGCACCCGTATGCGACGACCGCCGGCTTCATAGCCCATGATCTGCGACAGACGAGGCGACACATACATGCTGTCACTGCCGATGAGCCACTCGGCCAGCCCTTCGTTCATGCCACGCAGCGCAAGCGCGTAGCGCTGCTCGCTCGCCCGCAGCGCGCGTTCCGCACGGATGCGCGCCGTCAGGTCGGAGTAGGACGCCACCACGGCATAGGGGTGAAGCGCTCCGGAATGGACCAGCGGCTGCGTATTGACCGTCAGCCAGCGCATCTGGCCCGCAGCATCTTCGGCGCCGATCACCACGTCACGCGCCGGCTGGCCATCGGACAGCGAGCGGATCACCGGATGCATGCCCGGTGCCAGCGGGCGGCCCTGTTCGTCGCACAGTCTGAAATCGTTCCGGCCGCCCGGCAGACCGGCATGTGCCGCGTCAAGCCAGGCACAGGAACCGGTGGTACGGTTGCTGGTCAGCACGCGGCCGAGTGCGTCGTAGAGCACCACGGCCTCCGACAGGGCGCCGAGCAGCACACGGAAGCGCTTCTCGCTCGCGGCCAGGGAACTCTGCGCCTGTCGGTGTCCGGTGATGTCGTGACAGATCACGAGCAGAGCCGGCTGGCCGCGGAAAACGGTCGGACGCGCCGCCGCCGACACCCATCGCACGGTGCCATCCCGCCTGCGCAGGGGAAGCTCCACGGCGTCCACACCAGCGCCCTGCAACAGCAGATCGACCACACGGTTGCGGTCTTCGGAAGTCAGGCAATACTCGACAACGCTGCGGCCGCAGAGGGATTCGACGGGTTCGTCGGCCAACGCTGAAAGCGCGGCATTGGCTACCCGTATCGTGCCCTGCGGCAAGGTGCACAGGCAGGCGGGCAACGGAAGTTCGCGCAATGCGGCAAAGGACTTGTCTGCATCATCGCCCGGTGCGCCGTCCGATCGGGCGTCCCGACGACGCAGACCTGCGGCGAGCACACAACCGCACAGGCCACACCACAGGCTCCAGCCGGTAGCGACCCATGCGTCCGGCGTTGGGAGCAGCAAGAGGCCGGGTATCCAGAGCGCCGCCACGATGGCCGTCGATATCGGTACCGGTGACACGAAGCGGGACAGAAGGCCCTTCGGCAAGGTCGAATCCCCCAAGGCAGAACTTCGAGCGGGTTGCCAGGCTCGGAACGGCACATCGTCCGGTTGTCTCATACGACGAGAGACGAAGCGGGATCATGCCGCGGAGGTCGCACGGAACACAACGACCGTGCGAAAACAGAATAGTACATGGCCATAGCCAGCGCCCTGGCTGGAATCAACGGATGGTGAAAAGCGTCGCGGCAGACCCTAAACTCGAGGACATGAAGCCTTCCCGTACGTGGAACCTCGGTGCAAAGCTGGCTCTGGCGGCGGCGCCCTTCGGCCTGCTGGCACTGCTGTCGATCACGCTCACCCTGTGGATGTCCTGGCAGCTCGATGGCGGCGCAGCGGCCGTCAACGAGGCCGGGCGCATGCGCATGCAGGCCTACCGGATGTCGCTGCTGGTGGCGACCGGCGAAAGTGCCGCACTGCCGGCAGCGCGCGCCGAGTTCGAGCGCAGCCTTCTGCTGTTGCGCGACGGCGATCCGGAACGTCCGCTGTTCATGCCTCTGGACAACGCCATCCGCACACTCTTCGACCAAGTCCGGTCCGAATGGAAGACCTACGACTCCCGCTGGCTCGACGCATCGCCGTCGGGCAAAGCGGGCCTGCTCGACGACACAGCCCGCTTCACCGGAGGCATCGACGCGCTGGTGGCCGGCATCGAGGCCCACATGTCGCGCTGGACCGCGCTGCTGAATCTGCTTCAACTTGCAACGATGGCACTGGCCGTGGTCGGCGCTGCGGTATTGCTCTACGTCGGCTACCTGTTCGTGCTGGAGCCGGTCGGCCAGCTCAAGCAAGCGCTGGAACGGATACAGCAGGGCGATTTCGGCGTCCGTGTGGAACGCAGCAGCAGCGACGAGTTCGGCACCCTTGCCGACGGATTCAACGACATGGCGGAACACATTCAAGCGATGTACCGCAATCTCGAAGCCAAGGTCAGTGCGAAGACCGCCGAACTTGAAGAGAAGCGCGAGCGCCTCGAAGCACTCTACGAAGTGACCTCGCTCGTAGCCACCGCTCGCACGCTTGAAGAGCTCGCGCGCGGCTTCGTCGGCTATGTCGCCCGCGCAGTGCATGCCGATGGCGTCGCGCTGCGCTGGTCGGACGAATCGAACAGACGTTACCTGCTGCTCGCCTCACAGGGTTTGCCGACCTACATGACCGATGGCGAACGTTGCCTCAAGGCCGACGAATGTCATTGCGGCTCGCCGGACGCACCGCCGTTTGCCAGAGTCATCCCGATCCGGCTCACGGGTGGCGAGTCGCTGCAGTACTGCAGCGAAGCCGGTTTCGAAACCCTGGTGTCCGTGCCCATCCGAATGAAGGACAGGCTGATGGGCGAGGTTGACCTGTTCTTCCATGCCAGTGTGGACCTGTCCGGGTCGGTCCGTTCATTGCTGGAAGCACTGGCCACACACCTGGCAGGCGGCATGGAGAACCTGCGCCTGAACGCTCTGCAGCACGAGGCAGCCGTATCGCAGGAACGCAACTTTCTCGCCAGCGAACTGCACGACTCGATCGCTCAGTCGCTGGCTTTCATGAAAATGCAGGTGGAAATGATGCGCGAAGAACTGACCCGCCACGACGAGACGGCGGCACGAGCGCTGCTCGACGAACTGGATGCAGGACTGCGCGAAAGCACTGGCGACGTTCGGGAACTGTTGCTGCACTTCCGCACCCGGGCCAACGCCGAGGACATCGGTTCGGCGCTTCTCGCAACACTGCGCAAGTTCGAGCATCAGAGCGGCGTGCGTGCCACACTGACGGTGAAGGATCACGGCCTGCCGCTGCTGCCGGACGTGCAGATACAGGTCCTGCACATCGTGCAGGAAGCGCTGTCGAATGTGCGCAAGCATGCGCGTGCCGCCCATGTCTGGCTTGACGTGCAGCAACAGCCGCAGTGGCGTTTCGAGGTGCGCGACGACGGAATCGGCTTCGCAGCCGGCGGCGGACCGCCGGACGAAACCCATGTCGGCCTGCGCATCATGCGCGAGCGCGCGGCACGCATCGGCGCGCAGATCGAAGTATTCTCGTCGCCGGAACGCGGCACTTCCGTGGTGCTGACACTCCCTGCGACCGACCCGACCCTGCTCGACCTGCCTCCCATGCAAGCAGCCTCATGACACTTCCGGACTGCGACACGCCGATACGCATCCTGCTGGTCGACGACCATACGCTGTTCCGGCGCGGGCTGAGCGCGCTGCTCTCGCGCGACCCGATGCTGCAGATCGTGGGCGATGCCGGCGACGCAGGCGAAGCGCAGCGGCGAGCCCAGGTGCTCCAGCCCGACGTCATCCTGCTCGACAACCACCTGCCCGGCGTAAATGGCGTCGATGCGCTCCCGGCACTGCGCGAGGCGGCACCGCAAGCCCGGCTCATCCTGCTCACGATCAGTGAGGATGGCGAGGATCTGGCCGCTGCGCTGCGCAATGGCGCCTGCGGCTATCTGCTCAAGACGATGGAGGGCGAGGCGCTGTCGCGGGCGATACATCGTGCCGTCCATGGCGAGCCGGTCGTGGCCGACGAAATGACCGGCAAGCTGGTCGAGGTCTACAGACGGGTGGCCGCGCCGGCACCACCTGTCGCCGAACCTGCGCCCCGGATCAGCGCACTTTCGCCACGCGAGACCGACATCCTGCGCGGCATCGCCCGTGGCGACAGCAACAAGGCCATCGCGCGCGATCTGGGCATCGCCGAAACCACGGTGAAGATTCACGTGCAGCACATCCTGCGCAAGCTGGGCGTCAGTTCGCGCGTGCAGGTCGCGGTCATCGCGGTCGAGCGCGGACTGCTGTGACCCGCCTGCCCCGTCGTCGGCACGCCGCGGGATCGCGCACGCACTCGCCGGCTCCTGAAACGTCCGGCGGTTCTTGACCGCGGTCAACATGTCCGTAACGACCGCCGGCGCTAGTTCTTCGGAACTACACGCCGGCGCGCTCCATCGTTCTTCCGCACCTCGCGCGCGCTACCACCGGAGGATGCCCCCGCCCTGACGCGCTCCCTAAGATCGCCTCAGTCTCAAAGGGAGGATTCCGTCATGACCAGGAAAGGGCAGGCACTGTCGGTGCTGATCGTCAGCACCCTGGCGTTCACCGTGTGCTTCATGGTGTGGATGATGTTCGGCGTGATCGGCATACCGATCAAGAAGGCGCTCGATCTCAATGCCACGCAGTTCGGTCTGCTGACCGCCACACCGGTGCTCACCGGCTCGCTGGTGCGGGTGCCGCTCGGCATCTGGACCGACAAGTACGGCGGTCGCATCGTCATGGCGCTGCTGATGGCGGCCACCGTGCCGGCCATCTGGATGATGAGCCATGCCACGGAGTACTGGCATTTCCTCGTCATCGGCCTGTTCGTCGGCCTGGCCGGCGGTTCGTTCTCGGTCGGCACGCCCTATGTCGCGCGCTGGTTCCCGAAGGAACAGCAGGGCTTCGCGATGGGCGTGTATGGCGCCGGCAACTCGGGAGCGGCGGTGAACAAGTTCGTCGCACCGGCCCTGCTGGTCGCCTTCGGCTGGACCATGGTGCCGCAGGTGTACGCCGCGATCATGCTTGGCACCGTCATCGTCTTCTGGCTGTTCAGCTACAGCGACCCGGCCCACCTGGTGCCGAGCAACGTGCGCTTCGTCGACCAGCTGAAGGCACTGAAGGACCCGCGCGTGCTGAAGTACTGCCAGTACTACAGCATCGTGTTCGGCGGCTACGTCGCGCTGAGCCTGTGGATGGTGCAGTACTACGTCGGCGAGTACGGTCTCGACATCCGCGCCGCCGCGCTGCTGGCCGCCTGTTTCTCGCTGCCCGGCGGCGTGCTGCGCGCCATCGGCGGCTGGCTGTCCGACAAGTACGGCGCACACAGCGTCACCTGGTGGGTGCTGTGGGTGAGCTGGATCTGCCTCTTCCTGCTGAGCTATCCGCAGACGCAATTCACCGTCGTCACCATCAACGGCGAACAGACCTTCCACATCGGCCTCAACGTCTACACCTTCACCGCCCTGATGTTCGTTCTGGGCATCGCCTGGGCCTTCGGCAAGGCCAGCGTGTTCAAGTACATCAGCAACGACTACCCGGCCAACATCGGCACCATCAGCGGCATTGTCGGCCTGGCTGGCGGCCTCGGCGGCTTCGTGCTGCCCATCATGTTCGGTGCCCTGCTCGATCTCACCGGCATACGCTCCAGCGCCTTCATGCTCATGTACGGCGTGGTCTGGGTATCGCTGATCTGGATGTACTTCACTGAAGTCCGCAGCAAACAGCTCATGGGCCGGACGGCCGAAACGCAGTCCTGACCCCGGCATCCACGGAGACCATCATGAATGCAAACTCACACACTGCCGCCCGCCCGGTACAGGCTGCACCTACCGGCCCCGACGTCGAAGACTGGCGGCCCGAGGACGACGGCTTCTGGGAATCGACCGGAAAGAGGGTGGCCTACCGCAACCTGTGGATTTCCATCCCTGCGCTGCTGTGCGGATTCGCGGTCTGGGGCATGTGGGGCATCATCACCGTACAGATGCTCAACCTCGGCTTTCCCTTCAGCAAGGAGCAGCTGTTCACGCTGACCGCCATCGCCGGCATCTCCGGCGCAACGATGCGCATCCCGGCCTCCTTCCTGATCCGGCTTGCCGGCGGTCGCAACACCATCTTCCTGACCACGGCCATGCTGCTGTCGCCTGCGATCGGCACCGGCATCGCGTTACAACACCCGGAATGGCCGCTGTGGGTATTCCAGCTGATGGCGCTGTGGTCCGGCGTCGGCGGCGGCAACTTCGCCAGTTCGATGTCCAACATCAGCACCTTCTTCCCCAAGCGCCTGCAGGGCACGGCGCTCGGCCTGAATGCCGGCCTCGGCAACTTCGGCGTCACCACGATGCAGGTCGTCATCCCGCTGGTGATGACCCTGCCGCTGCTGGGCGCCTTCGGCGGTGAGTCAATGACGCTGGTGAAGGACAGCGGATGGATCTTCGGCAAGATCGCCGCCGGCACGCCGACCTGGATCCAGAACGCCGGCTTCGCCTGGGTGTTCTCGCTGGTGCCGCTGTCCATCCTGTGCTGGTTCGGCATGAACAACCTGAAGACGGTGTCGCCGGCGACCGGCAGCCCGATCGTCGCCTTCATGAAGATCACCTATCTGTACACGCTGGCCTTCATTCCGACGATAGGCATGCTCTATCTCTATCTGCCGGCACCGACCGGCCTGGGCGTGCTGAACATGTGGGTGGCCATCCCGCTGGACATCGCCGCCGCGCTGCTGGTGATGCGGCTGGCCGCCTTCGGCACGATGAAGGAGAACGTGGCCAAGCAGTTCGCCATCTTCTCCAATCGCCACACCTGGTCGATGACTGCGCTCTACGTCGTCACCTTCGGCTCCTTCATCGGCTTCTCGATGGCGCTGCCGCTGGCCATCACCGTCATCTTCGGCTTCCAGCACGTGCCGGACGCGGCCGGCGTGATGACGCACACGATCAAGAATCCGAACGCGCCGTCCGCGCTCACCTACGCGTGGATCGGCCCCTTCGTCGGCGCCGCGATACGCCCGCTCGGCGGCTGGATCTCTGACAAGGTGGGCGGCTCCATCGTCACCCAGATCATTTCCGCCGTCATGGTGGGCGCGTCGGTCGCGGTGGGCTACGTGATGATGCAGGCCTATGGCTCGGCCACGCCGGAGCAGTACTTCCCGACCTTCCTCGGCCTGTTCATCCTGCTGTTCGCCGCAAGCGGCATCGGCAACGGCTCCACCTTCCGTACCGTCGGCGTCATCTTCGACCGCACCCAGGCCGGTCCGGTGCTGGGCTGGACATCGGCGGTCGCCGCCTATGGTGCCTTCATCGCACCGGTCGTCATCGGCGACCAGATCAAGGCCGGCACGCCGCAGATTGCCATGTACGGCTTCGCCGTCTTCTATGCCGTCTGCCTGATCGTCAACTGGTGGTTCTACCTGCGCAAGAACGCGTACGTGAAGAACCCCTGATCCCCCGATCCGACTGCACGAATTGCCTCACACCGGAGAGCACACATGAGCCACTTTCTCGACCGACTGACCCACTTCTCCGCCCCGAAGGAGAGCTTCTCGGGCGACCACGGCACCGCCACCGGCGAAGACCGCAGCTGGGAGGACGCCTACCGCGACCGCTGGGCGCACGACAAGATCGTGCGTTCCACCCACGGCGTGAACTGCACGGGCTCCTGCTCGTGGAAGATCTACGTCAAGGGCGGCATCGTCACCTGGGAAACCCAGCAGACCGATTACCCGCGCACCCGCTGGGACATGCCCAACCACGAGCCGCGCGGCTGTGCGCGCGGCGCCAGCTACAGCTGGTACCTGTACAGCGCCAACCGCGTCAAATACCCGATGGTGCGGGGCCGCCTGCTCAAGACCTGGCGTGAGGCGCGTCTGAAGCACGGCCCGGTCGAAGCCTGGGCGTCCATCGTCGAGGACGACGCCAAGCGCCGCGACTACCAGCAGGTGCGCGGCCTCGGCGGCTTCGTCCGCTCCAGCTGGGACGAAGTGAACGAGCTGGTCGCCGCCGCCAACGTCTACACCATCAAGAAGCACGGCCCGGACCGCATCATCGGCTTCTCGCCGATTCCGGCCATGTCCATGGTGAGCTATGCCGCAGGTTCGCGTTACCTGAGCCTGATCGGTGGTGTCAGCATGAGCTTCTACGACTGGTACTGCGACCTGCCGCCGTCCAGCCCGCAGATCTGGGGCGAACAGACCGACGTGCCGGAATCAGCCGACTGGTACAACTCGACCTACCTCATCGCCTGGGGCTCCAACGTGCCGCAGACGCGCACGCCGGACGCCCACTTCTTCACCGAGGTCCGCTACAAGGGCGCGAAGACCGTCGCCGTCACGCCCGACTACGCCGAAATCAGCAAGCTGGCAGACCTCTGGCTGCACCCCAAGCAGGGCACCGACGCGGCGGTGGCGATGGCCATGGGCCACGTCATCCTGAAGGAGTTCTACTTTGGCAGCGCCGCCGAGCGCCGGGCCGCCCCAAGCGAGGCGGCCCCCCTCGGGGGGCGAGCGCCGCGCAGCGGCGACCTGGGGGCCGGAAGATCTGCGTATTTCGACGACTACGCGCGTCGCTACACCGATCTGCCCATGCTGGTGCTGCTGAAGGAACACACCCTGCCCAACGGCAAGACGGTGATGGTCCCCGACCGCTACGTGCGCGCCAGCGACTTCAACGGAAAGCTGGGCCAGGCCAACAATCCTGACTGGAAAACGGTGGCCTTCGACGAGAACGGCCGCGTCGTGCTGCCCAACGGTGCCATCGGCTTCCGCTGGGGCCCGGACGGCCGCGCCGATGCCGGCCAGTGGAACCTCGAAGCGAAGGAGGCGCGCCACGGCGGCGACGTGAAGCTGAAGCTGTCGGTGCTCGAAGGCGATACCAGCCCGGTCGAGCACACGCAGGTCGCCTTCCCCTACTTCGGCGGCATCGAGCACGAACACTTCCCGCACAGCCCGCAGGGTGGCGGCGACGTGCTGCTGCGCACGGTGCCGGTGCAGCGCATCGCGCTCGGCAAGGCCGGGGACAAGCGCGACGCACTGGTGGCCACCGTGTTCGACCTGCAGGTCGCCAACTACGGTGTCGGCCGCGGTCTTCCCGGCGAGGAATGCCCCCCCACGCTCGACGCGAACGCGTCTTCGCAGCCCCCCGGGGAGGCTGGCGACGCCTTGGGGCGGCCCGGCGGCGTCACCCCCGGCGCCACCAGCTACGACGAAGACACGCCCTACACGCCCGCCTGGCAGGAGAAGATCACCGGCGTACCGCGCGACCAGATCATCACCGTCGCCCGCCAGTTCGCCGACAACGCCGACAAGACCAAGGGCAAGTCCATGGTCATCATCGGCGCGGCAATGAACCACTGGTACCACTGCGACATGAACTACCGCGGCATCATCAACATGCTGATGATGTGCGGCTGCATCGGTCAGAGCGGCGGCGGCTGGGCGCACTACGTGGGTCAGGAGAAGCTGCGCCCGCAGACCGGCTGGACCGCACTCGCCTTCGCGCTCGACTGGATACGCCCGCCGCGCCAGCAGAACTCGACCAGCTTCTTCTACGCCCACACCGACCAGTGGCGCTATGAAAAGCTGGGCGTCGAGGAAGTGCTGTCGCCGCTGGCGGACGCCTCGCAGTTCGGCGGCAGCATGATCGACTACAACGTGCGCGCCGAGCGCATGGGCTGGCTGCCCAGCGCACCGCAGCTGAAGACCAATCCCATCCAGGTGGTGCGCGAGGCCAATGCCGCCGGCGTCGATCCGAAGGACTACGCGGTCGGCGCGCTGAAGAACGGCCAGCTCGAACTGAGCTGCGAAGACCCGGACGCGCCGCAGAACTGGCCGCGCAACATGTTCGTCTGGCGCTCCAACATCCTCGGCTCCAGCGGCAAGGGTCACGAGTACTTCCTGAAGCACCTGCTGGGCACCAGCAATGGCGTGCAGGGCAAGGACCTCGGCTCGGAAGTGGACGACCCCCAGGCGCTGCGCGCAGCCCCCCAAGGGGGTGCGCCCGACTTGGGGCGGCCCGGCGTCGGGCGCTGCGCCAAACCGACCGAAGTGAAGTGGCACGCGGAAGCGCCCGAAGGCAAGCTCGACCTGCTGGTGACGCTGGACTTCCGCATGAGCACCACCTGCCTGTATTCGGACATCGTGCTGCCGACCGCCACCTGGTACGAGAAGAACGACCTCAATACCAGCGACATGCACCCCTTCATCCACCCGCTGTCGACCGCGGTCGACCCGGCCTGGCAGTCGAAGAGCGACTGGGACATCTACAAGGGCTTCGCGAAGAAGTTCAGCGAAGTGTGCGTCGGTCACCTCGGCGTCGAACGCGAACTGGTGCTGACGCCGCTGATGCACGACAGCCCGGCCGAACTGGCACAGCCCTTCGGCGTCGCCGACTGGAAGCGCGGCGAGTGCGAACTGATCCCTGGCAAGACGGCGCCGCAGATGACGGTGGTCGAGCGCGACTACCCGAACGTCTACAAACGCTTCACCGCGCTCGGTCCGCTGCTGACCAAGGTGGGCAACGGCGGCAAGGGCATCGCCTGGAACACGCAGGACGAGGTGCGCCAGCTCGGCGAACTGAACGGTCTGGTCACCGATGAAGGCGCGACCAAGGGCATGCCGAAGATCGACACCGACATCGACGCCTGCGAAGTGGTGATGATGCTGGCGCCTGAAACCAACGGCCAGGTCGCGGTGAAGGCGTGGAAGGCGCTGGGCAAGCAGACCGGGCGCGACCACGAGCACCTGGCGATCTACCGCGAGGACGAAAAGATCCGCTTCCGCGACATCCAGGCGCAGCCGCGCAAGATCATCTCCAGCCCGACATGGTCTGGCCTGGAAAGCGAGAAGGTGTCGTACAACGCCGGCTACACCAATGTGCATGAACTGATCCCATGGCGCACGCTGACCGGCCGCCAGCAGTTCTACCAGGACCACCCGTGGATGCGCGCCTTCGGCGAAGGCTTCGTCAGCTACCGCCCGCCGGTGGACCTGAAGACGACGGCTGCGATCGCCGGCATCAAGAGCAACGGCAATCCGGAGATCCAGCTCAACTTCATCACGCCGCACCAGAAGTGGGGCATTCACTCCACCTACAGCGACAACCTGCACATGCTGACGCTGAATCGCGGCGGCCCGGTGATCTGGCTGTCCGAGGACGACGCGAAGAAGGCGGGCATCGTCGATAACGACTGGGTGGAACTGTTCAACGTGAATGGCGCGATCACTGCACGTGCCGTGGTGAGCCAGCGGGTCAACCCGGGCATGGTGCTGATGTACCACGCACAGGAAAAGATCATCAACACGCCGGGGTCGGAAATCACCGGTGCGCGCGGCGGCATCCACAACTCGGTCACCCGCATCGTGCTGAAGCCGACGCACATGATCGGCGGCTATGCACAGCTGAGCTACGGCTTCAACTACTACGGAACCATCGGCACCAACCGCGACGAGTTCGTCGTCGTGCGCAAGATGAAGCGCATCGACTGGCTCGACGGCGAAGCCGCTGCCACCGATACCGCCCACGCGTAAGGAGACATGACATGAAAATACGCGCTCAAATCGGCATGGTGCTCAACCTCGACAAGTGCATCGGTTGCCACACCTGCTCGGTCACCTGCAAGAACGTGTGGACCAGCCGTCCCGGCATGGAATACGCGTGGTTCAACAACGTCGAAACCAAGCCCGGCATCGGTTACCCGAAGGAATGGGAAAACCAGGACAAGTGGCAGGGTGGCTGGATGCGCAAGAGCGACGGCTCGATCGCGCCGCGCCAGGGCGGCAAGTGGCAGCTGCTGATGAAGATCTTCGCCAACCCGCACCTGCCGGAAATCGACGACTACTACGAGCCCTTCACCTTCGACTACGACCACCTTCAGTCGGCGCCCGAAATGAAGGCGACGCCGACCGCCCGGCCGCGCAGCCTGATCACCGGCCAGCGCATGGAGAAGATCGAATGGGGCCCGAACTGGGAAGAGATTCTCGGCGGCGAATTCTCGAAGCGATCGAAGGACAAGAACTTCGAGGATTTCGAAGGGGTGCAGAAGGACATCTACGGCCAGTTCGAGAACACCTTCATGATGTACCTGCCGCGGCTGTGCGAGCACTGCCTGAACCCGGCCTGCGTCGCCAGCTGCCCGTCCGGCTCGATCTACAAGCGCGAAGAGGACGGCATCGTGCTGATCGACCAGGACAAGTGCCGCGGCTGGCGCATGTGCGTGTCCGGCTGTCCGTACAAGAAGATCTACTACAACTGGCAGTCGGGCAAGGCCGAGAAGTGCATCTTCTGCTATCCGCGCATCGAGGCCGGCCAGCCCACGGTGTGCTCGGAAACCTGCGTCGGCCGCATCCGCTACCTCGGCGTGCTGCTGTATGACGCCGACCGCATCCAGGAAGCGGCGTCGGTCGAACAGGACCGCGACCTCTACCAGGCCCAGCTCGACATCTTCCTCGATCCGAACGATCCGAAGGTGATCGAACAGGCACGTGCCGACGGCATCCCCGATTCGTGGATGGAAGCCGCCCGCCGCAGCCCGGTCTACAAGATGGCGGTGGAGTGGAAGGTGGCGCTGCCGCTGCACCCGGAATACCGCACGCTGCCGATGGTGTGGTACGTGCCGCCGCTGTCGCCGATCACCGCAGCCGCCAACGCCGGCCAGGTGGGCGTCAATGGCGAGATCCCGGACGTGAATCAACTGCGCATCCCGGTCAAATACCTCGCCAACCTGCTTACCGCCGGCGACACGCAACCGGTCGTGCGCGCACTCGAACGCATGCTGGCGATGCGCGCCTACCAGCGCGAGAAGCACGTCGACGGTCGCATCAACACCGCGGCATTGACCCAGGTCGGCATGAGCCAGGCCGAGGTCGAGGACATGTACCACGTGATGGCCATCGCCAACTACGAGGACCGCTTCGTCATACCGTCTGCCCATCGCGAATACGCCGAGAACGCCTTCGACGTGCGCGGCGGCTGCGGCTTCTCCTTCGGCAATGGCTGCTCGGAAGGCAGTTCCGACAGCAGTCTGTTCGGCGGATCGAAGCGCCGGACGATTCCGATCAAGGCGGTGGTCTGACCATGTTTACGACACCCAAGAAGATGACCCACACGCTGCGCGCCTGCGCGCTGCTGATCGGCTACCCGGACGCCAGCCTGCGCGGACTGCTGCCCGATCTGCGCCTGGCGCTGCACGACGAGGCGGCGCTTTCGGTCTCCCGTCTGGCCGAGCTGGATGCGCTGATCGAAGCGCTGCAGCAGCAGGACCCGATAGACACCGAAGCCGCCTACGTCGAACTGTTCGACCGTGGCCGCTCGACCTCGCTGCACCTGTTCGAACACGTGCATGGCGACTCGCGCGACCGCGGCCCGGCGATGATCGATCTGGCGCAGACCTACGAGAAAGCCGGCCTCTTCCTGTCCGCTGGCGAACTGCCGGACTACCTGCCGGTGGTGCTCGAGTTCGCCTCGACCCAGCCGCCGAAGGAGGCGCGTGCCTTCCTCGCCGAGATCACGCACATCCTGAACGCGCTGTTCACCGCGCTGGTGAAGCGCGAAAGCCGGTACGCCAGCGTGGTCGGCGCGCTGATCGAGCTGGCCGGCGAGCGTGCCCATGCGGTGAATATCCAGCCAGACGAAGCACTCGACGATAGCTGGGCCGAACCGCTCGCCTTCGACGGCTGCTCTTCGCACGGCCAGGCCAAGCCAGGGACCGCGCAACCCATACACCTTGTCCGCAAGTCCTCCGCCACTCAAGGAGTACAACCATGACTTCCTGGCTCGACAACCTGCTGTTCGCTTACTACCCCTACATCTGCCTCGCCGTGTTCTTCATCGGCAGCCTGTTGCGCTTCGACCGCGACCAGTACACATGGAAGAGTGACTCGTCGCAGCTGCTGCGCCGCGGGCAATTGAGGCTGGGCAGCAACCTGTTCCACATCGGCGTGCTCTTCCTGTTCTTCGGCCACTTCTTCGGCATGCTGACGCCGCACGTCGTCTATGAGCACTTCATCGGCGCCGGCGCCAAGCAGCTGGTTGCCATGGTGACCGGCGGCATCGCAGGCACCCTCGGCTTCATCGGCCTGACCATCCTGCTGCACCGCCGGCTGACCGAACCGCGCATCCGCGCCACCTCGAAAACCAGCGACATCGTCATCGCCGCGCTGCTGTGGGTGCAGTTGCTGCTCGGTCTGGCCACCATCCCGCTGTCGGCGCAGCACCTGGACGGCAGCATGATGCTGCTGCTCGCCGAATGGGCGCAGCGCATCGTCACCTTCCGCGCCGGCGCGCCCGAACTGCTGGCCGAAGCGGGCTGGGTGTTCAAGACCCACATGTTCCTCGGCATGACCCTCTTCCTGATCTTCCCCTTCACCCGTCTGGTCCACGTGTGGAGCGGTTTCGCCTCGGTGCTTTACGTGTTCCGCCCCTACCAGGTGGTGCGCGCACGCCGGCTCAACCTGCCGGCCGGACACAATCAGCCGCGCCAGCCGGGCGCCGGTGTCTGAGATGATGTGAAGGATGCGTCGCGGCCGCGCGACGCATCCATTCATAAAAGGATCGAGGAGACACCATGCAGTCCACGCACGACGGCCGCGGCATCGCCCGCGTCAACGGCATCGCGATCAACGGTGCGGACGAGGACGTTGCGCCGGACGAACTGCGCAACCGCGCCTGCACCGAACTGCTGCGCCAGGCGGCGCAGCAGTTCGGCCTGCTGTCGGCCAGCGACGAACAGTCGGCCGACGGCCTGATTTCGGAAGAGGCCGCGGTCGCCATCGACACGCTGATCGGCCAGGCGGTCCAGGTGCCCGAGCCGTCCGAGGAAGCCTGCCGCCGTCACTACAGTGCCCACCTCGGCCGCTACACCGTGGGCCAGCGTGTGCGCATGCGCCACATCCTGTTCGCGGTGACGCCGGGCGTCGACGTCAATGCGCTGCGCGGTCGCGCCGAGGCGGTGCTGATCGACGTGCGTGCGCACGCCGACGGCGAAGACCCCTTCCCCGAGGCCGCCCGGCAGAACTCGAACTGCCCGAGCAGCGAACGCGGCGGCGACCTCGGCTGGCTGGCGCCGGAGGAGGTGGTGCCGGAGTTCGCCCGCGCCATCTTCGGCCAGCATGACATCGGCGTGCTGCCACGTCTTGTTCACAGCCGCTTCGGCTTCCACGTGATCGACGTGCAGGAGCGCGAAGCCGGCACCGTGCAGCCCTTCGACGAAGTGCGCGGCACCGTCGCCGCCTCGCTGCGCCAGCAGAGCTTCGCCACCGCGCTGCGCCAGTACGTCGCGCTGCTGGCCGGCCAGGCCGTACTCGAAGGCGTGGACATGGACATCGCCGACACGCCGCTGGTGCAGTAGGCGCACACGCCATGCCCGACGAACTGCTCGACCGCCTGCGTCGCTTCCACGACCACACCTTTCCCGGCGTGCAGGAACAGTTCCAGGATCTGGTGCGCGACGGCCAGCACCCGACCATCCTGTTCATCGGCTGTTCGGACTCGCGCCTGGTGCCCTATCTGCTGACCGGCACCGGACCGGGCGAACTGTTCATCGTGCGCAACGTCGGCGCCTTCGTGCCGCCTTACGACGGCGGCACGCAGCGCGGCGAACTGGCGGGCTTCCACGGCACTGCGGCCGCCATCGAGTACGCGGTGCTCAACCTGAAGGTCGCCCACATCGTCGTCTGCGGCCACAGTCACTGCGGCGGTGTGCGTGCGCTGTACGAAGGCGTCGGTCCGGACGCGCCCAACCTGAACGCCTGGCTGGACCTCGGGCGTGAAGCCGTGCTGCCGGTGCAGCTCACCGACGAGGCACTGCGCCGTACCGAGCAGCGCGCCGTCGTGCTGCAGCTGGAGAGGCTGATGGACTACCCGATGGTGCGCCGGCAGGTCGACACCGGTCGGCTGGCGCTGCACGGCTGGCACTACGTGATCGAGGAAGGCGAGGTGCATGTGTTCGACGTGCATGTCGGTGCCTTCGTGCCGGCGTCGAGCGCCGACCACAGCGGTACCGGTCCCTTCCTGCCCTTCGCCGGCGACGACATCAGCCCGGTGGATGCATGGTGAGTCATACTCGCGCCATGCCCACGCACGACCTGCCCCACGACTTCGCACCGAGCAACCGGCGCGACTTTCCCGGCCGCCGCTGGCTGCTGGTCGCACTGCGCTCGCTGCACCTGGTGGGCGTCGTGCTGGTGGGCAGCGCACTGCTGACCGGCCACGACGAATACCGCCGCAGCGCCGCAGCACTGATGCTGCTGACCGGCCTCAGCCTCTATGGCATCGAGGTGTGGAGCAAGCCGCGCCATGCGGTCGAGCTGGCCGGCCTGTTCATTCCGCTCAAGCTGCTCGGCGTCGCCGCAATGATCGTGCTGCCGCAGTTCGCGGCCGGCCTCTTCTGGCTGCTGCTGGTCGCGTCGTCCGTCGTATCGCACGCACCTGCGCATTTCCGGCACCAGCGCTTCTGACACCACCGGGGTCTTGGGCCGACGCGGGCCACCGCTCGACTCCGGGTGGCCGATCGAGGACCGAGACGTCGCACGCCCGCGCGAGACACCCGTCTCTGTTCCGGCCGTAAAAAGCGGTACACCCGTATCCCGCCGGCAATTCTCCCGCACCATGCCGGGCGCATTTCCCGGATTTCCATCGGCACCGATCTTGCGTCGTTCCGGCACGCACCGGCAGTTCGCCGATGCGTTCCACGGACGAACACAACGAACTCG
The DNA here is from genome assembly GCA_964555165.1 of uncultured Methyloversatilis sp. GTDB lineage: Bacteria > Pseudomonadota > Gammaproteobacteria > Burkholderiales > Rhodocyclaceae > Methyloversatilis. Next base: position 56,750 of record CAZKRN010000002.1, on the reverse strand, counting down.
ATTGGAGAGAGGAAACATGGCGATGCTGAATTCCGCGGGTGCTTTTCCCCGCGCAGCCCGGAAGACACTGTGGCTGGCGATCATGCTCGGCGCCACACCGCTGGCAATGGCCGCAGCCGGCGACGGCAACTGGACCGAGTACAACGGCGACAAGGCCGGCTCGCGCTATCTGGCCGGCGGCAAGGTGAATGCGCAGAGCGTGAAGTCGATGAAGGTGGCCTGGCGCTGGGCCATGCCGGACAACAAGGTGTGGCAGGACAACGCGGAACTGCGCACCTGGGTGAATCAATCCACGCCGCTGGCCATCGACGGCATCCTTTACTCCAGTTCGCCGATGGCCATGGTGTCGGCCATAGACGGCAAGACCGGCAAGACCTTGTGGACCTACGACCCCAAGGCCTATATCGAAGGCACGCCGCCCAATCTGGGCTTCATCAGCCGCGGCCTGTCCTACTGGGCGAACGGTGAGGACAAGCGCATCCTGGTCGGCACCGGCGACGGCTACCTGATCGCGTTGAACGCGAAAACCGGCAAGCCGATCGAGTCCTGGGGAGACAAGGGCCGCATCGACATGACCAAGGGCCTGCGTCGCTTCGTCGACCGCTCGCTCGTTGCGCTCACTTCGCCGCCCATCGTCTGCGGCAACACCATCGTGCCCAGCCTGGCTGTGCTCGATTCCTTCGCGGTCGGTCGCGCGCCGATGAAAAACCACCCGCCGGGCGACATCCAGGCTTTCGACATCCGCAGCGGCAAGCGCGTGTGGCATTTCGAGCAGCCGCCGCAGGAGGGCCAGCCGGGCAACGAAACCTGGGAAGACGGTTCGTGGAAGACCACCGGCTCGGCGAACATGTGGGCACGCCCGAGCTGCGACGAGGAACTGGGCCTGGTCTACCTGCCCTTCTCGACGCCGACCAACGACTTCTATGGCGGCCACCGCAAGGGCAACGGCCTGTTCGGCGAATCGGTGGTCGCGCTCAACGCCAAGACCGGCAAGATCGTCTGGTACCAGCAGATCGTGCACCACGGCCTGTGGGACTACGACCTGCCGACCGCACCCAACCTGATGGACCTCACGGTCAATGGCAAGAAGGTGAAGGCACTGGCGCAGGTGACCAAGCAGGGCTTCGTATTCACCTTCGACCGCAACACCGGCGCACCGGTGTGGCCGATCACCGAAAAGCCGGTGCCGCAGTCCACCGTGCCGGGCGAACGGTCGTCGCTGACCCAGCCCTTCCCAAGCCTGCCCGCACCCTTCGTGCAGCAGGGCGTGAGCGAGGACGACCTGATCGACCTGACGCCGCAGCTGAAAGAAGAGGCGAAGAAGATCCTGTCGCGCTACAACTACGGCCCGCTGTACTACCCGCCGACCACCGACAAGGCCGGCACGCTGCAGGTACCGGGCGTACTGGGCGGCGCGAGCTGGGCGGGTGCTGCGCACAACCCGAAGACCAATGTGCTGTACGTGCCGTCCTTCACCATCCCCTTCGGCATCAAGCTGAAGAAGGAGAACGAGGGCGTGTACGACTACACCGGCACCTGGGCCGGCGTCGGCGGTCCGCAAGGTCTGCCGCTGTTCAAGCCCCCCTTCTCCACCGTCACCGCGATCGACATGAACACCGGCAAGCACCTGTGGCGCGTGCCGGCCGGCAAGGGCCCGGTCGATCACCCGGCGATCAAGGACCTGAAGCTGGACCGCGTCGGCGTGCCGCGTGAAAGCTTCATCGCGCTGACCGACGACGTGCTCTTCCTCGCACCGGAAGGCACGAACTCGGTGCTCGGCCTGTCGTCGCGTGGCAATGCGCTGATCACGCAGGCGACCGCGGACGAGAAGGAGCCCTTCCTGTACGCGCACGACGCGCGCACCGGCGACGTGCTCGGCGAGGTGAAGCTGCCGGGTGCCGCCTTCGGTGCGCTGATGACCTACCGCGCCGGCGGCAAGCAGTACGTCGTGGCGCCCATCGGCGGCGCCGGCCTGCCGGCCGAACTGGTCGCCGTCCAGGTCGACTGAGCTTGCGACGGACAGGGAGAGCGCGGGACCGCCCCGCGCTCTCCCCGACGCATGGCGCAGCGGCGCGGGCCAACCGTGCCGCCAGCGTCCGGGCCGTGTAGTGCGCGTCCCGCACCACGGCCATCGAAGAACACGACGCAATACCCGGAACGGATTCATGGACATACGGAAACTCATCTTCACCGCCCTCATGGGCTGCATGGCCTCGGCGATGGCCTTCAACGCCGTACTGCCGGACAAGGCGGCCGAGGGCGCGGCGCCCGCCGGCCCCGCCCCCTTCGACCTCGCCGACCCCGCGCGCATCAAGGCCGGTCAGGGCCGCTTCCAGTCGACCTGCGCCGACTACTGCCACGGCCACAGGCCGGCGCTGTTCATCGACCGCGAGGGGCTGGAAGCGGAATACGTGTTCAACACCATACGCGACGGCGGCAAGGGCGCGACGCCGATGCCGCCCTGGGGCGAGGTGTTCACGCAGGAAGAAATCTGGGAGCTGGTGGCCTACATCAAGTCCATCGGTCGGTGGTGAGCGCCCGCGGCGGCACAGGACGCGCGCCGAGCACACGCTCGATATCCGCGCAGGTCGCCAGCAGCGCTTCGTCCTGCCAGCGGCAGCCGACGAACTGGAGGCCCACCGGCAGGCCGTCCTCAACGCCGGCCGGCAACACGACCACCGGGCTGCCGGTCAACGAGAACGGCGTCACCATGCCTATGGCCGCTTCGACAAAAGGCCACGGCACCGAGTCGACCTCGATATCGGGCGGACGGCGCCACCACACCAGCTCCGTCTGCGGACAGGCGACCGTGCAGGCCACCGGGCACAGCCAGGTGTCCCAGCTGTCGAGGAAGCGTTCGAGCACGCGCACCATGCGGTCGCGCGTGTTCAGCGCGCGGCTGTAACGCTGCGCGTCGAGCGCCAGTCCCTGCACGAAGGCGTGCGCGATCGGCTGGTCGCGCGTGACGAAGCGGCCCATCGCCGCGATCAACCGACGCGCCAGCCCCGGCATGCCGAGCCCGATCTCGGTGCCGGCGATCCAGCCGTAGGCCTGCCAGGCCTTGAGTACGTCGAAGCCCTCCGGGCAACGCCGCTCGACGACGCAGCCGGCGGCCTCCAGCGCCGACACCGTGCGCGCCAGTGCGGCGCGCGTGCGGCGGCAAAGCGGCAGGCCGCCGAACGCGTCCCACCACGCAATGCGCAGTGGCCGCCCGGGCGGCGGCGCCAACCGGAACGGTACGCGCGGCACCTCGACGTCCCGCCCGTCCGGGCCGGCGAGCACCGCCAGCGCAGTCTGCAGGTCGGCCACCGACGGTGCCAGCGCGCCGAAGGACAGCAGATGACGCACGCTGCGCCGGCCACCCGGCAGATGCGGTATGTGGCCCGTGCGCGGGATGCGGTTCTCGGTCGCCTTCAGCCCGGCCACGCCGCAGCAGGCGGCCGGTATGCGGATCGAGCCGCCGATGTCGCTGCCGGGGTCGATGTAGGAAAAGCCCATCGCCACCGCGGCCGCGCTGCCGCCTGAACTGCCACCCGGCGTGAGCCGCGTGTCCCACGGATTGCGGGTGGGGCCGAACAGCGGACTCCAGCACTGCGGCGTGGAGGCGAGTTCCGGCAGATTGGTCTTGCCCACCAGCACCGCACCCGCCGCCTTCAGCCGCGCGACGACCGTCGCGTCGGTCGCCGGCACGTAGTGCGCCAGCGGCGGATGGCTGGCCGTGGTGCGCAGACCGGCCGTCGCGAACGCATCCTTCACCGTCATCGGCACGCCGAGCAGCGGCGGCAGCGGGCCGCCGGCGGCGCGCAGCGCGTCGGCCGCGCGGGCAGCGGCGAAGGCGCCGGCTTCGTCCAGAGTGACCACCGCGTTGATGTCGGCGTCGTGCTGCCGGATGCGCCCGAGGCACACCTCCAGCTCGTCGATGGCCGTGCTGTCGCCCCGCGCAATGCGGGCGGCGACGTCAAGTGCGGTATCGCTCATGCCCGGGCCCGTTCAGTGCGCATTCGCGTACGCAATCGCTTCGCCGACCGTGCGCGCCTCCGGCGCGCAGGCCGTCAGTGCGAAGCCGGTCAGACACAGGAACAGCGCAGTCAGCGCAAAGGGCACGACAGTACGCCGGCACGCCGTCGCCAGCCAGTGCGGGCGATCGTCCGCCCGCAGGTGGCGGTACAGCGAACAGGCGAGCACACCGTCGAGCAGCAGTTCGGCGAACAACACGGGCGCGAGGTAGACGATGTAGAGCGACGCCAGCGCCATGCCGAGCAGCAGCGCCAGCACGACCAGCGGAATCGCCAGCTCGTCGGCATCGACGGCCGACCCGGCCTGCCGCACGACGGACGGCAGCGCATCGGGTTCGACCAGGGCAGGACCCGGCGTGCCGTCGAACGATCCGCTCGCGCCGCCACCGCCGAACTGGCCGCCTTCACCGCAAAACGGCGTGGCCGCAGAGAAATCGCCGGATACACACTCCGACAGGTCGGGCGGATCGCCGTGATTCCGGTCGCGCGTGCGCAGCCAGACCCAGAGCAGGCTCAGAAAGAAGAGATAGGCGCAGACCAGCGCCAGTGGGTAGCGCAGCGCCATGCTGTCGATACCGGCCTGCAGCAGCGCGAAGGACGCCGCCAGACCGGCTCCGGCGGTCAGCGCGACGATCGCCGTCATCTGCAGGCGAGGCCAGGACTCGCTTTCGATGCGGCGCTTCAGGCGCGCCAGCAGGGCGGAACGGCTGTCGGGCAACTTCGTCGTCATGGCGGCAGTCACGGATCGGAACACGTCGCGACGATAGCGCATCCGGATTCATGCGGTAGCGATGCCCTGTCGGCCCCTTGTAACGCGATGCTGCAGACGCGATTGACACCGATCAACGCCGCCCGTGTGCGCCGGTGACAGCATGGACGCAAGGAGGAACACATCATGAACACCCCGCTCACCCAGGCTGACCGCGACCAGCTCGAACGCCGGCTGCATGCACGCCACGAAGCCCTCAGCGCCCACATCCAGGCGCAACTGCAGGGTCGCACGCGGGCCGAACATGCGCGCGAGGTACTGCTGCAGGACGGCGACGACGCGCCACAGCGCAGCGCCGACCGTGAAGTGGATTTCGCGATGACCGACCTCGAAACGGTCGAACTGGCCGCGCTCGACGCCGCGCTGCGGCGTCTGGCCGACGGCGATTACGGCCGGTGCGCCGGATGCGGCACCGATATCCCGCTCGCCCGGCTGCAGGCCGAACCTCAGGCCGCACTGTGCATCGGCTGCCAGAGCGCGCGCGAACAGGGGCGCCCGCACGCGGCCAGCCTCTGACCGGCACACCGCGGGCTACGCCCGGTGACGGCGCTCTGCTCTCCTGCAGGGACGGCCTTCCAGCCGCGACGCGACAGGGCCGACGATGTGGCGCTCCCGGCCGTGTTCCGTCCGCGGTCGCGGCCGGAAGACACGGCACCGCCGGACTTTCGGCGGCGTCGGCCGGACTTGGATTCACGGTCGCCACCCCCATCTGCTGCTCGACATCCTTCGGGGGCAAGACCATGCATATCGTGTGTCCGCAGTGCAGCGCCACCAACCGCGTTCCCGACGAGCGCCTGGGCGATGGCCCGGTCTGCGCGCGCTGCAAGGCGCCGCTGCTGGAGGCGGCGCCCTTCGCGCTGGACGACGCGAACTTCGACACCTTTGTCAGCCGCACCGGACTGCCGGTCGTCGTCGACTTCTGGGCCGACTGGTGCGGCCCCTGCCGCATGATGGCGCCGCAGTTCGAAGCCGCCGCACGGCAGTTGCCACGGGTGCGCTTCGCCAAGGTCGACACCGAAGCCGCTCGCCGGACCGCAGCGCGCTTTGCCATCCGCAGCATTCCGACACTGATGCTGTTCCGCAACGGCGTCGAAGTGGCCCGCCAGCCCGGCGCGATGAGCGCAGCCGACATCGTGCGCTGGGTGCAGACGCATCTGCCGGGATAGCGGGCCGCTCCGCAAGAAGGGGGCTCGCTCAGGTCTCCAGGCGGCGCATCGGCAGCATGTCCGACGCGGTAAAACCGTGCCGCGCGTAGAAGCGCTGCGCATCGGCGTTGACGCGATCGGTCAGCAAGGTGATGCGCGGGCAGCGCCGGGCGCGGGCAAAGTCGATGGCGGCGGCCAGCAAGGCGCTGCCCACGCCTGCGCCGCGGGCGGACGGCGCGACCACCATGTCTTCCAGCAGCACGACGCGTTCGCCAAGCGCCGTCGACACCGTAAACAGCAGATTCACCATGCCGACGATCTCCCCGTCGTGTCGCGCGACGAGCACGGTGCCGACACGCGGATCGCCGACGATCATCGCCAGCCCGCGTGCCTGCGCTGCGGCGTCCGGCGCAAACTCGGCTTCCTGCGCGAACAGCGCGGACAGCAGTCCGCACAGCGCGGGGATGTCGGCGGGGGTGGCGGCTTCGATCTGCATCGTGCGGGCTCCTGTCATCCCGGAATCTGTTGACATCGCAGCGCGGGCCGCGCGCGGATGCCGATGCGTCCCGATCGAGGCGGGCCGTCAGGCCAGCCCGCACAACGCGGAGCCGGGCGCAGCATGACCGGCCGCCGGCCGCTGCCGCTAGTCGGGCAGCCGTTCGAAACGCAGTTGCGGCACGCCGTCGATCTCGACCTGCCCGACGAACATGTCATGCGGCCGCACCCACAGGCCGGAGTCCTTGCCCGCCGGGCGGTACAGCACCATGGGCGCCAGGGTTTCGCTATGCCGGACCACACCGACGACCTCGTACTCGCCACCCTTGTAGTGGCGGTAACGGCCGGCGGCAATCGATGGCAGCGGAGGCAGATCGCTTCTCGGCATGGACGGCAAGGATGTTGACCCGGGCCGGACAGTCCATCACGCGAACACGACAATACGGTGAAGGTGTCCGGTGTCCGGGGCGATCAGCCGCGCCGGCGGGCGGCCAGGCCGGTCAGCCCGAGACCGGCCAGCAGCAGCGCGTACGTGGAGGGTTCCGGCACCACCGCCACGCCGCGCACCTGCGACGGGCTGAAAGGCAGATTGGGGTCGTAGATTTCCTGCGCGCGCAGGATTTCCGCCGCGCCGCTGCCATCCAGTGCCATGCTGAAGATGCGGCCTGCGCCCAGGGTCTGCGTACCGCTGGGCAGCGTGGTCACGCCATGAAGCGCCGATACGTAGAGGGTGTCGTCGGTCACGTCGATGCCATTCAGGAAGCCGAGCCCGCTGGCCAGCGTGGTCAGACCGCTGCCGTCAAGATTGGCGCGCTTGACGAAACCGTCGGTCGTGGTCAGATAGATGTAGTCGCCGCTGACTTCGAAGTCGTAGGAATTCACGCCGTTGAGCAGAGTCTGCGCGCCGGTGCCATCGAGATTGGAGCGCATCAGGCGGTTCGAGCTGCCGACCTGGGTCCAGAACACGCTGTCGGCCGTCACGTCGATCGCGAACGGCGAGGTCAGCCCGCTGCTGACGATCTCCGCCGACGGAAAGGTCTGCGAAAGATCCAGCTTCAGGATGTCGCCCGAGTTCTGCCGCGTCACGTAGAGCATGCCGCCCTGCACATCGATGTCGTAGGCGCCGCTGACGTTGTAGGTCTTGAATTCGCTTCCGTCCGGCCGCATGGACACGACGCGGCCCAGTTGCTGATCCGGCCACCACAGGCGACCCGCGGCGAATTCCACACCATTGGGCCCTTTGACCCTGGTCGGGTCGGTCACCAGAGCGCTCGACGCGCCACCGGGCACGGTCGCCGTATTGATCGAACCGACGAAAGCGAAGGTCGGCGTGAAGCGTTGAAAGGTTTCCGACCACACGAGCTGGTCGGCCGCAACCGCGGCAAAGCTGCTGCAGGACAGCGCAAGTGCAAGGAGGTAAGGACCCCTTTTCTTCATTTCTGGTGATCTCCGGATCTGGACGGCGAAGGACATTTTCGCCCGCCGTGAGCGGAGCAAGAGACATTCCTTCGTGCATGAAGCGCCGGAAGCCGGTACCGACGCGGCGCGAGGCCGGACATCGCGGGCGTTTGTTCAAGGTCAGACCCGTACCGGGCAGGCCCTTTGCATTCAGTGACTTGGCACCAGCGCGTGGCCGACCGGCCATTCCTTGCGCATGGCGGGCGGACGCGCGGGCTCAAGGAAATCCGCACGGTCGCGCGCCGTGCGCATGAGCTTCGCGCACGCCGAAGGTGCCGGGTGCAAAGAAATCCGACACGGCATGGAAGATCCCGCACAGCCCTCGCGCGGCGCCATCGGTCGGGTCCGGCATCCGCTCGCGAGGGGCGGCCCGACCACCGTTCGAGCAAGGAACGCGGGGCGTCGTGCCACTCATGCCACGACCTTGACGCACAGCCGGGCTGCCGCGGCGGAAAAGACGCCGGAGGCGAGGCCAAACGAGTGCGGCCGGTGCCGGACTCTCCTCCGGGCCCGGCGCACGGATCGCGTGCTAGCATCCCCGGCCGTTCCAACACCCGATTACTCGGCCGGCCTTCATGATGACCTCGTCCGCCTGCCGCCCGGAGCCATCGCCCGCACATCGGAGGCTGAAGTGCATCGACGCCCTGCGCGGCCTGGTCGTGCTCATCATGCTGGTCGATCACGTGCGCGAAACCTTCTTCCTGCACCATCAGGTGCCGGACCCCATGGTGGTCGCCGAAACCGAACCTGCGCTCTTCTTCAGCCGTCTGCTCGCCCATCTATGCGCACCCGTCTTCGTCTTCCTGACCGGCCTTTCCGCCTGGCTGCACGCGTCGCCCCGCGGTGGCGACGCGCGCACCACGGCGGCGTCCTTCCTCTGGCGGCGCGGCCTGTTTCTGGTGTTGCTCGAAATCACCGTCATCAATTTCGCATGGACGGCGGAACTGCCGCCCACCCGCCTCTACCTGCAGGTGATCTGGGCACTCGGCCTGAGCATGCTTGCGCTGGCGGCGCTGCTCTGGCTGCCGCGTCGCGTGCTGGTGGCGACCGGACTGATCCTGGTAGCCGGCCACAATCTGCTGGACGGCCTTCATTTCGCGCCCGACCACCCCTTGCACGAGATCTGGGCGATCCTTCACGACCGCGGATGGATCGACGTGAGTGAAACGCTGCGGGTCCGCACCTCCTATCCGCTATTGCCCTGGGTGGGCGTGATCGCGCTCGGCTATGCCGCCGGGCCGTGGTTCGGCCCCGGTGCCGACGCGGCCGGACGCGGCCGCCGCCTTCTCGCCTGGGGCCTCGCGCTGCTGGCAGTGTTCGCGCTGCTCCGCACGCTCGATGTTTACGGCGATCGGCCGTGGAGTGGCGGCGACACGCTGCTCGCTACCGCCATGGCCGCGCTGAATGTCACCAAATACCCGCCTTCGCTGCTGTTCTGCGCATTGACGCTGGGCATCGGCCTGCTCCTGCTGCGCGCCTTCGATCAACGCGGCGAAGCCGGGTGGCTGCGCGTGCTGGCCGTGTTCGGTGCCGCACCGATGTTCGCCTACATCCTGCACGTGGGCATGCTCAAGGTGCTCTACCTTGCCGCGCTCGCCGCATGCGGTCCGAACCACGGCACACTGTTCGGCGTCGAGTCCATGCTGGAGGTGTGGGTGGGTGCCGCCCTTCTGGCCGGACTGCTCTACCCGCCAGTGCGCGCCTTTGGCCGGATGAAGGCGCGACGTCGGGACATCGCGTGGCTGAAGTATCTGTAAGGCCGAACACATGATCCGTCGCCGACATCCGCTCGTCGCCTGGCTGCTGGTGCTGGTCACCTTGGCGGCCGCCGTCCTGCCGCCGCTGGTGCATGCCCGCCTGCATGCCCACGGAGACACTGCGGCGTCCCTGCACGCCTGCGCGCAGTTCGGCGTGAAGCTGGCCGTAGTGCCGCGACTTGGCGAAGACCTGTCGGCGGCGAATGCCGGCGACAACGCGGATCACTGTCCGTTCTGCCTGCATGCCTGCCTCGGCCTCCCGCCGACGGTTGCCATGCACGATTGCGCCGACCCCGCAGCCGGCGCCCGTCCTGCACCCGCACACGCGCAGATCCGTCGCCCGGCTCTGGCGTGGCTGCGACCCGCCCCGCGCGCCCCACCTTTCCTGCTCGGCTGACCCTCTCACGTCAGACGTGACGCATCGGCCGTCCCGCTTCCGGGACGCGCGCGCCACGTGAAATCCGGCCGCCCGCGCGCAGCCGGACAACCCGCTATCGGATACACGCTATCCATCAGGAAAATTCGACCATGAAACGCAGCCCGCTCGCACTGGCCCTCTCATCGGCCCTGTCATTGATCCACCACGGCGCACACGCCACCGATCCCGCCATCGTGCTGGGCGACGTGACCATACTCGCGCCGAATAACGGCCCGCTGCCAAGCAGCCAGGTGCTCACCTCGGTAGACATCCTCGGCGGCGACAAGCTACAGGACAAGAACGTCATGAACAGCTGGGAACTGCTCGGCCAGATGCCCGGCATCCAGCTCACCGAAACCCGCATGGGCGCGGAATCCGGCAAGGCGACCTTCCGCGCCTTCAATGGCGAGGGCTACATCAACGGGATCAAGGTCCTGATCGACGGCATCCCGAGCAATGTGAACAGCGGAAACCAGCGCTTCATCGACATGATCTTCCCGCTGGAAATCGACTACATCGAAGTCGTCCGCGGCACCAACGATCCTCGCTACGGCCTGCACAACATCGGCGGCAACATCAACATCGCCACCCGCCAGGGCGGCAACTATCTGGACAGCCGGCTCACCTACGGCAGCTTCAACACCCGCGAAGCGCAGGTCGCCCTGGGCCGCGAATCCGACGGTTTCGCCCAGAACTATTTCTTCGCGAAACAGGATTCCGACGGCCACCGCGACCATTCCGAATCCGAGAAGTACAGCTTCGGCGCCAAGTGGTCCCTTACCGCGGCCGGCGGTGCGGTCAGGACGGGTCTGGCCGTGCGCGCCTACAACCACAAGGCCGAAGAGCCCGGATTCCTGACCGCGGCCGAACTGGCGGCAGACCGCGACCAGTCGCTGGCGAAGAACGCCAACGACCGCGACGACCGCGACATGAGCCAGATCAGCGCCCATCTCGACTGGGAGATCGCGCCCACCGTCTTTCTCGGCAACAAGCTCTACTTCAATACCTACAAGGACGACCGGCAGGTCACCTTCAGCAGCAACCCGGCCGGTACCGCCCCGCGGCAACGCCGCATCTGGGACGAGCACCAGTTCGGTCTGCTCAGCACGCTCACCTGGCGCGCGAATGCGCTGATCACGGTCGATGGCGGCGTCAACGTCGAACGCCAGAAGAACGAGTACCGCCGCTACCGCTACGCCTTTTCCGTACCCACCGTTTTCGGCACCCCAGCGTTCACGCAGAACGACGATGCCTACTCGCTGAACAATGTCGGCGCCTATGTGCAGACCGTCATCGCGCCGACCGAATCGCTGAAAATCATTCCCGGTTATCGCGTGGACAGGTTCTCCGGCCACACCCTGATCCGGACGTCCGGTGTCGAAGCCGATCTGCAGGACAGCGGCTGGATAGACCAACCCAAGCTGAGCGTGGTGTACAGCCCGGTCGAGAACATGAGCCTCTACGCCAACTGGGGCCGCACCTTCCAGGTCCTGACCGGCTCTCGCGCCCCGGCCTACCTGACCCCGGGACAGAGCGAATTCAAGCCCTCGATCAATACCGGCAAGGAGGCCGGCATCAAGTTCGCCCCGGCTGCCGGCAGCGAAATGCGTCTGGCCGTCTGGCAGCAGGATGCGACCGACGAAGTGGCCAACATGCCCAGTACCGGCACGACCGTGGGACTGGGCGAGACGCGTCGCAGGGGCGTGGACCTGCAGCTCACAGGTCGCCTGACCGACCGGCTTGAAGTGTGGCTGTCGCACTCGGTGCAGGAGGCCAAAGTGGTCAGCGCCTTCACCTCGACGGGCACCTCCCTGGCCGGCAAGGAAGTGTTCTCGACGCCGCGCTACATCACCAATATCGGCGCCGACTACCGGCTGTCCGACGCATGGCGGTTCGGCCTTCAGGGTCGGGCCCAGGGCGACTACTACATCGACGACCTGAACGCTCAGGGCAAGTTCGGCGGCTTCGTGCTGTTCGACGCCAGCGTGCGCTACACCCTCTCGCCGACGACCAGCCTGGACCTGCAGGTCAGAAACATCGCCGACCGCGACTACGAGTATGTGTGGTACGACAACTTCTTCTGGCCGGCCGGCAGCCACCAGCCCTCGTTCTCTCCCGGACCCGGCCGGGCAGCCTATCTGTCGCTGAACCTCAAACTCTGAACGAAGCGCGGGGCAGGAGCGCGAAGACGGAACCCGTCACCGGCGGACCGTCGGCCGCCTCGCCCGCCCCGCGTGAGGGCGGCCCGCCCGCGGCACGGGCGGCGCAGCCCGCCCCGCGGGCAACACGGCTTGAGCGTTCGCGCGGCTGCACGCTATCCGAGCGGGCACCGCGCGAAGAGCGGCAACAAGCTCACTGAACAGGCGTTCTTTCCAGACCGCTCGGCAGATCGCCCTTGCGCTTCTCGTCGAAGTAGCTCACGCCGCTCTGCCACAACCATGTTTCCTTGCTGAAACCCGCCGCGACAGCCTCCTGCTTCTTTCGCGTCGCTGCCGCGAAAGGAAGCGCTTCCCGGCTGAGCAGAACGGTGTAGGGTCCGCCCGATGGTCCATAGACTTCGATGGACGGAAAGCGGGCTTCGAACGATGGGCCGAGCTTGCTTCCGACACGACGGATTTCCGCCTCTGCCGACTCGCGCGTGGTTGTCGTCAGCGCAATGACGTAATAGAGCTTCTCGGAGTTCGGCACACCTTGAACGTCCCCCGCCGACGTGCTCACCGAAGCCAGATCTTGGGACAACTGGCTCGCACTGTTGCTGGCACGTTCAAGAGCGGCTGTGGTCGCTGGCGAACGGCTCGAACCCTGGGCAAGCCCTATGTCCGACTGCAACTTGTCCAGTGCAGCCCGCGCCAGCGCAAGCTGGATGTCCATCGTCGCCGCGGCCTCTCTCTTTGCCTTGAGCGATGCGCTCGCGGCATCGAGCTCCGCCTGCGTGGCGCGCGTTTTTTCCTGCGCATCCTGCAGTTTGCCCTGAGCCTCTCGCGCGTCCAGTTCGTAGCGCTCCTTCTTCGCTTCGGACAACTGATAGCCACTGTACCCAGCCACGGCACCGCCGATACCGATCACGATGGCGCCAAACACCTTGATACCTTCGATGACCAGTTTTCCGAGCCGGGTACGCTCGGTCTCGGCGGCACGGTGCAGGGCTGCGGTTTCGGCCAGAGCCTTGTCCGTGCTTTCACTCATCATGCCGGCTGGCCTCACGCTTGCCCGTACCGGCCGTGCGCCGGCCGCTCTAGAGCACCAGCACCTTGGTGCTTTCCTCGCCGAACTGGCTCACCACCCGCACCGCCACGCGCTTGCCCTTGCGCCAGGGCAGCGGGTGCGAACGGTGACCGTACAGGCGGTCGAACACGTCATCGTCGAGCTCGATCTTCAGCGTGCGCTCGACCTTCTTCTTGGTGCCCGACTTCGCGAGATCGGACAGGCCCTTCTTCCACTTGTCGAACTCGTCGCGGTCGCCGCCGCAGAAAAACACCTGGCGCACCATGAAGCTGGCGCCGTCGTAGTCGTCGTCCAGCATCCAGTAGGCGATGTCGGCCACCGAGCGGGGGCGCACTTCGTCGCGCACCGGGTCGTAAATATCCAGGCCGCGGATTTCCACGGTGGCGTGGTCGCCGTCGCGCTCGATGGCGATGTCCGGCTCGCCTATGGTGACGAAGCTCGCGGCCTTCCTGTCCTTCTTCGTCAGACCAGCCTGCAGCAGATCGTCGTGCATGCGCACCTTGGTCACTTCGAAACTGCCGGCACGCTGGTTCTGCGTGGAGTTCTCGACATCGCTCTCGAAGGCAAAACCGAGGATGAGCAGCCATTGCGCATCGCCGCGCTGGCGGCAGGCCTTCACCGAGGCATTGACTGCCGACTTGCTCACCGGCGCAAACTGCGGACCGATGTGCAGATAGGCTTTCTGTTCGCCGCCGGCGCCTTCGTAATAGCCTTCGGCATGCAGATCGCTGTCGGCCAGCGCATCGATGCGCACGAACACCGCGTTTTCGTTGCGCGCGCCGTTCTTCACGCCGGCCGACTTCAGGTGTTCGAAAATGCGCGCCTGGAAAACCTCAAGCTGTTCGTGATCCAGGCTGGCGTCCTCGACCGCATCCGGCGACAGCGGCTCGTACGCCTGCAGCGTTTCCACGGTGAACGGCCCGGCCACACGCAATTTCTTCCTGTCCAGAGCCGGCTGGTCGAACAGCGTGACGGTTTCCGGCGGCTCGTCGTTGGCGAGCGAACCCAGCGTCACCCGCTGCACGGTCTTGTAGTCGAAGCCGTGGCGCACATCCCAGTCGGCCCGCGCCACGCCGTTCTTTTCGTCGGCCAGCGTGTACCACGGATAGGTGGCCGTCATGAGCCGGGTCTTTGCAATATTCAGAGCAACGCGCGAGGTATCGATGGTGATCCAGCGACGGCCCCACTGTTCGGCCACATGGGCGGTCGTGCCCGAACCACAGGTCGGATCGAGCACGAGGTCGCCGGGGTCGGAGGTCATCAGGATGCAGCGCTGAACGACCGGCGTAGAGGTCTGAACGACATAGACCTTCGGGTCTGAACGACTTTTCACCGCACCGCTCACGTCAGACCAGAGGTTAGCGATTGGGGAAAACCCAAAGTCATCAACGAACCGACGGTAGTTCAGCTTTCCCTTACCAGTAACCTGTAACCTGCCTCCCATCGCCAGACGATTCATGCCTAAGAGATTCGTCTTGAAGGTGCCTTTACCCGGGGAAAAGCGCTGTCCATCAAACTCGAAGCATTTTAGGTCGCCTTCACCCGCTGGACGCGAACTCGTGATCGTATCCGAGAGAAACCGGCGCGCTCCGTCCGGAAGCGCCTCAACGCCAGTTCGCTCGTTCTCAGTGACAGTTCTCACAGATCCGTCTGGTAATAACAAGCGATCGTACCGTTCATCAGTCTCGCTACTTCTAGGTAGGTACAACGGGTTGAATTTGGTTGTCACCCGATTTCTGCCATACCAAACCAAGAAATCGCAGGTGGCGCCAATCAGCGTCGAGCCCTCGCTAGTTGTTTTCTTTACAGTTACGAGCGATACAAAATTCTCACTCCCGAACACCTCATCCATCAGGCATCGCACGAGATGCACATTCTCGTCGCTGATCTGCACGAAGCATGAGCCGCTGTCCGCCAGCAGTTCGCGCGCGACCAGCAGGCGGTCGCGCAGGTAGGACAGGTAGGAGTGAATGCCCAGCTCCCAGGTGTCGCGGAAGGCCTTGATCTGTTCCGGCTCGGCCGACAGGCTGGCGTCGTCGCCGTCCTTCACGTTGCGGTCGTTCAGCCGGATCTGCCAGTTCGAGTTGTACTTGATGCCGTAGGGCGGGTCGATGTAGATCGTCTGCACCGCGCCGCGCATGCCTTCGCGTTCCAGCAGGCTGGCCATGACCAGCAGGCTGTCGCCCTGGATCAGGCGGTTGCTCCATTTGTCCGCCTGCTTGTAGTAGTAGGTGGGCTTGTCGAGTTCATCGACGTCAGTGTAGTTGTTGAACAGTTCGTCCACGCTGGGGGCGAACAGGCCGGACTGCGCGCTTTCCTCGACCTTGAGCCGGTACAGGCGCTGGATGAGCTTTTCCGGGCCGATGTGCTCGACGCGGTAGAGCGAGCGGATATCGGTGCTCAGCACCTCGTCGCGGTCGTCGTCGCCGTACTTGCCGAGCCAGAACAGTTCCGGGTCCTGCCCGCGATGCACGACCGGATTCAGCGGGTAGTCGGCCTTGCCGCGCTTCGCGTCGGTGACGCCATCTTCCATGCCGGCTTCTTCGCGCGACGGAATGCGTGGCCGGGTACTGCGCCGGTGCTTCAGGCTGTCAATCTTCTTGTCGTCGCTCATGGGGCTTCCGTGGCGGGATCGGGCCGGGTCCAGTCTTCCAGTGCCAGATCGGGCACGCGCTGGAACTCGCGGGTGTTGTTGGTGACGAGGTTCAGGCCATGCGCGCGAGCATGCGCGGCAATCCACAGGTCGTTCGGGCCTATGGGCATACCCTGCTTTTCGAGCGTGCCGCGGATGGCGCCATAGTGGCTGCCGGTTTCGTCGTCCATGCCAAGCACCGGGATGATTTCGCGAATGCGCTTCAGGATGTCGAAGCTCGCGTCGCGATGCTGCGATTTCTCGGCACCGAGCACCAGTTCGCCCCAGGTGACGACCGACATGGCGGCTTCACCGGCTGACAGCGCCCTTATGCGTTCAGGAACACCCAGCCGCTGCTTCTTGTAGGCGATGCAGATATTGGTATCGAGCAGGAAGCGCGGTGCAGCACTCATTCGAAGGGCTCTCGCTGTTCAAAGACGGGCCTGTCCTCGCGGCCCTCGACATAGAAATCGGCCGGCAGGCGGGCGAGCAGATCGAGCGCCTCGCCCACGCTGTCCGGTGCGGCATCGACTTCCGCAACGATGCGACGGATGGCGGCTTCAAGCTGGGGCTTGAGCTTGTCGATGTCCTCGACCTCCTCGAAATACCACGGAGGCAGACCGAGCTTGGCGCGGGCGTTGTTCACCGCGGGCAGCCAGCGCTCGCGCACATACCAGCGCTTGATCGCCTTGTCCTTGTTGAAGCCGGTGATTTCGAGAATGAGGTTCGCCCGCCGCAACTTGGGCGTGCGCAGCCGCACGATGTAGTCGGGCAGGTATTTGTGTTCCTTGCCGTCCTGCACGTAGGGAATGACGAAGCCGAGAAAGGCGTTCTTGACATAGCTCTCGACTTCCTTGATGCGGTCAAGGTGCTTGGCCGCCACCTGTTCCCACAGGTCGGTGTCGGCCACCACCAGATTGACGTGGCTCTTGCGCCCCGGATAGGTGGGCTTCGCGGTGTGGCCGAATACGTTGGCCGTGCTGCCGGTCGGGTTGTAGTGGTTGAGCAGCGGCAGCACGCGCTCGCGTTCGGCTGCATGGGCAATGATGCCGCGGTTGATGCTCTCGACGATGGCAACCGGGTTTTCGTGGATGACCAGACGTTTCCACTTCGCATCCGCCTCGCCGATGACGGTGAGCACCTCGTCGTACCAATGCTGCACGATGGCACGCACCGCACTGAACACGCGCAGGTCGGCGCGACCGGGCGCATCGTCGGCCATGCCGCGCATGAAGATGCGGACGAGGTCGAACACCACCTGCTGGTCGCGCAGTTCGTCTACCCGCAGTTCGAGTGCCTGCTGGTCGCCGGAGACCGCGGTACCCAGGATGCTCTGCACCGGCAGTTTCGTGGTGTCGATGCCGAACTTCGGCACTGCGGAAAAATCGGCCTGCAGCCGCGCGGGCTCCGTCTCGACCCGGTAGCCGATCAGATTGGGAAAACGGATTTCCAGCTCACCGCGCTCGGGCAGCGCGCGCAACGTCGCGTATTCGGGCGGTTCGGCATAGGCGGCATCGCCGCCCTGGTAGAGCTTGAACGGCACACCGATGATGTGGGCGTACTCCGGCGGAAACTTTCCGGTCTTGGGGTCGATGAAGTACTGGCGCCTGCGCAGCGCTCGCCCGGCCACCTGTTCGCACAGCAGTTGCGAACCGAAGGCGCGCAGCCCCATGACGTGGGTGACGGTGTTGGCGTCCCAGCCTTCGGTGAGCATGGACACGCTCACCACACAACGGATGTGGCTGCCCAGCGCATCCGGCTTGCCGACGGTGTTCACGACCTCGCGCAGCAGGTCGCCGTCGGTCAGCAGCTCGACGCTGCGCTCCGGATGACGCAGCCGGTAGTCGCGC
The DNA here is from genome assembly GCA_964555165.1 of uncultured Methyloversatilis sp. Lineage (GTDB taxonomy): Bacteria > Pseudomonadota > Gammaproteobacteria > Burkholderiales > Rhodocyclaceae > Methyloversatilis. Next base: position 38,985 of record CAZKRN010000002.1, on the reverse strand, counting down.
TTGAAGCGCTCGATCTCGGGCGCGAATATCTTGCGGAAGCTGTCGTCGATCTGGCCGGAGTGTTCCAGCGCGTCGCTGTCGATGAGCAACGTGGGCGGACGGTTGCGCGGCAGGCGGGTGACCGGATCGAAATTGGAGAACAGATCGAGGCGGCCCGGCACGACATAGGGCTCACCACTGTCATCCACGGTTTCATAACCGGCGATGTGCTTGAACACTTCGCGCGACACCTGGGTGTTGCTGCAGACGACGATGAACACGGGCGGTTCCGAGAACAGGTCGACACGCTGCTCGCCCTTCTTTCTCAGCCCTTCGTCGTAGTCGGCGTAGTGGCGATAGAACTGCTCCAGCGCCGAGCGCACGAGCGGCGGCAGATTCGGTTCGGCTTCGCCGACCACCGGTGCAGGCGGTTCGCCCGCCTTGCCCTTCTCCGCCTTGCGCTGCCCGCGTGCGCCCTTCTTCGGCAACTGGTCGCGGCAGTGCTCGTAAAGATTGCGCAGCACCGGTTCGTCGATGGCGTGGCTGCTGTCTTCGACCGGCAGGTAGGGAATCTTGACCAGACCCGCCTCGATGGCTTCGATCAGGCCGAAGTCGCTGACCACCCACGGAAACAGCGAATACGGGGTGTAGCCCGAGCCGGACAGGTAATAGGGTGTGGCCGAAAGGTCGTAGACCGCCTGCAGCTTGAAACGCTGCGCCACCGCGCGCACACCCGAAAACCAGACGGCCGCGCGTTCGTTCTCGGTTTCCGAATTGTCCAGTTCGGTGTCCTTGCCCCTGGCACGCGGCAGGTAGCAGTGGTGCGCCTCGTCGTTGATGACCACGATGCGCCGCCCTGCCTTGAAGCCCTTGAGTACGCGGCGCACCACCAGGGCCTCGTCCTCGCGGGCTTCGGTCTTCTGGCCGTCCAGCGCGATCTTGCCGTCGGTGGGTGCACGCTTGTTGCCGGACAGCACCCGCGGCAGGAAGTCGTGATAGTTGGTCACGACGACACGGTGAGCGAGTTCGTGCAATGCGCCCTCGTAAGCGGACGGCACGAGATGACGGGCGCGGTAGTAATCGTGCGCTTCGTGCGGGCGCAGATCGCCAGCGTCGGGAAACAGCACCGACAGACGGTCACGGATGGTGATACCCGGTGCCAGCACCAGAAAGTAGTCGGCAAAGCGGGTGTCGTTGCGATACTCGCGCCGGTTCAGGAAGTGGTACAGCACGAGGCAGGCCATGACCACGGTCTTGCCGCTGCCGGTCGCCATCTTGAAGGCGATGCGTGGAAGGCCGTCGGACTGATCGACGTGCACATCGCGCAATTCCTTCAGGGTGCGGTTGCCCGAGTTGCACAGCGCCGCCTGCTCGTTGAGCCAGATGGCGGTTTCGACCGCTTCGCGCTGGGCAAAAAACAGGCTCTGGTGAGCTTGACGTTCCGGGTTGCGAAACCAGAAATCGAGCAGGTCGCGGGTCACGCGGCTGGTCGTTCCTTGATAGCCGGACTGGCGCCAGCGGCGTACCTCGTCGCGCAGCCGATTGACCGGATGCGTTCCGTACTCGGCCTGGAAATCATTCAGGTCGAACATGCTGCCCTGCGGCTGCTGCCCCAGCGGCACCTGCGGTACATCGGGCACGAACAGGCGCCTTCCCTTGCGGACATCCCGGTAATTCAGATTGCCGCCATTGTCGGTCGCGTAATGTCGGGCTGGCTCGTCGTAAGGCGAGTTCAGGATGGGATTGTTATCGGCGCTGCTCATTCCTGTCGTCTGTCATAACTGCCCGCAAGCACGGATCGCGCGAGTCTAACAGGGACGACGGGCAAGGAAGTTGGCTCGATGGAGATGCCACGGCGACGGCAACGGTCGTTGCGTTCGACGCGGCGGAAAGACCTCAGTTCGCCACCCGCTCCAGCAGCACCTCGAACCCCGGCCACCCCTCCTTCGTCAGCGCGAACTTGCTCGTCGACTTGCGGCCTTTCCGGTTGTCCTTGTCGCCCGACGTGAGCCCGTCGATGAAGGCCGCGCGGTCCTCGACCCAGCTGCCGCCGAGCAGGGTGACGCCGCGGGCGAACAGGGCGTCGGGCAGGCAGCCGGCGCTGGGGCCGACCATGGCGAACCAGCGGGCGGTGCGACAGTGGGCAAGCATGCGGTCCAGCGTGTCGTTGAGCAGCAGCGTGCTGGTGGACAGCACCTTGCCGCAGGTTTCGAGCGCTGCCGCGTCGGTGGTGACGCGCCAGCCCTCGCGTTCGCCGACGGCGTTCTCGTCCAGTTCGATCACGGTGAGCCGGGCGCCGGCGGCGACAATGCGCTCCACCAGCGGGCCGAACAGTCCGATCATGCCGATGGTTTCGCCGGGCTGCGGGTCCATCTGGCCGATGGAGTCGCTGCTGCCCTCCGGCCGGTAGCCGGCGCGGTCGAACAGGCAGCGGGTGATGGCGTTGGCGCAGACGAAGCCCAGCGTACGGTCCACGCCCTGCCCGCTCGCGTAGCGGCGCGCCAGCGCCAGCGCGTCGGCACCCTTCAGTGCATCGAGGCCGGTGCCGCTGCGCAGGCGCTCCAGCGTGTCGTCGAGCAGCACGTAGGACAGGCCGATGCTGCCGTCTTCCAGTTCCAGCGCGCAGAACTCGCCGCGCGCGTGACCGCTCCCGCCGTCGCGGCAGGGTTCATCGGGCCGTGACGGTGGCAGGTGCAGCGCGCGCACGCGCGGCAGCGGCATGCGTTCGGCGATGCGTTCGATCTGGGCGAGGTAGTCGGTGGCGAAGCTCATGAGGTCGGATCGTCGGACGAAGTTTCGGGTGGCAACAGATCGGCAGGCAGTGGCTGGCCGCGTCGCAGGCCGGCACGCACGGCGGCCGACGCGATTTCGCCGCTGACCGTGGCGTCGCGGTTTTCGGCAGTGCGCAGCGCGCCAGGAAAGTAGAGCGCGGTGAGGCGGTGGGTATGCACCGGCGAATCGCTGCCGCGTGCGCCGTCGCCGTAACGGCGCCAGTCGCGCACCGGGTGGATGTGGTCGGCCACTTCGAGGAAGCCGATGGTTTCGCGGTCGCCGATCAGCACGCCCTGCACGCGCAGGCCGAGCGCGCGCTTGGCGTCGTCGAGCCGCGCAACCAGATCCGGTGTTGCGCCGAATTCGCCATCGGACGCGATCAGCAGGTCGGCCATCTGCCAGGCCGCCTGTTCGAGACAGGCGATGGATTTCTCCAGCGGGCCGCAGATGTCGGTGCCGCCCTTGAAGCCCTGACCGAGGAAGTGGATGAGCCGGCCCAGGCCTTCGGCGTCGACGCCGATCTGCATCTCCACCACCTCGCCAGCGCCGCCGAAGGCGAACACGTGACAGGCACGGCCCTGCGCGTGCGCGGTGCGCACCGCTTCCAGCACGACCGCCTTGGCCACCTCGCCGGCACCGCCCTGCATCGAGCCGGAGGTATCGACGCAAACCAGCAGCGGCCCCATCTCCAGCCGCCGGTCCGGTTGCGGATCGGGCCGCGGCCGCAGCACCGGCGCGTCGATGTGGCGCACCTCGGTCATGCGGTCGTCGTCCTCGTAGCAGAGCAGCGTGCGTTCGGCGCGCCGGGCGTGCCACACCAGGCGCAGCGCCGGGTGGCCGAGCAGCACCGATTCGGCCGGCAGCATGCGGGCGATGCGGTCGGCCCGGTGCACGCCGCGCGTCTCGCCCGGCATGTCGGGCACGCGCACGGTGCGCTGTTCGGTGTGGCGCGCGACCGCGCTGTCCATCACCTCGACCTGGCTGCGGCTGGCGTCGTCGCGCTCGTCGGACGGCCGCGCGCGGCCGAGCCGGCGTATGCAGTCGGCCAGTTCGGGCAGCCTTTCGAGCAGGCGGCGGATGCGCAGCACCTCGCGCCAGCCTTCGGATTTCAGCAGTCCGGGCAGCAGATCCCAGCGCGCGTTCTTGCCGTCGTCCGGCAGCTTGCCGAATACGTCGATCAGCTCGTCCATCTGGCCGCGGCGGTTCTGCCAGTCGGAGCCGAAGGCCTCGATCGCCATCCGCATCGCGCGCGCATCGGTCGCACCGCGGTCGCGGTAATCGGGGATGAAGTCGAGGTGGAACAGCAGGCTCTGCACGACCACGTCGCTCAGTTCCTGACGGCCGGTGCAGTAGGCCGGCAGGTCGAGTTCGGCGAAGGTTTCGCACAGTGCGGCGATCAGTTCGGGCGACGGCCAGCACCAGTCGGCGGCGGGCGGTACGCGGCCACCGACCAGCGCGCTGCGCAGCGCGACCAGCGCCGCCAGCCGCGGTTCGAGCCGGCCCTGCGCCTGCGTCAGCGCGCCCAGCCACAGCGTGCGCGGCAGCGCGTCGAGCGCGGCCAGCCGCGCCTCGCGCGACTGGAACAGCAGCGGCGCCTGCGTGCTCACGCCAGCGGCTCGTGCGCGACCGGCTCCGGCACGTCGGCGTAGCGCGCGGCCTCTTCCGCCGACAGCCGCGGCAGGTTCTCGAAACCGCGGCGCGCGTCGCGTGCACGCTCGGCCAGTTCGGCGATCAGCGCGGCCGTCGCCGCCAGGTGGGCATCGACACGGGCAAGCAGCACTTCGTCCAGCCACAGCGTGCGGGCCCGGGTGGCAGCGAGGCTCGCGCGTTCGGCTGCGAGTTCTTCGGCATAGGCGGCGATGCGCGCGAGCAGGTCGTCGATCTGCGCGGTGCGCGCAGCGATGTGCGCCGGGCCGTAGCGACGGCGGCGGCTGTAACTCATGCGCAGCGCACCGGCGCCGCCCTTGGCGTCGCCGATCTCGCCGGCCAGATCCTCGGCCTTCTCTGTGCCGACTTCCGACGGCGAGAAACGCAGTCGGCCGGATTCGTCGTAGTCGAGGTCGTTGGCGTTCTGCTCGGTTTCGAGCTGGGCCTGGAAGGCCTGCACGACGCGGGTGAGCCGCGGCGGCGCGTAAGCCTCGCGCACACCGAGGCGCGCGTGCAGCCAGTCGGCGACCTCGGCCTGGCGTTCGGCGTCGGGCGCGACGCAGGCGGGCAGCAGCAGCAGGTCCCACAGCCCGACCTCGGCGCGGCCTTCGGCGGCCGCGGCCACGCGCAGCAGCCATACGGTCTTCACCCAGCGGCGGTCAGATACGTAAGTGCCCTGCTCCGCCATCTGCGCGCGCAGATCGGCCAGCACGCCGACCACGCGCGCCGGCAGCACGACTGCGTGAGCCGCCAGCGACACCGCGCCGAGGTCTTCGTCGCCGAGCGCGAGCGCCTCGTCCGGCGGTGCCCATTCGTCGGCGCAGCCCGCTTCGAGCAGCGCGGCAAAGCCGTCGGCGCTGACGCGGCCGACCGGCACGCGCAGCAGGAAGCGGTCGAAGAAGGCCTCGCCCACTTCGTCGTCCGGCACCTCGTTGGTGGCGCCGATCACGCTGACCAGCGGACACAGCTGACGGCCGGCGCCGTTGTCGAACTCGCGCTCGTTCAGCAGCGTGAGCAGTGCGTTCAGGATGGCGCTGTTGGCCTTGAACACCTCGTCGATGAAGGCGATGGTGGCGTCCGGCAGGAAGCCGTCGGTGTGCCGCTCGTAGCGGTCCTCTTCGAGTGCGCGGATGGACAGCGGGCCGAACAGTTCCTCGGGTACCGAGAAGCGGGTGAGCAGGCGCTCGAAATAGCGGGCGTCGCGGAAGGCGCGGTGCAGACGGCGCGCCAGTTCGCTCTTGGCGGTGCCGGGCGGGCCGATCAGCAGCGTGTGCTCGCCGGCCAGCGCGGCCAGCAGCGCGAGGCGCACGACGTGGCGGCGCTCGACCAGGCCGTGTTCAAGGGTGGCGAGCAGTTCAGCCAGGCGCGACACGAAAGGGGACTCGACGGCGACAGCAGGGGCGGACATCGGGGTGACTCTCCGTAGTTCAGCGAAGGATGCGGCTGGCAACCAGCGCGTGCGCGCGCTGTGCGCAGGTTTCGACGTCGATCTCGTGCAGGCCGTCGACGCCGACTTCGAAAATGCCCGCTTCGGTCACGATGAAATCCATTGGAATGTCGTGCGGCTGCGGGTGGATGGTGGGCATGCGCGACAGTTCGAAGGCCACGCCTATCTTCAGCGGCTGCACCGCGCAGGCCGCCAGTGTGCGGTCGAAGAAGCCGCCGCCGTAACCGAGACGGTAACCGCGCGCATCGAAACCGACCGGCGGAATCAGCAGTGCATGCGGCTGCACGACATTGGTGTCGTCCGGCACCGGCAGGTCGTACACGCCGGGCGTGGTCGCCACCCCGGGCCACCATTCGCGGAACACCAGTGGCGACTTGCGCTCGACCACTTCGGGCAGCGCACCGCGTGCCCCCTGCACGCGCAGCGAACGCAGCAGGTGACGCGCGTCGAATTCGCCGCGGAAGGGCCAGCAGAAGCCGACCGTCATGTGCTGCAGCAGCGGAAAGCCGGCTTCGAGATAGCCGGTGATTTCGACGTTGCGCGCCATGCGTTGCGCCGGCTCGACCGCCTCGCGCTCGGCCAGCAGGCGCTGCCGCTCGGCGCGCCGCCAGGCGGCGAGATTGTCCGGGGTGCTCATGCGGGCATCTCCTTCCTGTGTGAAGCTGCGCTCACCGCGCGCAGCATGACGGCGGCAAAGAGCAGGATGGCCAGCGCGTGACCGGCGCCAGCGACCATCAGTGCATCATGCCGCCCGACGCCGACCGCGACAATGCGCAGCGCCAGACTGGCTGCGAGCAGCCACAGCGGCAGGCGCGCCAGACCGGTATAGGCAGGCCGCAGTCGCAGCAGCGCCGGCAGGATGATGGGCGCGTGGCCGAACACCATGGCGAACACGAATCCGAGCAGCACCGCATGCAACCCGGTCGCGGCAAGCGGGCCGGCGTCGACGCGCAGTTCGCCATACAGCCCGAGCAGCGCGCCCACCAGCAGCCACAGATAGCCCACCGTCAGGCACTGGGCCGTATGACCGGGCCAGCCGGCGGCGCTCCAGGCGCGCGGCGCGATGTCCCGGCGCAGCAGCCAGACCGCCAGCAGCGCGCAGCCCGACCACAGCGCAAAGGGCAGCACGCCGCTGACGCCGAGCGCGATCGGCAGCACCGCGGCGACGAACAGCCAGCGCGCCAGCGGCGGCAGACGCACCCTCTGCGTCAGCTCGCGCCGCTCGCCGGCGATGGTGAGCACGAGAAAGCCGACGCCACCGCGGGTGAGCGCAGCGAGGTCGCCGTGCAGCATCCACAGCAGCACGCCGACCAGCCAGCACGCGGCGCCACCCGCTTCGACCAGCAGATGCGACGACCAGGCGCGGGTGGCGCCCGCATAGATATAGATGGTGACGAGACCGGCCGCCGCGGCGGCCCAGCAGACCTGGGCCAGCGGCAGCAGCACCGGAACCTGCGCCAGCACACCACCGACGCCGGCCAGCAGCGGCGCCAGCAGACCGGCCAGTCGCTGCAGCGCCACCGCTCTTTCGAGTGCGATCAGCGTACCGAAGAAGGCACACAGCATCAGCGCGCCGTGCACCGGCGCCGGCATCGGGGGCAGCGACAAGCCGAGGCGCGCCAGACCGCCGGTCATGCCGGACAGCAACGCGAACGCCGCCAGCAGTGCGCAGGCGGCGACCGCCCTGCTCCACAGCGACGGGCGCGCCGGTTTCATCCCAGCCGCACCGCGCGACCGTGGCGGTCGATCGGCATCAGTCCGTCCAGCCGGCCGGCCTTGACCGATTCGACCATGCGGTCGAGCGCGCGGTCGACGTCGGCCGCCGCCGGCGGCTGGCCGTCGCGGCCTGACAGCACGGCAACGAAGACAATGGCCCAATCCGGTGCGAATTGCTGCGATTCCTCGATCAGCGCCCGGAAGTCCTGCACCTCGTGCGACGACTTGTCGACGCAGACCCGGGGCACCAGCGCGCCGCCCTGGCCCGCCTCGAAGCGCGCGTGCTCGGCGGCGCTGGCGCCCTCGGGCAGTTCGGCGCGGGCGAACACCAGCAAAAGGCGCTGCGGTTCCGTTTGCTGGCGTGCGGCGGCGAGCAGGTCGTCGAAGGAGGAAATCTGCATGCGGAAAGCTCCGTGGATGATCGAGGTGGCTTACCAGCCGAAACGCCGCTGCAATGCCGGGCTCATGCGGCCCGGATGCCACCCGGTGTCCCAGTCGAAACCGACATGCACCGCCCAGCCCGGCGGGCAGGCGGCGCGCAGCGCGGCAGTCGAATCCTCGATCAGCACCTCGCCCATCGGGCAGGTGGCGCTGGTCGGAATGAGCACGACGTCTACGCGGCCGTCGCCGATGTCGATGTGCTTGAGCAGGCCGAGGTCGACGATGCTTTCCGCCAGTTCCGGGTCGGGCACCGTGTGCAGCGCGGCGCGCAGTGCATCGATGGTGGGCATGTTCTCGGTCATGAAACTCTCCTGAGCGGCGCGACGACGCCCGGCGACTGCGCCAGCAGATCGGCCAGCGTATGACCGTCAAGGTAAGCAAGGAAGGCCAGCAGCGCACCATCGACGATGGCAGTGAGCCGGCAATGCCCGTCCAGCTTGCACGCTGATCCCGACGCGCCGGTCAGGCACTCGACCAGGCGGAAATCCGGCTCGACGCTGCGCACGACGGCACCGAGGCGGATATCGGCCGGCGGCTGCGCCAGCCGCATGCCGCCGCCCTTGCCGCGCACGGTATCGAGCCAGCCGGCGAGCGCGAGCTGGTGCGTCACCTTCATCAGGTGGGCCTCGGAAATGCCATAGGCCTGCGCCACCTCGGCGATGGTGCACAGCCGCTCCGGGTGCTGCCCCACGTGCATCAGCAGGCGCAGCGCGTAGTCGGTCATCGTCGTGAGGCGCATGTTCAGCTCCGGCGCGGGGTGATGGAAACCGGCTGCACGGCCGGCCCGGCGCGGTCAGGTCGGGGCCGGATCATCATCGGGAAGAAGCGCCACAGATAGAGCGCGAAGGCGAACGCCCACACGGTCGCGGCCAGGTGCAGCAGATGCGCCGACGCGGCCGACGGATTCAGTGCGACCAGACGCAGCACGACGGCGGCAATCACCAGCGCATAGGCGGTGACCATGCTGCGGTCGGTTTCGAGCGGCCGGCCGAGGTGGCCGAGCGCGGTGCGCGTGATCATGCCGATGATGAGCACGGAGAAACCGCCCATCGCGATCACATGCACATGCAGCGCGGCCGGCAGACCGGCACCGGCAGCGTGCGCTGCGGCCAGCAGCAGACCGGCGCCGAGCGACACGTAGCCGACGTACAGAATCCACAGCAGCGGCTTGTGCAGCACGCGCCACGGCTTCCAGCTCACCCACTGCACCAGAGCGATGCTGCCCGCCGCGGCCAGTGCAGCCGCCTGCACGAAGGGCCAGCCGGCAAGAACGCCGAGCACCGCCAGCGTACTGGCGACCAGCTGCGCCATGCCGCTCTGCAAGTGAGCGGGCAGCGCGAGGCCGGGCACCGCTCGCATGGCAAAGAAGGGAATCACCCGGCGGGCGACCAGCAGAGTGAGCAGTGCCATCACCAGCAGGCCGGCGTTGAAGTGCTGCATCAAAGCGCCGTAGTCGCCGCTCAGGGTGGCGAGCAGGAAGGCGGCGTCGGTCGCGCCCAGCGCGAGCAGCATGAAGGGCACGGCGTAATTGCGGGTATTGCGCGACAGCAGCACCGAGCGCCCGAGCGCCGCGGCAGCCAGCGCGAAGAAGGCAACATCGGCCAGCGCGCCGATCAGGAAAGCGAAGTCACCCGGCAGAAGGAAGGCCGCGCGCGCAACCAGCCAGGGCAGGCACAGTGCGGCCAGCGCGCGCCCGTCGATCGGGTTGATGCCGGTCCAGGCGCCGCCAGCGGTCATCAGGAAGCCGACTGCGACGGTGGCGACGAAGCCCCACAACATTTCATGCGCGTGCCAGGCCAGCCCGCCCAGTGTGCCGCCCGCGAGCTGCGGCGCGAATATCCACAGCGCGACGGCGACCAGCGCCCACAGTGCGCCGGCCAGGTAGAGGGGGCGGAAGCCCATTTCGAGGAAGGCGACGATGGACGGCGCTTGCGCCGGGCCGGTCGCCGGTTCGTCGATGGAAAGCAGGGTAGCCATGTTCGCGGTCCGTCAGGTCGATGGATGCAAACATATATCTTCGATGAACCTTAACACTTGACGCAGGACAAGTCCTGCGTCGGTGCGGGCCGGAAAGAGCGGGAATCAGCGGTCAGCGGAATCGCGATCGCTTCGGATGACCTCGCCTTCGATCACGCGACCACCGCTGGCCGGCACGTCGCCGAAGGGTGTGTGCATCGGGTTGTCCATCTGATCGCGCATGCGGCGGCGCAAGTCGCGCGTCCTCCACCACATCCATCCCCAGAACAGCACGCCGCCGACCGCAGCCACGGCGACGATCACCACCGAAAACATGAGGCCGAGCACCAGCAGGCCGCCCGCGGCAATGATCGCGAACAGCTTGCCGAAGAAGCCCGTGGGTTGAAGATGGATGTGCCGGCCGTGCAGGCGCCGGAAGGATGGATCGGTATGCATGCGAAGGCGCCCCGTCGTTGCGAAGTGTCGATATGGGGCTGACCGCGCTCGCTTGCAAGGGTTCGCCCGAACGTCCCGCAGAGCCGGACCGGAGGCTGCCGGCACCGGACGTACCGGCGGGATCGGTCTTCCGGCCACGGCAGGGAATGTGCCTGATCAGGCCTTGCGAAGAACGGACGGACCGCTACAAGCGCCTGTGCGGCTGCTCGATCAGGTTCTGATAGACGTAGCTCTTCAGGAAAACCGCCGTCTGCGCATTGATGTCACCGAATTCGACACCGTAAGCCGGTTCTCCGGTATCCGGAATGTCGTGACGGTTGCGGATGCAGCCATTGACGACGACCCGGGTGCGCACCTTGTGAATGTCGAGCACCAGTTCCAGCGTAACCTTGTCGCCGATTTCCCGGCCCGGCTCCCAGACGCGCACTTCGGCGCCGGACGCACTGATATTGGTGACCACGGTCGGCACCGGCTCGTCGGCGTCCATGACGCGGGCGTTGATCGAGGTGGCAATGCGCTCCGCGTTGCGGATCTGCCGCATCGATATCCGGCGCGGAAACTCCAGGTGCAGATACTCGAACGGGCGCACCGAGCGTCGCGTCACCCGGGTACCGAAGCCGAAGGCGTGCCGGCCGCTGAAGGTACGCACACTCACCTCGTCGCCATCGATGAGCGGGCCCGCCCAGTTGCGGGTGTCCGGCATGGTGACCAGCACGGTCTGATCCGCCACCCAGCCGATCAGCTTGACCACGCCAGGCTGATCGCCCAGCTTGGTTGGCGGCTCGATCACCAGTCGATCGCCGACCTTGATGCCGAGGTCCTTGAACTGAACGTCCTTCTCGCCCTGTTCGGCGCCAACTAGTGTCGCCAGCTCATCGACGGCGCTCTCGGCAATGGCGTTCATGGTGATCCGGCTCCGCGCAAGAAATGTCTATCCTCACCCTAACGAACGCGCCAGCCGGAACTGAAGATCGGAAGGGGATCGGGGCGCAAAAAAATTGCGGATTTCTCCACGGCCCGCGCATACCGACTGTCCGGCAGACGCCCACGGAACTGGCAAGGCAAGGCGAATGGCGGAGTGCCCGCCGTGCGCCCGCCATTCCCGCGTCGTCCTTACAGTCGCCGATTCGGCTGTTCGACCAGACTTTGATAGACGTAACTGTTGAGGAATACCGCCGTCTGCGCGCCCATATCGAAGAATTCGACGCCGTAGGCCGGCTCGCCGCTATCGGCAATTTCGTGACGGTTGCGGATGATGCCGTTCAGGACGAGCCAGGTCGGCACCTTGTGAATCTCGACGCTCAGTTCGAGCGATACCGTGTCGCCGACCACGCGTGCCGGCATCCACGCCCGCACTTCCGCACCCGTGGCGCTCAGATTGGTCACCACCGTAGTCGTCGGTTCGCTCGCATCGAGTACGCGAGCCGTGATCAGCGTGGATACGCGTGCCGCGTTGCGTACCTGTCGGGTAGAGATGCGATCCGGAAAAGCGAGATGAAGGTGGCTGAAAGGCAGCATCGAGCGTTTGACGACCTGCGTCGAAAACCCGAATGCGTGCCGGCCACAGAAGGTGCGGATGTTGATCTCGTCCCCTTCTATCAAGGGGCCGGCCCAGCTGCGCACGTCCGGTACCGTCACCATGATGGTCTGTTCGGGAACCCAGCCTATGAGCTTGGCCACGCCTTGCTGGTCGCCGATCTTTGCCGGCGGTTCGACCATCATGCGGTCGCCGACGGTCAGACCGATGTCTCGGAAGCGGATTTCCCCCTGTCCCTCCGGTTGCCCCTCGTCCTTGCCTGACCCGCGCTCGACAATGGTGTTCATCCTGCAGCCCCCTGACGACTGTCGACACATTGTATGTCGATAGCCTAACGAGACCGCCTGTGCGAACTTGAGGGTGACATTCGCCCGACACACGCATTCTTGTGCACTGCGCCACACATCGGGACACGATGGCGAGGCCCGGGCCACCCCGCCGGCACAAGTCAAAGCAGGTTCCGGGCCGCCTCCAGCCCGATCTTCGCGCACTCCTCGTCTTCCTCCTCGGTACCGCCACTGACACCGACACCACCGATATGGACACCCTTGGAGGTCATGACAGGCAACCCGCCGATGATGGATGTCGTGCGCGGCAACACCCCGGCGCCCGGAATGCCCTTGGCAAGCTCGCGGAACTGGCGTGTCGACACAGGCAGACTGGCCGATGTGTCGGCCTTCAGTCGGGCGACCTCGACGCTGATCAGGATGCTGCCGTCCATCCGGCTGAAATACTTCGGGTTGCCGGCGCTGTCGTGCACCGCAACAATCATGCGCCAGCCCTTGCTCGCCGCATACTTCTCGCAGCCTTCCGCGATCGCTCTGGCAGTGGCCAGGTCGAGCGCCGGTTGTGCGGTCTGCGCGTGCGCAGCACCGGCGCAAAGCGCAAGCGCGGCAATGAAACATGCTTTCATGCGGTGTTCTCCCTCTCGTGGCGTAACGGACTCAGAACCAGTTTTCCTCGTCAACCGCGGCGGCCTTCCTGTCGGCGGCCTGCACGCGCTTCGCCTCTTCGCGCAGGAAGGCGATGATCTGGCGGATCTCTTCCGGCTTCAGTGCGGGGCCGAAACCACCCATCTGGGTGTTCGGCCGCCCCTCGGAAACGATCTTGAACATGTAGTCGTCGGAATTCGCGCCGCCCGGGCCCCAGGCGCCTTTCACGAGTTGCGGGCCCTTGCCGCCCTTGCCGCGCGAGTTGTGGCATTGCTGGCAGTTGCGTCCGAACAGTTCCTCGCCGGCGCTGGCGTCGCTGGCTGCGGGCGCACTGCCGCCACCGGGGCCACCTGGACCGAAAGCTGGCGCCTGTGCAGCGCCGAGCGTCAGCGTGAGCGCGATGGCGTATCGCGCGGCCGCGCGTGTCAGGGGGTAGGTCATGAAATGTGCTCCATCGGAAATGCGACAGGTCCGGCCGCGACATGCGCCGCCGGACGGTGGATCAGAACCAGAGGTCGTCCTCGGCGCCGGCCTTGGCCTTTTCGGCCGCTTTGACCCGCTTCGCTTCCTCGCGCAGGAAGGCGACGATCTGCCAGATTTCCTGCTGCGTAAGCGCCGGGCCGAAGCCGCCCATCTGCGTGTTCGGGCGGCCGTTGGCGATGATTCCGTACATGTAGCCGTCGGTATTGGCACCGCCCGGGCCCCAGGCGCCCTTGACCAGCTGCGGACCCTTGCCGCCCTTGCCGCGCGAGTTGTGGCACTGCTGGCAGTTGCGGCCGAACAGCTCTTCGCCCGCTTTCGCAGCTTCGGGGTCGTTGGCCAGCGGATTGCTGGCCGGGATGGCGTCGTCGGCCTGCGCACGGGCGATCAGGCCGGCGAGCAGCAGGCTCGCCGCGATGACACGAAACATCTGCAACTCCATTCGAATGCGATGGCGCCGGCGGCGAACCGCCAGCGCCGGTAAATCACGGGAAGCCGGCCCGGCGCGCGAGGGCGTCCAGCGTGCCGTCGGCCTTGAGCGCCACCAGCGCGTCGTTCACCGCGCCGCCGAGCGCCGCATCGGCGCGCCGACTGGCGATGACGAAGCGGGTGGTCAGCGACGGTTCGGTCAGCACCTGGCGGACGCCGATGCCGTCCGGCGGCGGGGTCTCGGCCAGGCGGCCGGCCCACACCAGCGCCGCCGCGATCTCGCCGCGTGCCAGCGCCTCCATCAGTTGCCGGTGATTGCCGTAGGGCGTGCGGTTGTAGCCACCGGCCAGCAGGTGCAGGTCGGCCGGCGTCGCGGTGACGGCGCCAACCTTCGCCTTGCCCAGATCGGACAGCGACTTCACCTTGCCTGCGGTGGGTGCGACCAGCACGTAGCCGACCGACACATAGGGCGTCGAGGCGACCAGGCCACGTTCGGCCAGATCCTCGCCACCGCCCTCGGTTTCCGGCAGGCCGACGAACAGTTCGCAGGCGCCCGCCTGTATCGACTGCTTCAGTGCGCGCCCCATGCCGCCGCGCGAGGGCACGACGATCCAGTTCAGTTTCGGTTCGCGACCAAGTTTCGTCGCCAGCGCCTGCACGGCCTCGACGTCGAGGCCGCGGGCGCCGCCGCTGCTGGACGAGAACGGTTCGTTGCCATCGACGACACAGGCGGTGAGCGGCGCAGCCGATGCGATGGAAGACAGCGCCAGCGCGAGCACGCAGGCTGCGGTGCGTAATGCGGAAGACTTCGTCATGGCGATGCGGAGCGCCCTTGCGGGCGCCCCGGCTCCATTACTCGGCGAGGCCGAAGATCATCATGCCGCCGCCGCGGTTCTGGTGCTTGAACAGCTCGTCATACACCAGCGGCCACAGGCTGCCGCCGCCCGGGCCATACACGATGGCCACGTACTGCTTGCCGTCGACGGTGAAGGTGGTCGGGTTGCCGTGGATGCCGGTGCCGACGTTGAAGCGCCACAGCGCCTCGCCGGTGTCGTCGCGCATCGCGTGGAACCAGCCCTCGGCGTCGCCGGCAAACACCACACCACCGGCGGTCGCCAGCATGCCGCTGGTGGCCGGCGTGCTCTGCGGACGCGACCACACCTGTTCGCCGGTGGTGGCGTTGAACGCCTTGATCCCGCCGGTGTAGGGGTTGGCCTTCAGCACCTTGGACGACAGGAACCACTCGCCCTTCTTCCATTCCATCTTCTTGGCCTGGATGTCCATCGAGCTGTCGATGTAGGGCACGTAAAGAAGTTTGGTCTTCGGACTGTAGGCCGCCGGGTGCCATTCCTTGCCGCCGTCCAGAATCGGCGCGATGTCCTTCACCACCTTGTCGTAGCCCGGCACCTTGTCCGGATTGACGATGGGCCGGCAGTTGTCGCCCCAGCTCTTGACCCAGTTCACACGCGCGATCGGCACCACCCAGTTGCACTTGCCGGTCGTGCGGTCGATCGAGTACAGGTGACCGTTGCGGTCGCCGTGCAGCCACACCTTGCGGCCCTTCTCGTCGTCCACCAGGATGGTTTCGTTGTTGCCGTCGTAGTCCCAGGCATCGTTCGGTGTGTACTGGAAGTGCGTCTTGATCTTGCCGGTGCGCGCATCCATGACCAGCGTCGAGTTGCTGTACAGGTTGTCGCCCTTGCGCACGCTGGGATCGAAGTCCGGCGTCGGGTTGCCGACACCCCAGTAGATGGTGTTGGTTTTCGCTTCGTAGTTGCCGGTCAGCCAGGCCGAGGAGCCGCCGGTGCGCCACGAGTCGTTGGCCCATGTCTTGGCGTTCGGATCGTTGGCGTCGGTCGGACGGGTGGTGGTCTGCCAGACGATCTCGCCGGTATCCGGGTCGAGCGCGGTGATCTTGCCGACGTTGCCGCCGACGTCGCCACCCGAGTTGCCGACCACGATCTTGCCGTCGGCCACCAGCGGCATCGAAGTATAGATTTCGCCGGTCGTGTAGTCGCCCAGCTTCTTCTCCCACACCACCTTGCCGGTCGTGTTGTTCAGCGCGACGACATGGGTGTCCAGCGTCGCCATGTAGACCATGTCCTTGTACACGGCCACGCCGCGGTTCACCGCCTCGCAGCACAGGCGCGGGCCGAGGTCACCCGGCAGCGAACGCTCGTACTTCCAGATCATGCGGCCGGTCGCGCCGTCGATCGAGAACACCTTGTTCTGGCTGGCGGTCACGTAGATGCGGCCGTTCACCACCGTGGTCTGGCTGTCCTGCGCGTCATTGACGCCGAAGGACAGATTCCACTTCGGTACCAGCTTCTTCACGTTGTCCTGGGTGACCTGACGCAGCTGCGAAAAGCGCGTGGCCTGATAGTCCTTGCCGTAGTGCAGCCAGTTGTTGGCGTCCTTGTCGGCGTGGATCAGCATGTCGTCGCTGACGTAGTTCGGACGCCACTTGAAAGTGGCTTCGAGCACGTTGATGCCGAGCGGGGGTTCCGGATCCTCGGCGTGGACGACCATCGGAGCGAGCAGCAGCGCTGCCAGCAGACTCCCTGCAACCGAACTCAATGCGCCGGGCCGCAGTACGCGGCCGTTGTGCTTGTTCATCACGCTTCCTCCGTTGTTGTGGATGCGCATGCCCGGACACCGGCCCGGTTTTTGTCGGCCGGCGCCTGCGGAACATCCTGCGTTCCGATGACACACGCAGGCCTACGACTGCAGCATTCGTGCCACGAACGAGGTGTCTGATCGGTTGTGGCGGAAATCGGGAACAGGCGGTGCTATCCGGCGAACGGGATGCCGACCCGCCGTTTGCAGGACGCCGTCCCTGAGACAGTCGGAGGCCGGCGGATGAGACAGCTGTCTTGGAGAAACTGCGCTACAGATGTCGCAGCGGCGACATCTTCACGGGGCGCCGCAAGGCCTGCGGGTTCGCCGGCATGTCGCGCGGAGCCCGGGCCGTCAGCGCCCCTCGAACTTCGGCGCGCGCCGTGCAATGAAGGCGGTCACCGCCTCGGCGAAATCCCGGGTCGCGGCGCAGCGGCCGAAGGCGGCGGCTTCATCGGCCAGTTGCTGCGCCAGCGGCTGACCCGACGTATCCAGAAGCCGCTTGATCTCCGCCCAGGCATGGCGCGGACCGCTCGCCAGGCGTTCGACCTCGGCGTTCACCGCGTCGTCGAATTCCGCCACGGTCACCACGCGCTCGACCAGCCCCAATGCCTTCGCCTCGTGCGCGTCGAAGCGGCGCGCGCTCCACATCAGCTCGCGCGCACGGCGCTCGCCGAGTGCGCGCACCAGGAAGTGCGACTGACCGCCGGCGCCCGGCTGTGCAAGCCCGATGCCGGCGGTGCTGAATACCGCGTCGTCGGCGGCTATGGCGATGTCGGACGCCAGCATCAGCGACAGCCCGTAGCCGACGCAATCGCCGCGCACTGCGGCCACCACCGGCTGATGCGCGTGACGCAACGCCAGGATGACCGGATTGACCCAGTTCTCGACCAGCGCGCGAAAAGTGGCCAGACGCGCCGGCGCATCGAGCGGCAGACTTTGCGAAAACTCGCGCACGTCGCCACCGGCGCTGAAGCTCGCCCCGTCGCCTCGCAGCAGCAGTACGCGGCACTCGGGATCGGGCAGCATCCGCTCGACCGCCTCGCGCAATGACTGCATCATCGCCGTCGTATAGGCATTGCGCCGCGACGGCCGCGACATGGTGAGCGTCGCGACGCCGCGTTCGAGCGTGCTCAGGATGTGGCCGGAATCGTTCGGTTTCATCTGCAGGACAGTCTCAAGAGCGAAGGCAGGAGCTTATACCGCCGGCGAGGCAACGCGTCGTGTGCTCGCGATAGGGGACCGGAACCGGGGCCCGAGGCCCGAGGCCCGCAAGCACCCTGTCGCGGCCAAGGCCGCTCACACAGTCATCCGCGCGGGTCGTTGCCGGGGCCTCCTGCGGGAGCGGTCTTGGCCGCGACAGGACTTTCGCACCGGCACCGTCGATGTTCCGCTCACACTTTCTCGAAAATGCCGGCCGCACCCATGCCGGTGCCGATGCACATGGTCACCATGCCGGTACGCGCTTCGCCGCGCTGCATCGCGGCGATGACGGTGGCGGTGCGGATGGCGCCGGTTGCACCCAGAGGATGGCCGAGCGCAATCGCACCGCCCAGCGGATTCACCTTCGCGGCATCAAGATCCAGCGTGCGGATGACGGCCAGCGCCTGCGCGGCGAAGGCCTCGTTCAGTTCGATCCAGTCGATATCGGCCTGCGCCATGCCGGCCTGTTTAAGCGCGCGTGGAATCGCTTCGACCGGACCGATGCCCATGATTTCCGGCGGCACGCCGGCCACCGCGAAGCTGCGGAAGCGCGCGATCGGGGTCGCTCCGGTGCGCTGCAACGCGGCCTCCGACATCAGCAGTACCGCCGCCGCGCCGTCCGACATCTGCGAGCTGTTGCCGGCAGTGACCGAGCCGCGCGCGGCGAATACCGGGCGCAGCTTCGCCAGCCCTTCGGCGCTGGAATCGGCGCGCGGGCCCTCGTCGGTATCGAACACGCTCTCGACGATGCGCACCGTATTGCTCGCCAGGTCCGGCAGATGGCTGCGCACGGTGCAGGGCAGGATTTCACCGGCGAAACGGCCGGCGGCGATCGCCGCCAGCGCCTTCTGGTGGGACGCGAGCGCGAAGGCGTCCTGGTCCTCGCGCGACACGGCGTACTTGTGCGCCACCTTCTCCGCCGTCAGCCCCATGCCGTAGGCGATGGCGACGTTCTCCGGCGATTCGAAGGCGCGCGGATTCACCGTCACCTTGTTGCCCATCATGGTGGGCATCGCCGTCATCGATTCGGTGCCGGCGCCGATGGCGATGTCGCACTGGCCGGTCATGATCTTCAGCGCTGCGTCGGCCACCGCGTTGAGGCCGCTGGCACAGAAGCGGTTCACCGTGACACCCGGCACCGACACCGGAAGACCGGCGAGCAGCAGGCCGATGCGGGCGACATTCATGCCCTGCTCGGCTTCCGGCATGGCGCAGCCGACGACCACGTCGCCGATGTCGTTCAGGTCGAATGCGGGCACCGCGCCGACCACGCCGCGCAGCGCGTGCGCCAGCATGTCGTCCGGCCGCACATGGCGGAAGGCGCCGCCCTTCTTCGCCACCGCCGTGCGCTTCGCGGCGACGATGTAGGCATCCTGTATCTGTTTCATCGCGAATCTCCCGTCAGTTCCGGAGCGGCTTGCCGGTGTCCATCATGTGCGCGATGCGCGCCTGCGTTTCCTTCGTTTTCAGCAGATCGACGAACAGCGCGCGCTCGACTTCGAGCAGCCACTGTTCGTTCACCCTCGCGCCGGTTTCGATGTCGCCGCCGCACAGCGCCGTCGCCGACGCGTGCGCGACGCGATAGTCGTGCGCGGAAATCATGCCGCCCTCGCGCATGTTCACCAGCATCATGTCCAGCGTCGCGATGCCGCTGCGGCCGGCCACCGGAATGTCGACCGCCGGCAGCGGCGGACGCCAGGCGCTGTCGGCCATCGCCACCGCGTTGCGGCGCGCCACATGCAGCAATTCTCCCGCGTGCATGACGATCACGTCTTCCTGCTTCAGCAGGCCCAGTTCCTGTGCGTGGCGTGCGCTCTTGGATACGTTCGCCATCGCGATGGTCTGGAACACCGACTGCAGGAAATTCATCGGGTCCTTGGTCGCCGAAGCTTCGGCCGCGCGCGCGGCGCGGATCGCGAATTCCTTGCAGCCACCGCCGGCCGGGATCAGGCCGACGCCCGCTTCGACGAGGCCGATATAGCTTTCAAGCGCCACCACCGCACGCGGCGAATGCATGACGAACTCGCAGCCGCCACCGAGTGCCATGTTCTGCACCGCGGTGATCACCGGCACCTGGGCGTACTTGATCGCCATCGACGCCTGCTGGAAGTCGTTGATCACGCGTTCCAGCGTCGCGAAATCACCGGCTTCCAGCACCGGGCGGATCTGCTTCAGATTGGCGCCGACCGAGAACGGCCCTTGCGGCTGCCAGATCACCAGGCCATCGAAATCGCGTTCGGCGCGCGCGATCGCTTCACGGATGCCGTCCAGCACCTTCGGCCCGACGCAGGACATGCGGCTCTTGAAGGACAGCACCGGCACGCGCTCGCCGTCGGCGTCGTCCAGCGTCCACAGCCTCACCTCCTCGCCTTCCCACACGGTGTGCGTCGCGCGCGGCACTTCGGCCAGCACGCGCTCGGGGAAGAGCTGGCGCGGCGACACGCTGCGCGCCTCCAGCTTCGCCGCGGAAGCCGACCACGAACCTGCCGCTTCGTGCACGCCGTGGCGCTCGAACACCCAGGCCGGCAGAGGCGCATCCGACATCGCGCGGCCGGCGGCGATGTCCTCGCGCAGCCATCCGGCAACCTGCTGCCAGCCGGCGCCCTGCCAGGTTTCGAAGGGGCCGGCGCTCCAGCCGAAGCCCCAGCGCATCGCGAAGTCGACGTCGCGCGCGTTGTGCGCGACGTCGCCCAGATGGACGGCGACGTAATGGAACACGTCGCGGAAGATGGACCACAGGAACTGCGCCTGCGGATGTTCGCTCGCCCGCAGCGCGGCCAGCTTCATCGCCGGGTCGCGCTCGGCAAGTATCGTCTGCACCTCTTCGGCGATGACGCCGGCTGCATCGCGGTAGTCCTGCAGCGCGAGGTCCAGCACCTTGATCGCCTTGCCGTCCTTGCGATAGACGCCGGCCTTGGTCTTCTGGCCGAGCGCGCCGCGTTCGACCAGTGCGGCCAGCCAGGCGGGGGCGACGTAGTGGCGATGCCAGGGGTCGCCCTGCAGATTGTCTGTCATGGTCTTGACGACGTGCAGCAGCGTGTCGAGGCCTACCACGTCGGCGGTGCGGTAGGTGGCCGACTTCGGCCGGCCGATGGCCGGGCCGGTCAGCGCGTCGACCTCGTCGAAACCGAGGCCCAGCCGCACCGTGTGGTGCATCGCCGCCAGCATCGAGAACACGCCGATGCGGTTGGCGACGAAGTTGGGCGTGTCGAGCGCGCGCACGACGTTCTTGCCCAGCGTCGTGGTGAGGAAATCTTCGAGGCGGTCGAGCAACGCGGCGTCGGTGCCGCGCGCCGGAATCAGTTCGACCAGCGCCATGTAGCGCGGCGGATTGAAGAAGTGAACACCGCAGAAACGGCTGCGCATCGCTTCCGGGCAACCGTCGGCCAGCGCGTTGATCGACAGGCCGGAGGTGTTGGTTGCGAAAATCGCATCGCTGCGCAGATGCGGCGCCACCTTGGCGTACAGGCCGTGCTTCCAGTCCATGCGCTCTGCGATCGCTTCGATCACCAGATCGCAGTCGGCCAGTCGCGCCGCGTCGCGGTCGTAGTTCGCCACGTCGATATGGGCGGCGCGGTCGGCGGTAGCCAGCGGTGCCGGTTCGAGCTTCTTCAGACCGGCGATGGCGCGCTTGACGATGGCGTCGGGATCACCCTCTTTCGCGGCCAGATCGAACAGGATGACGGGAACGTTCGCGTTGGCGCAGTGGGCGGCGATCTGCGCGCCCATCACGCCGGCGCCCAGTATGGCGACGCGACGGATGCGGAATCTGGAGGATGTCACGATGCTGACTCCCGGGAGAGGCGGTCCGGACGCGCGCGGCGACCGGACCGGGTACGACAGGAAAGACGGATCAGAAACGGGTCGAGTACTGCACGCCGAGGATGTCGACCGAGTTCTCGTACTCGCCGATCAGCCTGCCCCGGGCTGCCGTGCTGCCCCCATTGTTGTTGATGCTGGCGTCCTTCACGAAAAGGTGGGCGTAGCCCACGTCTACAGCCGAGGTCGTGTCCGGTCGCCACTGCACGCCGAAGGACAGCCAGACGCGATCTTCATCCGGCACGCGCGGCAGGCGCGTCGTGTCGCGCACCGGAGTCTGGTCCCAGGCCAGACCGAACTTCAGGCTCAAGGCGTCGGCATAGGCATAGGTGCCGCCGAAAGCGACGCGCCAGGTATCGCGCCAGCGCAACTCCTCGGTCGTCACATTGACGCCATCGGTCCGATTTACGGCCAGTTCCTGCAGCGAGGACCAGCCGGTCCAGCTCACGTCACCCAGCATGGTCCAGCGGTCGGAAATGCGCTGCATCACGCTGAACGTGGCCATGTCGGGCAACTCGACGTCCGCGGTGACGTTGCCGCCGGGAACGGCGTTCAACGTGGTGGCAGCGGAGCCCGAAAAACGGGCCGTACCTTCGAGCTTGTAGTCGAGCTTCGATCGATAGGCGACACCCAGACGGGTGTCCGGCGTCAGCTGGAACAGCGCGCCGACGTTCCAGCCCCAGGCCGTGTCATCACCCTTGATGCGCCCGAGGGCCGAAGTACCCGCGCCGGCAAGTGAGGCCGTGTTGATCGCATTGGTGAGATCGGCATCGATGCGCTGGTAATTCACGCCCACACCGAAGGAAAGCCGGTCAGACACCTTGAAGGCGAGCGACGGATTGATGTTGACGGTCTTGATTTCCGACTTGATCGCGTGGAAGCGCCCGGCCCAGGTCGAGTCGTACTCGGTCTTCAAACCGAATGGCGCACCGACACCCAGGCCCGCAAATATCTGATCCGTCAGTTGCCAGGTCATGTAGCCGGCAGGAATCGCGGCCCAGTCGCCCGCGTCGCCGCCATCTCCACCACCAGCCTGACCGGTGGCGTTGATCGACCCCTGGTTGCTGAACTCTGCCTTGGGTCTCACCAGATCGACAGAGAAGGCGACATTGCGTCCCGGCAGGAAAGTCATGCCTGCTGGATTGAAAAACACGGTGCTCGCGTCCTCGGCCACGGCAGCAGTGCCGGCGTAGGCGTTGCCCAGACCGCTGGCGTTGCCTTCGAGCAGCTGGAAGGCCGCCGCCTGGCTGGCTGAGGAACCGAGCATCCCGATCATCGTGATCATTACCTTCAGCGAACCCGGGCATGTGTGGCGCTGTCTCGATTGAATCATGACTCCTCCGTATTTCGTTATGAACGGTACGATCGTGCTATTCACGCGGCCGGCCTGTACCTTGCCGTCCGCGCCTCCCTAAACCGGATCCTGCGCGATCACGCGCTTGTTGCCGTCCTCCGCAACGGCGACATACGTAAGTTGCGCTTCCGCAACCTTCAGGACCTCCAGATTCTCGTAGCCGGTTTCGGCGTACACCTCGACGTCAACCGTGATCGACGTCCTGCCGACCCGGGCAACCCGCGAATAGAAGGACACGAGGTACTGTGTCGTGATCGGCTGCCGGAAAACGAATGAGTTGACCGCCACGGTCACCACGCGACAGCGCGTGCGGCGCATGGCGGCAATGGACCCGGCGACATCCACCTGGGCCATGACCCAGCCACCGAAAATATCGCCGGCCGCATTGAGATCGCGTGGCATGGGCAGCATGCGCAGCGCAGGCTGTTCGTCGGGCAGTCGGATTTGCGGTGTGCTCATGTTCATTGACCGTAGGGCTGTTTCGAGCCCGCATCATAGTGCAGAGGTCCGCCTGTATAGGGCGCGAAACCCGCTCCGAATATCAGGCCGGCGTCGGCAAGATCGTCGTCGGATACGACACCGCTGCCGACGCACCGTCGGGTCGCCATGACCAGCGTCGTCACCAGGCGCTGCGCAAGGCCAGGCGGCACGGCAAGGGGCTGCACTCGCTCGGGCCGCCCGTCCTTCCAGACGTAAAAGCCCTGCCCGCTCTTGCGCCCGAGATGGCCGGCGTCGAGCATCCGCTGCAGGCAGGCAGGCGTCGTCGCGCCGCCGGTCAGCCGCACGCCAGCGGCCTTCGCGATATCCAGCCCGACCGTATCGGCGAGTTCTATCGGTCCCATCGCCATGCCGAAATCGACGGCGGCACGGTCCACCGCGGCGGGCGGCACGCCCTCGTCCACACACTTCAGCGCTTCCAGCATGTACGGCCCGAGTACCGCATTGACCAGGAAACCGGGGACGCTTGCCACAGGCAGCGGCAGCTTGTCGAGCGCGCCGACGAAAGCGGCGGCGCGCTGCAC
Source organism: uncultured Methyloversatilis sp. (assembly GCA_964555165.1). GTDB lineage: Bacteria > Pseudomonadota > Gammaproteobacteria > Burkholderiales > Rhodocyclaceae > Methyloversatilis. The sequence goes on along the minus strand of CAZKRN010000002.1, from coordinate 15,179 downwards.
TGCGAGCTCGGCACTGTCTGCGCCGCGCACCACTTCGACCAGCGGCATCTTCGCGACCGGATTGAAAAAATGGATGCCGACCAGCCTGTCCGGCCGCTGCAGCACCTGGGCGACATCCTCGATCCGCAGGCTGGAGGTATTGCTGGCAAGCAACGCATCCGGCTTCGCGCGCTGCTCGACATCGACAAACAGCGCTCGCTTGGCGTCAAGGTCTTCGAAGATGGCTTCGATCACCAGATCGGCACCGGCCACGCCAGCGCCGGTCGGGTCAGGCACCAGCCGGTCTAGCGCGGCGCGGATCGCTGTACGGTCGCGGCGGAACTTGCGCGCGAACGACTTCGCTGCACGCTGCATGGCTGGAGCGATGCGCTCCAGCCCCTTGTCCTGCAGCGTCACGTGAAAGCCGCGCAGCGCACACCAGGCGGCGATGTCGCCGCCCATGACGCCAGCGCCGATCACATGCACACGACGGATCGGCGGCAAGCGGGCATCGTTCTTCCCGAAACCGCGCAGCCGTTCGCGCAGGTGATAGACGCGCTGCAGGTTGGCCGTCGTAGGGTGAGCCACCAGCGCCGCCATTGACGCCGGATGGCCGGCCGGCACCGCCAGCGCGTTGCCGCCGAACTCGCACCAGATGTCGACGATGGCATAGGGCGCAGGGTAATGCTCCCGGCTCGCCTTCTGCGCCACGCCTTCGAGTGCCTTCTTCGCCACCATGCCGCGCAGAGGGCCGAGCAGCACGCGCTGCAGCACGGGCAACGGCCGGCGCACAGGGTCGGCCAGCACGCGGGCGCGCGCATGCTCGCGCATCAGGCGCGCCGGCGCGATCTCGTCGACCAGACCGGCCGCCTTCGCACGCTTCGCATCGAGGGCACGACCGGTCAGCATCATGTCCAGCGCGGCCGGCGCGCCGATGCGCTGCGGCAGCCGCAGCATGCCGCCCCAGCCGGGCACGATGCCCAGCAGCACCTCGGGCAGTGCGAAGCGGGTGCCCGGTTCGTCCACCGCGACGATGTGGCGGCAGGCGAGCGCCAGTTCGGTGCCGCCGCCGACGCAGAAGCCGCGCACCAGCGCGCACGTCGGGTAGCGCACGGCGGCCAGCCGGTTGAACAGGTTCCAGCCGCGGCCGACGATGTCGCGTGCGCCGGCTTCGTCCTTCACAGCGCCGAATTCGCCGATGTCGGCACCAGCGATGAAGCCGCTCGCCTTGCCTGAAAGGATGACCAGCCCCTTGGGTGGCGCGACATCCAGCGTGTCCAGCACTGCGCCGAGTTCTCGCATGGCTTCGCCCGACAGCGTGTTGACGCTGTCGCCTTCGCGATCGAAGGTGAGCCAGACGACGCCTTCGATATCGTGATCGACACGCCAGTGTCTAAGGCCTTTCATGCTGCTTCCACCAGCATCGCACCACCTTGTCCGCCACCGATACAGATCGAGGCCATGCCACGACCACCGCCACGGCGCTTCAGCACGTGCAGCAAATGCAGCACGATGCGCGCGCCGCTCGCGCCGACCGGGTGACCGATGGCGATCGCGCCGCCGTCGACGTTCAGGCGCCGCTCGTCGAGCGTACCCAGTGCGTGTGACAGTCCGAGCTGTTCGCGGCAGTAACCGTCGCTCTTCCACGCTTCGATGCAGGCGATGACCTGAGCGGCGAACGCCTCGTTGATTTCCCAGGCATCGAGATCGTTCAGGCCAAGGCCGTTGCGTTGCAATATGGGAGTCGCCGCATGCACCGGCCCCAGCCCCATCTGCGCCGGATCAAGTGCCGCCCATTGAACGTCGAGGATGCGACCCAGCGGCTTCAGGCCGTACTGGTCGACGGCTTTCCGCGAGGCGAGCAGCAGCCAGCTCGCGCCGTCGGTCACCTGCGAACTGTTGCCGGCCGTGACATGGCCGTACCGGCGGTCGAATACCGGCCGCAGTCTTGCCAGCCGGTCGACGGACGAGTCCCGACGCGTGCCGTCGTCTTCGGCGTAAAGCGTTCCGTCGCGGTCGGTCAAAGGCGCGATTTCGCCAAAGCAGCCTTCGTCCTGCGCGCGGACGGTGCGCTGGTGCGAGCGCATCGCATAGAAGTCCATTTGCGTACGGCCGATATCGAACTTCGCCGCCAGATTCTCGGCCGTCTGGCCCATGTTCAGGCCTATCACCGGATCGGTCAGTCCCTTGATCAGGCCGATCACCGGCGCCAGCATCGCCGGTCTGAACTTCGCGATCAGCGTTGCGCGCTGGCCCAGGGTCTTTGCCGCATACCACTGCGACAGCCAGCGCACCATCGCGTCGGAGAACAACAGGTGGGCACGCGAGAGCGCATCGACGCCGCCGGCCAGCACCAGGTCGGCGCGGCCGCGCTGGATGTTGGCAAGGCCGGAATCGAGCGCCTGCATGCCGCTGGCGCAGTTGCGCATCACCGTCCAGCCCGGCACGCGGTCGCCGCAGCCCATGCGCAGCGCGGCGATACGGCCGATGTTCGCTTCGTCGGCCGACGGCGCGGCGCAACCGAGGATGACTTCGTCGAGCTGGTCCGGCCGGAAGGGCTGGCGCGCCAGCAGTGCGTTGCCGGCCGCCACCGCGAGGTCGGCCGCGGCAAACGGCCCGGGGGCATTGCGCGACTTCAGGAACGGGGTTCGCGCGCCATCGACGACGAATACTTCGGGAAACGACATGGACACTCCTCAGGCGGCGAGCGCGGAAACGTGGCGCGCTTCGGCCGGCGTCGCGGGCACGGCGTCGGCACCGAAGTCCTGCGCGAAATCGTCCACCTTGACCACGCGGTCGCGCAGTTCGTCGCGCCGGGTGACCAGCGCGAATTCCTGCGCGTCGATCACGCCAGCGTCGAAGGCAGCGCGCATCATGCCCGGCCCGCGCACCTTGAGATCGCCGCGCTTCTGCGCCGCGCGCACCTTGGCCTCTATCGCCTCGGCGGCCACAGTTGCCCGCAGCGCGTGCTCGATGGCACCTACCGCGTCATGCTCGTCCTGCGGCACGTACATGTCGGCGGTCAGCCGGTCGCGCGTCGCCGACGGCTCGATCAGCAGCTTCGCCACCTCACCGCCGAGGCGGTCCGACGGCACGACATAGGGCCGGCCGAGCGGGAAGATGAGGCGGCGCAGCAGCATGCCGATCAGGCGGTTCGGGAAGTTGGAAATGACACCTTCGAAGGCCGTCTGCGCGTGGAACATCGCATCCCACATCGCCCAGTGCATCAGCGGCGCGTCGGCGGAATGCCGTCCGTCGGCTTCGTAACGCTTCAGCGTGGCCGAGCACAGATACATCAACGACAGGATGTCGCCCAGCCGCGCCGAGAGCTTCTCCTTGCGCTTCAGGTCGCCTCCCATCGTCAGCATCGCGGCGTCGGCGATGAAGGCGAAGGCGGTCGAGAAGCGCGTGAGCTGCTGGTAGTAGCGGCGTGTCTCGGGCGCTACTTTCCCCGGCACGCCGACCCAGTGAGAACCGGTCAGGCCGGTGATCAGCGTGCGCACCGCATTGCTCACCGTGTAGCCGATGTGGGCGAACAGCGCGTCGTCGAATTCCGCGAGCGCCTCGGGCGTATCGTCGGCCAGCGCGGCACGCATCTCGCGCAGCACGTAGGGATGGCAGCGGATGGCGCCCTGACCGAAGATGATGAGGCTGCGCGTCAGGATGTTCGCACCCTCAACCGTGATGCCGATCGGAATCTGCTGGTAGGCGCGGCCGAGGAAGTTCGAAGGGCCCAGGCAGATCCCCTTGCCGCCAAGGATGTCCATGCCGTCGTTGACGACAATGCGGGCGCGCTCGGTGATGTGGTACTTGACGATGGCCGACACCACCGACGGCTTCTCGCCGAGATCGATGGCCGAGGCCGTCATCCGCCGCGCCGCGTCCATCATGTACAGGTGGCCGCCGATGCGGGCCAGCGGCTCCTGTATGCCTTCGAAACGGCCGATCGCCGTCTTGAACTGGCTGCGCACGCGGGCATAGCCGCCGACCGCACGTGCGGTGAGCTTGGCCATGCCGGTGTTGGAGGCCGGCAGCGAGATCGAGCGGCCGGCGGCCAGGCACTCCATCAGCATGCGCCAGCCCTGCCCGGCCATCGCCGGACCGCCGATGATCCACTCCAGCGGCATGAACACGTCGCGCCCCCAGTTCGGCCCGTTCTGGAACACGGCGTTCAGCGGGAAGTGGCGGCGGCCGATCTGCACGCCCGGGTGATCGGTCGGAATCAGTGCGCAGGTGATGCCGATGTCTTCGGCGTCGCCCAGCAGGTGATCGGGGTCGTACAGTCGGAAGGCGAGGCCGAGCAGCGTGGCGACCGGGCCCAGCGTGATGTAGCGCTTGTCCCAGGTCACGCGCATGCCGAGCACTTCGCGACCTTCGTGCATGCCGCGGCAGACGACACCGTAGTCGGGAATCGACGCCGCGTCGGACCCGGCCTGCGGGCTGGTCAGCGCGAAGCACGGAATCTCCAGCCCCTTTGCCAGGCGCGGCAGGTAGTGGTCCTTCTGCTCGTCGGTGCCGTAGTGCAGCAGCAGTTCGGCCGGGCCGAGCGAATTCGGCACCATCACCGTCACCGCGGAAGCGGAGCAGCGGGTCGACAGCTTGGTCACGATCTGCGAGTGAGCCCAGGCCGAGAATTCCTTGCCGCCGTACTTCTTCGGGATGATGAGACCGAGGAAGCCCTTGTCCTTGATGTACTGCCAGGCCTCGGGCGGCAGGTCCTTCAGCTCGTGCGAAATGCGCCAGTCGTCAGACAGGCGGCACAACTCGTCGACCTCGTTGTCGAGGAAGGACTGTTCCTCGGCGCTCAGTGTCGGTTCCGGGTAGGCGTGCAATTTTTGCCAGTCAGGATGTCCGCGGAACAGTTCGCCTTCCCACCAGACGGTGCCCGCTTCGAGCGCGATCCGTTCGGTATCTGACATCGGCGGCAGGATGTTGCGGTACACCGCGAGCAGCGGCCGTGAAATCAGTGCGCGGCGCAGCGGCACCAGATTCAGCAGCAACGCCGGCACACCGACCAGCACGGCGACCGTGACGCAGGCGGCGACCGGCCAGTCGAAATGCAGCGCCGCGGCGACCAGCCAGGCGGCGAGCGCCGCGGTGATCGGCAGCAGTGGCACGCGCATGTAGGCCAGTGCGATCAGGCCCAGCGGCAACAGCAGAAGAAGCGTCCAGGTCATATGTATCTCCTCGTCCGGTCATGCTGCTGCGATACGAGCGCACAGCGCTCATTTACGCAGTCTAGTTGCAATCGCCCGGGCTTTCGCCCCATCAGTTGGATTCCGGCAACGGCGCACGCAGTCCGCCGAGCAGGAAACTCATCAATCGCGGCACCATGCGCGCCATCGCATCCGGCTCGTCGATCTGCACGCCGGTCATCACCTGCAGCGTGTCGATGCCGGATACCGCGTAGGACATGGCCCCGAACATGAAATGCAGGCGCCACACGATGTCCTCGACCGGCACCGCCGGCAGCGCGCGGCTGAAGGCATCGCGATAGCGTCCGATCACCGGCGCGTACTCGGCCGCCAGACACTCTCGCACCACCGCCGACGGCTCGGTGAAGGTGCGGCCCAGCAGGCGCATGAATTCGCGCCCCTGTTCGCTCTGCGCCGCCAGCGCGAGCGAACCGCTGAAGAAGCATTCGACGATCACCCGCGGCTTCACCGGCTCGCCGCTGGCAGCGGCCTCCGCCTCGTCGAGCGCCTGCATGCGCAGCGCGTTCAGGGGCCGCAGCCCGCGCAGCAGCACTTCCTGCACCAGCACGTCCTTCGAGCCGAAGTGATAATTGACCGCGGCCAGATTGACGCTGGCCGTGGTCGTGATCATCCTCATCGAGGTCGCCTCGAAACCGTGCGCGGCAAACAGTGACTGCGCCGCATCGAGGATGCGGAGGCGCGTTTCGGTCACGGAAAGTCGATTGCGGCGGGCGTCCATCGGGTCTGGCACGGCCTTGTGTTCAAACGTTCGTTTGAATCTAGACCCTCGAATCGCCGCTGTCAATCCTGCACTGCAGCATGAAGCGGAACCGCGGCCGCTACCTCTTTCGGGGCATTGTCCTGCGTCGCCCCTGCCCGAATAATCGGCCTCCACATCCGCCTCCGCCCTGTGGCACGAACGTGCCCGCGTGGGGTCGCGGCAAGCGCAAAACAGGAGATCCCTCATGCCGGACGCACCGGTGAAGTACCCGAAACAGCCACTGATCGGCGACGGCGGACCGGGCGTGCACTGGATCACCCACCCCGACCCCAAGGGCTGGACCGCCCCGGTGCTGATGGAATGGGAGCTGCGCGGCGAAACGTGGACCGACGAGCACGCGCATGACGAATACGCCTACGTGCTCGAAGGCCGGCTGTTCGTCGAGTCGGCCGGTGTCACCGTCGAGGCGACCACCGGCGACACCGTCTGCGTGCGCGGCGGTTCGATCGGCCGCTACTACGCGCCGGACTACGCCCGCATCCTGGGCATCTACGGCCCCAATCCGGCTGGCGGCGGCACCCGGCTGCTCGGCTTCGGAAAGCTGACCGACTGAAGCGCACTCGCCGGCCTACCCCTCAGCCGCATCCAGTGGATTGCTGCTCCCTCACATCACATTCGCATGCGGGCGCACCGGATGCTCCAGCGTGTCGGCGATCAGGCGCAGCGCGATGTCGCAGTCCTCGCGCGACATCGGGCCACCGAGGCAGACGCGCACCGCGTCCGGCGGCGTGCCGTCGGTGCTGAAGGCGGCGCTGGCAACGACCGCCACGCCCTGGGCGCGCAGGTTGGAGGCGAACTCGACCATGGCCCAGTCCGGGCCCAGCGGCAGCCAGAAGTGGAAGCCTTCGGGCTGCGCGCGCAGCGCGTGGCCGGCCAGCAGTCGCGACGCTGACGCCTGGCGCGCCACCGATTCCGCGCGGATGGCCTGCAGCATCGCTTCGGCGGTGCCGTCGGTGATCCAGCGGGTGGCCAGAGCACTGGTGACCGGCGAGCACATGACCGTGGTCGCGCGCAGCGCGCCGGCCAGCCGCTCGGCCTGGCGCGGCCCCGGCGCATGTACGTAGGCGGTGCGCAGGCCGGCGCCGAAGCACTTGGACAGGCCGCCGATGTAATAGGTGAGCGCCGGCGCGAGTGCGGCCAGGGGCGGCGGCACCTCGGGCGGCAGCATGGCGTAGGCGTCGTCCTCGATGATGGGGATGGCGTAGCGCAGCGCGACGTCGGCCAGCGCCTCGCGCCGCGCGCGGGTGACGGTGGCGGTGGTCGGGTTCAGCAGCGTCGGGTTGCAGTACAGCGCACGCGGCTTCAGCGTCTTGCATGCGTGCTCGAAGGCGTCGGCGCTGGGGCCGTCGTCGTCGAGCGGCAGCGCGTGCAGCTGCACGCCAAGCTGGGCGGCAATGGCCTTGATGCCCGGATAGGTCAGCGACTCGACGCAGATCGCTTCGCCTGGCCGCGCCAGCAGCGACACCAGCGCGGTCAGCGCGCTGTGGATGCCCGGGCACACCAGCACACGCTCGACCGCACACAGCGGCAGCCGCTGGCGCAGCCAGCGCACGCCGGCGGCGCGGTCCTCTCGCGTGCCGCCGAAATCCTGGTAGCGCAGCAGGTCGTTCCAGTCGGACTGCGCCATCAGCTGCGCCGCGCTGTCGCGCAAGTGGGCGAGCAGCGCCGGTTCCTGCGGTTCGGGTGGCAGGTTCATCGTCATTTCGGCGGCGCTGCCGCCACGCAGCGCCATGCCCGGCGTCGAGCCGCGGACGAAGGTGCCCATGCCGGCACGCGAATCGATCAGCCCGCGCTTGCGTGCCTCGGCATAGCCGCGCGCCACCGTCGTGTAATTCAGTTCGAGCGAATCGGCCAGATCGCGCAGCGCAGGCAGACGATCGCGCGGGCTGAGCCGTCCGCTGCGCACGTCCTCGTCAATGAGGTCGGCGATCAGCAGATAGGCCGGCTTGTTGCTCGACCGGATGCGCTTGAGCCAGTGCTGCGAGGTCTTGTCCATCGTGGCGTTCAGGCCAGTCGTCGTTTGCGGGTGATCAGGTCGGCGATGCGTGCGCCGTCTGCGCAGCGGCGCACGCGCCACCAGTGGGCGAACTCGGAGCTGTCGTCGCGCGCGGCGAGCAGTTCGACACGCACCGTCTCGCCGGGGTCGATGTTGCCGTAGAAATACAGTTCCCGCTCGGCGGTCAGCGCCGGATGCAGCCCGAAGCCGGCCAGCTCGGCGCGGTCGGCCAGCGCCTGGAAGCTGGCGAAATAGAGCAGGCCGGCGCCGTTGAAGTCGTTGTGCGGACAGGGCGTGATGTCGACCGCGCGCAGCACGCCGCCATTCGCGGCCGGCTGCAAGCCCATGCGCGCCACGCCGTCGCCGGTGCGGAACAGCCGCGCGCGCGCCTGCAGCGACAGCGCCGCATCGGTCAGCGTGCGGTCGCCGCACTCCGCGCCTTCGACCGGCGCGCGGACGATGCTGCGGTTGCTGCCCGCATCGCGCCGCACGAAGGCGGACAGCAGTTCGATGCGCGCCGCGCGGCTGTTGCCGCTGCGCAAGGTCTGCGCGCTGAAGTGCTGGGCGCGGCCGGGCGACACGGCACGTACCGTCAGCGAGAACGGTGCGTTCTCCGCCACCGAGTCAAGCCGCGCCTCGTGCAGATGCACCGCCGTCAGCGCGGCATAGCTCTTGCGGCCGGCGGCGTCGGCGAACTCCGGCACCGCCCTGCCCTGCGCGCGCGCGATCGCCATCCAGTGCAGGTGGCCGCACTCCTTCAGCAGCCAGTTCTCCGACAGGCCATACAGGCCGAGCTGAGGCATGCCGGCGCAGTAGTGCTGCTGCAGCGCCGACGAAGACTGCAGGCGTTCGGCGCTGTCCATCAGCATGTCAGCGCCTCCGCGTCGGCGGGCTGCGCGGCGCGCAGTGCGGCGATGCGCGCGGCCAGGTATTCGGCGTCGCGCGCCACGCCGGAGAAGCGGCCAGAGCCCCAGGTATGCAGCCAGGGCAGCCCGAGGAAGTACAGCCCCGGCTGCTGCGTCACGCCCCGCACATGCACCGGATCGCCACGGCCGTTGAAGACGGGCGCATCGACCCAGCGGAAGTCAGGCGAGAAACCGATGCACCAGATGATGCTGGTGATGCCGGCAGCAACCGGATCGAGCGCCGCGCATTCCTCGCCCGGCTGCCAAACCGGCTCATAGACCGACGGCGGCGGTGCGTCGATGCCGCGCTCGGCGATGTGCTTGTCGATGGCCGCATTGATGCCGTTGTAGGTGCGGTCCGCGCTGTCCAGCGCGGCGGCCAGACCCGGAGCGAACTGCAGCATGCCGTCGCGGTAGTCCTGCATCAGGCCGTACAGCTGCATGCCTTCGAGCGCGAAGCGGCGCAGGTCGATGTCGCGCCCGCCGTCGCGGCCGGTGACGTAGTGGTTGGTGTTGTCGCGCACGCCTTCGCGCAGCGGGTGGGCGGTCACCGGCATGTCGTAGTAGCCCATGTCGGCCAGCCAGTCGACGACGTCGCGGCCACGGAAAAAGCGCGCGCAGCGCGGCGCATCACCGACCGCCAGATGCACGGTGCGGCCGGCCAGATGCAGGTCTTCCGCGATCTGCGCGCCGGACTGGCCGGAGCCCACCACCAGCACGGCGCCCGGCGGCAGCGCGTCGGCATTGCGGTACTGCTCGGAGTGCAGCTGCACGATGGCGGCCGGCAGCCGCTCGGCCATGCGCGGCACGATGGGCACGTGATAGCCGCCACTGGCCACCACCACCTGGTCGGCGGTCCAGTCGCCAACCGAGGTCGACACATGAAAGCCGCCGTCCGGCCGCGGTATCACGCGCTGCACCGACACGCCTTCGCGCAGCGGCGGATTCACCTTGCGGCGGAAGGCGTCGAGCCAGGCGTTGATCTCGTCCTTCTTCATGAAACCGTGCGGCTCCGGGCCCTCATAGGCGTGGCCGGGCAGCGCGCACTGCCAGTTCGGCGTGACCAGGCAGAAATTGTCCCAGCGCTGGGTGCGCCACACGTGCATCGCGCTGTGCTTTTCCAGCACCAGGTGTTCGATGGCGGCCTGCTGCAGGCAGGCGCTCATCGACAGGCCGGCCTGGCCGCCACCGACGATGATGACCGGCAGATGGGGGATGGATTCGGGCGTGCTCATGAGCTTCTCCTTGCGGCGGTCATTCGTCGAAACTGACCAGTTCGATGTGGGTGTGCGGGTCGTCGCCCCAGCGCGCGGCGAGCTGTTCGAGGTCGGCCAGCTGGTCCATCGCGGCCGAACAGGCGAAGCCGTACTTCGCGCGCACCCGCTCGGAGGCGATGTGCAGCGCTTCGCGCGCCGAGACCATGAAGTCGGGCAGCGGATAGCGGGCACCCGGCGCGAAGTAGTCCTTGATCACCAGCGACGGCGAGTAGCAGCGGGTTTCGGTTGCGTCCGGCCAGCGGACGGTGAAGTGCATGGCGGGCATGTGAGGTCCTCAGACGGTTTCGGTTTGGCGCGCCGGTGCGATGCACAGCGCGCGGTACAGGTCGACGTGGCGGACGGCGCTGGCCGCCCAGCTGTAGCGGTGGCACACCGCCGGCGGTGTGCGCAGCAGTGCGGTGCGCGCGGGGGCGAGCGCGCGCTGCATCGCATGCGCGATCGAGGCAGTGTCGAGCGGGTCGGCCCAGCTCGCGGTGTCGTCGTCCAGGTATTCGGTGAAGGGCGCGATGCGCGAGGCGACCACCGGCGTGCCGCTGGCCAGCGCCTCCAGCACGACCAGACCGAAGCCTTCGCGCGTCGACGCCATCACGAGCACGTGAGCGAGGCGGAACAGCGACGGCATGTCGGCGTCGTCCAGCGCGCCGGTAATGACGACGTCGCCACCCGCGCCCTCGCTCAGGCCGCTGGCGCGCAGGTCGTCGCGGAAGGCCTGCACGTAGTCGGCGTGATCGAGCAGGCTGGCGCCGCCGGCGATCAGCAGCTGCGTCGGCGGCAGCGTCGGCTTGAGCAGAGCGAAGGCCTGCAGCACGCGGCGCGTGTTCTTGCGCGCCTCGATGCCGCCGACAGCGACGAACACCGGACCGCTCCGCAGGCCGAGGCGCTGCGCCAGTGCGCTGTCCCGCGCATCCGGCGTACTCGTGTAACGCGCCAGATCGACGCCGTTGTTCACGCAGTGCGCCTGCACGCCCAGTTCGTCCTGCAGACGTTGCTGCCACAGCCGGCTCACGCACAGCACGCCGCGCGCAGCCAGCACGCCGCGCGTCTGCCAGGCGGCGAGCTGCGGTTCGGCGAACGGATCGAGGTGATGCACGGTGCGCACGAAGCCGGCGATCCGTCCAAGCTGCTGCAGCGTGGCGAGCGCATTCGCACTCAGGCCGTCCTGCGCGTGCAGCACATCGAACGTTGCGGGTTCGAGACGCGGAGAGAGGTGGTCGACGAAGGCGGCGATGCGCAAGCGCGCCATGTCGACCACGTCGCGCGGGGCCGGCCCGACAGGCACCGGCTCGAAGCGGCAGTCGATACTGCGGAACAGGCGCTGGCCGTCGGCGGCCGGCGCGAACACGGTCACGTCGTGCCCCTGCGCGTGCAGCGCCTGCGCCAGTTCCACCGTATGCACGACGCCGCCGCGCGGATTGACAGAGTGCGTCAGCAGACCGATGCGCAGCGGCTCAGACATCGATGGTCTCCCGCGGTGCGCGGATGAAGGGCTGATCCTCCACGTTCCACAGCAGCGCCCGCTCGCCGCGCTGGGCGAGCCACACCTCGGGCGCGGCGGTGACACGGCCAATGCGCGCGGCCGCGATGCCACGCGCGGCGAATCGTTCGAGCACGCGCAGCCGGTGCTGCGGGCGCACCGACAGCACGTAGCCGAAGCTGGGGAAGGACAGCACCCAACGCAGCAGCGGCACGCCCTCGGGGCGCGGCACGGTGTCGAGATCGATCTGCGCGCCGACGCCCGAACATTCGAGCAGCATCAGCGCACTGCCGATCGCGCCTGCCATGCTCACGTCCTTGCCGGCGTCGCACAAGCCGTCCTCGGCCAGGCGCGGCAGGATTTCGATGTCGCCGCGCAGCCGCTCGGCCGGGGCGCGGGTGGACGCATTCCAGTACGGATAAGGCTCCTCGAAGGCGCCGCGCAGGTCGACGGCGAGGATGAGATCGTCGTCCGGCTGCGCGTCGAAACTGGTGATGAGCTTGCGCGCGCGGCCCAGCACCGCGACCGCCAGCTGGCCACGCGCGGCGCGATGGTTGCTGTGGCCGCCGACAATGGGCACGCCGTAGCGTACCGACGCGGCGGCGAGACCGTCGAGCACCGGCCCGGAACTGTCGGCTCCGTCGCTCCACAGCGCATCGACCACCGCGATCGGCCGGCCGCCCATCGCGCAGATGTCGCTCACATTGACCATCAGGCCGCAGTACCCGGCGAACCACGGCATATGGGCGACGAATTCCTCGACCAGACCTTCGATCGCGAACAGCAGCCAGCCCTCGCCCGACGGATCGGGGATGGCGGCGCAGTCGTCGCCGACAGCCACCGCTTGCGCCATGTCGGCGACGCCGCCGGGCAGCGCGCGACCGAGCGCGGCCATCACGTCGGAAATGTCGCGCTTGTGCGCGAAACCCGGGCTGCCGCGCAGCGCGTCGGTCAGTTCCGGCAGCGACATGGCGGGCAGCGTCATGCCGACGCTCCGGCGCTGCGTGCGACGAAGCCGGTGTAGACGTCGTAGCAAGGCGGGTAGTGGTCGAGCTGCGCCTGCATCAACCAGTGCGGCCGGCCGTGCAGGGTTTCCGCCTGCAGCGGCGTCCAGTGCAGGCGGCGGAACAGCGGCAGGTTCTGCGCCTGCACGTGCGCGAGGAAGGTGTGGCAGCCGCGCGCGTGCGCGCTGGTGACCGCGAGGCGGATCAGCGTGGCACCGAGCCGGCCCTGGCTGCGGAAGGCCGGATGCACGGCGAGGCGCGAACCCCACCACAGGCCGGGATCGCTCGCACGGTCCTCATGGATGCGCACCGTGCCGACCACCTGGTCCGGCATGCCGCCGACGCAGGCGAGCGCGACGATGATCTGCGCATGGTCGTCGATGGCATCGCGATCGTCACCCGGGAACACGCCCTGTTCGACACAGAACACCGCGCGGCGCAGGCGCATCGCCTGATCGTGCTCCCAGTCGCCGTGCGCCCACTTTATGCGGAACTCGCAGGGTGCGAAGCGCGGTGCCAGTTCGCACAGATCCTTCGCGTCAGACGACAGCATGGGCAGCCTCCGCGCGTTCGAACGAGGACAGCGATGAGCAGGCGCCGCACTTGCCGCAACCGGCCTTGATGTCGGCCGAACGCAGGCCGGCGGCCGACACCATCTCGCCGAGCGGCGCCAGTATCGAGCGCATGAATTCGGGCGACGGCGCCGGATGGTCTTCCAGCGGCGTGCCACTGATCGGCACGAAGGGCACGACGAAGGGATAGACGCCGAGCGCGACCAGTTGCGCGCTCATGTCGAGAATGGCCTCCTTCGTGTCGCCCAGCCCGGCCAGGATGTAGCTGCTCACCTGTCCGCGGCCGAACACCTCGACCGCCGCCGCGAACGCCTCCATGTAACGCGCGATTGGAACGGTGGCCTTGCCCGGCATGATCTTTTCGCGCAATGCCGGCGTCACCACCTCAAGGTGCATGCCCAGCGTGTCGATGCCGGCCGCCTTCATGCGCGCAAACCAGCGGTCGTCGTCCGGCGGTTCGCACTGGCCCTGTACCGGCAGGTCGACCGCGGCGCGCACCGCGAACGCCGAGTCGCACAGCACCTGGGCGCCGCGGTCGGACGTGGCCGGCGTGCCGGTGGTCATGACCATGTGCTTGACGCCGTCGAGCAGCACCGCAGCGCGCGCCACTTCAGCCAGCTGTTCAGGCGTCTTGTGCGCGATGGTGCGGCCGGCCGCCAGCGACTGGCCGATCGAACAGAACTTGCAGGCCTTGCGACGGCTCTCGAAGCGGATACAGGTCTGCAGTACCGTGGTCGCCAGTACGTCGGCGCCGTGCAGCGTCGCGATATGCGAATACGGAATGCCGTCCAGGGTCTGCAACGCGTAGAAGCGCGGCTGCTTCGGAAAGCTCGCCAGCGCGATCGGGATGTGGCCGCGGCGGATCTGCACGCGGCCGTCGGCGTCCGGCGCGTCGGCGGTGAACGGCGATTCGAAGGCGCTGCCGGTATGCACCGGCACCATGATGGTGACGCCATCCACCGTCACCGCCTTGTGGTCGGACGGCCCGGCACCGCCGCGGCGGCTGGGTGCGCCGGCCTTCGGATCAGCCAGCCGCAAGCCGTACGACTGCAGCTCCGTCATCAGTTGCCGGCTGGATGCGTCGGGTGTCGTGATCGTGCTCATCGGCAGTGCTCCGGGGTGAGGTGTCGTGCAGGGCGACCGTAGTCGTGGCCGGCCGGTCGTTGATGGCCAGACTCAGCAGTTCGGGCCGCGCGTAGTGGCCGACCGAATCCATCATGCGTTTGCGCTTGGTCACCAGCGCCATGTCGAGATCGGCCACCACCATGCCTTCACCCTCGGTCAGCGGCGGCGCCAGATGCACGCCTTCCGGCGACACGATGGCGGTGTGGCAGCCGCCGCGCAGCGCGCGCTGCAGGCCTGTGTCGGGCGTGATGGTCTGGATCTGTTCGTCGCTGAGCCAGCCGGTGGAATTGATGACGAAGCAGCCGGATTCGAGCGCGTGGTGGCGGATGGTCGCTTCCATCTGGTCGGCGAATATCTGGCCGACCATCGATCCCGGAAACTGGGCGCAGTGGATTTCTTCGTGCTGGGTCATCAGCGCGTAGCGCGCCAGCGGGTTGTAGTGTTCCCAGCAGGCGAGCGCGCCAAGTCGGCCGACGGCGGTGTTGACCACCTTCAGCCCGGCGGCGTCGCCCTGCCCCCATACCATGCGCTCGTGGTAGGTCGGCGTGATCTTGCGGCGCTTGAGCCGCAGACTGCCGTCGGCATCGAACACGAGCTGGGTGTTGTACAGGCTGCCGTGGTCGCGTTCGTTCACGCCCAGCACCACGACGACGCCACGCGCCTTCGCGCGCTCGGCCACCGCTTGCGTGACCGGGCCCGGCACCGTCACAGCCCGTTCGTACAGCTTCAGGTGGTCGGCGCCCATGCGCACAGCCGGCTGCACGAAGGAAAAGTAGGGGTAGTAGGGTACGAAGGTTTCGGGAAACACGGCCAGCTGCGCGCCGCGGTCCGCCGCCTCGTCGATCGCCGCCAGCACGCGCGCCAGCGTGCC
>CAZKRN010000001.1:138522-180562 GCA_964555165.1 uncultured Methyloversatilis sp. | reverse complement strand
GGTGAAGGCGGTCGAGTTCGTCAAGTCGGGCGCCGAAATCTATCGCAAGGTGTGAGACGCGAGCGGCGGGCGCAGGCCTGCGGCATCCCGGCTCCGGTGACGGATCGGAAGCGCCCCCGCCAGGGGCAAGCGCGGGTCGCGACGCGACGATGACCGGTGGCACCGACGCCGCTTGGGCCTCCTTCGCGACCAGGCTTGTGCTCGCCGACCACTGCATCGGCGAGGATGCCTGATACAGGCGAGACAGGTCGACCGGTCAACTGTCTCACCGGCGGTCTCACCTGCGATCTCGTCGGCGCCCCGTCAGATCCGGACCGCGACAGGGTCCGGATGTGCTGCGGAGCGCCGGACGCGCCGCTTACTGCAGCGCCTTGATCTGCTCCGGCGTCAGTCCCTTCAAGGCATCGGCCGCCGACTTGCGCGCGAGATCGCGGTCTGTTTCGATGATGGCGTGCACCGAATTCATCACTTTGTCATTGGCGGCTGCCGCTTCCTCCTTGTTGATCTGGCCCGCAGCCAGGCGCTCGCAGGTGCGGTACAGCGATTCGCGCAAAAAGGACAGCATCTGTGCGCGTTCGGCCAGACGGACGACATTGGCATCGACCTGTCCATTGCCCGCTGCCTTGCCGGAGGCTTCCAGCTGGGCGATCAGCTTGAGCGTGCTGTCGGCACCGGGTTCCGTGCACCCCGGCCCCATGCGCGCGGCGCGCGAAGCGGCGACCGTCTTTTCCTCGGACGTTCCGCTGCCGCCAAAGAGAGGCTTGGCTTCGGACGACGCCGGCATCGAACTGCGGGAGTGTTCGTACTTGGCCCAGTAATTCTTGTGGGTCTCCGTCGAGTTGTCGCGAGCAGGCGTCTGCGACATCAGGCCGGAACAGCCGGACAACAGCACGGCGACGCAGCACGCTGTCATCAGCGAAGATTTCATGGTGGCTCCTTTGTTATCGATGGTTGGGTAACGTGACCCGTCGCCGGCCCGGAAGGCGGCCTGTTGCCCCGACGCTCCTCTACGTCACGGCAGACAACGCGTCATCCCCTCCCCGCAAGATGCGGGCCAGCGAATCTGTCATCGCAAGACAGCGCCGACAGTGCAGAATGCCTGCTTGACCGATATCCGGCGCGCGCCAGCGCCACCCGCTGACGATGACCGCTCCCCGACCCGCCAGCATCCCGTTCCGCGAAGCCTTCCTGTTCTGGCTCAAGCTGGGTTTCATCAGTTTTGGCGGGCCGGCCGGGCAGATATCGATCATGCATCAGGAGCTGGTGGAAAACCGGCGCTGGATTTCCGAACGCCGCTTCCTGCACGCGCTGAACTACTGCATGGTACTGCCGGGTCCGGAAGCGCAGCAGCTCGCCACCTACATCGGCTGGCTGATGCACCGCAGCTGGGGCGGCATCGTTGCGGGGGCGCTTTTCGTACTGCCCTCGCTGTTCATCCTGATCGCATTGTCGTGGGTGTACATCGCCTTCGGTAACGTGGCACTGGTCGCCGGCCTGTTTTACGGCATCAAACCGGCGGTCACCGCCATCGTCGTGCAGGCGGCCTGGCGCATTGGCGGGCGGGCCCTGAAGAACCGCACGCTGTGGGCGATCGCCGCCGCATCCTTTGTCGCCATCTTCGCGCTGAACATACCTTTCCCCGCCATCGTCGCCAGCGCCGCACTGATCGGCTACGTCGGCGGACGCCTGGCGCCGTCGACCTTCCGTACCGGCGGTGCGCACGATGCCTCGCACACCTCCCGCGGGCCGGCACTGATCGACGACGACACGCCCACGCCCGAACACGCGCGCTTCCGCTGGCCGCGCCTTGTGGGCGTCGTCCTCATCGGCGCGCTGTTGTGGACGCTGCCGATGGCCCTGCTCACCCTCTCGCTTGGCTGGTCGCACACGCTGACGCAGATGGGCTGGTTCTTCACCAAGGCCGCGCTGCTCACCTTCGGCGGTGCCTACGCGGTACTGCCCTACGTCTATCAGGGGGCGGTCGTCCACTACGGCTGGCTGACGCCGACGCAGATGATCGACGGTCTGGCGCTCGGCGAGACCACACCCGGCCCGCTCATCATGGTGGTGGCCTTCGTCGGCTTCGTCGGCGGCTATGTGAAAGCGGTGTTCGGGCCGGACAGCCTTTTTCTGGCGGGCGCCGTCGCGGCCACGCTGGTGACCTGGTTCACCTTCCTGCCCTCCTTCCTGTTCATCCTTGCCGGCGGGCCGCTGGTCGAATCGACGCACGACGACCTCAAGTTCACCGCGCCACTGACCGCCATCACGGCGGCCGTCGTCGGCGTCATCCTCAACCTCGCGCTGTTCTTCGGCTACCACGTGCTGTGGCCACAGGGCTTTGCCGGCGACTTCGAGTGGATGTCGGCACCTATTGCGCTCGGTGCCGCGGTGGCGCTGTTCCATTTCAAGGCCAGCGTCATCCGGGTGATCGGTGCCTGCGCACTGCTGGGTCTGTTGCTGAAGACCATGAGCGGCGGGTGAATCGCCCGCGTTGAACACCGCGCCGGGGCGGACCGATCCGCGCCTTGTGCGGGCATCCCTTTTGCGCTGGGTCAACCCTGCGCACGTCCTGTCTCCGTAGAGTCGCACGCTGACTTCATCCGCCCGGAGTGCGCCTTCCATGACCGACGACGACAACCTGCGCTTCTTCCGCGCACGTCACGCAAGCTTCTGCCGGATCGTCGACGTCCTTCGCGACGACGACGCCCTGTTGCCGAAGCTGCTCGACGACGCCTTCGACAGCTTCGAGCAGGCATTGCAGGCACGGATGGACGCCGGCGCTCCGGTGGCCTGCAATCGCGGTTGCGCGACCTGCTGTACGGTGCGCGTGACCGCCACTGCACCCGAGATTCTGCTGATCGCGCGTCATCTGTGGGAAAGCGAGCCGGACGTGTGCGCGCGAATCGTGCGCCGCGTCGCCGAAGCCGACATGCACACCCGCTTCGAAGACGCACAGAGCCGCGTTGCCCTGCGGCAGCCCTGCCCCTTCATCGACGACGACGGCGCATGCGCGATCTATCCGGTGCGCCCGCTGGCCTGTCGCGGCCACGCCTCGCACGACCGGCATGCGTGCGAACTGGCGGCCTGCGGAAAGATCGACGACATCCCCCACTCGGTCGCCCACCGCATGGTGCGCAGCCTGGTTCAGAACGCGCTGCAGTCGGCACTGCGGGACGCCGGCTACACCTGGGCTTCGTACGAACTGAATCACGCAGTGATACAGGCACTGTCGGAGCCGGATGCGGAACTGGCCTGGCGTGCCGGCGAAGACGTGTTCGCCGACGCACAGGTCGACGACGTGAGTCCAGCGGAAATGGCCCAGACTTTCGACTGGCTCAAGGGAATCCGGGTCGTGCCCGGTCTGCGCCCGGAGCCCGGCTACGACATCGGTCGCTGAACCGCGCGGCGCGTCCGGCATCGGACGCGCTACACTCCGCGCGGACAGCACCCGCCTTCCACGCCACCGGAGGAAACATCGTGAAGAACCCGATTTACGCCAGCCTGTTCGCCGCCTGCCTGCTCGCCACCGGATCGTCGCTCGCCGCCGCGCCAGCCGGCGAATGCGAGGCCGCCGCCATCGACAAGAATGGCAAGCCGCTGGCCGGTGCGGCAAAGGCCTCGTTCATGCAGAAATGCCAGCGCGAAGCCGACGCGAGCAACAACTGCGAATCACGGGCCGTAAGCAAGGACGGCAAGCCGCTGAGCGGCGCCGCCCGCACATCGTCCATCCGCCGGTGCGAGGAAGAGAACCGCGGACGATGAGCAGCGAAAACGGACCGATCGTGCGCAAGGGCGTCGATGTGCGCCGGGAAGTGATGGGCGACGAATTCGTCGACCGCGCCCTCGGCAACGCGACCGATTTCTCCCGTCCGCTCCAGGACTTCATCAATGAACATGCCTGGGGTGCCGTCTGGAACCGGGACGCTCTGGATCGCCGCACACGCAGCCTCATCACGCTGGCCGCACTCACCGCCCTGAAAAGTCCGCACGAGTTGAAGGGCCACATCCGGGGCGCCCTGAACAACGGCTGCACGGTCGAGGAAATCCGCGAGACGCTGCTGCACTGTGCGGTGTACGCCGGCGTGCCGGCCGCCGGTGAAGCCTTCCGCGCGGCGCAGGACGTGCTGGATTCGTACCGGCTCTGAACGGCGAGCGCCCGTTGCGGCATCGCGCGCGGCCGCCACGCATGGCCGTCGGCACCGACCGGAAGGAAACCGCGCCGATCAGCCGGCGGCTTCGATCTGGCCCGACACGTCCAGCCAGCGCTCTTCGTCGGCTTCGAGCGCCTGATCCACCTTCTGCAGCTCGGCACCGACTTCGCCGATCTCCTTCGGCGGCAGCGCGCTGGCGAGTTTCGCGGTCAGCGCGTGTTTCTTCGTCTGCAGTTCGAGGATGCGCTGTTCGAGCTTGCCGAGCTCGTTCTTCAGCGCCTTCAGGTTCACCGGCGCCTTCTTCACCGGCGCAGCAACGGGCGGTGCCTGCACGACCGGCGCGGCTTCGGCCGGCGCGGCCTTCATCGAGTCCTTCAGCACTTCGCGCGCGCGCTTGGCTTCGTCCAGCAGGTAGCGCTGGTAGTCGTCGAGGTCGCCGTCGAACGGTTCGATGCCGCCGCGCGACACCAGCCAGAATTCGTCGCACACCGAGCGCAGCAGCGAGCGGTCGTGGCTCACCAGCATCACCGTGCCTTCGAATTCGTTCAGCGCCACCGCCAGCGCCTCGCGCGTGGCGAGGTCGAGGTGGTTGGTCGGCTCGTCCATCAGCAGCAGGTTGGGGCGCTGCCACACCAGCATGCACAGCACCAGGCGCGCCTTCTCGCCGCCGCTCATGGTGCCGACAGCCTGCTTCACCATGTCGCCGCTGAAGTTGAAGGTGCCGAGGAAGTTGCGCAGGTCCTGCTCGCGGCCGCTCTGCCCGGCCGGCAGGCCTTCGCGCGCCATGCGGGTCATGTGTTCGAGCGGATTGTCCTGCGGGCGCAGCACGTCCAGTTCCTGCTGCGCGAAGTAGCCGATGCTGAGACCCTTGCCTTCGGTGACGCGGCCGGCGATCGGTGCCAGCGCGCGGGCGATGGTTTTCACCGCGGTCGACTTGCCCTGGCCGTTGGCGCCCAGTATGCCGATGCGCTGGCCGGCCATGACCGACTTGTTCACATTGCGCACGATCACCGTCGGCGGCGCGCCGGCGGGCGCGTCGGCCGGCGGCGGGTAGCCGAAGCTCGCGTCTTCCATCACCAGCATCGGGTTGGGCAGATTGGCCGGCTCCTTGAACTCGAAGTTGAAGTCGGCCGTGGCCAGCATCGGCGCCAGCTTTTCCATGCGGTCGAGCGCCTTGACCCGGCTCTGCGCCTGCTTGGCCTTGCTCGCCTTGGCCTTGAAGCGGGCGATGAATTTCTGCAGATGGGCGATCTTGTCCTGCTGTTTCGCGTAGGCGTTCTGCTGCAGCTCCATCTGCTGCGCGCGCATGTCCTCGAAGGTGCTGTAGTTGCCGCCGTAGCGCGTGAGCTTGCCGGCGTCGATGTGCAGCGTCACGTTGGTGATGGCGTCGAGGAATTCGCGGTCGTGGCTGATCACCACCAGCGTGCCTTCGTAGCGCTTGAGCCACGATTCCAGCCACACCAGTGCGTCCAGATCCAGGTGGTTGGTCGGTTCGTCGAGCAGCAGCAGGTCGGACGGACACATCAGCGCGCGCGCCAGCTGCAGGCGCATGCGCCAGCCGCCGGAGAAGCTGTTGACCGGATTGCACATCTGGTCGGCAGTGAAGCCCAGACCGAGGATGAGCGCCTGCGCCCGCGACTGCGCGTCGTGCGCGCCGGCGTCGTGCAGCGCCATGTAGGCGTAGGCCATGCGCTCGCCGTCGTCGGTGGCTTCGGCGGCCTGCACTTCCTTCTGCGCGGCGAGCAGCGCGGTGTCGCCCTCGATCACGAAATCGGTGGCCGGCTGGTCGGTTTCCGGCATGTCCTGCGCCACCTGCGCCATGCGCCACTGCACCGGCAGGCTGAACTCGCCACCGTCCTCGTGCAGCGTGCCGTTGAGCAGCGCGAACAGCGTGGATTTCCCGGCGCCGTTGCGGCCGACCAGGCCGACCTTCTCGCCCGGATTGATGGTAGCGGTGGCGCCATCGAGCAGCACCTTGGCGCTGCGGCGAAGGACGACGTTTCTGAGCGTGATCATGCGGGTGCAACTCCAGCGGGTTCTCCCGCGGGGCAAACGGCGGCAGGACGTGGGAAAGGACGGATGCGCGGGCGGCCCGGCGCGGATCGCCGGCTGCCGGAGCAGCGGCCAGACGGCGCACAGGCACAGCGCACCGCCGGGGGCGGAGTATCGGGGGCGGCAGGGGTGGACGTCAATCGAACGGCCATCCGCTCACGCCAGTGACACGCCGATCAGCGCACCGGTGCCGTAGGTGACGCCCGCCGCTGCAGCCCCGATCAGCACTTGACGCACGACCGAGAACACCGGACCGCGCCCGCTGAACAGCGAGGTCGCCAGCCCGATCGCCGCCAGGGCCAGCAGCGACAGGCTGGCGCTCCAGACCATGCCGGCGGAACCGCCAGAAAACAGGAAGGGCAGTACCGGACACAGCGCACCGGCGGTAAACAGCATGAAGGAATAGCCGGCCGCGCTCCAGGGGTTGCCGCCGAGTTCGGCCGGGTCTATGCCCAGTTCCTCCCGCATCAGGGTGTCGAGCGCCATCTTCCGGTCGCGCATCATCTCGCTCGCCACACGCTCTGCATCGTCGCGCGCCAGCCCCTTGGCCTGGAAGATGAGGGCCAGTTCGCGGCTTTCGGCCTCCGGCGACTGGTCCAGCTCGGCCGCCTCGGCCGCCATCTGCGCCTGCACGAATTCCCGCGAGTTCGTGACCGACAGCCATTCCCCCAGGGCCATGGATACCGCGCCGGCTATCAGGCCCGCCAGGCCGGTCATCAATATGGTCTGCGCCGGTGCTCCGGCGCCCGCCACGCCCATCACCAGACAGAGACTGGACACCAGACCGTCGTTGGCACCGAGCACCGACGCACGCAGTTCGTTGCCCGATCCGCCGCGATGCCAGCGCTCGCCCTTCGCGATCGCGGCACCGCTCAGGCCGCGCCGCTGGCGCAAAGCGGTCTCCAGCATCGCCGCATGCGCGTGTTCCTCTTCCGACAGTGCCGCCGCATCGGCCTGTCCGGCGTACTTGTCGCGGTCGGCAAACTCGCGCGCGGTCAGCGAAGGCAGCACGAAGCGTGGCCCGAAGCGCCGCGCCAGCATGGCCATCACCCGCGTACGGAAGGTCGGGCTGAAGGTTTCGGGCGCGACACCCGCCGCTTCCAGCTTGCTGCGCCACAGTTGCGCATGCGCCGCTTCCGCTTCCGACAACTGGCGGAACAGATCGCGCCGCAAGGGGTCGCGCTCGGCGTCCGCGAGCGCCGCGTAAAGGGCCGCGCTGTCGAGTTCGTCGTGCAGATTGGCCTGATAGCGTTCGTGGGATGCAGTCATGGGGTGCGTCCGGAAGGCAATGGGGCGATGGTGCCTGAAGTCGATGGTGCGTACAGGCACAGCACCGCGACCACCCGAGAAGGGCACGGACGGCCGGCATCCGCGGGATCCGGCCGACATCGTCACTCAGCGGGAGCGCACACGTACCCGGTCGAGCGGGGCAGGCCGCGCGGTTGCGCGCGACGGACGGAAGCGATAGAGCGGGCCGGCTCGCCGGGAAAGGCGAACCGGCAGACACCGACGACGCACGCCCGCCGTCGCGCCGACAGGCCTGTTCGCGATGAAAGGGTTGCGCGCAGCCGCGACACATCCGTCGCCGGACGGCGCCTCACGCCAGTTGTTCGATCTTCTCCAGCAGCAGCGGCTTCACCATATCGACCCAGGCATCCAGCCGCGCGTCGGTGTGCATGCCCTGGGTGCGCTGGTCTATCACCAGGCCGACGAAGCGGCCGTCGACCACCGAGGCCGAGTGCTCGAAGGTATAGCCCTCGACCGGCCAGCCGCCGACGATTTCCGCGCCGTAGTCGACCAGCACGTCGTGCAGGCGGCGCAGCGAGCTGGCAAAGCGCTCTGCGTAGCGCTCCTGCGCCCCCAGACCGTAGAGCGCGATGCGCTTGCCGCTCAGATCGGCGTCGGCCGGCATCTTGGCCAGAAACTCTTCCCAGTTCGCTTCCAGACAGCCCGCGGTGCGGCCGGGTATCTGGCCCACGCCGTAACTGGGCGTGCCGAGGATGAGCGCGTCGTATTGCATGAGATCCGCCGGCTCGATGCGGTTCACGTTCAGCGGCTTGGCCGCCAGTCCCTCACCCAGCCGGGCGTGGATCTTCTTGGCCACCAGCCGCGTGGTGCCGGTTTCCGTTCCGAAGAAAATGCCTATCCTGTTCATTCACACCTCGCGCACGCCGAAAGCGCGAATGTCGCAAGTGCAGCGACAAACGCGGCAAAAAAACATGCAGCCACGCGCCACCGCAGGCGCACAGGCCGACCGCAGGGGGTGAATGCAAGAAGCGTGCTGCCGGTGAGCCAGTACAAGTGACGATGCCGATTCATGCGCGAATCGACACTGCTGTCCTTCGTGCTCCATCAGGGCCGGCGTTCGCCCGACGTCCAGACCTTGCCGGACATCTTCCTGGCCGGCCTGCAGCCGTTGCAGTCGGCGAAAAGGCCCGACAGCGCTGCCATCGCGCGAACGATGGCGCCTTGTCGCACGGGTCTGTCCGGCAAGACCTAGGCCGCAGGGCTCCGGCTTCGATGAACGATCGGGTCTGCTCCTGCGCCGTCCGAGTGGCGGCCGGTGGCCCTGCTGCGCCCGCGCTTGTCGCGCGCGACTTCAGGACGGCGCGTCGCAGCTTGCTTCGGCCTCGCCGCGGCAGGCTTCCCTGCAGGCCGCCCGGTCGTTCCGGGCACGGCAACGCAGGCCGCAGTCGCGGAGCGCACTGCGCACGCAGGCATTCCGCTTCGCATCGACCGCCGCACCGGCTGCCTGGCCGGGGCGCTCCGGCGAGCCGTCGGCGCCGCAGGGCACGCCGTCGTGCTCGCATGCCGCCACACACTCTTTCATCCCCGCGCCGTTCGGATGCGCGACCGAACAGTAGCCGAAACAGGCGGCCCGCTCCTTCCTGCCGCACAGATTGCCGTCCGGCGCGGCCTGCGCCGGCAAGGCGAACGAAAGACATGCGCACAGCAGCGCGATCGATGCAGAGAACCTTCTCATGACGGACATCCCGGTTGCGGTCGCCGACGTGGCGAAACCCGGATGCATGCTGGCACAGGCGCATGACCGTGCGTCGACGGCATGGCAACGCGTGCGCGAGGCGGCCCGGTACTGCATCCGGAAAAGCAAAGCCGGACTCCGGGCCGGGGAGGGGAGCGCTACGGGAATCTGCCACACGCATATGACATGAAATGCAGTCGCTGCGGCAAATTTCGCGTCGGGTGCCGACATCCCTTCCGGCCCGCACGCAAACAGCGACCGCCGTGCGGTCGCACGCGCTCAGGCCGCGGCAGCGTTCCCTGCACGCAGGTCGGCCAGAACCTGTTCAGCCTGCACCGCACGGCGCGAGCCGTCGATGGGCTTGCCGTACAGCACGCCCCAGATGAGCGAGTTCAGGGTTTCTTCAAGCTTTGCGGCGTCGTCGGCGCTGACATAGTTTCCGGCAGGGGCGCCGCTCGCGGCGTCGGGGGTGATGCGGTAGGTACGAAGCGTCATTTCGGGTCTCCTGTGGCGTTGGGGCGCGGATGCAGCGCCGGGACAAGGGTCGGATGCGACAGTCGCGACAAGGGCGACATGAATTCATGCCTCCGGCACGATCAGAGCAAAATTTGATCCAGATCAACCCTACGCCAGGCTACTCGATGCAGGCGCCCCGGCAACTCAGGTCGGCCGGGCGGCGACGAAGGGCACGGTGACGCGGAATCCGGTGCCCCGTCCGTCCAGACCGGCCGCCAGCGCGATGTGCCCGCCGAGACGCCGCACGGCTTCGCGCACGATGGCCAGGCCAAGGCCGGCGCCCGGCGCCGACGTGCCGGCGCCGCGGCGGAAGCGCTCGAACAGATGCGGCTGCAGCGCCGGATCGAGGCCGGGGCCGTCGTCGGCCACGTCAAGCTGCAAGGTGTCGCCGATCTGCCTGAGCACGATGTCCACCCGCCCGCCCTCGCGACCGTAGGCCACCGCGTTGCGCACCAGGTTATCCACCACCGAGTGCAGGGCGCCCGCATCCAGGTGGGCGTGCAGCGCGTCCGGGCCGTCCAGTCCGATGTCGACCCGGCGCGCGTTCGCCGCAGGCAGTGCCGCGATCAGTACCTCGCGCAGCAGCGCCACCACATCGCAGGCGGCGGGCGGGTTGCCGTCGCCCCGGCTTTCCAGCGTGGCCAGTCGCAGCAACTGGCCGACCAGATGCGAGGCGCGCGCGACGGCCGCTTCGAGCCCGCGCTGCGCGCGCAGACTTGCTGCGGCGTCGGTCGCACCGGTCAGCGCATGCGCCTCGGCCGCGATGACGGCCAGCGGTGTCCGCAATTCGTGGGCGGCGTCCTGCACGAAGCTGCGCTCGCGCTCGATGCTGGCGCGGGCACGCGCGAGCAGCGCGTCGAAGGCCTCGCCGAGCGGCGCCAGTTCGGCGTGTCGCAGATCGACATCGAGCGGCGACAGGTCGTCCGGCGCGCGCCGCCTGACCCGCTCGGCAAAACGGCGCAGCGGTGCCAGACCGCTGCGCACGGTCAGCCACAAGGGCAGCAGGATGAGCGGCAGCGCGATCGCCATGGGCTGCAGCAGCGTGGCGTTGATCAGGCGAAGCACGGTGCCGGCTTCCAGCACCGGTTCGAGCGCCACCACGCACCAGCCGCCGGCACTGCGCTCGGCCCGCCAGTAGCGCTGACCCGCGTGCTCGACCTCGGTGCGGGCCGGCGAACCATCGCAGCCTTCTTGCCCGTCGGCGAGCCCGGGCGAACGATAGACCGGCGGCTGGCCGGCGCGCCCGGCCACGAACAGCAGCGGACGCAGTTCGGTGGGCAGCGGCGACTGCCGGCGCAACTGGTTGTACTGGCGGTCGGAGGCTGCGAGCGCGATGCGCACCGAAGCGTCGTCCAGCGATTCGAGCGACTGCAGCACCGCCTCGGCCAGCGTGCCGAGCGGCGACGGATCGTCGTCATAGGCGAGATAGTCGACGAAGTCGCGGGCCACCAGCGCGGCCCAGACCAGCGCGAAAGCGCACAGCAACGCGCGCACCACACGCCCGGTGAGCGACGGTCGCAGCCCCAGGGTCATGCCTCCTCCAGCAGGTAGCCGACGCCACGCAGCGTGCGTATCCGGGCCGCGCCGATCTTGCGCCGCAGATTCGACAGGTGGACTTCGATGGTGGCGCCGTCGAGCGGATCGCCCAGCGGCGCCAGGCGCACGCCCAGTTCGCCCTTGGACACCGGCCGCCCCGGCTCGCGCGCCAGTTCGAGCAGCAACTGGAACTCGCGCGGCGACAGGTCGAGTTCAACGCCGTCGAGCCAGGCGCGATGCGCGCGCAGCGCCACCTGCAGGCCGCCGATCTGCCACAGGTCGCTGGCCTGGCGCGCGCTGCGCCGGGTCACCGCGCGCAAGCGCGACATCAGCTCCGGCATGGCGAAGGGCTTCACGATGAAGTCGTCGGCGCCGGTGTCCAGCCCGACCAGACGCTCGTCGAGCGCGCCGCGCGCCGTCACCACGATGACCGGCGTGACCTCGCCGCGGGCGCGCCAGCGCCTGAGCAGCGCCAGCCCGTCGCCGTCCGGCAGCGACAGATCGAGCAGCACGCAGTCGACCGCCAGATCGGCCAGCGGCGGCACGTCGGCCAGCCGGCGCAGCCAGACGCTGGAACAGCCTTCGGCCTTGAGGGCCGCCATCATGGCCGGCCCCAGTCCGACATCATCCTCGACGATCAGTATGTGCATGCGCTGTGGCCGCGTCTCCACCCGGAACCGGCGCAGACTATCTTTCACGGCACCCGGCGGGAAGGGCGTCTTTGGCTTTCCTGAAGGAAGCGTTCGGCATGCTGGCGACTCCCGATGCATGAGACCCCCCGACATGACCCGTACCCCACTCCGTCTCACCGGCTTGCTGCTTGCGCTGTCGCAACTGCTGGCCGCCTGCGCCGGCGCACCGGCCCGCCCGTCGGCGCTGGCCGCCGGCGACGATGCCGCAGTCGTCCGCCACATGGAAGCCTGGCTCGCCCATCGCATGCGCAGCGAAGGCATCACCGGCCTGAGCATCGCCGTGGTCGACGGCCCGCGCGTGGTGTGGGCGCACGGTGCCGGCTGGGCCGACGCGAACGCCCGCCAGCCCGCCACACCGGACACGGTGTACCGCATGGGCTCGATCACCAAGCTGTTCACCGCCACCGCCACGATGCGGCTGGCCGAAGCGGGGCGGATCGATCCGGACGCGCCGCTCGCCGCCGTGCTGCCCGCCCTGCAGATGCGCGACCGCCATGCCGGCGGCGCGCCGGTCGCCTTCACCGCGCGCCAGCTCATGAGCCATCACGCCGGCCTGCCGCGCGACCTGGTCGGCGGCATGTGGGGCGACACGGTGGCGCCCATGCACAGCGTGCTGCCGACGCTGGCCGGCATCGACACCGCCTACCCGGCGGGTCAGGTGTTCAGCTATTCCAACCTCGGCTTCACCCTGCTCGGGCTCGCGGTCGAACAGGTCAGCGGAGAGGACTACGCCACCCACCTCGAACGCACGCTGCTCGGCCCGCTCGGCATGCACACCGCGAGCGTCACCGCCGCGCTGCCCGACGCCGCCGCCCGCGCCCACCGCGACGGTCGCGTGGAGCCCGAAATGGCGCTGCGCGACATCGCCGCCGGCGGGCTGAATGCCAGCGTGCTCGACATGAGCCGCTTCATGATCGCCGTGCTCGACCCGGAAGACCGCCGGCTGCCGCAGGCGGTGCGCGGCGCGATGCAGCAGGCGCAGTACGCCGGCAACCCGCTGGACCTCGACCTGCGGATGGGCCTCGGGTGGCTGCTCAACATGCCGGGAAGCGACAGCCCGGGCGGCGCCGGGCCGCTCATCCAGCACGACGGCGCCACCCTGCACTTCAGCAGCCGCCTGATCGCGCTGCCCGCACAGCGCCTGGGCGTCATCGTCGCCAGCAACAGCGCGGGAGCCGGGCCCACCGTGCATGCCGCGGCCGCCTACGCGCTGGAACTGTTCCTCGAAGCGCGAAACGGACCGCGCGCCGCTTCGCCCGCCCTCTTTGCCGCACGCGAACATCCCTGGCGACCGGAAGAGCTGGCGCTCTGGCCGGGCGACTACAGCACGCTGGCAGGACACGTGCGGGTGAGCCGCGACGGCGAGCGCCTGCACGCCGACCTGGCCGGCACCCGCTTCGAACTGATACCCGACAGCCAGGGTCGCGCCGGGCTGCGCTACCGGCTGCTCGGGCTGCTGCCTGTGCCCATCGGGCGCCTCGGCGAGATCGCGCTGGAACGCCGCCAGATCGCCGGCCGGGACGTGCTGGTCGCGCATGCCGAGGGCGGTGCGCTGCTGGCGGGAGAGCGCATGCGGCCCGAAGGCAGCGGCTCCGGCCCCGCGCTGACCGGGCGCTGGCGGCCGCAGGCCGGCACGCCGGAAGCCGCCCTCATCGACCATGTCGAGGTGTTCGAGGACGCCGGCGTGCTGTTGTCGCGCAGCGTGCTGCACGCCATGGGCGGCAACGATGCGCCGGCGGTGCCGTTGCGGCGCCTCGATGCACGACGGGTCGAAGTGCTCGGCGTGCTCGCCTCCGGCGGCGAAGTGGCCGAACTGAGCGAAGACGGTCTCCGGGTGCGCTACTCAGGCATGACGCTGGAGCGCGCGCAGTGAAGGCCGGCCTGCTTGCCGCGCTGTGTCTGCTGGCGGCACCGGAGGCGCGGCCCGACGGGCCGACCCTGCAGGTCAGCGGCGCGGGCACGCGCACCGTGGTGCTGCAGAGCGGGCTGGGCGACGACGCACAGGTCTGGGACGCGCTGCGGCCCCTGCTCGAACGGCATTACCGCGTGGTGCGCATCGACCGGCCGGGCTATGGCGCCAGCGCACCCACCACCGCACCGCGCGACCCCTGCACCGTCGCCGACGAAACCCGCGACCGGCTCGTGCAAGCCGGCATCGCGCCGCCCTGGCTGCTGGTCGGCCACTCGCTCGGCGGGCTCTACCAATATGTATTCGCGCGTCGCCACCCTGCCGAAACCGGCGGTCTGGTGCTGCTCGATCCGACCCACCCGGCGCACTGGGCCACGATGCAGCAGGAGGCGCCCGGCCTGGCGACCGCGCTGCGCGCCATGCGCACGCTGGCCTTCAGCGACACCGCGCGCGCCGAGTTCGATGCCCAGGCCGCGTGTCTGGACAGCCTGGACGAGCGCGCACCGCTGCACCGCCCGACCCGCATCCTGGTATCGGATCGCCCCGGCCCGCTGGAGAATGCACACTACCGGGCGATGCTCGGCCGCCTGCGGCTCGACTGGCTGCGGCGACTGGATTCCCCCGGCCTGCAGGTGGTGTGGGATTCCGGCCACTACCTGCAGCGCGAAGTCCCGCAGGACGTGGCAGACGCCATCGACGCGGTGGCGCGCGAAGCCGTCGCACCGTGAAGCCCGTGACGAACGCAAAGCGGCGCCTGCTGCTGCCGGGTTTGCTGGCGCTCGTCCTGTGCGGCTGCGCCACGGTCGGCGGGCCGGCCCCCACGATCGTGCCCGGCCAGTCGTCGCGCGAGGACGTGCGCAAGGCCCTGGGCGAACCGGACGAAGTCGGCGGCGACGCCGACACCCTGGTCTGGGTCTATGGCGACACCGACCTCACGCCGCCGATGGCCGACTGGATTCCGGTGGTCGGCGACCTGTTCTCCGCGCTCGATCTGCTGCAGGACATGCGCGGCCGCAGCGAAACCGTGATCCAGTTCGACGCCGCAGGCCGGGTCAAGCGCATGCGGCTGCGCCCGCTCTCGCCCTGAGGCGGGACATCGCCGCGGCATGGACAGCATCGGGCCACGCGTCCAGCAGCCCGCGCTGCCACTCAGCGCCTCTCAGTGCGCCCGCCGCGCCAGCACCTCGTCGCGCGGGCCGGCGTCGACCACGCGACCGGCCTCGACCACCACCACGGTGTCGAAGCGCGCGAGCAGGCTGGGCCGGTGTACCGAGGCGACGATGCAGGCCGACGGGAAGGCCGCCACCATGCGGTCGAACACCCGACCTTCGGCCTGCGGGTCGAGCGCGCTGGTCGGTTCGTCGAGCAGCAGCAGCGAACTGCCCTGCGCCGCCAGCGCACCGCGGGCCAGCGCCAGGCGCTGCCGCTGACCGCCGGAGAGGTTGCCGCCGCGTTCGCTGAGCGTGCTGCGCAGACCGTCGGGCAGGCGGTCGAGCACCTCGTCGAACACGCCGGCGTGCATGGCCGACTGCAGCGCCGCAGGGTCGGCCGGCTGGCCGAAGGTGAGGTTCTCTTCCACGCTGGCTTCGAACACTTCGGCTTCCTGCGGAATCAGTGTGGCCAGCGTGCGCAGTTCGGCCCAGGGCACCGGCACGCCGTCGCGCAGCAGTTCGCCCTGCTGCGGCAGATAGAGGCCGGCCAGCGTGCGCAGCAGCGTGCTCTTGCCGCCGCCGCTCGGGCCGATCAGCGCCACGCGCGTGCCGCGTCGCAACTCCAGATCCACGCCGCGCAGACCGCCGCGGGCGTCGTCGCGTGCATCGTTCCCGTAGCGCAAGGTGGCGCCGCGCAGCGCCAGCGTCTGCCATGAGGCGTCCGCCTGCACGGCGGGCACCGGCGCATCCGGCTCACCGGGTGCGCTCCAGATCGGCTCGGCGCTGCAGTAGTCGGTGTGCATGCGCGCGAAGCCCTGGAAGTTCGACGCCAGCGAAGCCACCACGCCGGCCGCCTGCTGCGCGTACTGGTAGATCATGAACACCGTGCCCAGCGCCACCGCCTGCCCCGGCTCGCGCACCTGCATGACATACACCACCACCAGCACCCAAGTGAGCCCCATGCCGAGCAGATCCACCGCGAACCACTTGCCCTCGTTCACCATCACCGCGCGCCGCAGCGGCGCCATCACCGCCTCCATGCGCCGGCCCAGCAGCACGCGCGACGCCGCCTGCAGCCGCAGCCCGATCACCGTGCCCGCGTTGCCGACGAAATCGAGCAGCGCAGCGGCATAGCGGCGGTCGGCATCGTTCTCGGCGCGCGCGAGCTGCATCAGCGTGCGGTCGAAGCGCAGGATGATGAGCGCGATCACCACATAGCCGCTCACCGCGATCGCGCCACTGGTGCGCGACAGCAGCGCCAGCGCCACCAAGGGACCAACGAAATTGAACGCGCTCTGCAGATAGTCGAACTGGTTCTGCGCGAAGTCCGACAGCGCCCGGCTCGCCTGCATCACCCGGTGCTGCAGCTCACCCGAATGCCGCCCGTCCCGCCAGGCCAAGGGTGCGGCCGCGATGCGCGCATACAACGCATCCGCCAGCCGCACGCGCACCCGCACGCCGACATTGCGCTCCAGCACCCGCCCCGGCCCGTGCAGCAGCCAGGACAGCAGATAGATGCCGACCAGATAAAGAATCCACCGCCCCGCCGTCGCCATGTCGCCCTGCTGCAAGGCATTGATCGCCTGCGCGGCCAGCCAAGGCATGGTGAGACGCAGCAGTTGTGCGCCGGACAACAGCGCGGCAGCGCCGAGCAACTGCGCACGGGCGCCGCGAGCGTGGAGCCAGAGGGCGCGGTAGAGGTCGCGGGCGGCGGTGGGGAGGGTGATTCCGCGGGTAGTCGTATCCGTCACACGGTCCTTGGAGCGTCGCCATCGGCAGCTTCCGGCGAAAAGACGACGCGATGGCTCATCGAGCCTTCGCGTGTTCGGCCGCCAGGCTTGCTCTCACCTCGTCGGCCGTCAGTACACGAGACGGGTCTGCCTTCAACGCATCGTAGGCTGGCCCCACCTGCTGCACCAGCCAGTTCTCGACCGCCCGGTCACGCGCAAGCAGCGCACGCAAGCCGTCACGGATGACTTCGCTCTCGCTCGCATACTCGCCCGAGCGGACCTTTTCTTTCACCACATCCGCCATATCGTTGGGCAGGGTGATGCTCAGTTGTTGCGTTGTGCGCATCGCAGACTCCTTCGGTCAGCAGGATTTAATCCTATTCTTGCCCTGGATTGACGTCCAGTCTCCGTCTCGAACCTCTTCCCTTCATTCGCCCGCGCTGCGTCGCGCCTGTGCCTGTCCCTGTGCCTCAAATGGCCTCACGAAATTGAACGCGTTCAGCAGGCGGAAACACTACGCAAACACGCTTCACCATCCGGACTGAATGGCCAGTGTGATACTGGGCCATATTGTGCCCGGCCGCCGGAGCGGCACACTTCACTCGGCTAACCGCACAGTTCGACATTGTGCAAGTCATGATATAGAGCTGTTTGCGAATGTTGCGACCAGATCGTGCGCGCTAACGCGTTTTGCGTCACCTTCTTACGCAAAAGACATGGCTTCGAAAGATCGCGAGTTCCCAAGAATCGTATGCAATAGACAAGTAGGTATGAGCACACCGACGAAGAAAGAGAATCTGCATTTCGATGTCAGCACGGGCCTGAAGCGCGTGCTCGGTCGCGAGCTAATAACGGATGATGAAGTAGCCATCTTCGAGCTAGTAAAAAACTCGTTCGATGCCGGGGCAGATACCGTCCATCTGCACTTTGGCACGGATCGAATCGTCGTCGCCGACAACGGAAGCGGCATGACATACGACGACCTCACCCAAAAGTGGCTGTTCGTCGCGTATTCGTCCAAGCGAACGGAACGACCAGAGGACGATTTCCGCAACTTGGCTGCGGATCGCAGGCACTTCGCAGGCAGCAAGGGTATCGGGCGCTTCTCGTCCGACCGGCTCGGCAAGCAAGTGGTAGTTCAGTCGCGTGCAAGGGTCGGGGATCGTACTGTTCATCAACTCGAGGTCGATTGGGACCAGTTCGAGATTAGCGACCGCGAGCACTTCGAAGCCGTGCCCGTTGCGTACGCGGCGACATCTGCGTTTGACCTTCCCCCCGAGTTAGCGGAGTTTGCTTCCAGTCTGAAGAACGGCACCGTCATCGACATCCGCAAGCTCAGACGGCCGTGGGGCCGGGCGCGCATATTGGCCCTGAAGGGTTCGCTTTCAAAGCTCATCAATCCCTTCGGCGATCAGACCGACAGGTTCAGCATCCACATCACTGCTCCCGACGAGCAGGCCAAGGACATCAGTCTTACCAAGACTGCAAACCAGACGGGTCAGGAGGCGCTCCCCAAGGACATCGTCAACGGCCGTATTGGCAATTTCATCTTCGCCGCGTTGCAGGACAAGACCACGTTCATCAGGGTGTCCATCGATGGCGATCAGCTGAACACCGTACTAACGGACCGCGGGGAGCTTATCTATCGCATCCGGGAACCCAATCCGTATGCCGATCTCAAGGACTCAGGGTTCGTCTGCGAAATCTACTACTTGAACCAGTCGGCCAAGACGACCTTCACCCGCCGCATTGGTCTGCAGCCAGTGCAGTTCGGGTCCGTGTTCCTCTTCAGGAACAACTTCCGCGTCTATCCGATCGGCGACGACGGAAATGATTGGTTCGGGTTTGATCGAAGGAAGCAACAGGGTTACGCGCGGTACCTGGGCACACGCGAAATCATCGGCCGCGTGGACGTATTTGGATCGGACGAGGATTTTCAGGAAGCGTCAAGCCGGAATCAGGGACTGATCGATACACCGGCCGTTCAGCAGCTGCGCCGCGCGGTTATGGAGAATTGCTTCAAGCGCCTTGAGAAGTACGTAGTGCCCGTATCGTGGGTTGACAAGGCTGACGCCAACACCGAAGACCTGTCGCGCCTGCTGACCGATCCGGGCCGCGCTCGCGTGTCTGCGGCTGTTGCCAACCTCGTGGATAACGACCAGATCGAGTTGCTGGAGTACAGCCGGAACCTGATCGACCTAATAAATGAGCGGTCTGAGAACTTCGAGCAATCACTCGTCAGCTTGCGCGCAATCGCCGAAAAAACCGGCGACAAGAAACTCATCACCAAACTAGATGCGGCTGAACACCGGTTCGACGAGCTGAAAAAGTCCGAAGCCGAAGCCCGCAGGGTGGCCGATCACGAGCGGCAAGCATCGGCAGC
Organism: uncultured Methyloversatilis sp.; assembly: GCA_964555165.1. Classification (GTDB taxonomy): domain Bacteria; phylum Pseudomonadota; class Gammaproteobacteria; order Burkholderiales; family Rhodocyclaceae; genus Methyloversatilis. Next base: position 161,459 of record CAZKRN010000001.1, on the reverse strand, counting down.
GGCCACCCTGCGCGCCGAAACGGCAGAGGCCGCGGCGGAGGTTGAGCGACGGCGGTCACACTTCCTCGAGTCAGTCATCAATCTGGATGCCGCAACGATCCTCAATCTGCATCATCAGGTGACGATCTATGCAGTGGACATCGCTCAACAGATCGAGAATTTGCTGGCATCCACCGCCGGAAGGACAACTGTGCCGCGAGAAGCCGTCCTCAAAGCGATGGAGCAAATGGCCTTCCTAAACCGCAAGGTACTAGCGGTCACCCGATTCGCTTCGCGCGCGAAGTTCAAACTCGACTCCGAGACGATAGAAACAGACTTGCCCGGGTTCTTGGCCGACTACATCGAGCAGATCGCTCGCTCCACAGGGAGCGTGCGCCTGCAGATCGAAGTTTTGAACGAACATCCCGGCATGCAGATGCGGTTCAAGCCGATCGACGCGTCGATCATCGTTGACAATTTGGTCAGCAATGCGAAACGCGCGAGAGCTTCGAAGATCAGGTTCGAGCTACTGCCGATCGACAAGCGCGGGCTGATGATTCGCGCTACCGATAACGGGCGCGGTCTGGCTCCAGGTACGAACAAAACACGCATCTTTGAGATGGGGTACACGACAACGCAGGGCTCAGGCTTGGGCCTGTACCACGTGCGTCAAGTGCTTGGCGAGATGGGCGGCAGTATCGAGTTGGAAGAAAGCGAAGGCAAGAAGGGAACAACCTTCGTCATGACAATCAGTCCCGCGGGGAGAAAAGCTTGAGACTCGATTTCAACGTCCTGTGGGTTGAAGACCAACCCAATGCAGTTGCCGCCCAGATTACCCGCATCAAGACTCTGATGGCGGAAGAAGGGTTTAGCTTCAATCCCACTCTGTGCCGCACCATCGGCGACGTCGAGGCGCTAATCGCGGGCGACGTGTTCCAAGACGAGGTCGATCTGATCCTTGTGGATTGGGACCTGGGCGGGGGCGTCCACGGTCAGGACGTAATTGAACGAATTCGCCAAGTTGCGCAGTACAAGGACGTGGTTTTCTACTCAGCGCGGACGCCGGCGGCGGACCTCCGACGCTTGGCCTTCGACAAGGGGCTTGAGGGCATCTACTGCGCAAGCCGGGAAGGACTGATTGACGAAGTCTTTGGCGTCTTCGAGTCACTCGTAAAGAAGGTACTCGATCTCGACCACACACGCGGCATCGTGATGGGCGCGACCAGCGATATCGACCACATGATCCACGCATGCCTAATTCATATTGAGGCAAAGCTGGACGATGCTGGCAAAAAGGCGTTAGTTGATCAAGCCGTCCAGCGCGTGCAGGAGCGAGTCAAAGATATTGCCAGGCAGGGCGAGAAACTCGGCGCCGCGACGAGTGTCGCCACCATCCTTGAGGCGCACATGATCTTCGGGGCCAATGATCGTCTGCGCATGCTGCGCCGCCTGCTGGAGACCGACGCTGCCCATGCGTCATCGGTCGATACGATCAAGTCTTACATGGACAACGTCATACCCGACCGAAACGTTCTTGGGCACATGGTCCTGGCCCCAGAGGGCCGGCCTCTGGCCGTCGTCAACATCGCGGGAAAGCAAATCAATCTCGACGATATGCGTACGCTGCGCAAGACGATCCTAGGCCTCCGCGAAGACTTCCGTGCCCTTGTGGACGCACTGAAGACCTGACCCCCCCTTGCGGGCGGCCTGCGCTTTCGTCGCTTCCGCCATTAAGGCGACGAGCATTTCGCCGATTGCGCGCGCGGCCAAGGGCGGGACCGCGTTCGCTACCTGTGTAAAGCGCGGCACTTCCTTTTTCCGAAGATGGCCGCCAGTCGTGTATTTCCCTTGAAACGAGTACCAGTCCGGGAAGCTCTGCAAACGGGCGTTCTCACGCACAGTCAGCGTCCGGGGTTCGCTGTAGTGTAGGAGGTCATCCGGCATGCTGGTTATCGTTGGCGATGGCCGATCAGGATCCAGTACGCGTAGCGCCCTTTTCTTGAGTCCGAAACGCTCGCGAACCTCGCTGCTGATGCTCGTGTTGAGCCGTCCTTCAGCGTGGCAAATGTCGATGATTTCCTGAAAACGTTGCGCGATATCGTCGGCGTGGCGGGCAAGGCGGAGATCGCTAGGCGTCGCGCCTGCGTTCATGAGCTTTTGATAGCGGGTCAGCGGCCGGCCATACGCAATTTGCCTAAATCCTTTGGTATCTCTCGACGGCTCAGTTCCACAGCGGCCGACTTCTAGATCGCTGAGCGCATTCGATGAAGATACGGGAGCACTGATGCCCAGCGAGCGCAAGAATGAAGAGGTGCGACTTTCGAGCAGTTTGAACGGGTCGGCCGTCGTGACGGACTCGAGAACCGCAATCACGAAGTAGCGCGTGCGCGCTTGTGGCACGCCGAATTGGGATAGGTCGAGCAGGCGCTCATGCACCTGATATTCGTCGGCCAGAACCGCCTTCAATGCGACGGCATAGTTGGTCACGTTCTCGCCGACCGCAAAATCCATAGTGAATCCACGCACGTTCTCGATGAGAACAATCTTCGGCTTCACTATCTCCACGAGGCGAAGATATTGCGCAAATAGTTGATTTCTTGGATCGTCATGCTGCCTGCGGCCAGCCATCGAGAAGCCCTGACACGGGGGGCCTCCAACAAGCACATCGACACCTCCGCTGAGTTCCGCTAGCTGCTGGCTGTATTTGCTCAGAAGTGTTGCAATTCCCAACGGTTCTTTAGGCAGCCATCTCGGCCACGAATATTTGAACGGCGCTTGTTTCGCCAGCAAATTGGCCTTGAGGGTCGCGAAGGCGAAGCTATCGTGCTCGACTGCGAATTTTCCGGTGAGGCCGGCCTGCATCAAGCCAAGCGAAAGACCTCCGCACCCGGCAAAAGCGTCGATGAAGGTAAGTGGTTTCGGCATACCGCTTCTCTCAGACAAGGTTTTGATTGTGCCGCTTCGGACCTCAATGCACCAGGTGCAAACAGTCACCAACACTAGCGAAGCATCTAAACTGTTGACCGTCCGCCACACCATTCAGTGGCCCGCAAGTGGCCATCTCGGTGTTCGTCGTGAAAAAGTCGTTCGCTACTTGCGATTCGTTTACCTACAACCGGTTTTCTGCAGCCATCCTCCAGCCCTCGACCTTGTATCAGACTTTAAGGGCAAAGCATCTTTTCGTCTCTTGCCCGCCTCACTCCAATGTCATGCTCTTCGCCAGATTCCGCAGCTTGTCCACGTCGGTACCATTCACCATCGTCGCGTGATAAGCGAGTAGCTCCAGCGGCACGACGTGCGGCACCGGTGACAGCAGGCCGTAGTTCTCCGGCATGTTCAGGATGTGCACGCCCTCGCCTTCGACCATTTCGGTGCCGGCGTCGGCGATGACGTAGAGCTCGTCGCCGCGGGCGCGGACTTCCTGGATGTTGCTCTTGAGCTTTTCGATCAGCGCGTCGTTCGGCGCGGTGGCGATGACCGGTATGTCGCGACCGCCCCGCACCGGCGAACGGTACTCAGGTGCGCCGCTGCTGCAGCCCGGCGATCACGGCATCTGCCGGCTGGGTTCGGCCCGCTGCGATGTCGGCCAGACCGCGACGGACGTCTTCAAGCAGAAGCAGATGGATGCGTTCGCGTTCCAGCCGGTGGTAGTCGTCCAGCCGGTCGGCGTCGATCAGCGCGACATAGCTTTCACCATTCTTGGTGACGATCTTCTCGGCGCCAGCCTTGGCCTGCTCGGCCAGTTCCGAGAGATTGGCACGTGCCTGGGTGAAGGGCTCCACGTCGCGCGCTGAAAAACCCATGGCGGGCTCCCTATGGAAAGGTGACAGGATTCTGCGCAGCCTATCGATTCATGTGCGGTCTCGCTATATGGGTCTGTTCATCTGCTGCGAGCATGCGATGCAGGGGCGCATGTCCGAGGGCTGATCCGTGGCCCGGCGGGGAGAACAAGGCGCGGGTCCATCTGCATGGTCTGAAACAGCACCTCGTCCGGCACGCGTGTTCAAGATGCTCACGGGATAAATTGCAGAAAAGCGCCGGAAATTTTCAAGATGCCTTTCCTTGATATAAATTTCAGGTGATTGTTTTAGCGTAATTTTTATCGCTTCATTGAAGATACAAAGATCGTCGATTACAGATAATCTACGGCTTTGCCTTCACTTCGGCACAGGGGCCGCTCATGCCTGCCTTCCGCCATCATGATCTGAATCTGCTCAACACCACCTTCGACTCACCCCTGGTCGATGTGGTGACCGAGCTCGAACATCTGCGCCGTCTCCGGCTGGAAGGCAGCACGCCTGCGCCGGTGTTCTTCCAGCTCAAGCAGATCTTCCACATGCTGGAAAGCCTCGGGTCGGCCCGTATCGAAGGCAACCACACCACGCTGGCCGACTATGTCGAGAGCCGGCTCGAAGAGGGTGCGACAAGCCTGAGCGACACGCTGCGCGAGATGGCCAATATCGAAGAGGCCATGGCCTTCATCGAGGCGCATTTCGCACCCGGCGACGACATCACCGAGCATCTTGTGCGCGAGTTGCATGCGCTGACGGTGCGCGACCTGCAGCGGGAGGGTGATGCCACACCCGGCGCCTACCGCCGGGGGTCGGTGCGGATTTCGCAGTCCGACCACCTTCCACCTGAGGCGATGCAGGTGCCGCAGTACATGAGCGAACTGGTGGCCTTCATCAATCAGCCTGACCCGCCCAAGTACGACCTGATCAAGGTCGCGCTCGCCCACCATCGTTTCGCGTGGATACACCCCTTCGGCAATGGCAACGGACGAGTAGTACGGTTGCTGACCTACACCTTGATGATCAAGTACGGATTCGACGTCAGGGCTGGCGGACGCGTGCTGAATCCGACCGCGATGTTCTGCAACGACCGCGACCGCTACTACGCGATGCTCAGTCAGGCGGACACCGGCACACAGGAAGGGCGCGAGGCGTGGTGCATCTACGTGCTGTCCGGTGTGCGCGACGAACTGGACAAGGTGGCCCGGCTGACCGACCAGCGCTACCTCATCGAACGCATCCTGACCCCAGCGCTGCACCACGCGCGCGAACGCGAGTCATTGACGCAGATGGAAGAGCGGGTGCTCATGGCGACGGCCCACGCAGGGATTGCCAAGGCAGGCGACCTGAAAGGCGCGATGCCCGGCATGACGGAAGCCCAACGCACCTACCAGATCCGCAAGCTGGTGGAGCGCCGGATGCTCGTACCGATCCACGACGGAGCACGTCAGTACACCGTGGGTTTCAGCAACAGCGTGCTGCTGCGTGGCGTGATCCGCGCACTGACGGCGGAAGGGTTTATCCCCGACGCACTGAACCGCCCCGGATGAATGACCGTGAAGCGCGCGCGGCGCGCTTCACTCCACCGTCACGCTCTTCGCCAGATTCCGCGGCTTGTCCACGTCCGTGCCCTTCACCAACGCCGCGTGATACGCCAGCAACTGCAGCGGCACGACGTGCAGCACCGGTGACAGCAGGCCGTAGTTCTCCGGCATGTTCAGGATATGCACGCCCTCGCCTTCGACCATTTCGGTGCCGGCGTCGGCGATGACATAGAGCTCGCCGCCGCGGGCGCGGACTTCCTGGATGTTGCTCTTGAGCTTTTCGTTCGGCGCGATGGCGATGACCGGAATGTCGCGGGCGACCCGCGCGAGGGAACCGTACTCAAGCGCCCCTGCGTGATCAGGCAGCAACCCGACCACGCTGGCGCTCTACGCTCAACTTCCCGCCGGCCAAAGCCCCGCGAAATCGAATGACAGCTGCCGATGGTGGCGGATGGTGAGCAGGTAGACCGTCGCCAGTTCATCGGCCACGGTATAGAGCATGAGGCAGTCGCCGTGCAGATACTCGCGAAGGGAATCGGCGGCCCCTGTCGGCATGGCGGCGAGCAAGCTGATGGCCTCGGCGGATTGGGGCGGGTGATCGAGGTAGCGCTGACCGATGCGAGGAAAGCGGACCAGATTGGGGATGACCTTGCTGCGCGACTGATCGAGCAGATCGTCGAAGGCCACGGCTGCATCGGCCTCGACCAGAAAGGCTTCGATGACTTCGAGGCGCACCTGAAGCTGTCGGTCAGCTCAACCCGGTGCAGGGTTTCCGCCGCGTGTCCTCGCGCGACGTTTCTGGAGACCAGCGATAGCGGTGGTCGGCATCGTTCTCGGCGCGCGCGAACCTTGCCCACACTCATTGCTCGCGCTGACGGGTTTGCCCCGCCTTTACGTCCTCGGTCCGGCCGGGGACAAATGCCGACCGCGAGAACTTGAAGCGCCCGGCAACAGGTGGTATATACCGCCGTATATACCCTATCGAGAACACCTCCCATGACCACGGCGAAACTGTTCAAGAACGGCCGAAGTCAGGCGGTACGCCTGCCGGCCGAATTCCGCTTCGAAGGTGACGAGGTCTGCATCCGGCGTGACCCCGAAACCGGCGACGTCATCCTGAGCCCGTACAGACGCACCTTCTCGGACTGGCTCGCATTGCGCGACGCGCTCATTGCCGAAGCCCCGCAGGAATTCGCCGACTTCGACATCCCGCGCGACAGCGCGCCGCCGCAGTTGCGCGACTGGCCATGACACCACTCGGCCCCTGCATGCTCGACACCAATGCCGCGTCGGCACTGATACGCGGCAACGCGCATCCGGTGCTGCTGGCCGCGATGGTCGAACAGCGCGTGTGCCTCTCGGTCATCACCGAAGCCGAACTTCGCTACGGCGTGCGCCGCCGCCCGGAAGCCAGCCGCCTTGCGCGTGCGGTCGACACCTTTTTGCAAGCCCTGCCCATCGTGCCCTGGACATCGTCCACCGCCGCGACCTTTGCCGAACTGCGCACGCGGATGGAAGCCCATGGCGTGAATCTCGCCGCGATGGACTTGTTGATCGCCACCCAGGCCGTCGCCGAGGGCTGCACCCTCATCACCGCCGACCGCGCGTTCGCGCACGTGCCGGGTCTGAGGACATTCGACTGGTCGGCCGGCAATACGCCGGCACACGAGCCCGCGGCCTGACGCCGGAACAGGCGGCCGACCTCGACCCTCGGCCAGCGGGCCATGCGCGCTGGCCGGTTCGTCGCCATGTCCTTGAGTTCGCCACTGGGTGCGCGGACCTCCTCGACCTTGCTCTTGAGCTTTTCGACCAGCGCGTCTTTCCGGATGACGACCGGACTTGACTGCGCACCTTAGCCAGACGAGACTAACCTTGCATCTACCCCGGAGGAAAGCATGCGTTCAGTCAATATGTTGCAGGCCAAGACGACACTCTCCCGTCTGGTAGAGGCGATCGAGCTGGGTGAAGAGCGGGAAATCGTGATCGCGCGCAATGGTCGCCCGGTTGCACGGCTGGTGCCGGTGGACACGCACCAGACGGGGCCGCGCCTCGGGGTGGCCAAAGGACTGTTCGAGGTGCCGGAGGATATCGACGCGCACAACGACGAGGTCGCGCGGCTGTTCAGCGGCGTCGCCCCGTGAACATCCTGCTCGATACACATGTGGCGCTCTGGGCGATCACGGACAGCCCCAGACTGCGCGCGCCGGCCCGCGACCTCATTGCATCGCCGTCAAATCAGATCTGGATCAGTGCTGCAACGATCTGGGAGATTTCGATCAAGCACACGCTGGCGCGCGGCGACATGCCGGTATCGGGCAGCGCAGCGCTCCGCCATTTCAATTCATCGGGATTCCGGATGCTGCCGGTGGAAGCCGAGCATGCGGTGGCCGTCGAGGCGCTGCCGGCCCTTCACCAGGATCCGTTCGATCGCATCCTGGTTGCACAGGCGCTGACCGAGCCCATGCGGCTGATCACGCACGACGCGACCGTTGCGCGCTACAGCGACACCGTCATCCGCTGCTGAGCGCGCCGCCGGCCCTCACTCCACCGTCAAGCTCTTCGCCAGATTCCGCGGCTTGTCCACGTCAGGCCCTTCACCAGCGCCGTGCGCTGCGCCTTCACCCCGGCGTTCCGCCTTCAAGCTCACCCGTGGTCAGCCGCTCGTACTGCAGGCAGAGGTAGTTCGCGCGCAGAATGCGTTCGCCGGCTCGGGTGCCGTCTGCCAGGACCGCGCGGAAGGCGGTGAGGCCGATGTCGGCCAGACCTTCCGCGTGACGCGCGAGGTCGGCGCGCGCTGGCTCGTCCTGCCCGGCGGTCGTGCCGCGCTCGGCCTGTCTCTGCAGCGCATGCCTGAGCTCGCGCAGCACCGGTGGCGCGGTGGAGGTGCGCATCGCTGCTTCGGCTGGCGCTGGGCGCAGTACCCTGCGCTTGAACCGTTCGAGCACGGCTGACACGATGCCGGTGTCTGCCGCGTCGTCGAAGTACAGGGCATCGACACCGGCCGCGGCACCCGGCCGCACCAGACTCAAGGGCGCGGCCACCAGCCCGCCCTGTGCCGACGCACGCAGGTGCGCGACCACCTGCGTACCGTCGGGCAGGCCATCGGGCGCCAGCGCTTCGACGCGCCCGATGGCGTGGCGACTGTATTCGTCGAAAGGAATTTCCGCGAGCAGCACGCGGTCCTCGCGGTCGAACAGCGGCCAGACCAGCGTTTGCCGCGCTTCGTCGAAACGGGCTTCGCCAAAGCGCGACGGGCGCAGCGCGACCCAGTCCTTCATCGGGTCGGGCGCAGCCAGCAGGCTGGCGCGACGTTCGCCGCGTGCGCTGTGCAGCGCGGCCCATGCGTCGCAGGGCTGCAGGTGCTGCATCAGGGTCGTCGCGTCCAGCGGCAGCACGGTGGCCGACGCGCTGTCGGCGGCAGACAGCCGGCCGGCGTCGTTGACCTGTGCGCCCTGCAGCACGATGCGACGCCCGGTGGCCTGCGCCGGTGCGCCCAGCCCGGCCCACGGACCGGCCGCCTTGTAGCGCGCCACGGGATCGAAACCGCGCTGCGCCTGTGGCCGCGCGTCGGTGCATGACAGGAAAGCCTTTTCGGTCGGCGACCAGAAGATCATGGTCAGGCCCACGTAGCCGGCAGGCGAGCGCCAGGCCTGCGCGCCAAGGCCGTACAGTTCCAGGGTCGCCGCTTCTTCGTAGCGCGAACGCGCGCGTCCCGCCAGATGGCGCGGCAGGGTGCCGCGCGCGGTGGCGGCATCGAGCGCACCAAGCAGTCCGCATGCGATGCTCAATTCGTCGAGCAGGCGCAGTTCGTCTGCACCACCGGCACGTTCGAGCAGCAGTTCCACGTGGTCGGCAACGCGCCGCACGAGCAGTGCCAGACGCGGGTATTCGGCGCCTTGCGCCCATACGGCTAGCGTGGCGTAGCGTTCGTGCATGCCGCGCGACAGATGCGCGAGACCGAGTTCGACCGATTCGCACAGCAGGCTGCGCAGTGCGACGCGCAGACGGGCGCGCGACTCGTCGAGCGTGGCGTCGCGCGCCTCGACCGCGGCGTGATCCTTGCCCAGATCGAGCGACTGGCTGCGCTGGCGTGCGGTCGGTTCGGGCGCCACCAGTTCGCGGCCGTGGGCGCGCTGGAAGGCGAGCACTGCGGCCACGCGGTACTTCTCGATCTGTGGCAGTTCTGCGTCGGCGATCAGCGCATCGAGGCCGCCGCCCATGTAGCGCAAGGTGATGCGCGGCCGTTGCAGATCGAGCACGAGATGCCGTGTGCCGCTGACCGTCAGTGCGTGTTCGGACTCCATGTCCTGCACCGCCTGCCAGGCCCAGCGGTAGCCCGCCTTGCCGGCGTGGCGCACCAGATCGCTCGCCGGCATGGCGAGCAGTGCTGCCTGCAATGGCGCAAGCGGGTCGGCCTCTGTGCCGGGGCCGGGGTTGCCGGGATCGGCCGGCGTCGCCGGCACAGGCTCGCTGTGCAGCGCCTGCTGCAGGCCCATCGCCGCGGCGAGGATGTGCTGGCAGATGCCGCTGGCAGGGCAGTCGCACTGCGCGTGCGCCGGTCCGCGCCCGTCGAAGCGGATGTGCTGGGCGCCGAAGCGCACCACCACCTGTGCAGCCGATTGTTCGATCACTTCGACCCGCTGCTGCTCCAGATCCTTGCGCGCGCGGCGCACCAGTCCGCGGTTGGCGAGCGCGACGTAGGCCTCTTCGTCGAAGCGGGCGAGCACTGCGGCAAGCTGTTCGAGCGCTGCACTCACGAAATCACCTTCACCAGCCAGTGCGCGAGCTTCTGCGGCGTGAGGGCAGCGATTTCCATGCCGCAGGCGGCGAGGCGTTCAGCCATCTGGCGGTCGTAGGCCGGGTGCGCCTGGCTGTCGAGCGAAGCCAGCCCGAGCAGTTTCACGCGTGCTTCGGCCAGCGTCTTCACCGCGCGCACCAGTTCGCCCGGCGGCGCGCCTTCGCAGAAGTCGGTGACGAGGACCAGCACCGTGCGGTGCGGGTTCTCGACCAGCCCGGTGCAGTAGCGCACCGCCTGCGCGATATCGGTTCCGCCGCCGAGTTGCACGCGCATGAGTGTTTCGACCGGGTCGTCGGCATGGCCGCTCAGGTCGACCACGCTGGTGTCGAACACGACGATACGGACCCGGAAGGCCGGCAGTGCGGCGAGGATGCCCGCCATCACCGCGCTGTGGATGACCGAATCAGCCATGCTGCCGCTCTGGTCAACGCACAGGATGATGTCCCACGGCAAGCGGCGGGTGTTGCGCTCGAAAAAGCGCAGTTGTTCGATCACGAGTTGCCCGCGCGCGCGGTCGAAGTGCTTCAGATTGCGGCGCAGAGTGCCCAGGGCATCGAAGTTCTGCGCGATCGCCATCGGCGAGTGACGGAAACGGTTGATCCGCCCCGAGAGCGCGCGCCGCACTTCGGGCTCGAGCTGGCGACGGATTTCCTCGACCACCTGGCGGATGATGCGGCGTGCGAGGTGCAGCACGTCGCCGTTCAGGTGACCGCGCAGCGACAGCAGCGTGCGCAGGAGTTGCTGGTTGGGTTCGAGACGTTCGAGCGTTTTCGGGTCGGTCACCAGTTCGGTCAGACCGTAGCGGTCGAGCGCGTGCTTTTCGATGACTTCAACCGTTTCCTGCGGGAACAGCTCGCGCACCTCACCCAGCCAGGTGACCAGCGTGAGCTGCGAGGCGTCGAGCGAACCCGGCGTGGTGTGGTCGCGCAGACCGCGGCCGCGGTACTCGCGGCCGTAGAGATAATCCAGCGCACGGTCCATGCGGCCGTGGTCGCCGGTCAGGCCGCCGGCCTGACCGGGCAAACCCGGTCCGGCGTACTTGCCAAGCACCAGACGCCAGCGCGCGAGCGGATTCATGGGCCCGCCTCGTTGCTCACCCCTGCCCCCACCCAGGCACCCAGTCCGTCGGCGGCCATAACCTCGATCAACTGCCGGGAGGCATCGAGATTGGCCTGGACCTGTTCGGCCGACACGTCATGGCGCACCAGACGGCCGAGATCGACTTCGCCGTGCAGGGCAGCCACCGCCTGCGCGATGCGATCGGTCTCTTTGGGCGTCATTTCGGCGAAGGCCAGACGCAGTTCCGGCAGGCAGGCGACGAAGGTCTCTTCACCCCAGTCTTTCAGCAGGCGATCGAGCACGGTGAGCAAGGCGGGCTGCTGCCAGGCGGCTTCGCGCGCCGTCTGAAGCAGCCCGCGCAGGAAGGACACCGCCTCGCGGGGCGCGATCGACCCGTCGAGGTGCCCTTCGAGCGCCGTGCCAAGGGCCACCTCGGACAGATGACCGGCGCTGTAGGCCAGCCCGGCTGCCGCGCCCCGCACAAGGGCCGACTCGTTGCCGGCCTGAAGTTCGGCGATGAGCGCCCAGTAGAGCGACGCGTCGAGCCGCGCGCCCGCTTCGCTGACCAGCAGTTCGCGCAGCCGCGACAGGCCGGCCACAAGTTCAAGCCCGTCGCCCGACGCACCGCGCAGGCCGCGGCCAAGATAGATGGCGCGCTCATAGGCCGCGTTGAGCAGCGCGGGAAGCTGGGCGATGGCGCGCGCCTCCAGCGGCTCGCGCGATTCCCACAACAGGCCGAGTGCGCCGGCAGCGCCGGCTACCGACTCGAACACGGCATCGGCACCGGTGACCGCTGCCAGCACGCCACACACCTTGGGTACATGATCGTGCAGCCCCAGTACGCAAGCCTGTGCCAGCAGCGCGGCGGCGGCCCTGGCATCGCGTGGCTCGGCGCCGGACTCGAAGCGGTCGAGACGCTCGCCGAAGCGGGCCGAAACGGCCAGCGGCACCGTATTGCCATAGATCGACGCTTCGACCAGCGCCGCTTCCGTGGCGGCCGAATGGCTGTAGTTCCAGTGCTCCTGCAGACGGTCCAGACCGTGACCATTGACGAAATCGGGGCCGGCGCTGCGCTGCGCGAGAGGCACCCCGAGCAGCCCCAGACCGTGGAACAGTCGACTGGTGACGCGGTGCTCGGGACGACGGTAGAGGTCGAGCACGATGCGGCGCGGAGAGGAGTCGTCGATCTTCAATCGCTGGCGACGCGCGCGGTACTCGAAATCGCGGACCAGCGGCGGGGTGCTCGCGCCGGGCGGCACCTTGCCCATGGCGTACCCGCAGAACGTACGCCGGGCCACCGCGAGCACGAGCGCACCATCGGCGTCGGCATCGCCCTTGATGAAACAACTGGTCACCGCATCGAGTACATCGTCCCGCACCGGTGCGGGACGCCCCCGCAGCGCGGCCAGATGCAGCGCCTGCTGGAAAGCGGCGGAGAGCGCTGGCATGGGCAGCGGCAGGCCGCGTGCGCGCAGTTCGCCGGCGATGTCGAACAGCACGGTAAGCGCCAGTTCCTGCCGCACACGCGCGGCCGCCGCCTGCCCGACCTTGTCGTGATGCAGCAGACGCTCCCACAACTGCTGCTGCCACGCGGGCGATGTCATGCCGGCGGAGTAGCCATTCAGGCGGTCGAGCCTGTCCTGACTGTAGCGGATGAGCGCGGCCGCTTCGTCGCTGACCACGCTGCGCGAAAGGGACGGGCGCGCGCTGCCTCCGCCCTGCAGCAGACCGGGCAGCGCCACCGCATGGAAGCCCCCGACCACTGCAAGCACCGGACCGTCGCCAGGCTTGCGACGGTCGAGCGCCTGCCGTATGTGCCAGGCCATTTCGGCCTCGCGCGCCAGCGTGCCGTCGGCTCGCAGTTCGTCGTCGCTGCACTCGACGCGGGCAAGATGGCAATAGGCCGCCATGTCGCTCACATGTTCGAGCAGCGTGCGCGCACTTGCCGGTGCTTCGAACAGATGCTCCCACAACTCTTCGTGGTCGCGACAGCCGAGACGCGAAGCCAGCGCGCCGAGGTAGCGGCTGCGACGGAAGTGACCTTCGTCGAGCAGCGACTGTGCGGCGTCGTCGTACCCGTCATCCCCTTCCGCTTCGACCATGCATTGTTCCGCATGATCGAGATCGATGAAGTTCGACGGGATGCCCATTTCATGGGCGGAACGCAGCGCGACAAGTTCGGGCGAATGATCGCAGAAGGGATAGTAGGCCGCCCGCCGTCGCACGGGCTCTTCGCCCCTGGATCTGAACACCGCATACGTATAGACCGCGAGCGGCATGCGTGCTTCGCCGTGCACCAGCATCGGAATGAGCCGGTCGAAACTGCGCGGGCCCTCAACCAGCACGGCGGCTGGCCTTGTGCCGGCAAGCCAGCGGCGCAGCTGCCAGGCACATGCCGGGCTGTGGTGGCGCACCGGAAAGAGCACGAGCTCCGGCCCGATGAGCCGGGCGCCGAGTTCGCGCATTTCGTCGGAGCAAGGCCACATCGCCGCGCGCCGGTCAGCGTTCGAGTTCGCGGCGCGCGTCGAGCACGCGTCTCCACTGCGCATGACGCTGCGCACGCTGCCTGACCACGACATCGAAGTAGTGACGCAGCTTCTTGCCGTCGTCGGGGTTGTCCTTCAGCACGGTGCCGATGAGCTGGCGCGCGACATGGTCGCCGCCGACCGCGCCATTGCCGAAGTAGTGTGCGTCGAGACAGGCGGCGTAGCCGACCGATACCGCCTCGGCCGACGACATCACCGCCGTGGGCTTCTCGATCACTGTGCCTTCGCTGGTCACGCCGTTGCGCAGATCGTTGAACGCCGTGACGAGCAGTTCCACCACGTCGGCATCGAAATCGACCTCGACCTGGGCCCGCGCCAGCAACGCTTCGGTCTGTTCGCGCACCAGCCGGACCTCGAGCTTGCGGTCGTCGATCGGGCGCACCGTTTCGAAGTTGAAGCGTCGCTTCAGCGCGCTGGACATCTCGTGCACACCGCGGTCGCGGATGTTGGCGGTGGCCAGTACATTGAAGCCGCGCTGCGCGAACACGACGGACGCATCGCCGTCGAGCTCCGGCACGTGAAGCACCTTGTCCGACAGCAGGCTGATGAGGCTGTCCTGGATCTCGGGCTGCACCCGCGTCACCTCCTCGAAGCGGCACAGCACACCCTGTCGCATCGCCTCGTGGATCGGCCCGCCGACCAGAGCGCGCGGCGTCGGCCCCTCGGCCAGCAGCAGCGCGTAGTTCCACGAATACTTGATCTGGTCTTCGGTGGTGCCGGCCGTACCCTGGACGATGCACACCGAGTGCCCGCTGATCGCAGCGGCCAGCAATTCGGACAGCATGGATTTGGCCGTGCCCGGCTCGCCGACGAGCAGCAGCCCGCGGTCACTCATCAGCGTGACGATGCACCGGTCTATCAGTGCGTCGTCACCGTAGAACTTGCGTCGCACACCCAGCCGGTCGTCGCCGACGATGAAACTGCGCACGGCACGCGGCGAGAGCTTCCAGCCCTGAGGGCACGGCCCGGCGTCCTTCTCGCGCAGCCGGGCCAGTTCATCGGCATGCACCTGTTCGGCAGGCGCTCTCAGCACCGCCGCGGTTCCGCTCTGTGCCATATCAGTATTCGCTCTTCTTCTGCCAGTCGGCATGGTAACCGGTGCCGTCGGCGGCAATCAGACGCAGGTCGTTGTAGCACTCGGACAGCAGCACCTTGGGTACCTTGCCCAGCGGAAGATTGCCGCGCTGCCAGCTCGCTGCATCGGTGCCGCTCGAGAACGACAGGTTCAGCAAGGCGACCGTCCGGTTCTCTTCCGGCAAGGGGTTGCCGGTGAACTCGATCGCCGCTAGCAACCCCAGTGTCGGGAAGCGCTTCTCGTAAAGATGGAACCAGCCGCCATCCTCGGCCTGCCCGCGCGTGTATCCGAGCTTGAGTGCGCGGCCGCGCAGCGCGAAGGCTTCGATCAGATGCCCTTCGAAATCCTTGATCGCGTCGTCCTTGGCCTTCGCCTCGGGCAGGGCGTAAATGCCCTTGCCCAGTTGCTGGAACAGCGGCTTGACTTCGTAATCCAGCAGATGCTGCTGCCATGCGGACACAGCCGAGGCGTCAAGCAGTGAGTCATGCGCAAGCCGCACCCGGGCACCCGCGGCCAGTTCGACTGCGTTGTCCTCGTGGTCGGTCAGTGTGCCGTCGTCGAGTGGCCTGAAGGCGCGCACCACCTTGCCGTCGACGCACTCGACCCACACCAGTCGCTGCACCAGATGGCGCAAGACCGGATGCTGCAGCAGGTAGGCCGACCAGTCCTCCGCCGGCCATTCGCGTTCAGTGCACAAGGCTTCGTAGAGCCGGTCGGTCTGCAACGCAACGATGCTCTTCAATTCCTTCTTCGCCGCACTGAAAGCCTTCTTCGCTTCCTTTGCCTGTTCGCCGTCGTCGTCCTGCCGCGGTTCGGGCAAGGCTGCAATCTTCTTGCCATCGGGGTTGAACAGTTCGACCTTGAAGTCGGGCAGCAGGCGCGCGGTGAACACGCGCGCTCCGTAACCGAGTTCCAGCGTGCCACTCTCGTCGAAGCCAGCCGATGGCACGGTGCGGTCGGCCAGTTCCGCCAGCGTCCAGCCCTTGCGTTCGGCCAGCGCCTCGGCCTGCCGCGTCGCCTCCTCCTGGAAGCTCTTGGTGCGGAAGCGGCTGCCGATGGCCAGCATCAACTGCGTCGCGGACGGATGATCGATCCATGCCAGCATCGCGATCAGCGCCTTGCCCTGCGCTGCACGCGACCCGTACCACTCCTTCAGATAGCGCTGTGTCGGTGCCGCCGCGCGCTCTCCGGCGCAGGCGGCGGCGACCGCCAGCACGCCTTTGGTCGAAATCGCTGACCCGGCAGGCTGCCGCAGATGAGCGGGCAGGAAGGCAGCCGTCAGTTCTTCCAACGATTTTCCGAGATAGGGGCTGTCCTGGTAATACTGCGGATAGTTCGCCATCGATGTCAGCATGCCCTGCGCCTGACTGCGCGCGCGGCTCATCGCCTCTTCCGGAGGGATCGGCCGCACGTCCTCGCGCAGCCAGGTTTCCAGCATGAACTGGCCGAAGGTTTCCCGATCGCGCGGATGGAACATCTCGCAGTACTTGCGCAGCACTGCGTTGGGCTCGGCGGACTTCTGCTTGACCGCCTGGACAACGAACCAGCGCAGTACGTCGTGCGGTACGAAGGTGCCGTTGTCTGACCAGCGCACCTCCGGCAACGCGCTCCAGGGGAAATAGTCGAGGTCCTTCGGCAGCCCCTTGGCAAGCGATTTGGCGGCTTCGGCGACCAGCGCGTTGCGATCGAGATAGTTCTCGACCGGCTGTCCGAGCGCCTGCAGCGCGTCGAGCATGGCGCCCTTGGCGAGATCGTGCTTCTCCTTGCGGACGGCCTGCTCAAGCGCCGACACGGCCGATGGAAGGCGGAGCCGGGCCAGCCAGTGCGCCGCGACCGCACGCGTATCGGCCTTGCCATCGGTCAGCGCCGCAATGACGCGCGACGCTTTGTCCGGGTGATTCTGCAGCGCCTGCTGGGCCGGGGCGCGATCCGTCTTGCCAGACCCTAGCGCCAGCGTGAACAGGGCGTTGACCGCCGCCACAGGCGGCTTGGGCAGCGTCGCGATGGCACGGAACAAACCGCTGCGGGAGAAGGAATAATCCTTGACGGTATCGTGCAACAGGGCGTTCAGCAGGGCGTCCAGATGATGCGCGAAGTAGGGCCACACCTGCTCGTCCGGCCAGTCACCCGCGAACGGCGCCCCCCAGGAATGGCAGTAGTTGCGCAGCAGAGCCTGCCCGGACTGTCCGACGGAGTCGAGCATGCACGACAGTTCGAGCAGGTCGGGCCGGCCGATGCGCCGGTGCATCGCATTGAAGGCCTGGGCAGCTGGATGGGTCAGGCTGCCGTCATGGCCGGTAGCGATGTCGAAGAACATCAGAATCTTCAGCAGTGCCGCCGGACCGATCCCTTCGGTGTCCGCCAGCTTCTGCACTGCCGGACCGAAATGGCCCCATCCCGGCACCTTCGGGCAGCAGCCTGCAGGGGGAATGGGGTCGCCCGAGGCGAGATAGCTCAGAAGATTCGCCGCATCCTTTTCGCCGAAAGTCTTTTCGAGATGAAGGTTGTAGTTGTGCCCTCGAGCGGCCATGCGCGCGTGATGCTCGCGCATCGACGCATTCGCGCGTTCGATCGAGGCGTTGATGTCGTCCCACATGCGGGCAAGCGCGCCACTCGGCACGCAGCAGTTCTCCGGCGACCAGTCGATCCGCGGCGGCACGACCTCGTAGGCATCTTCTTCCTGCCGTGCCGCGTCCTGCTCTGCCGACCATTCATCGACCAGTGCCTGGACCGACGAGGCCTTGTCGTTGGCCGCAGCATTCCGGGCGAACACGACGTCGGCCTCGACGCCGCGCTCGTCGCCCATCCTGTGCAGCATGCGCAAAGCGTGCAGGCGCTGTTCCGGCTTGCCCTTTGTCGCCAGTTCGCGCAGCGGTGCCGACGCGGCGCTGCCGCATCGCATCAATGTACGTTCGGCGAGAACGCGCACCTGTTTGCTGCTGGCAACCGCAAGTTCGCTGAGTTCACTCGCCAGCCGATCCAGCGTTTCAGGAGTGGCTGTGGCGAGCATGTTCAATACGTGAAGGCGCTGATCGACCGCAGGTGAGGACAGATGCGGCCGGATGGCCTCAACGTGCCGGTCGAGAGACTGCGGATAGTCCGCCAGATCGGTCAGCATCAACAAGCGCCGTTCCACGCCGTAGGCACTGCCAACTGGCGTCGCGAAACAGGCTACGACGAGCGCTGCCGGATCGATACCGCTCTCGACCAGCATCGCTTCGAGCGTCGCGCACTCGATGCCGTACGCCTTCGGTCGCTGACTCGACCATCCGGTCACACTGCACTCGCTGCTGGCCATCAGCAGCACTTCCGGCCAGTGGATGCCGTGCGGCAGCATTATGCGCATCGACGAAGCGGCTCCGGTCGCGCAGGCTTCGAGAACTCGAGCCCAGCGCAAGGCGATCATCGTCGGCAGCGAAGCGAAATGCGCATATACGTCCGGCAGAGCGTTCGAGCCACGGCCATAGTGGTAGCCGGTCAGCTTCAGATACTCGGCGACCTCCGGCCGCTGCCCCAGTTCGTGCAGCACCGCGGCCGGCTCGCCGTCGATAACAAAGCCCAGAACGTCGCCGGCAAGTCCCTTGCGGCCCGTACCTTTTGCGGAAGCAAGCTTGTCCAGCGGGTCAAGCAGTTCTTCCAGCCGCTCTACCCAGGCCTTCGGCACACCCTCCGGCAGTGCAAGCGCACGGCCGCCAAACAGTCCGGACATCCATTTCAGCATGCCGCCTCCTCCTCTTCTCCATCCTGCAGTTGTGAACTGCAGAGGGGCCCTGAGGCCCCTCTGCGAATGGTCCGGTCACGCAACCATAACGCGTAATCGATGAAGATTTGTCGTGCATGAAACCTTGAGCGCTACCTCACTCCACCGTCACGCTCTTCGCCAGATTCCGCGGCTTGTCCACATCGGTGCCCTTCACCAGCGCCGCGTGATACGCGAGCAACTGCAGCGGCACGACGTGCAGCACTGGTGACAGCAGGCCGTAGTTCTCCGGCATGTTCAGGATGTGCACGCCCTCGCCTTCGACCATTTCGGTGCCGGCGTCGGCGATGACGTAGAGCTCGTCGCCGCGGGCGCGGACTTCCTGGATGTTGCTCTTGAGCTTTTCGATCAGCGCGTCGTTCGGCGCGATGGCGATGACCGGCATGTCGCGGTCGACCAGCGCCAGCGGGCCGTGCTTCAGTTCGCCGGCCGGGTAGGCTTCGGCGTGGATGTAGGAAATTTCCTTGAGCTTGAGCGCGCCTTCGAGCGCGATCGGGTAGTGCTGGCCGCGGCCGAGGAAGAGGGCGTGGTGCTTCATGGCGAAGCGTTCGGCCCAGGCCTGTATCTGCGGCTCAAGCTCCAGCACGCGGGTGACCGCGCCCGGCAGGTGGCGCAGCGCGCCGAGGTATTTCTCTTCCTGCGCGACGCTGAGCGTGCCGCGGGTCTTGGCCATGGCCAGCGTGAGCAGCGCGAGCGCGGCGAGCTGGGTGGTGTAGGCCTTGGTCGAAGCGACGCCGATTTCCGGGCCGGCGCGGGTGATGAAACGCAGGCTGGATTCGCGCACGATGGCCGATTCCGGCACGTTGCAGATGGCCAGCGAACGCTCCATGCCGAGCGACTTGGCGTACTTCAGCGCGGCCAGTGTGTCGGCGGTTTCGCCGGACTGCGAAATGGTGACGACCAGCGTGTCGGGGTCGGCCACCGGCTTGCGGTAGCGGTATTCGCTGGCGATTTCGACCGAGCATTCGATGCCGGCGATGTCTTCCAGCCAGTAACGGGCGACCAGGCCAGCGTGGAAGCTGGTGCCGCAGGCGAGCACGAGCACGCGGCGCACCGAGCGGAACACGTTGTCGGCTTCGACGCCGAACAGATTGGGCGTGATCGAGCGTGCCTGGGCCAGCATTTCGAGCGTGTTCGACAGCGCGGCCGGCTGCTCGAAAATCTCTTTCTGCATGTAGTGGCGGTAGCTGCCCAGTTCGACCGCGTCGGCCGACAGCTGGCTCACCTGCACCGGGCGCTCGACCGGCGTGCCGTCGAGACGCATGATGCGCATCGAGTCGCGGGTGAGTTCGGCCATGTCGCCGTCTTCGAGGTAGATCATGTTGCGCGTGACCTGCAGCAGCGCCGAGGTGTCGGAGGCGGCGTAGTTGCCGGAATCCGACTGGCCGAGCACCAGAGGCGAGCCGTGGCGGGCGACGACGATGCGCGAGTCTTCGCCTTCGGTGACGATGGCGATGGCGTAGGCGCCGACCAGTTCGCCGCAGGTGGCGCGCACGGCGTCGAGCAGGTCCGCCTTGCTGTTGAGATGGTGACGCACCAGGTGGGCGATCACTTCCGTGTCGGTTTCCGACGTGAAGGTGTAGCCGAGACCGGTAAGGCGGGCGCGCAGCGGCTCGAAGTTCTCGATGATGCCGTTGTGCACGACGGCCAGACCGTCGCTGATGTGCGGGTGCGCGTTGCGCTCGGACGGCACGCCGTGCGTGGCCCAGCGCGTGTGGGCGATGCCGATCGAGGCGTCGAGTTTCTGCTCGTCGGCCTGGGTGGCCAGCTCGGCCACGCGGCCGACCGCACGCAGGCGGCGGAGTTCGGTACCCTTGGGACCGTTCAGCACGGCCAAGCCGGCCGAGTCATAGCCCCGGTATTCGAGCTTGCGCAGCCCTTCGAGCAGGACGGGAACGATGTTCTGGCCGGCGATGGCCGCGACGATGCCACACATGGGAAATCCTTTGCCGTTGCAATGCGTTGTGTGTCGGTGACTGCCCGGTCATTTCTTTTTCTTCACCGGCCGGGTCCAGCCGGTGATGGTGGTCTGGCGCACGCGCGAGATGGTGAGCTCGCCCGGCGGTGCGTCCTGCGTCAGCGTGGTGCCGGCGCCCAGTGTGGCGCCGCGGCCGACGGTGACCGGCGCAACCAGCTGGGTGTCGGAGCCGATGAACACGTCGTCTTCGATGATGGTGCGGAATTTGTTGGCGCCGTCGTAGTTGCAGCAGATGGTGCCGGCGCCGATGTTCACGCGGCTGCCCACGGTGGCGTCGCCGACGTAGGCAAGGTGGTTGGCCTTGCTGTGGGCGGCGATGTCGCTGTTCTTCACTTCGACGAAGTTGCCGATATGCACGTCTTCGGCCAGCTTCGCACCGGGGCGAAGGCGGGCATAGGGGCCGAGCTGGCAGCCGGCGCCGACCGTGGCGTCGTCGAAATGGCAGAAGGGCGCGATCACGGTGCCGGCGGCGACGGTGACATTGCGCAGCACCGAGTGCGCGCCCACCTTGACGCCGTCGCCCAGTTCGACGCGACCTTCGAAGATGCAGCCGATGTCGATCTCGACGTCGCGGCCGCAGACCAGTTCGCCCCGCACGTCGATGCGTGCCGGGTCGCGCAGCGTGACGCCTTCGTCGAGCAGGCGTTCGGCGTTCTCGCGCTGGTGGATGCGTTCGAGTTCGGCCAGCTGCGCCTTGTCGTTGACGCCCAGCGTTTCCGAAACGCGCGCCGGCTGGGTGCTCACCACCGGCACGCCGTCGCGCACCGCGGCGGCGACCACGTCGGTCAGGTAGTACTCGCGCTGGGCGTTGTCGTTCGACAGCTGGTCGAGCCAGCCGGCGAGCTTGCCGCCGGGCACGACCATGATGCCGGTGTTCACTTCGCGGAGGGCGCGCTCGGCCTCGGAGGCGTCCTTCTGCTCGACGATGCGCACGATGCGGCCTTCGCCGTCGCGCACGATGCGACCGTAACCGGTAGGGTCGTCGAGGCTGACGGTGAGGATGGCGAGCTTGTCTTCGCCTGCCGCCTCGGCCAGCTTGAACAGGGTTTCGGCGCGCAGCAACGGCACGTCGCCGTACAGGATGAGCACCGGCTCGTCGCGCCCGAGCACTGGCAGCGCCTGCATGACGGCGTGACCGGTGCCGAGCTGATCGGCTTGCAACGCCCAGTCGACCGCGATGTCAGGGAAAGCGGCACGCACCGCGTCGCCGCCGTGGCCGTACACCACACAGGTGCGCGACGGCTGAAGCGATGCCGCAGTGCGGAGCACGTGCCCGAGCAGCGGGCGGTCAGACAGGGGTTGCAGCACCTTGGGCAGGGCGGAGCGCATGCGCTTGCCTTGCCCGGCTGCCAGAATGACGATCTGCATCGGACACCATAGGGCGGAAAACCGCGTGGATTCTAGCATTCAGGGTTCGACAGCCTGCTGCGCAGCAGTTCTCGCCGCTCACATGTTTGCACGCTGCAGGGTTGCCGATTGCCAGAGATTTAACGACTGATCCGGGAGGTCTACGACATGAAAGCCACTGCCCTTTACGTCGCAATGTGCATGCTGCCCGTGACGACGTTCGCGGGGGACTCCGTACATCGCTGGGTGGATGAGCGCGGTGTCGTGAATTACGGCGACCGTCCGCCCGAAGGCCGCAAGGCCAGCCGGGTTGAAACGACCGATCCGCTGGGCGTGACCGAGCCGGTGCAACGCCCGGCCGCGGCGGCTCCTGCCACTGCGGGCGCCGGATTCCCGGACCGCGGCGTCGTGCAGCGCGAGGTGGAAGAGGCGCTGCGGCGGGAACGCAGCGCCGCCGAGCGCGACCTCACTGCACGTCGCGAAGCCGCCAAGGCGCAAGCCCGGCAGCGTTGCGAGGAACAGAGGCGGGTGGACTGCGACAATCCGGCTTTACCGGACGAGAGCATTCTGGTCGTGCCGCCCCGCATCGTGCGCCGGCATTACCC
The DNA here is from genome assembly GCA_964555165.1 of uncultured Methyloversatilis sp. GTDB lineage: Bacteria > Pseudomonadota > Gammaproteobacteria > Burkholderiales > Rhodocyclaceae > Methyloversatilis. The sequence continues at coordinate 138,977 of CAZKRN010000001.1, read as the reverse complement.
GATACAGCCGGTCTATCCGGCGCACCCGCCGGCACAAACGCGCGAACAGCCGATGCTGATGCGCAAACTGCCCTAGCCTGACAGGGCACAGGTCCGTCGCTGCGAACTGCTGCGCTCGCAGCGACACTGCACGAGCCCGCGCCCCCCGCACAGCGGACCGGCCGACCGTACTCCCCTTCCCGCCTGTGGGCGGGGAGAGCCGGGCAAGGGATCAACGCGGCAGAGTGGTCGAACCCATGAGGAACTGATCGACTTCGCGGGCGAACTGACGCCCCTCTCGCCAACACCGGCCGGTCGGCCGGTGTTCCCCACTCCCCGCCCGTGGGCGGTCAGAGAGGGGCGAGGGATCAACGCGGCAGAGTGGTCGAACCCATGAGGAACCGATCGACTTCGCGGGCGCACTGACGCCCCTCTCGCCAACACCGGCCGGTCGGCCGGTGTTCCCCACTCCCCGC
>CAZKRN010000001.1:0-138422 GCA_964555165.1 uncultured Methyloversatilis sp. | reverse complement strand
GGATCAACGCGGCAGAGTGGTCGAACCCATGAGGAACCGATCGACTTCGCGGGCGAACTGACGCCCCTCTCGCCAACACCGGCCGGTCGGCCGGTGTTCCCCACTCCCCGCCCGTGGGCGGTCAGAGAGGGGCGAGGGATCAACGCGGCAGAGTGGTCGAACCCATGAGGAACCGATCGACTTCGCGGGCGAACTGACGCCCCTCTCGCCAACACCGGCCGGTCGGCCGGTGTTCCCCACTCCCCGCCCGTGGGCGGTCAGAGAGGGGCGAGGGATCAACGCGGCAGAGTGGTCGAACCCATGAGGAACCGATCGACTTCGCGGGCGAACTGACGCCCCTCTCGCCAACACCGGCCGGTCGGCCGGTGTTCCCCACTCCCCGCCCGTGGGCGGTCAGAGAGGGGCGAGGGATCAACGCGGCAGAGTGGTCGAACCCATGAGGAACCGATCGACTTCGCGGGCGCACTGACGCCCCTCTCGCCAACACCGGCCGGTCGGCCGGTGTTCCCCACTCCCTGCCCGTGGGCGGTCAGAGAGGGGCGAGAAATCAACGCGGCAGAGTGGTCGAACCCATGAGGAACTGATCGACTTCGCGGGCGCACTGACGCCCCTCTCTGATCGCCCACACCACCAGCGATTGCCCGCGGCGCATGTCACCGGCGGCGAATACCTTGGCGACGCTGGTGGCGTAGCAGCCCTCGCCGTCGGTCGTGGCCCTTGCATTGCCGCGACCGTCCTTCTCGACGCCGAAGCTTTCGATCACGCTGCCCGCCGGGCTGACGAAGCCCATGGCAAGCAGCACGAGATCGGCCTTGAGCAGCTGTTCGGTGCCGGCCACTTCCTGCATGCGACCGTCCTTCCATTCGACGCGCACGGTCTTGACCTGGGTGACCTTGCCGTTCTCGCCGATGAATTCCTTGGTGGCGATCGCCCAGTCGCGCTCGCAGCCTTCTTCGTGGCTGGACGAGGTGCGCAGCTTGATCGGCCAGTACGGCCACACCAGCGGCTTGTTTTCGGCCTGCGGCGGCTGCGGCATCAGTTCGAACTGGACGACGCTGGCTGCGCCATGACGGTTCGAGGTGCCGACACAGTCGGAACCGGTGTCACCGCCACCGATCACGACCACGTGCTTGCCGGTGGCCATGATCTGGTCGGGCACGCTGTCACCGGCGACGACGCGGTTCTGCAACGGCAGGAAGTCCATCGCGAAATGCACGCCGGCCAGCTCGCGGCCCGGCACCGGCAGGTCGCGCGGCTGTTCGGCGCCGCCGGCGAGGATGACGGCGTCGAACTCGGCCTTGAGCTGGTCAGGGCTGACCACGGTGGCGGCATCGCTGTGCACCGGCGAACCTTCGGGCAGCGGACCGACCTGCACACCGGTGCGGAAGGTCACGCCTTCCGCCTGCATCTGCGCGATGCGGCGGTCGATGTGCGACTTCTCCATCTTGAAGTCGGGAATGCCGTAGCGCAGAAGACCGCCGACACGGCTGTTCTTCTCGAACACGGTCACATCGTGACCGGCACGCGCCAGTTGCTGCGCAGCCGCCATGCCGGCCGGGCCGGAACCGACGATGGCGACCTTCTTGCCCGTCTTCGTCGCTGGCGGCTGCGGCACCACCCAGCCGTTCTCCCAGGCCTTGTCGATGATGGCGTGCTCGATCGACTTGATGCCCACCGCGTCGCTGTTGATGTTCAGCGTACAGGCGGCTTCGCACGGCGCCGGGCAGATGCGGCCGGTGAACTCCGGGAAGTTGTTGGTCGAGTGCAGCACCTCGATCGCCTGCTTCCAGTCCTGGCGGTAAACGAGGTCGTTGAAGTCGGGGATGATGTTGTTGACCGGGCAGCCGTTGTTGCAGAACGGAATGCCGCAGTCCATGCAGCGTGCGCCCTGGATCTTCGCCTCCTCGTCGGAGAGATGGAGCACGAACTCCTTGTAGTTGCGCACGCGCTCGGCGACCGGCAGCGATGCTTCGGACAGACGCTGGTACTCAAGAAAACCGGTGGACTTTCCCATGTTCGATTCTTTTCCTGTTACTTGGCCATCGCTGCGGCCGGCGCTTCCGCCCGGGCAGCCATTTCGCGCAGCGCGCGGCGGTACTCGACCGGCATCACCTTGACGAACTTGCCGCGCGCATTCGCCCAGTCGGCAAGGAGGTCGGCGGCGCGCTTCGAACCCGAGAAGGCGGCGTGACGCGCGATCAGGCGACGCAGGATGGCGTCGTCGCTCATCGTCACGTGGTTGATCGCCGCCTCGCCGACCAGCGCGTCGTCCGGGGCGTCGGCCGTGTCCCCGCCGAGGGCGTCCAGTTCGACCATGGACAGGTTGCAGCGCTTGGCAAAGCTGCCGTCTTCGTCGAAGACATAGGCCACGCCGCCCGACATGCCGGCGGCGAAGTTGCGGCCGGTCTGGCCGAGCACGACCACGGTGCCGCCGGTCATGTACTCGCAGCCGTGGTCACCGGTGCCCTCGACCACCGCAATGGCCCCCGAGTTGCGCACGGCGAAGCGCTCGCCGGCCACACCGCGGAAGTAGCATTCGCCTTCGGTGGCGCCGTAGAGCACGGTGTTGCCGACGATGATGTTTTTCTCGGACGCGCCACGGAAGGCGTCCGACGGCTTGATCACGATGCGGCCGCCGGACAGGCCCTTGGCGACATAGTCGTTGCCCTGACCGGTCAGTTCCAGCGTGATGCCGCGTGCGGTGAAGGCGCCGAAGCTCTGACCGGCGGTACCGGCGAGCTTCACCATGATGGTGTTGTCCGGCAGGCCCTTGTGGCCGTAGCGGCGCGCCACTTCGTGCGACAGCATGGTGCCGGCGGTGCGGTTGACATTGGTGATCGGCGATTCAACCACCACCCGCTTGCCGGTTTCGAGCGCTTCCTTCGCCTGCGCGATCAGGCTGTGGTCGAGCGCTCGATCGATGCCGTGATCCTGCGTCTCGCTATGGACACGCGATACCTCGGCCGGGACCGGCGGCATGTAGAAGATGCGCGAGAAGTCGAGGCCGCGCGCCTTCCAGTGTTCGATGCCGGCGCGCGTGTCGAGCAGGTCGGAGCGGCCGACCAGTTCGTCGAAGCGGCGGATACCCATGGACGCCATCAGCTCACGCACTTCTTCGGCGACGAAGAAGAAGAAATTGACCACGTGCTCCGGCTGGCCGGTGAATTTCTTGCGCAACACCGGGTCCTGGGTAGCCACGCCGACCGGGCAGGTGTTGAGATGGCATTTGCGCATCATGATGCAACCCTCGACCACCAGCGGTGCCGTGGCGAAGCCGAATTCGTCGGCGCCAAGCAGCGCGCCGATCAGCACGTCGCGGCCGGTCTTCATCTGGCCGTCTGCCTGCACGCGGATGCGGCCGCGCAGGCGGTTCAGCACCAGGGTCTGCTGGGTTTCGGCCAGGCCGAGTTCCCACGGCGTGCCGCAGTGCTTGATCGACGAGATCGGGCTGGCACCGGTGCCGCCGTCATGGCCGGCGATCACCAGATGGTCGGCCTTGGCCTTGGACACGCCGGCGGCCACGGTACCGACGCCGACTTCCGACACCAGCTTGACCGAAATCGAGGCGGTCGGATTCGAATTCTTCAGGTCGTGGATCAGTTGTGCCAGATCCTCGATCGAGTAGATGTCGTGGTGCGGCGGCGGCGAGATGAGGCCGACGCCCGGCACCGAGTGGCGCAGGAAGCCGATGTATTCCGACACCTTGTGGCCGGGCAGCTGACCGCCTTCGCCCGGCTTGGCGCCCTGGGCCATCTTGATCTGGATCTGGTCGGAATTGGCCAGGTATTCGGCGGTGACGCCGAAACGGCCGGACGCGACCTGCTTGATCCTGGAGCGCAGAGAGTCGCCCTTCTTCAGCGGCAGCGCGACTTCGACGCGCGACGAGCCGATGAGCTTGTCGAGCGTGGTGTCTTCGGTCACCGGCTTGAAGCGGATCGGGTCTTCACCGCCTTCGCCGGTGTTCGACTTGCCGCCGATGCGGTTCATCGCGATGGCCAGCGTGGTGTGCGCCTCGGTCGAGATAGAGCCGAGCGACATCGCGCCGGTGGCGAAGCGCTTGACGATTTCGCTCGCCGGCTCGACTTCGGACAGCGGCACCGGTGCGCCCGCCGGCTTGATGTCGAACAGACCGCGCAGCGTCATGTGACGCCTGGTCTGGTCGTTGATGATGCGGGCGTATTCCTTGTACGTGTCGTACTTGTTGGTACGCGTCGAGTGCTGCAGCTTGGCGATCGCGTCCGGCGTCCACATGTGCTCCTCGCCGCGGACGCGGAAGGCGTACTCGCCACCGGCATCGAGTGCGTTGGCCAGCACCGGGTCGTTGCCGAAGGCCTGGGCATGCGTGCGCAGCGCCTCTTCGGCGACTTCCTGCAGGCCGATGCCTTCGACCTGGGTGGCCGTGCCGGTGAAATAGCGGGCGACGAAAGCCGAGTTGAGGCCGATCGCTTCGAAGATCTGCGCGCCGCTGTAGGACTGGTAGGTCGAGATGCCCATCTTGGACATGACCTTGTTCAGACCCTTGCCCACCGCCTTGATGAAACGCTTGGAGGCATCCTTGGTGGACAGGCCGGACGGCAGCTCGTTGGAGATTTCGGCGATGGTGTCGAAAGCCAGCCAGGGGCAGATCGCTTCCGCTCCGTAACCGGCGAGCAGCGCGAAGTGGTGGGTTTCGCGCGCCGAGCCAGTGTCGACGACCAGACCGGTGAGCGTACGCAGGCCCTTGCGCACCAGATGATGATGTACGGCCGATGTGGCCAGCAGCGCCGGTATCGCCACGCGCTCACGCGAAGTGGCACGGTCGGACAGGATGACGATGTTGAAGCCGTCGGCCACCGACTTTTCCGCCGCGTCCTGCAGGCGCCTGATGTGGCTTTCGATCGCCGCCGCGCCTTCGCCGGCCGGGTAGCTGATGTCCAGCACCAGCGAACGGTACTTGCCGCCGGTCAGGCGCTCGATGTCGCGCAGGCGCAGCACGTCTTCGTTGGTGAGCACCGGCTGGGTGACTTCAAGACGCGGCGTCAGGCCGTCCTCGTTGTCGGCCACGCCCATCAGGTTGGGGCGCGGGCCGATGAAGGAAGCGAGCGACATCACGATCTCTTCGCGGATCGGGTCGATCGGCGGATTCGTGACCTGGGCGAACAGCTGCTTGAAATAGGAATAGAGCGGCTTGTTCTTGTCCGACAGCACCGGCAGGGCCGAATCGTTGCCCATGGAACCGATGGCTTCTTCACCACCTGCCGCCATCGGCGCCAGAATGAACTTGATGTCTTCCTGCGTGTAGCCGAAGGCCTGCTGCGTGTCGAGCAGGCTTTCACCGCGTTCGCTGGCGTACTTGATCTCTTCCAGTTCGGTCAGGAAGAAGCGCGAATCAGTGATCCACGCATCGTACGGGTACTCGGTCGACAGTTCGCGCTTGAGCGCACCGTCCTCGATGATCGCGCCCTTTTCCAGGTCGATCATGAACATCTTGCCCGGCTGCAGGCGCCACTTCTGCACGATGCGTTCGTCGGGAATCGGCAACACGCCCATTTCGGACGCCATCACGACCATGTCGTCGTCGGTGACCAGGAAACGGGCCGGACGCAGGCCGTTGCGGTCCAGCGTGGCGCCGATCTGGCGCCCGTCGGTGAAGGCCACGGCGGCCGGGCCGTCCCACGGCTCCATGATGGCGGCGTGGAATTCGTAGAAGGCGCGACGCTCTTCGTCCATCAGCGGATTGCCGGCCCAGGCCTCGGGGATCAGCATCATCATCGCGTGAGCCAGCGAATAGCCGCCCATCACCAGCAGTTCGAGCGCGTTGTCGAAGGAAGCCGAATCGGAACCGCCTTCGACGATGAGCGGCCACAGCTTGTCCAGATCGGCCCCCAGTGCGGCCGACTTCATCGACTTCTGGCGGGCCTTCATCCAGTTGATGTTGCCGCGCACGGTATTGATTTCACCGTTGTGGGCAATCATGCGGAAGGGGTGGGCCAGATCCCAGGTCGGGAAGGTGTTGGTCGAGAAGCGCTGGTGCACCAGTGCCAGCGCAGAGGTGGCGCGCGGATCGGCAAGGTCGGCGAAGTACTCGCCCACCTGGTGGGCCAGCAGCATGCCCTTGTAGACCAGGGTGCGCGAGGACAGCGAAGGGATGTAGAACTGCTTCACGTCGGCCAGCTTGAGCGCGCGCACGGCGTGCTCGACACGCTTGCGCACGACGAACAGCTTGCGTTCGAAAGCGGTCTGGTCGGCGACGGTGTCCGGCCGGGCAATGAAAACCTGACGCATCTGCGGTTCGATGGCGCGGGCCGCGTCTGCCAGGATGCCGCTGTCGCGCGGCAGGTCGCGCCAGCCGAGGAAGGACAGACCTTCCTCGTGGATGATGCGCGCAACGACGGATTCGCAGGCGGCACAGCCGTTGGCGGACTGCGGCAGGAAAACGGTTCCACAGGCGTAGTCGCCGACGGCCGGCAGCGTGATGCCGAGCTTCGCGGCCTCTTCACGCAAAAGCGTGTCGGGCATCTGGATCAGGATGCCCGCGCCGTCGCCGAGCAGCGGGTCGTAACCGGTTGCACCACGATGATCGAGGTTCTTCAGGATCAGCAGACCCTGTTCGATGATGTCGTGCGATTTGCGGTTCTTGATGTTCGCAACGAAACCCACACCACATGCATCACGCTCGTTTTCGGGGTCGTACAGACCCTGAGTATGGGGAAGACCCATTGCTTTCGTCCTCGAAACTCGTTTGCCGACCGCGCGCGGCATCGCTAAGACTGCTCGCCGCTGCGGGAATTCGCACCGCCGTATCCGTGAAAAAGCCGGCTTCCGCGGCCATCCCCTGCTACGGGGATTATTCGGACACCGGCTCGGGTGGCCCCGCCGACTCGTCGCTGAGGCCGGCACAGGCACTTTTGGGGTGGACGGCGGAGTATAAAACCTAGCTCCGCTGCGTACAACACCCGTGCGGCGGCGCATCAAGGCCGGTCGCGACCGGGCGTCAGATTTCGCCGACCGCAAAAAGCCGTCGGTGCTCGCGCATGGCGTAGCGGTCGGTCATGCCGGCAATGTAGTCGGCGATGGCGCGCGGCTTGTCGTCGCGTGCCATCGCCTGGTACTGCGGCGGCAGCAATCGCGGATCGTCGAGGAAGGCGCCGAACAGTTCGACGATGATGCGGCGCGCCTTGGCCGTCATGCGCAATACCAGATAGTGGCGGTACAGCTTGTCGCGCAGGAATTGCTTCAGTTCGAGCTGTTCGGCGCGCATGGCCTCGCTGTAGGCGACGAGAACCGGAGCGGCCCGCACGTCGTCGATGGATTCCGGCGCGGCGGCAGCGATGCGGCCCGCCGTTTCGGCCACCAGATCGACCACCTGCGCATTGATCATGCGACGGATGGTCTCGTGGATCAGCCGCCGGCCCGAGATGTGCGGGTACAGCGCGACGACTTCACGACGGAAGCGGGCGAAGATGGGCACCTCTTCCAGCTGTTCCAGCGTGATCAGGCCGGAGCGCAGGCCGTCGTCAACATCATGGTTGTTGTAGGCGATTTCGTCGGCCAGATTGCAGATCTGCGCTTCTATCGTGGGTTGGGTGCGATGCAGGAAACGCTCGCCCAGGTCGCCCAGCCGCAACGCGTTGGCCGGCGAACAATGCTTGAGTATGCCTTCGCGCGTTTCGAAGGTGAGGTTCAGGCCGTCGAAAGCACCATAGCGCTCCTCCAGCAGGTCGACCGTGCGGAGGCTTTGCAGGTTGTGCTCGAAGCCTCCGTAGTCGCGCATGCATTCGTTCAGCGCGTCCTGTCCGGCGTGGCCGAACGGTGTGTGACCGAGATCGTGGGCAATCGACACCGCCTCGGCGAGGTCTTCGTTCACCCGCAGGGCGCGTGCGATCGAGCGCGCGATCTGCGCGACCTCGATGCTGTGGGTTAGCCGGGTACGGAACAGGTCGCCTTCGTGATTGACGAACACCTGGGTCTTGTATTCCAGCCTGCGGAAGGCGGTGCTGTGCACGATGCGGTCGCGGTCGCGCTGGAACTGGCTGCGGCCGTGCGGCGTATCCTCGATGTGACGGCGTCCGCGCGAATTGCCGTCGCAGGCCGCGTAGGGCGCAAGTTCAGGCATGCGCGCAGCAGTGCTCGATGGACGCAGCAATGTCGGCCACCGCGGCATCCCCATACACGACGGCCTCGCCGATGCGCTTGAGCAGCACCAGCCGCAGCTTGCCGGCCTCGACCTTCTTGTCGTGCGACATCAGTTCGAGGTAGCGCTCTACGCCCAGCTTCGGTCCGCGCAGCGCCAGACCGGCGGATTCATGGATGAGGTGGATGCGCGCGAGGTCGTCATCGGTCAGCCAGCCGAGCCGGCGCGACAGTTCGGCCGCCATCAGCGTACCGGCCGCGACCGCCTCGCCGTGCAGCCACTCGCCGTAGCCCAGACCGGTTTCGATGGCGTGGCCAAAGGTGTGGCCGAGGTTGAGGTGGGCGCGCACACCCGCTTCGGTTTCGTCCTCGATCACCACCTCGGCCTTGTTGCGGCAGGAACGCTCGATGGCGAAGGCCAGCGCCTCGGTGTCGCGCGCCAGCAGGCGCGGCATGTTGATTTCGAGCCAGTCGAAGAATTCGCGATCGCGGATCAGGCCGTACTTGATCACTTCGGCCAGACCGGCCTTGAGCTCGCGATCCGGCAGCGTGTCCAGCGTGTCGATGTCGGCCAGCACCCGCTTCGGCTGGTAGAAGGCACCGATCATGTTCTTGCCCAGCGGATGGTTGATCGCGGTCTTGCCACCGACCGACGAGTCGACCTGGGACAGCAGTGTGGTCGGCACCTGGATGAAGGGCACGCCGCGCTGGTAGGTGGCCGCGGCAAAGCCGACCATGTCGCCGATGACACCGCCTCCGAGCGCGATCAGCGTAGTCGAGCGCTCGACGCGGGCGCCGAGCAGCGCATCGAAAATGAGGTTCAGGGTCGGCCAGTCCTTGTGCGCCTCGCCGTCGGGCAGCACGACCAGCTGGTGCGCGACACCGACCGCGTCCAGTGCGGCCAGCACGCGCGCTGCGTACAGCGGCGCAACGATTTCGTTGCTGATGACCACGGCCCGTTTGCGCTTCAGTACCGCCGCGAACAGGTCGCCACGATCGATCAGGCCGCGGCCGATGTGGATATCGTAGGCGCGCTCGTCAAGCGCCACGTTCAGGCTGCGCATCGGTTCAGGTATTCCCGTTCAAGTTTCCGCACGATGGACAGCGGACTGCCCTGGCCGCTTTCCGCGATGTAATCGGCGACCTCGCGGTACAGAGGGTCGCGCAGGCCGTGAAGTTCGCGCACGCGCGCGCGAGGATCCTCGACCTGGAGCAAGGGACGGTTGCGGTCGCCACGTGTTCGCGCCCACAGCACGTCAGGTGGCACGTCGAGATAGACCACCCAGCCGCCGGCCTTCAGGTTCCGCCGGTTCGCCGGATCGAGCACAGCCCCCCCGCCGGTCGCCAGCACAAGTCCGGTCTCCTGCGCAAGCGCCTCTATGGTGGATGATTCGCGCCGGCGAAAGCCAGCCTCGCCTTCGATTTCGAAGATGGTGGGAATGCTGACGCCGGTACGCGCCTCGATTTCGTGATCGCAGTCGACGAAGCGCTTGCGCAGCCTGCGCGCGAGCTGGCGGCCTACGGTCGTTTTGCCGGCACCCATCATGCCGACCAGAAAGATGTTGTCGCTATGTTCCACCGGCCGGATTCTAGCAGCGCGGAAAGAAAGCGGCCCCGTCGCCGGGGCCGCTTGCACTGCAGCGTGCCGACGAATGCTCAGCGCAGCGTGAGATTGTCGCTGACGATGCGCGGCGTCACGAAAATCAGCAATTCTGCGCGGTTGTTGCTGTTTTCCGTGTTGCGGAACAGGAATCCCACATAAGGCAGATCGCCCAGGAACGGGACGCGGGTCTGCGTACGGCGCTCTTCCTGCGTGTAGATGCCGCCGATCACCACCGTGCCGCCATTTTCGACCAGCACATCGGTCTTGACGTGCTTGGTGTCGATGGCGACGCCCGCACCGGTCGCCAACTGGGTGTTCGGCGTGTCCTTGTTCACATCGAGCGCCATCTGCACGCGACCGTCCGGTGTGATCTGCGGCTTGACCTGCAGCTTCAGGTTGGCCTTGCGGAAGGAGATGCTGGTCGCACCGGAGCTGGTGGCCTGCTGGTAGGGAATTTCGACACCCTGCTCGATCAGCGCTTCGTTCTGATCGGATGTCATGACGCGCGGACTGGAGATCACCTTGCCCTTGCCGTCCTGCTCCAGCGCCGACAGTTCGAGGTTCAGGAAGCGGGAGGCGGCGGAGTTGAACAGGACGAATGACAACTGGCCCGGCGTCCGGCCGCTGATGTTCGATGCGCGCAGATTCACGCCCAGCGAATCGGTGAGGAAGTTGGGCTGGGTCTGCACCTGACCGGTCTGAAAGCCGGATGCCGAGGTGGAGCCGCCGATGTTCAGGCCGGCGCGGCCGAGCTGCACCGAACCCGATGCACTCTGGTTGACGCCGAGACGCGCGCCCAGATTCTTAGCGAAGTCTTCGTTCGCTTCGACGATGCGAGCCTCGATCAGCACCTGACGCGTCGGGATGTCAAGCTCGTTCAGGATGCGGCGGATGTCTTCGAGACGGCTCGGGATATCGGTCACGATGAGCTTGTTGGTACGCGTGTCCATCACGATGGAGCCGCGCTTGGACAGGAAGCGCTTGTCCTTGTCGTCCGATATCGCTTTGTAGAGCACGTCGGCCTTGTGATAGTTGAGCTGGAAGGTTTCGGTGCGCAGCGGTTCCAGTTCGCTCACCTGCTGCTGGCTTTCCAGCGCGAGCTTTTCCTTTGCCGACAATTCGTCGCGCGGCGCGATCCAGATCACGTTGCCGGTCTTGCGCTTGTCGAGGCCCTTGGCGTCAAGAATGATGTCCAGCGCCTGGTCCCAGGGCACGTCCTTCAGGCGCAAGGTCAGCGAACCGCCGACCGTATCGGAGGTAATGATGTTGTTGTCGGTGAAATCGGCGATCACCTGCAGCACCGAACGCACATCGATGTTCTGGAAGTTCAGCGACAGCTTTTCGCCCTGGTAACCCGGTTTGCTGCCCTGGACGAGCTTGTTCGGGTCTTCGACCAGCTTCTTCACTTCGAGGATGAACTGGTTCTCGCTCTGGTACGCGTTGTGTTCCCACAGTCCGTTCGGGGTCACCGTCAGTCGGGTGTTCGCCCCCGCACGGACGACCTCCATCTGTGTAACCGGAGTACCGAAATCGGTCACGTCGTAACGTTTCAGGAACTCGTCTGCCACCGAGGCGCGGAGGAATTCGACCACCAGCTTGGTGCCCTGCTGACGGATGTCGATGCCGGTGTTCGGATCGGACAGCTCGACCACGACGCGACCTTCCCCGTCCTTGCCGCGACGGAAACCGACGTTGCGCAGTGTCTGGCTGCCCTCGTTCGCACCCGGCTCGGCGAAGCGCGAACCCTTGTCGGCCTGGGCAACCGTCTCCGAATTGGCTGGCATGGAGAGGCTGATGTAGAGGTCGCGACCGGACAAGCGCGTGTTGAAGGCGGACAGCTTGTTGAGGTTCAGCACCAGACGCGTACGCTCGCCGACCTCGACGATATTGAAGCTTCGCAGATGCGCTTCATTCACGGTCTGCGAGGAGCGACCGAGTCCGTTGGCCGTGGCCGGAAAATCGAAAGCGACGCGGGCGGGCGAAGCCACGCTGAAGTTGGCGGGTACCGAGGGCAGCTCATGCCGGGTCGTGACCTTGACCAGGACCTCCCCGCCCTGCTGGGACACCAGAATGGCCTCGATACTGTTCGGCGGCGCCTCGGCGCTCGCTGGCGCCGACACCAGACCGAGCGCAACGGCAAAAAACAGACCGGCGATCTTGCGGACGAAATTCATTTCTTTGCCTCCTGCTCCTGCAACTGGAGCGTACTGGTACGTTCGACCCATTCGCCGTCCGCGTCCTGAACGATTTCCTTCAAAGCGATGCCATCGCCGTTGATGGCGGTGATGACACCAAAATTCTGACCCATGTAATTGCCCGCACGTACCCTGTGCAGGGTGGAATCGGCACGGACCAGCGCGTAAACGACGCGCCCTTGTTCCAGCACGCCCACCATGGCGAGCGAATCGAGCGGAAACTGTTCCAGCGGCTCCTTGCGCCGATCGAGATCGGGCGCCATACCGCCTCCGCCAGCGCCACCCTTCTTGCGTTCGGGCTCGATCTTCTGGGAACTGAAGGGGTCGATCAGCGATCCCGTTTCATACGACACAACGACTGCAGGACGTATCTCGGGAAGCGGTTTGACCTGACCTTTCAGGCCTTGTGTGCTCTCTGCCATCCAGGTGCGCAGATCTTCGTGATCTTCGCCGGCACAACCGGCGAGACCGGCAGAAAGCATGAGCACGATGAAGAAGCGGCTCATTTGTTGCCTCCCTTGGCCTTGTCCGCCTTTTCCTTCTTGATGCGTGCCACCTCTTCTTCGTCGAGGTAGCGGTAGGTGGTCGCGACGGCGTCCATCTTCAGACCGTCCTTGCCGGAATCGATCACGATGGAACCGAGCGTAACGATGCGCGACAGTCTGGCTACGTCGCCGGCGAAATTGCCGAGGTCGTGGTAGCCGCCGGTCACGCGTATGGTGATAGGCATCTCGGCATAGAAGTCCTTCATTGCTTCGGAGCCCGGCTTCCAGATTTCAAACTGAAGACCGCGGCTCAGACCGGCCTGGCTGATATCGACCAGCAAAGACTCCATCTCTGCCTTGTTCGGCAACTGCTTGAGCAGCGCACCGAAGGACTTGTCGATATCGGCAAGCTGCTGCTGATACTGCTCCAGATTGACGGCCTGCTGCTTCTTGTTGAGCCACTCGTCCTTGAGTGTCTGTTCTTCCGCGCGCTTCTGTTCGAGCTCGACGCGCTGCGGATCCCACAGGAACCACCAGCCGGCGGCAATCGTCGCAATCAGTACGCCGATCAGCACCGCGATCTTCGGCGCCATCGCCCAGTTGCCGACGTCCTTCGGGTCGAGATTCCGGAAGTCATCCGCAATGCGCGTGAAGTCGATCTTCGGCATCTGGATCTGCTTCATGTCTTGCGCCCCTTCGCCGCACTCGCATCGGCCTCGTTCACGGTCCGCGTGATGAAAAGATCGAGGCTGAATTCGTTCATCCGCCGCTTCTCCACGGTCGCACCCTTGATTTCGATAAGGGTCGGACGTTCGAGCAGAGGCGACGATTCAAGATTGCGCATCAGGCTGGACACGCGCGCATTCGACTGCGCGTAGCCAACCAGATTTATCTTGTTCTGCTGCTGAGAAACTTTCTTGATGTACACACCCTCGGGCACGTTCTTCGCAAGTTCATTGAACAGGCCCACGGCTTCAGAACGATCACCCTGCAGGGATTCGATCACGCGCTTGCGCTGCAGCAATGCATCCGTCTGCTCCCGCAGACGCTTGATCTCGTCGATCGACTTGTCCAGAGCCGCGATCTCGGTCTTGAGGAAGGCGTTCTTTTCATCCTGCGCCGACACATAGCCACCGATCACGCCATTGACCAGCGCCACGACAAGCCCGCCAAGCACGAGCGTGAGACCCGCCAGCGCAGTGAACTGCTGTCTGCGGGCCTTGCGCTTCTCCTCGCGGTGCGGAAGGAGGTTGATCCTGATCATGCGTCGAACCTCCGCAGCGCCAGGCCGCAGGCGACCAGCAGCGATGGCGCGTCCTGGCTCAGTCGCTTTGCAGTGACCGCCTGGGACAGCTGCATGTCGACAAAAGGATTGGCAATGCGCGTTTCAACCTGCGTGCGGTTGGCGACCACCTCGTCGAGACCCGGAATGACCGAACAGCCGCCCGCGAGAACGATGTGATCGACACTGTTGTACTGTGTCGAAGTGAAGAAAAACTGCAGCGCGCGCGACACTTCAAGTGCCAGGTTGTCCATGAACGGACGCAGCAGGTCGTTCTCGTAGTTCTCGGGCAACGTATTGGTGCGCTTGGCCGCTTCCGCTTCCTCCGGGCTCATGCCGTAATTGCGCATGATGTCCTGTGTGAGCTGGTATCCGCCAAACGCCTGTTCGCGCGAGTAAACGGGCTGGTCGTTACGCAGGATGATCACGTTCATCACATTGGCGCCGACGTCGACCAGCACGATATTGGTGTCCTTGCCACCGTTGGGGAGCTGTTTCTCGACCAGCTCGAACGCGGCCTGCGCCGCATAGGACTCGACATCGACCACCACGGCTCGCAGCCCGGCAACTTCGGCAACCGCCACGCGGTCTTCAACCTTTTCCTTACGCGAGGCCGCGATCAGCACTTCGACTTCGTCCGGATTACCGGGCGCCGGGCCAACCACCTGGAAATCGAGATTGACTTCGTCCAGCTGGAAAGGGATGTATTGATTGGCCTCGGACTCGACCAGCACTTCGAGTTCCTGCTCGCGCTGATTGGCAGGAACGATGATCTTCTTGGTGATGACGGCCGCTGCCGGTAACGCCAGCGCTACATTGCGCGTCGAACTGCCCATGCGCTTCCAGGCACGACGCACGGCATCGGCCACCTCTTCGAGTTTGGCGATGTTGCCATCCACCACCGAATCGCGCGGCAAGTTCTCGATGGCATAGCGCTCGATGCGGTGCTCGCCCTTCGCTGTCCTGGACAGCTCGACCAGCTTGACCGCCGAGGACGACACGTCGAGCCCCATCAGGGGACGCGCTCCCGGATTGAATACCGACAGGTCGAAAGCCAAGCTTTTTCCTTTTAAGACAGTGGATTAGGCCCAATACTCACAAATTACATTAAGATGCTAGCAGCAAGGTACCGACAAGTAAACAAATATTGGGCCGCCGCAACGAGAAGCTTCGCACGGTCGGACCGCTATACTTTCGCCCTTTGACCCCGTCCGGAAGCCCTCTCTTTTGCTCACCCGATTCCGCTGGCTGCTGTATCCCTTGACCGCCACCCTGGGCCTCCTGCTGATCGGCGCAGCACTTGCGCTGATGGTCGTGCTGCTCGCCTACCCGCAACTGCCGTCGCTCGACATCCTCACGGACTATCGCCCCAAGATCCCGCTTCGCGTGTACAGCGCCGAAGGCGAGCTGATCGGCGAGTTCGGGGAGGAACGCCGATCCGTCGTCCCGATCGGACAGGTTCCCGATGCCCTCAAGCACGCCATCATCGCGGCCGAGGACGAGCGCTTCTACCAGCACTCGGGCATCGACTACATGGGCATTGCCCGTGCCGCACTTTCCAATCTAACCAGCGCCGGTCGCAGCCAGGGTGCCAGCACCATCACCATGCAGGTTGCGCGCAACTTCTTCCTGTCGAGCGAACGGACTCTGCGCCGCAAAGTGTATGAAGCCCTGATGGCGTTCAAAATCGAGAACAGCCTGACAAAAGACCAGATTCTCCAGCTCTACATCAACCAGATCTACCTGGGCCAGCGCGCCTACGGTTTTGCCGCCGCATCCAGAGCCTATTTCGGCAAAAACCTGAAGGACATTAGCGTCGCCGAAGCGGCAATGCTGGCCGGTCTGCCGAAAGCACCGTCGAAATACAATCCGGTGGTCAATCCGAAGCGGGCGGCACTGCGTCAGGCCTATGTACTCCGGCGCATGCACGAACTCGGATACATCGACGAAGCGACCCGTATGCAGTCGGTTGCCGAGCCGCTGTCGATCCGGCGCGACAGCTCGACCACACCGTCCGGCGGTCACCTGCCGGCCGACTTCGTTGCCGAGATGGCACGCCAGATCGCGGTCGAACGTTTCGGCGACGACGCTTACGCACTCGGCCTGCGGGTCACCACCACCATACGGCGAGCGGATCAGGACGCAGCCATCCAGGCCGTACGCAAGGGCGTGTTCGACTACGACCGCCGGCACGGCTATCGGGGCGCCGAAACCTTTGTCGACATGAAGGACGTCAGCAGTGACGACGACGAACTGCTGGACGATCTGCTGCAGGACATCCCGGACGCGGCGGGCCTGAACGCGGCGGTGGTGCTCTCCGCCAGCCCGAATGCACTCAAGGTGTACAAGCGTGGTGGCGAGGTACTCACCCTCGGAGCCGACGCACTCAAATTCGCGAAGGCCATGCTCGACGAAAAGGCACCCGCCGCCCGCCGTCTGCGCCGCGGCGCGGTGGTACGCGTGATGCCTGACGCAAAGCTGGGCTGGACCCTCGCGCAAATGCCCGAGGTGGAGGCCGCACTGGTGTCAATGGACAGCAACGACGGCGCCGTGCGCGCGCTGGTCGGCGGCTTCGATTTCAACCGCAACAAGTTCAACCACGTGACCCAGGGCTGGCGACAACCGGGCTCCAGCTTCAAACCCTTCATCTACTCGGCGGCACTGGAGAAGGGCTATGGCCCTGCCACGGTCGAAGACGATTCGCCGCTCGTCGTGTCGGCCGGAGAAACCGGCAGCCAGAGCTGGCAGCCCAAGAACTATGACGGAAAGTACGACGGACCGATCTCCTTGCGAACGGCGCTGGCCAAATCCAAGAACATGGTGTCGATACGCATGCTGCGCGCCATCGGCCCGCGCTACGCTCAGGACTATGTGTCGCGCTTCGGTTTCGACGCCCCGCGTCACCCGCCCTACCTGACCATGGCCCTGGGCGCCGGTTCGGTTACCCCGTGGCAGATGGCATCTGCCTACGCCGTGTTCGCCAACGGTGGCTATCGGGTCGAACCTTACGTCGTGAGCGAGATCACCGACAATTCCGGACACGTGCTGGCGCGCTTCACACCCCGCAAGGCCGGCGACGAGTCGCTGCGCGTTATCGATTCGCGCAACGCATTCCTGATGGACAGCATGATGCAGGACGTGGTCCGCCGCGGCACGGCCACGCGCGCACTGGCCCTCAAGCGCAGCGATCTGGCCGGCAAGACCGGCACCACGAACGACTATCTCGACGCCTGGTTCTGCGGCTACCAGCCCTCGCATGTCGCGGTCGCGTGGATAGGTTTCGACAGTCCGCGCACGCTCGGTCGCGGCGAAACCGGGGGATCGGCGGCGCTGCCGATGTGGGTCGACTACATGCGGCACGCACTGAAGGACATCCCGCAAGCACAGATTCCCATGCCAGACGGGCTGCTCCGCATCGACGCGGGCCACGACAACCAGGGCGTCCCGCGCAGCGATCTGATGTATCAGGAACACCTGCCGCCAGCACCGGAATCCCTGCCCGAGGAGCCGGGCGGGCCGGCGTCCGAAGGAGAATTGCAGCCCGGTCCGCCGGCCCAGTCACCGGCACCGATCCCTGCGCCGGCTCCGCGTTCGCCAACCGGACACATCGTGCCGGGCGAGGCGAGTATCGGCCTGCCGCCCGCAGTCAACCGCGCAATCGAACAGCTTCCCCGGCCTGCTGGCTGACCAGTTCCTCAAGTGCCTGCATCAGTTCCTTGCCGTCGCGCGTGCCGACCCACTTCCCGTCGGCAGCCTTGAAATGAAACCCGCCGGATCGCGCGGCGACCCAGATCTCCTGCGCGACAGCGTGGCGGTTGATCACCATCTTGGAACCGTCGTCGAATTCCAGTTCCAGCACACCACCGGCCTGCAGTTCGTAATCGATGCCGGCACCGCAGCGCTCGATGGCCTGCTCGATTGCGGTCAGCGTTGCGTCAGCCAATTTGTTAAATTCACTCTCGTTCATGTCCTGGCCCACCATCATGTTTTCCAGTCCGATCGTGCGCACCATCGCACTGACCCTGATCCTCGCCGGCTGCGGCACCAAAGGCCCGCTGACCATGCCGCCCAGGCAGGGCGCCCAGCCACCCGCCGTGAAGCCCATGCCGGCACCCGTTGTTCCACAGGATACTAACAAGGCCGGACAGCAATGAAGCATTTCGAAACCCGCGACGGCGCACTGCACGCCGAAGGTGTCGCGCTGGAACGCATTGCAGCTGAATTCGGTACGCCCACTTTCGTCTATTCGCGCGCCGCGCTGACTGAGGCGCACGCCGCCTACGCCGAAGCACTGTCCGGCCGGGAGGCCATGCTGTGCTACGCGGTGAAGTCGAATTCCAATCTGGCGATCATGAATGTGTTCGCCCGGCTGGGCACCGGTTTCGACATCGTGTCCGGTGGCGAACTGGCGCGCGTGATCGCGGCGGGCGGCGAGCCGGGCAAGGTGGTGTTCTCCGGCGTCGGCAAGACGCGCGACGAAATGCGCGCCGCGCTGACGCACGGCATCTATTGCTTCAACGTCGAATCGGAAGCCGAACTGCACCGGCTGGCCGAAGTGGCCGGCAGCCTCGGCAAGCGCGCACCGATCGCGCTGCGGGTGAATCCGGACGTCGACCCGAAAACCCACCCCTATATTTCCACCGGCCTGAAGTGCAACAAGTTCGGTGTGCCGATCGCCGACGCGCACCGCATCTACGTCGACGCAGCCCGGCTGCCGCAACTCGAAATCCGCGGCATCGCCTGCCACATAGGCTCACAACTGCTGGATCCGGCACCGGTGGCCGAAGCGGCGGCCAAAGTGGTGGCACTGGCCGAGGCGCTGAACCGCGAAGGGATCGAACTGCACCACCTCGACCTGGGCGGCGGCCTCGGCATCCTTTATGACGACGAGGAGGTACCGGCGACGCGTGACTATCTGGCGCCGCTGCTGGCCGTGCTCGCCGGCCGCAAGGAACGCCTGCTGCTCGAACCGGGCCGCTCGCTGGTCGGCAATGCCGGCCTGCTGCTGTCCAGAATCGAGTACCTGAAGCGCGGCGAGGATCGCAACTTCGCCATCATCGATGCGGCGATGAACGATCTCGCCCGCCCGGCTCTGTACGACGCCTTCCATCGCATCGCGGCCGTGCGTCCGCGCGGTCAGGCGGACACCTACGATGTGGTCGGCCCGATATGCGAAAGTGGCGACTTCCTCGGCCGCGCACGGGAACTGGCGGTAGCGCCGGAAGATCTGGTCGCCATCTTCTCGGCTGGCGCCTACGGCATGACCATGAGCTCCAACTACAACACGCGTGCGCGCGCGGCCGAAGTCATGGTGGATGGCGACAAGGCGTACCTGATCCGCGAGCGCGAGCGCATCGAAGACCTCTACGCCGGCGAACGCCTGCTGCCGTGAGCCAGGACGAGGACGCCGCACGCGAACGGCTGCGGCTCGACAAGTGGCTGTGGGCGGCGCGCTTCTTCAAGACGCGCACGCTGGCTTCCGATGCCATCGACGCCGGCCGCATCCAGCTGAACGAGGCACGCGCCAAGCCCTCGCGCGAAGTGCGCATCGGCGACCGGCTGGACATCCACACCGGCGAGTTGCGCTACACGGTGATCGTGCAGGCGCTTTCCGGCAGACGCGGTCCGGCCGAGGAGGCACGCAGGCTTTACGAAGAGACCGCCGAGAGCGCTGCACGACGCGAAGCGGAACGCGAACGGCGCCGGCTTGCTCCGGAACCGTCACACATGCTTCATGGCCGGCCGACCAAGACGCAGCGGCGTGAAATCGACCGCATGCGCGCTAAACTTCGCGGCGGCTGAGCCCTGCGCGCCATCTAATTGAAAACACTGCCAGAAGGAATCGACACATGTCCGAACGTATCGTGATGAAGGTCGGCGAAGCCACCGTCTTTGCCAAGGAAGGCCAATACACCGACGCCATGCCGGAGATCGTCATCGGCTCGATCGACGGCCCGGTCGGCCAGGCCTTCGCCCAGATGATGGGCCAGACCGCCGGTCACACCCGCATGCTCGCCGTGCGCGACTGCAACCAGATGGCCAAGCCGGCCACGATGATGGTGCCCAAGGTCACGATCAAGAATTCGCGCACCGTCGAGCTGCTCGGCGGCGTGGTGCAGTCGGCCACCGCCGACGCGGTCGTCGACTGCGTGTCGGAAGGCATCATCCCGAAGGAACGGGTGGACGAACTGGTCATCATCGACCTGGTGTGGCTGGACCCGAATGCGGTCAAGGACCCCAACCTCGACATGAAGGATCTGTACCGTACCAATTACGAAGCGACCAAGATCGCGATACAACGTGCAATGACCGGCAAGCCGACGATCGACGAGCTGATCGCCAACCGCCACAAAATCAAGCACTGCATGTACGACCCGGAAGCCTGATTGCTGCACTCGGCCGGCCGACAAGCCCCTGCTGCATGCAGGGGCTTTTTGTTTGCATTTGCGTAAAGAGACCAATGCGGCCTTGTCTTGGGCCATATCGACATCCAGAATGAATGAGCCCCCTCTCCTTACAGGGCTCAGGGAGGAATGTCGATGGACCTCCGGGCCGATACAGCACCCGGGTGCGACAGCGCACCGATGCCGCAGATGAGCGACGACGCGTTCCGGCGTGTCGTCGAATACGCCCCGAGCGCAATGGTGCTGGTCGATGGCCGGGGCACGATGGTACTGGTCAATGAACAGACCGAGAGGTTGTTCGGCTATCCGCGCGCGGAACTGATCGGCCGCCCGGTCGACCTGCTGGTGCCGGCCGGCGCGCGTGCGCACCATGCCGACTTCCGCCACAGTTTCCTCTCCTCTCCCAGTCCGCGCCCGATGGGTGGCGGCCGCGACCTGTTTGCCTGTCGCTCCGACGGCAGCGAGTTCCCGGTCGAGATCGGCCTCAATCCGATGGACACCGGCAAGGGCATCATGGTGCTGGCCTCCATCGTGGACATCACCGAACGGCGGCGCGCGCAACAGGTACTGGAACAGGCTCTGCTGGAAAAGACGGTGCTGCTCAATGAGGTACACCACCGGGTCAAGAACAATCTTCAGGTCATCACCAGCCTGCTCAACCTGCAGGCCAGCAACGCCAACGATCCGCGCGTGCGCGACATCCTGAACGAGAGCCAGAACCGCGTTCGCGCAATGGCGCTGACCCACCAGCTGCTGTACGAACGCAAGGACTTCTCCCGCATGGACCTCGGAGACTACCTCGACCGTCTCGCCCAGCTTCTGCGCGGCGCCTACCGCAGTGGCTCGAATCGCGTGGAACTGACGCTGGAACGGCCGGAACAGCCGGTGTATCTCGATCTTGAGCGCGCCATACCCTGCGGGCTGATGGTCAACGAACTGGTGACCAATGCCTTCAAGCACGCTTTTCCCGACCCGCGTCGGGGCGACATCGTGATCACGCTCTCCTGCACCGACAACGATGTGGTTCTGGGCGTGCGGGACAGCGGCGTCGGTCTGCCGCAGCATTTCGATTTCAACGCGGTGAAGTCGCTTGGCCTGCAACTGGTGCCGCTGCTGATCGATCAGTTGCACGGCGCACTGCGGATCGTGCCGGGCGGAGGCGCCCACTACCGCATCACCTTCCCTGCCGCCCTCTCCGCCCGGGGAACGCCATGAACGCGCCGTTGCCGGTCAATCTGATGCTGGTCGAAGACGAACGCGTGATCGCCTTCGACCTGAAGAACCAGCTCCAGTCCTTCGGCTACAAGGTGGGCGCTGTACTGGCCAGCGGAGAGCAGGCGATCGATCGGGTCGCTGACCTCGCGCCCGATCTCGTATTGATGGACATTCATCTTGAGGGTGCGCTGGACGGCATCGACGCTGCATTGCAGATTCAGACCAGGCATCGGGTACCCGTGGTGTTCCTGACCGCCTACGCCGAGGACGACACGCTGAGACGGGCGCTCGACTGTCGGCCCTTCGGCTATCTGGTCAAGCCGTGCGAGCCGCGCGAGTTGCACGCGACGATACAGATGGCACTGGCCCGTCGCGAAGTCGAAGTGAATGTGGAACGCAGCGAACAACTGTTCAAACTGGCGCTGGATGCCGCATCTCTCGGCGTGCTGGAATGGCGGGGCGATACGATGCGCCTGCACGGTGACGGTCACCTGCGCGCCCTGTTCGGCGACCGTCCGGTGCCGCTCGACGAAACCTGGGAAGTTTTTCTGTCGCGGGTGGATCAGGACGACCGGGGAGGCATCTCCGGCGCGCTGAACAGGGCGCTGGACAGCGGCGATCCGATCAGGGTGGAGTTTCGCACCGCGGGCAACGGCGGCGCGCGCTGTCTGGAAGCGCATGCCCGTGCCTACGGTTCGTCTCCCGGTGAACGGCGCGTCGTCGGCATCCTGCAGGACGTGACACAACGCCGTCTCGACGAAGAGGCGCTGCGCCGGTCCAGTGTCGTGTTCCACACCATGGCGGAAGCCATCGTCATCAGTGATCGGCAACGACGCATCGTTGCCGTGAATGCGGCCTACACGCGTATCACCGGCCATGCCGAACGGGGCGTGATCGGCCTCGATACGGAGGCGGTGCTGGGTACCGGTCACGACGACGCCTTCTACGACGCACTGGTCGCTTCCTCGGGCACCGGTTACTGGCAGGGCGAAGTGCTGTGCCGCCGTGCCTCCGGGGACTGCTTTCCGGCATGGCAGAGCATCAGTGCCGTACTCAGTGAAGCCGGGCGCGTCACCCACTTCGTCATGGCCTTGTCCGACTTCACGGCAATCCACCAGATCGAGGAGAAGCTGAACCATCTGGCGCATCACGACGTGCTGACCGATCTGCCGAACCGGCTGCTGTTTGACGACCGCTTCGAACAGGCGATCGAACAGGCACGCCGCACACAGCAGCGCTGCACCCTTCTGTTTCTCGATCTGGACAGTTTCAAGGTGGTCAACGACACGCTGGGTCATGCCGTGGGCGACCATCTTCTGCGCGCCGTGGCACAACGCTTGCGCGAAACGCTGCGCCGCAGCGATACGCTGGCGCGTCTCGGCGGCGACGAGTTCGTCGTATTGAGCGGCACCGCCCAGCCGGACGATGCGTCCCGCCTTGCGCTCAAGCTGCTGAACGCACTGAGTGAGCCCTTTGACCTTGGCGGCGAACAGATCCGCATCTCGGCCAGCATCGGCATCGCGGTGTTTCCGGATCACGGCGTCGATCGCAATGTGCTGATGCGTGCCGCCGACATCGCGATGTACTCGGCGAAGGCGCAGGGCCGGGGACGCTTCCGTTTCTTCTCCGAGGACATGTCGGAGCGCACACAGGAACGCATGCAGATGGAGCAGGGACTGCGTCGCGCAATCGATGCCGGCGCGCTGGAGGTGCATTACCAGCCGCAGCTGCGTTTGTGCGACCGGCATATTGTCGGGGTCGAGGCGCTTGTGCGCTGGCCGCATCCGGAGTGGGGTATGGTGTCGCCGTCACGTTTCGTTCCGGTAGCGGAAGAGAGCGGCATCATCGAAACGATGGGGCTGTGGGTACTGCGCCGCGCCTGCCGCGACATCGTCGGTCTGGCCAACAGCGAGGGCGGGCAGATGCGTCTGGCCGTGAATGTGTCGGTACGACAGTTCCTGAACGACGACTTTGTCGCACAGGTACTCGGAGTCATGGCCGAAACCGGCTTCCCCGCCGAGTCGCTGGAACTGGAAATCACCGAGTCGACCTTGCAGGTGATCGAGCGCAGCGCCGGCGTGCTCGACGCGCTGAAGCGGCTTGGCGTATCCATAGGGATAGACGATTTCGGTACCGGCTATTCGTCGCTGAGCGTGTTGCGCGACCTGCCGATAGACCGCATCAAGATAGACCGCTCCTTCATCGTCGACCTCACCGACAGTGATGACGCGCGTTCCATGATCAATGCCATGCTCACGCTGGGGCGGTCGCTGCGCATGAGCACCATTGCGGAAGGCATCGAACTCGACGCCCAGGCCAGACTGCTCGGCGAACTCGGATGCAGCGAAGGCCAGGGCTTCCTTTTCGCGCGGCCATTGCCGCTCGACGCCCTGCGCAGACTGATCGCCCGGCGAGCGTGATGCTGCCGGCGGGATGCCGCGGATCAGGACGGGCGCACCGACCATGCCCTCATCATGCCGGCTCGATCGCGTCGCCCGGCAAGGCATCGAGGTGGCGTCGCAATATTCGATAGTGGTCGTAGTCGAAGCGCGCGGTCGTTCCGGGTGGCAACGCGTCGGCCTCGTCAGCCGCGCTCCCCAGATAGCACCAGTGCGACAGCCAGTGCCGCTCGCCACCGTTTGTGCCGGCCCGTCGTTCGCGCACCACCACGCGGCCCGGCCACGGCCACTCCGGCACGCGCAGTCCATCCAGCGCACTCATCATCCGCAGATCGTGCTGGCGAGGGTCCTCGCGGCCGCAGCACACACCGCGGCAACGCTTGATCTGCACGTTCACGCAGGCCGCCGTACGTTTTTCCTGCCCCTGCAGACCGATGCGTTTCGGACACAGTTGCCACGCGGTCGCCATGTCGCGCAGAGCCGCCATGGCGTCACGACGGGAGCGGAACGGACCGTACAGACCACCCAGCTGCTGTGGCGCGACGCGGTCGAGATCGACCATGACCAGCGCCACCCCGCCAGCAGCCACCTCGTTGCCGGGACCGCCACGCAAAGCCAGCGCCACTGCCGGGCCGCTCGCCCGCAACTGCTTGTTGTAGAGAGGCCGCAGTTGCTTCACCAGCTTCGCTTCGAGCAGCAGCGCGCCGAGTTCGCCGGCCGTTTCCACCCAGTCCACACGCCGCGTCTCGCGTACCATGCGGGCCGCCTGCCCGCCCTTGTGCGAGCCGGTGAAGTGCGCCAGCACACGCGACCTCAGACTGCGGCTCTTGCCGACGTACAGCGGCAGTTCAGACGCAGAGGGCAGCAGGTCGGTCGAGGCCGGGGCTTCACCGTAGAACAGATACACTCCGGGCGCATCCGGCACCTCGTCGAGGGCGCCCGGCGCCATGCCGGGTGGCGCGGCGACGGTACGCCCTGCCTTGTCCATCGCCGCGTCGAGCACCGCGGCCGGAAAATCGCGCGCGACGATGTCGAGAAAGTCCCGCACCAGACGCGCGTCGCCGATGGCCCGGTGTCGTGCTTCGCAGCTCAGGTCGAACCGCGCCATCAAGGCATCCAGACCGTGCCTGGGGAAATGCGGATAGAGGGCACGCGACAGGCGAACCGTGCACAGCACGCGCGGCGCAAAATCGAGGCCGACCCGTGCGAATTCGTTGCGCAGGAAGCCGTGGTCGAAACGCGCGTTGTGGGCAATGAACAGGCGCCCGTGCAAGAGCGTTGCCAGCGTCTCCGCCAGATCGGCGAAACGCGGCGCAGCGGCGACCATGTCATCGCTGATGCCGGTGAAGCTCTGGATGGACAGCGGAATGGATACGCCCGGATTGACCAGGCTGGACCACTCGCTGCGCCGCGGACCGTCGATCAGCACGACGCCGACCTCGGTCACGCGGTCGGCGCGCGGGTCGCCGCCGGTCGTTTCCAGGTCGACGATGGCCAGCGGCTGGTCGAACAGGCTCATGCGGAGAAGGCCGCAGCGCGGCCGCTCAGTGCGTGTCGGACGGCGTCAGATCGGTCTGGTAGGGATAGGGCTTCTGCGCGACCTTCGCTTCGTTGAAGCGGCGCTGCGCTTCGAAGTCCTGCGGCTTGTCCCACCACAGTGCGCGCCCGCGGCGTTGCTCCTCGATCTGTTCCGGGTGCTTTTCGAGGAATTCGCGCATGAAGCGCGTGTGATCCGATTCGTACTCTGCCACGTGAAACTCCGTTTGAGGTCTGAAGGCTAACCGGTCTTGCGCACGTCGTCCGGCCGGTCGGCCGCACGCACACGCGCAATGCGCACCACCTCGGGCACGCGACGCAGGCCCTTCATGATGCGCGCCAGGTGAACGCGGTCGCTCACCTGCAGCGTGAAATGGATCTGGGTGTAGAGGCTGCCATCCTCTTCCATGCCCACGTTCTGGATGTTGGCGCCGCATTCGGCAATCTCGAACGCGACCTTGGCCAGCACACCCGGTTTGTTGGCGGCGATGACGCGTATGCCCACCTCGAAGACACGGCTGCTGTCGCGCTCCCACTCGACATCGACCCACTGGTCGCCGTCCTTGCGGTTGCGACGCAGCGTCGGGCAATCGTGTGCATGGATCATGAGGCCCGAGCCGACGCGCAGCTGACCGACGATGGGATCGCCCGGTATCGGCTGGCAACATCGTGCGATCTGCACCGCCATACCTTCGCTGCCACGGATCAGCAGGGCGCTCTCGGGCATGTCCAGCGGCGTACCGCGCTGTTCGCTGGCCGTCTGCAGCTTCAGAAGACTGCGTGCGACGAAAGTGGCTGAAGCCTTGCCCTGCCCGATATCGGCAAGCGCCTCCTTGCGGTTCTTCACCTCGGCGGTATCCAGCCACTGCGCCCACGAGGCATCGCCGATCTCGTCCGGCGTCACACCGAACTGGCGCAAGGCCTGGGTCAGCAGCCGCTCGCCAAGCTGCGCCGATTCCTCGACCTGCATGGTTTTCAGGAAGTGCCGAATCTGGGCGCGCGCCTTGCCGGTTTTCACATAACCCAGCCAGGCCGGGTTGGGATTGGGGTAGGAGGCGGTGATGATCTCGACCTGATCGCCGCTGTTCAGCTCGCTGCGCAACGGCATCAGCTCATGGTTGATGCGACAGGCGACACAGCTGTGGCCAACGTCGGTGTGTACTGCGTAGGCGAAGTCGACCGCCGTAGCACCGCGAGGCAGCGACATGATCTTGCCCTTGGGCGTGAATACATAGACCTCGCCCGGAAACAGATCGATCTTCACGTGTTCGAGGAACTCGGCCGAATCCGGGGCCGAACTCTGCAATTCGAGCAAGGACTGCAGCCAGCGGTGGGTATTGGCCTGCAGGTCGTCCAGCGACTGTTCGCTGTCCTTGTAGAGCCAG
Organism: uncultured Methyloversatilis sp.; assembly: GCA_964555165.1. GTDB lineage: Bacteria > Pseudomonadota > Gammaproteobacteria > Burkholderiales > Rhodocyclaceae > Methyloversatilis. Next base: position 111,806 of record CAZKRN010000001.1, on the reverse strand, counting down.
TGCGACGCAACGCCGTTCTGCGCGATCTGGTGCATCTCGGCAGTACGTATCTGTACTTCGACCGGCGTACCGAAGGGTCCGATCAGCGTCGTGTGCAGCGACTGGTAACCGTTGGCCTTCGGAATGGCGATGTAGTCCTTGAACTTGCCGGGCACCGGCTTGTACAGCGCGTGAAGCACACCCAGCGCAAGGTAGCAGGACGGCACGTCGCCGACGACAACCCTGAAGCCGTAGATGTCCAGCACCTGCGAAAAGGTGAGATGCTTCTCGCGCATCTTGCGGAAGATCGAATACAGGCTCTTCTCGCGCCCGAACACGTCGGCGTCGATGCCGCGATCGGGAAGGCGGGTGCGGATGGCTTCGGTGATCTTGCCCACCACTTCGCGCCTGTTGCCCCGCGCCGCCTTCATTGCCCGCTCCAGCACGCGGTAGCGCATCGGATGCATGGCCTGGAAAGAGAGGTCCTGCAGTTCGCGGAACACCGCGTGCAGACCGAGACGGTTGGCAATGGGCGCGTGGATTTCCAGCGTTTCGCGGGCAATCCGGCGCTGCTTGTCCGGCCGCATGGAACCGAGCGTACGCATATTGTGCGTGCGGTCGGCCAGCTTGATCAGGATGACGCGCACGTCGCGCGCCATCGCCATCAGCATCTTGCGGAAATTCTCGGCCTGGGCGTCTTCCTTGGACTGGAACTCGATCTTGTCGAGCTTTGACACGCCATCGACCAGATCGGCGACCACCTTGCCGAAGCGCTCGGCGATCTCGCTCTTCGTGATGGCGGTATCTTCCATCACGTCGTGCAGCAAGGCAGCGCACAGCGCCTGCGAATCGAGGTGCCAGCCGGACAGGATTCCGGCAACCGCGAGCGGATGCGACACATAGGGCTCGCCGCTCATCCGGTACTGGCCGGCATGGGCCGACGCCGACAATGCATACGCATCGCGCACACGTTGCAGTTCGTCTTCCCGGAGATAACCGGAAATGCCGGCGATCAGATGCTCCAGGTCGGCCAGCGTGGGGCAGGCCGGCGCCGGTGCGCCCGCGTGTGCATCGTTGTAAGCGGGCGCGAGCGGAACGACAGGCTGCGCGGGCGGGATGTGAGCGACCGGGGCGGGCATGATGAGTTCGTCCACCGGTCGCGTCGTTCGCTTCAGTGCTGGCAGCCCGGCCTCATCAGGCCTGACCGCGGTTGAGGATTTCCAGACCGACCTTGCCGGCGGCGATCTCGCGCAGCGCGATGACGGTCGGCTTGTCCTTCTCGCCATCGACCTGGGGCGTGCTGCCGGCGGAAAGCTGGCGCGCACGGTAGGTGGCGACCAGCGTGAGCTGGAAACGGTTGGGAATGCGCTTCAGACAATCTTCGACGGTGATGCGTGCCATATCAATCGATACCCAGGGATTGGAAGAACTCGGGATGTCGGGCCATCTGACTGGAACGGAGCAGCCGCGCAGCGCGTGCGACGGTCACCATTTCGTCAAGCGCCTGACTCAGTATGTTATTGATTATAACGAAATCGAACTCGCGCAGATGACCGATCTCCTCGCGTGCCGCGGCGAGGCGGCGTTCGATCACCTCCGGCGCATCCGAGGCTCGCCCGGTCAGGCGTTGCGACAGCGCCTCCAGCGAGGGCGGCAAGATGAAGATGCCGACCGAGTCCGGAAACAGCCTTCTCACCTGCTGTGCGCCCTGCCAGTCGATTTCCAGCAACACGTCCTGGCCGCCGCCAAGTCGCTGTTCCAGCCAGTGACGCGAGGTTCCGTAGAAGTTGCCATGCACGTGCGCGGACTCGATGAAGTCGCCGGCCACCCGCATGGCCTCGAAAGTTTCGAGGTCGACGAAGTGGTAGGCCACGCCATCGACCTCGCCCGGCCGCGCCGAACGCGTGGTATGCGACACCGACAGTCCGATCTGCGGGTCGCGTTCGAGCAGACCGCGCACCAGCGTGGTCTTGCCGGCACCGGACGGTGCGCTGACGATGAAGAGGATGCCGCGTGTAGCCATGTCGTGCCATGAAAAGTTGATGTTCGCCGGAACCGCGTCAACGGCCAGCCCGGAGCAACCGGGGTACTACTCGATGTTCTGCACCTGCTCGCGCATCTGTTCTATCAGTATCTTCAGTTCCATCGCCACCGCGCTCACGTCCTGCGCGACCGACTTGGATGCGAGCGTGTTCGCTTCGCGGTTCAGTTCCTGCATCAGGAAATCGAGCCGCTTGCCCGCACTGCCGCCCTTGTCAAGTACGCGCTCGACTTCATCAAGATGCGCGGACAGGCGATTCAGTTCCTCGGCAACATCGATGCGTACCGCGAACAGGCCGACTTCGGTGCGGATGCGCTCGTCGTCGGCGCTGCCGATGGCCTCCTGCAGTTTCTGCACCAGCTTGCCCTGATACTCACGCACCACTTCCGGGACGCGCGGCGTGACCTGGGCCACCAGCTCGCGCATGCGGAAGACGCGCTCCATCAGCATTCCCGCCAGACGCGCACCCTCGCGGCTGCGCGAAGCGGTCAGTTCGGCCAGCGCCTGACGCACTGCACGCGCCCCGGCATCGCTGAGCGCTTCGGCCGGTATCGTGTCGTCGCCCAGCATGCCGGGCCAGCGCAGCACTTCGGCCACCGACAACGAGGCCGCCTCGGGTAGCGCCGCGCGCACGCCGGCTTCCAGGGACACCAGCTGGGCGAGCAGCTGCGGATTCAGGGCCAGTTCGCGACTCGACTCTCCACCCGCCTGCAAGCCGCCGCGGCAGTCCACCTTGCCACGCGACAGCGCGCCGGTGATCTGTTCGCGCAGCAGCGGTTCGATCACGCGCAGTTCGTCCGGCAACCTGAAGTGCAGGTCGAGGAAACGCGAGTTGACCGTCCTCAACTCAAGATTGAGCGTCGCTGCGCCGACACCGACTGAAGCCGTCGCGAAACCCGTCATGCTGTGTATGCTGCCTGCCACGCGCTCTTCCCCCGAGGTTCCAACGTTGGATCGGGCGCAGGGAAAGTGGCCGACAGCACATGTCGGGCAGCTTTACAGCCTGTGGGCAAACGCCCAGAATCGCGCCGAAACAAGGATCATAGCGGCCCGCAGAATGCCCCCACAAGTCAATTGCGCCCTGCCGCCGGGCTTTGAGCTGGACCAGTACCGCATCCACAGCCAACTGAGCCTGGGCGGGTTTTCCATCGTCTATCTGGCGTACGACCGCGAGGACACACCGGTCGCGATCAAGGAATACCTGCCGAATGCGCTGGCACTGCGCGAGGAAGGCCATATCCAGCCCAATATTCCGGAAGAGTTCCTGCCCGCTTTCCGCTACGGCATGAAGTGCTTCTTCGAGGAAGGGCGCACACTGGCCGGGCTGAATCATCCGAACGTGGTGCGTGTGCTCAACTTCTTCCGCGCCAACGATACGGTCTACATGGTGATGCGCTACGAGCGCGGACGCACCTTGCAGGACTACATCACGCGCCGGCGGGGCGAGATCAGGGAGAGCTTCATCCGCTACGTGTTCACACGCCTTCTGAACGGACTGCGCGAGGTGCATTCGCACAAGTTGCTGCATCTGGACATCAAGCCGTCGAACATCTATCTGCGCAACAACGGCTCGCCGGTGTTGATCGACTTCGGCGCCGCGCGCAATACGCTGATGGTCGACACGCCGATGCTCAAACCGATGTATACGCCGGGCTTCGCCGCGCCGGAACACTATCGCAACCGAGACCTGCTCGGCCCGTGGAGCGACATCTACAGCATAGGCGCCAGCATGTACGCCTGCCTGTCGGGTGGCCCGCCGCAGGCGGCCGATCTGCGTCTCGAAAGCGACAAGGTCATCCTCGCGTCCGAGCGGTGGATAGGCCAGTACTCGAAACAGTTGCTGGAAACGATAGACCACTGCATGCAGCTCAATCACCTGAAGCGCCCGCAGAGCGTGTTCGCACTGCAGAAGTCGCTGGCAACCTGGGACCGTGCGAACGAGGGCAACGAACTGACGGTTGGCGGCGAGGATGCCGGCGGCGACCACTGGCTGGACCGCGTGCGCGCGCAGTTCAGTCGCTTCAGCAGCTGGATGGGCAAATGAGATTCACCATCTTCCAGGAAAGCCGGATCGGCAAACGCAAGTCCAACCAGGACCGCATGGCCTATTCGTACTCGCGCGACGCGCTGCTGATGGTGGTGGCCGACGGCATGGGCGGCCACTTCCAGGGCGAGGTGGCGGCACAGATCGCCGTGCAGTATCTGGTGGAGTCCTTCCAGCGAGAGGCGAAGCCCCGGCTGAACGACCCTTTCCTCTTCCTGTCGCGCGGGCTTACCAACGCGCACTGCGCCATTCTCGACTATGCCGACGAACGCGACCTGGAAGACGGTCCGCGCACCACCTGTGTCGCCTGTGTGATCCAGGATTCGGTCGCCTACTGGGCGCATGCCGGCGATTCACGACTGTATGTGCTGCGCGCCGGTCATGTGATGACGCAGACGCGCGACCACTCGCGCGTGCAAAGAATGATAGACCGCGGCCTGCTGGACGAGGACGGCGCGATGACTCACCCGCACCGCAACCGCATCTACAGCTGTCTGGGCGGACCGATCGCGCCGCAGATCGAGTATTCGCGAAAGACTCCGCTGCTGTCGGGAGACACCATCCTGTTATGCAGTGACGGTGTCTGGGGGCCGCTGGGCAATGAAGCGCTGCTCAAGTTGTTCGACAACCCGGATGTGATGACGGCGGTACCCCGAACGATGGATCAGGCCGAAAGCTCGGGCGGCGAGACCAGCGACAACCTGACGATGATCGCCATCAACTGGCACGACAACTACGCCGACGCCGATGAACCGCGTGGCTCGGTCACCACCAGGACCTTGCCTCTGGATCGGCACACCACGGTGATCGAAAGCTTTGGCGACCGCGCATCGATGCGCGAAGAATGGGACGAATCGGCCATCGAATCCGCCATCGCCGAGATCAACTCCGCGATCAACAAGTACTCGAAGGAGCAGTAACGTGACACGACCCAGCGGCCGCCGGCCCGATCAGGCGCGCGACCTGCGCATCACGCGCAACTTCACCTGCCACGCCGAAGGGTCGGTGCTGATCGAGGTCGGCAACACCCGCGTGCTGTGCACGGCAAGTGTGGAAGAGGGCGTGCCGCCCTTCCTGCGTGGCAAGGGCCGCGGCTGGGTGACCGCCGAGTACGGCATGCTGCCCCGCTCCACCCACACGCGCAGCGCACGCGAGGCGGCCAAAGGCAAACAGACCGGCCGCACCCAGGAAATCCAGCGTCTGATTGGCCGCAGTCTGCGCTCGGTCACCGATCTGGCGGCGCTCGGCGAACGCCAGATCACGCTCGACTGCGACGTACTCCAGGCCGACGGCGGTACCCGCTGCGCCTCGATCACCGGCGCCTGCGTCGCGCTGCACGATGCGCTCACCGGTCTGGTCCAGCGCGGCCTTTTGCCGGCCAATCCATTGCGCGAGCTGGTGGCTGCGGTATCGGTCGGCATTCATGAAGGCACGCCGGTGCTCGACCTCGACTACGACGAGGACTCGAACTGCGATACCGACATGAATGTCGTCATGACGGCAGGCGGCGGTCTTTGCGAGGTGCAGGGTACGGCGGAGGGCGCCCCGTTCTCGCGCAGGGAACTCAACGCCCTGATGGATCTGGCCGAGAGCGGGATCGACGGCCTGATCGCCGCCCAGCGTCGCGCCCTGGAGATATGATCCGGTACGCCACGGCCGGTCGCCTGCGACGCCACTGACGGTCACCGTCCTCGAAGGATGACATGAACACTGAGCCCCGCCTTGCCCGCAAGACCGACCCTGAGCCGCGTGCGCGGCTGGCCGGGCGCCCGGCCGCGTCGTTCGTTCGTGCAGGAAACCGGCCGCCCACCCGGTTGTGCCGTTCGCTGCTTCCTGCCGAGGCCGTTCGCAGCGCCGATCCACAGAGGCCCTCGGGATCATGAAAATCGACAGGCTGGTACTGGCCAGCAACAACGCCGGCAAGCTGCGCGAATTGTCCGCCATGCTGGAACCGCTGGGAATCGAGGTGGTGTCGCAGGGCTCGCTTGGCGTCAGCGAGGCGGAAGAGCCCCATGCCACCTTCGTCGAGAACGCACTTGCAAAGGCGCGCCACGCCGCGCGCGAATCCGGCCTGCCGGCACTGGCCGACGATTCCGGGCTGTGCGTAAACGCGCTTGGGGGCAAGCCCGGCGTGCAATCCGCACGCTACGCTGGCGAGCCGAAGTCCGACCTCGCGAACAACGCCAGACTGATCGCGGACCTGCATGGTGTCGAGGACCGGCGCGCACACTTCTATTCGGTGGTCGTAATGGTGCGCGCTCCGGACGACCCCCGACCGCTGATCGCGGACGGCGAATGGCACGGGGAAATCATCGCCGAGGCGCGTGGAGCGGGCGGATTCGGCTACGACCCCCACTTCTTCGTCCCTTCGCTCGAACAGACTGCCGCCGAACTGGCCTCCGAACTGAAGAACACGCTGTCGCATCGCGCTGCGGCGATGCGACACCTGCTCGAGCGTCTGAAGACCTGCACATGAGCCGCATCATCCCGCTGACGCCGGTGCGCGCCGCACCGGCGGCGGTCGCTTCGCCCGACGTGCCGGGTTTCACCGTGCCACCGCCGCTTTCGCTTTACATCCACTTCCCCTGGTGTGTGCGCAAGTGTCCCTACTGCGACTTCAATTCACACACGGTGCGCGAGGGCATTCCGGAAGCCTCCTACATCGAGGCGCTGATCGCCGATCTCGAGAGCGCGCTGCCCGACATCTGGGGTCGGCGCGTACAGACGATATTCATCGGTGGCGGAACGCCCAGCCTGATGACGACGCATGGACTGGACCGCTTGATCACGGCGGTTCGCACGCGGCTGCATCTTTCACCGGAGGCGGAGATCACGCTCGAAGCGAATCCGGGCACGGTCGAGGCGACACGCTTCGAAGGTTTCCGGGCGGCAGGCGTGAACCGCCTGTCGATAGGCGTGCAGAGCTTCGACGACCGCCAGCTCGCCGCGCTGGGCCGCATTCACGACAGGCACGACGCCGCGCGCGCAATCGAACTGGCACAGCGCTTTTTCGATCGGGTGAACATCGACCTGATGTACGGGCTGCCACAGCAGACCGTGGCCGGAGCGCTCGCCGATCTCGACATGGCACTGTCGACCGGCGTCAGCCATCTGTCCTGTTACCACCTCACGCTGGAGCCGAATACCCCGTTTGCCGCCCAGCCGCCGGAGCTGCCCGACGACGACGCCTCGGCCGACATGCAGGAGGCAATCGAGGCGCGACTGGCACAAGCCGGATTCATGCACTACGAAACCTCGGCTTTCGCCAGACCGGGCCAGCAGTGCCTGCACAATCTGAACTACTGGCAGTTCGGCGATTATCTCGGCATCGGCGCTGGCGCGCATGGCAAGCTGAGTTTCCACGACCGCATCCGGCGCGACATGCGGCACAAGCATCCGAACGCCTATCTGGAAGGGGCGACAAGGGGCGATTTCGTGCAGGAATCGCGCTTCGTCGGTATCGATGAACGACCGTTCGAATTCATGATGAACGCCGCCCGGCTGAACGACGGCTTTCACATCGACCTGTTCGGCCGTCACACCGCGCTGCCGGTGGACCGGCTGATGCCTCGGCTGCTGGCGGCGCGCGAGGACGGCCTGATCGAACTCGAAGCGGGCCGCGTCAAGCCGACATTGCGCGGTCGGCGATTCCTGAACGAACTTCTGCAGCGATTTCTCGACTAGGCGCGGCTCCCTCGCAGGAGGAAAACGGTTGCCTTCACGCCCGTGACAAGGCCTTGAGCGCCTGCCTGATGCCGTCGGACACGCCTATGCCCTCCGGCAGCGTCTTCAGTGCCGCCTGTGCCTCCCGGTCGCTGTAGCCCAGCGCCATCAATGCGTTCAGGATGTCGGCGCCGGCATCCGGTGCCACCACGGCAGCGAGCGACGCAGCAGGCACCAGCTTGTCGCGCAGCTCCAGCAGCAGGCGTTCGGCCGTCTTCTTGCCTATGCCCGGAATCTTCGTCAGCCGCCCCGCTTCCTGTGTGGCGATCACCCGTGCCAGTTCGTCCACCGACATGCCGGACAGCACGGCCAGCGCCATGCGCGGACCGATGCCGCTGATCTTCACCAGTTGCCGGAAGGCCGCCAGTTCGGCCGGCGCGCCGAAGCCGAACAGGAAGTGCCCGTCCTCCCGCACGACAAAATGGGTATGCAGCGTCACCCGTTCCCCGATGGCCGGCAGGTTGTAGAAGGTGCTCATGGGCACGTCGATTTCGTAACCCACGCCGCTCACATCGAGCAGGATGCGCGGCGGGTTCTTTTCCAGCAGGGAGCCTGTCAGACGACCTATCATTCCGGAAACCTCGGTTGACCGCTTGCCGCGGTGCTGGAAACGCTTCCCAGCGGGGATGCCTTTGGTTTGCATCGCTCACCCACCAGGCGAGACCGCTTCGACCTCGCCTGCGTCGCCAGCGAAGCGCCCGGCGGCCTTGCCCCGTGCCGGCGAAACCCGGGACGACGATCGGCCGGGGTGAGGCGCATCATTCCGGAACGCCGGGGGCGATCAGCAGCGACATTACCAGCAACAGCCCATGCAAGTGGGCCGCGATCAGCGTGAGCCGTATCGCGGGAACGAGTCGGGCAGGCTGTTCGGCATGCCGCACCAGCCCGCTTGCCGCACACAGGGATACCGGCAGGCTGAGCAGGGCAAGCATCGCTGCCATGGGCAGCACGCCGCTTGCCACGCCACCGGCCAGGCAGCCGCCGGACAGCAGCGCGATCGCCCACCCGCCCCAGCGCGCCCGCTTCGGGCCCAGCCTGACCACGCAGGTCCGCTTGCCGGCGGCCGCATCCGCCGCGACGTCGGGAAACTGATTGACGTAGAGAATGCCCGCCACCAGCAGCGCATATGACAGACCCGCCACAGCGGGCAGCCATGCCGGAGAAGCGCGCTGCACAAGGTCGGCGCCGCACACCACCAGCAGCCAGGCGACGACGATGGCCGGTTCGCCCAGACCGCGGCACATGAGCGCAAGCGGCGGCGCCGAATACGCCCACGCAATGAACAGGCCCGCCCCGCCTATGAAGAGCAGCCCGCTGCCGGAGACCGTCACCAGCCACAGACCGCCCGGCACCACGAGTGCCAGCAGACCGTAGCCGAGCAAGGCCGCCTCGCGCAGCCCCAGCACACCGTTCTGGATGAAACGGCTGCCGCCGGTGAACGGAAAGATGCGCGCAGCATTGGCTGCATCGCTGCCATTGATCGCGTCGTGAACATCGTTGATCACGTTGGCGGCGGCGTGGGCCGCCAGGGCCAGCACAAGGGTGGTCACCGCGCGCAGCGCGTCCACCTCGACGCCGGATGTCGCCGCACTCGCCAGCCCGATCAGGCAGGCAATCAGGGTCACCCCGAGAAAGGCCGGACGGGTGGCGGCAAGCCAGCGCAGCAGCACGTTCGGAAACGCCCCGGCCTGAGGTTCGTTCACCATCGCGTCAGGCGATGGAACGGCCGCCCCGCATGCGGCGCCCCCCGGGGTTGAGGGTGAGCAGCGTGCGCCCGGCGTGCGCGTGGCAGATGGCGCAGGCGAGCGCGTCGGCGGCGTCCGCGCCCGGGGCGGCGGCCAGCGAGAGCAGTCGCGTCACCATGTATTGCACCTGTTCCTTGTTCGCCTTGCCGTGCCCGACCACCGCCTTCTTCACCTGCAAAGCGGTGTACTCGGCCACCGGCAGGCCGGTAGCCGTCAGCGCCGACAGCGCGGCGCCGCGTGCCTGACCCAGCAGCAGCGTGGATTGCGGATTGACGTTGACGAAAACGATCTCGATCGCGGCGTGCGTCGGCTTCCAGGTGTCGACGACCTCGCGTATGCCGGCAAACAGCGCTGCGATACGCGTCGGAAGCGGTTCGCGCTCGTTCGACGTGATGCGACCACTGGCGACATAGCGCAACTTCGCCCCCTCGGATTCGAGCACGCCGAATCCGGTGATGCGCAGTCCGGGGTCGATACCGAGAATGCGCATGCGGCTCACTGGGTCGCGGTACTGCCGACGTTGATGCGTTCGAGTTGTTCGCGGATGCGGACGGGGTCGTCGGAGCGCAGCAGCTTGATCACGCGCGGCGCAATGTCGCCACAGTCGCAACGCAAGACCTCTCGCTTGACTTCAAGCAGTTGCGACGGATGCATCGAGAACTGGCGCAGCCCCATACCGAGGAGCAGACGCGTGAAGTGCGGCTCGCCGGCCATCTCGCCGCACACGGCGACCGGCATGCCGGCACGCTTGGCCTGGGCAATCACCTGCTGCACCAGCCTCAGTACCGCCGGATGCAGCGGGTCGTAAAGATGCGCCACCGCCTCGTCGGCGCGGTCGATGGCCAGCGTGTACTGGATGAGGTCGTTGGTGCCGATGGACAGAAAACTGAAATGGTTGAGCAGGGTGCCGAGTGCCAGCGCGGCAGCCGGAATCTCGACCATGGCGCCGATCTCCATCCGGTCATCGAACTTGCGGCCCGCATCGCGCAACTGCTGCTTTGCCAGTGCGATCATGGCCAGAGCGGACTCGATCTCGTGCTGGAAGGCGACCATCGGCAGCATGATGCGCACCTTGCCGTAGCACGCGGCACGCAGGATGGCTCGCAGCTGTGTCACGAACATCCTCGGCTCCGCGAGGCAGTAGCGGATGGCGCGCAGACCCAGCGCCGGATTGGCTTCGCTGCGCTCGGCGCCCCGCAGCGCCTTGTCGGCTCCGATATCGAGCGTGCGCAGGGTGACCGGCTTGCCCTTCATCGCCTGCACCACGCTGCGGTAGGCTTCGAACTGTTCGTCCTCGTCCGGCAGCGAGTCGCGGTTCAGGAACATGAACTCGGTTCGGAACAGGCCGATGCCGTCCGCATCGACCTCCTTCACCTGCTCGACATCCTCCGGCAACTCGATGTTGGCAAGGAGTTGCACATCCTCGCCGTCCAGAGTGGTTGCGGCCGTACCGGTCAGATGCTTGAGCTTGGATCGCTCGATCTCGATCTCGCGCGCGCGCAGCCGGTATTCGTCGAGGATGCGCTCGTCCGGATTGATGATGAGCACACCGCGCACGCCATCGACAATGAGCAGGTCGTCGTCCTGGATAAGACGACGCGCCTGATGCATGCCGACCAGCGCCGGAATCGCCAGGCTGCGAGCAACGATGGCGGTGTGCGATGTGGCACCGCCGAGGTCGGTCACGAAGGCAGCGATGCGCTGAGCCTTGAACTGTATGGTGTCCGCCGGCGACAGATCGTGTGCAACGACGATGCTGTCGGTGTCCCGCCTGCGCGTGCTCACGCGATTGCGCTTGCCGGCCAGCGCCTTGAGCACGCGCTCGACCACCTGCACGACATCGGCGCTGCGACTGCGCAGATAGGCATCCTCGATCTGTTCGAACTGTTCGACCAGGCGATCCATCTGTCGCTTGATCGCCCACTCGGCGTTGCAGCGGCGGCCGCGTATGAACTCGCCCGCCTCGTCGAGCAGCATGGGGTCGTCGAGAATCATGCTGTGCAGGTCGACGAAGGCGAGCAGTTCGCCCCGTGCGTCCGTACTCTCGGTCAGCAGGCCGCTGCGCAACTCGGCCAGTTCCGTTCGCACCGTCTCGAAGGCTTTGCCAAGTCGCGTCACCTCGTCCTCGACCTTGCGCGGCGGCAGCGAGTAGTGTGCGACTTCGAGCGTCGCGTGTGACACCAGGTAGGCATGACCGATCGCGATACCACCCGATACGGCAAGACCGTGCAGCGTGAAGGTCACTTACTCGCCCTCGCCGAACTTGTCCTCGATCAGCGCCACCAGCGCAACCATGGCCGCATCGGCGTCGGCACCTTCCGTTTCGATCAGGATGGTGCTGCCCTTGGCGGCGGCCAGCATCATGACGCCCATGATGCTTTTTGCATTGATTCTCCGGCCGTTCCGTTCCAGCCAGACTTCGCAGGAATGACGGCTTGCGATCTGGGTCAGCTTGGCCGACGCACGGGCGTGCAGACCGAGCTTGTTGGTGATTTCGATCTCACGTCTTGGCATCGCGCCCCACCTTCATCGCCATCACTCCGTCGCGGCCGCCACTGACCGCCTTGTTGACCAGCCCGTGCAGGGTTTCCCGCTCGCGATAGGTGAGCGTACGCAACAGCATGGGCAGATTGACACCCGACACCGCCTCCACCTTGTCCGGCACACACAGCTTGAGTGCCAGATTCGACGGCGTCGCGCCGAAAATATCGGTCAGCAGCAGCACACCTTCGCCGCTGTCAACCACCGACATCATGCGGCGCGCCAGCGGCAGCAGGTCCAGCGGGTCGTCCTGCCCGGATACGCCGAGCTGGGCGATCTGCGCCGGCCGCGTGTTGAGCACATGGCAGGCGCACTGGATCAGCGACTCGCCATAGCTGCTGTGAGTGATGAGGAACAGCCCGATCATTGTGCGCATTCTCCCTGTCGAGGCCGCATTCTATGCGGTCGGCGCATGCGGTGTTCCGCCCGACGCCTGCCATACCTACATCCGTGCGCAACGCTCGCACGCCACCTGCACGACCGCACGGTCTTCCAGCCGCACGGCAGTGAGCTCTCCGCCCCAAAGACAGCCCGAATCGAGAGCGATCAGATCCCGGGCGCTGCGATAGCCGAGCGCCGACCAGTGTCCACAGACAACCGTGTGCGTGCGCCAGCGGGCAGGCTCGATCTCGTACCAGGGCAGGTGGCCGGACGGCGGTTCGTCGGGAGAACCCTTGCTGCGGAAATCCATGTGACCCGATGGCGTACAGAAGCGCATCCGGGTCAGTGCATTGACCACCACGCGCAAGCGGTCCCAGCCGGTCAGCGCATCGTCCCAGGCCGACGGCTCGCTACCCCACATGCAATGCATGAACTGATCGTGATCCGGCCCGCGCAGGGCAGCCTCCACCTCACGCGCCAGTTGCTGCGCCTGCGCCACGTCCCACTGCGGCAGCAAGCCGGCGTGCACCATCGCAAACCGGCCCTCGACATGCATCATCGGCCGCTCGCGCAGCCAGACCAGCAACTCATCGCGGTCAGGCGCATCCAGAATGTGGTGGAAGGTGTCCAGGCGATGCAGCTTGCCGTGACCGGCCGCGATCATGAGCAGCGAAAGATCGTGATTGCCGAGCACAGTGACCGCGGCGTCGCCCAGGTCGCGCACGAAGCGGAGGGTTTCAAGCGATTTGGGCCCGCGATTGATCAGATCGCCGACGAACCAGAGACGGTCTCGCCGCCGATCGAATCCGCAGCGTTCGAGCAAGGCTTGCAGCGGGTCGAAACAGCCTTGCAGGTCACCGATGGCCCAAGTGCTCATGTTCCGCTGCCGCGATCAGCATCGCCAGCCGGTGCGGACGCTGGCGCCGGTCCGCCGCCCTGCGGCACGTATTCCGGCACCCAGCGTGCAAGCTCGCTGCGCACTGCTGCCGGATCGACCGGCAGCGGGTCACCCAGCCAGCGTTCCAGCCGGCCGAGCCAGAGGGCATCGTCGACGCCGCGCGCACGTGCGATCCGGACTTTGGGGTGGTGAGTGGGACGCGTGGTTTCATCGCTGGCCAGCAACTCCTCGAACAGCTTCTCGCCCGGGCGCAGGCCAGTGAACTCGACCTTCACCTCGGCTTCCGACGCGCCGGACAAGCGGATCATGTCGCGCGCCAGATCGGCAATGCGCACCGGCTCGCCCATGTCGAGCACGAATACCTCGCCGCCTTCGCCCATCAACGCCGCCTGCAGCACCAGTTGCGCGGCTTCCGGGATGGACATGAAATAGCGGATGATGTCCGGATGCGTCACCGTGACCGGGCCACCGCGCGCGATCTGCTCCTGGAACTTCGGGATGACGCTGCCGGCACTGCCCAGCACGTTGCCGAAACGCACGGTGCTGAACAGGGTGTTGCCACCGCGCGCGCCCAGCGCCTGACACACCATCTCGGCCAGCCGCTTGGTCGCACCCATCACATTGACCGGATTCACGGCCTTGTCGGTCGATACCAGTACGAAGCGCGGCACGCCGCAGACCTGAGCGGCACGCGCCGCCGCGAGCGTGCCACCCACGTTGTTGCGTATCGCCTCGGCCGCATTGTCCGCTTCCATCAGCGGTACGTGCTTGTAGGCGGCGGCATGGAACACGACCGCCGGCGCATGGCGGGCAATGACCGCCGCCAGCCGCGCCTCGTCTCGCGTGTCGCCGATCACCGCCTCGACGCGCAAATGCGGAAATACCTCGTTGAACTCCTCGATGAGGGTGTAAAGATGGAATTCGCTGCGCTCGTACGCCAGGATGCTGGCGGGCGAGAAGCGCGCGAGCTGGCGGCACAGTTCGGAGCCGATGGAACCGCCCGCTCCGGTCACCATGACAACGCGCCCGGCTATCAGCTGCTGAAGGCGCGAAGCGTCGATCTTGACCGGATCCCGTCCGAGCAGATCCTCGACCTGAACTTCACGCAAGGCCGCCACGGCGACCTTGCCGCTGATCAGATCGTCGAACGAAGGCACGGTCATCGGCTTCACGCCCGCGCGCACGCAGGCGTTCGCGGCAGCGCGACGACGGGCATGCGAGGCAGACGGCATGGCGATGATCGCGTGTGCAACCTTGAGCCTTTCGGCCTGGCGGGGCAGATCGGCAATCGGTCCCAGCACCTTGCGGCCATAGAGCGTGCGATCATGCTTGCGCGGGTTGTCGTCGAGCAGACCGACGACATTCCATTGCCCCGACCGGCTGATATCGCGCAGCAAGCTGGCCGCCGTCTCGCCTGCGCCGAGCACGAGAACCGGCTTGCCCTTGCCGATCAGCGCGCCGAACTCGCGCTGCTCGCGCCATGCACGGTAGGCGAAACGCCCTCCCCCCATCAGCAGGAGCAGGAGCACGGGATCGAGCACATAGACCGATCGGGGCACAACGCCCTTGCTCTGCAGCAGCCACACCACGACCGGCCCGAGCATGGCCGCCGCCGAAATCGCGCGAACGAGTCGCAACAGGTCGGGCAGGCTGGCAAAACGCCAGATGCCCTGGTAGAGCCCGAACAAGCGGAACACGACGGACTGCATGCCGACGATGAAGGGCATCGAGTACAGCAGGCTGGCCGTGAATTCAGGCGGGATGGAAAAATTGAAGCGCAACAGGAAGGCGCCCCACCAGGCGAGCAGGGCGAGCAGGACGTCGCTGACGAAAACGACGACGGATCGCGAAATCTGGGAGTTCATCATGCGGTAAGGTGGTTCGATGCTTGATGACGGCGCCAGCGCACATCGATGACACGGGCAGCAATTGCGTAGGCAACCGACCACGCGAGCATCAGCCAAGGGCCGGCGTCAGGCGCCAGCGCAAGCGCCAGCAGCGCGGTCACTCCGCTCCCTGCCATGGCAACGTAGCACAGCTTCGCTGTGCGCGCATGGCCCAGTCCCATGCGCACCATGCGTTGGTAATAGTGAGTCCGGTGCGCCCGCCAGAACTTCTCGCCCCGCACGGCCCGGCAACACAAGGTGACCGTGGCGTCGAAAATGAAGAGAAAGAACGCCAGCGGGGGCAACCAGACCGGCCACAATCCGCGCGCGGCGCCCACCAGACCAAGCGCGGCTGCCATGAAACCGAGTGGCACCGAACCCCCATCGCCCATGAAGATGCGTGCGGGATGCCAGTTCACCCGCAGAAAGGCAGCGGAAGCCGCAACGACGCTGAAGCACAGCGTGGCCATGCCGACATCCCCTGCCATTTGCGCCGCTATCCCCAGCGTGCCGAAGCCAAAGGCAGCCATGCCCCCGGCCAGGCCGTCCGACCCATCCATGAAATTGAACAGATTGGTCATCCAGACCATGGAAGGGATCGCGACCGCCACCCATATCCAGCTCGTCTCGCCGATGGGCAGGCACAGAACAACCGCGACGGCCACCAGCGCATGAACCGAGAAACGCAGCCCTGCCGAGAGACCGCGGAAATCGTCCACCAATGACACGGCCACCAGTGCCAGCAGTGCCGCCAGCAGAACGCCGCGCTCTGGCAGATCGATCAGCAGCAGCGTGAGTAAGGTTGCGGCCATCACAGCCAGTCCGCCGCTGCGTGGCACCGGCTGGCTATGCAGTGATCGTTCATTCGGACGATCCAGAGCCATTCGCCTCTGTCCATCGCCGAGGAGCCAGCGCAGCGACAGCGCGGACACGCACAGTGCGAGCAACGGGACGAGCCACATCGGTGCATTCATCGCAACGACTCCGCCGCGACCATGAGAGCAAGCGCCTGATCCATGGACTGCGGTGGCTGCCAGCCCAATTCCCGGCGGATGCGGCCGCTGTCGAGCGACAGTGAATCGACGAGCCGCTGGATCTGTGTCGGGCGCCCGGCAATGGCAGCCAGCACGCGCAGCCACTGAACAGGCACGGGCAGCAAGCGCACCGGTCGGCCAAGAGCCCGACCGATGCGACGGACCAGTTCGGCACTGCTCACATCCTCGCCATCGGTCACGAAATAGGTGCGTCCGGCCGCCGCAGGATGCTCGGCACAGATTCGCAGAGCGTCGGCAAGGTTGTCCACCGATACAAGGCTGCGACGGTTATCGACGCATGCAAGCGGCAGCGGCAAGCCGCGGGCCACGGCGCGGATCAGAGCACGGAAGTTTGCGCCCACGCCACGCCCATAGACGAGAGGCGGTCGCACGATCACCAGTTCGAGATTGGTCTGTCCGGCGACCCGGAGCAGCGCTTGCTCCGCCTCGAACTTGGACACGCCGTACGGGTCGAGCGGACGGGCCACGCAATCCTCGTCGAGCATCTGGCCGTCCAGGCTTGACTCGGCGACCGCCTTGACTGAACTCACGTACACAAAACGACGAACACCTGCTGCCGCTGCTGCGCGCGCCAGTCGCTCGCTGCCCGCAACATTGACCGCGCGGAAGGCCGCGAGAGGATCGGACGCGCTATCCCGCATCTGATGGACCCGCGCGGCCAGGTGGATGACTGCCTGAACTCCATCGAACGCATCGCTCCAGTCCGTGAAGCCGTCCATCCCCTCAATGCGGAATGCCTTAGCGTCCGATGCGTCTGGCTGCCGTACGACCCGGCGTACCCCGTGCCCCGCAGCGAGAAGCGCAGTCCCGGTGGCACGACCGACAAAACCACTGGCGCCAGTGAGCAGAATCTTCATGAATGACCCGACTGCCGAACGCTGCGTTCTCGGCTTTGCATTACCGCGCTGAAGCAGTCGCAATGGTTGGTTACAGATGGTCCCGGTGCAGCGAACCACCTTCGGCGATTGTAGAGAACTTCCGCTTGCTCGTGAGTCAGCACGTGGCGACGCGCACGACGGCGGGGGCAAAGGTCACATTAGTCCGCACGGAGAACAAGCAACGAAAATGCATATTCGTCTGGGGCCAAACGCCGCGAAATCTCACGGCAGGCGGACATCAACCCTCCGGCAGGGTAACGCCCCCCCCCGGACGCCGCTTGCCGCTGCGAAAGCTCAACACCTGCCCACATTCGCTAACGAGTGATTACAGCCCGCCTGTCGAAAAACTTAGTATCATAAGCAAGTGATCAATGCTGATCGAGCCACGTTCAATCGTCGTGGCTCAGTCGCAGAATAGCGCGGCCACGACGCGTGGCTGCGCATTGCAACACTGCCGTTCTTCATGGCTCATGCGGGGCGCGCGCAGTCAGCGGGAATGGTCACAGTGACTCGACACCATGCCGGTCAATCGTGCTCTTGCCGGTTTTGCACGGCCGAAGTAAAGCCTGCCGATTCACTGCGGTGGAGTGTCGGGGCTTTAACCGAGCCGAAGGGGCTGGAGCCTTTCCTGCCAACAACAGACGACGCCGTCCGGTTCATCCTGTGAACTTGACCGCAACAGAAAAGCCATAGTGCGGGACAAAAGAAATACAGGCCAACGTGTTTTCCTTGCAGCAGCGCGTTCCTGCGGCTGCATCGACGGTATCCGCCCGCATTCGCGGCGCGCCACCCACTATGAGCCTGTCGACCGGAACAGCCGTTCAGACAGCAATTTGTCCGTCCAGCCTCGCAGAGACGTGAATTTGGGTATCGTCGTTCATTCTGCGGCGAAGGCCGCGACCGGCTCGTCGCCAGCGATTCGCGCGGCGACGGCAGGACGAAAGAATCGACTTCCGATGAAACATGAAATCGGTGATCGGCTTTGCGGCCTTGCCGGCAAACCGCGCAAATCCGATCAGAGCCGCGATGATCGTTGCAGCGGAATCCGAAATGCGATCCGTTCGCAACGCAAAGCGTCCCTTTCGATATGCCGTACCGTGCAGTGTCCCGTTCGTTGCCGTGCAGGTGCCCGGATACGGCCGCGGATCGCAGCTTCTTTCAGATGACTCTTCACCGCCATCAGGTATTTGCGAAATGACTGTCAGCAAGATTGACGCACTATTCATCAACCCGGATTCCTCTGCGAAGGCATACCAGGATCTGGCACGCACCTATTCGGCCATAGAACCACCGACCTGGGCTCTGCTCCTTGCCGAATCTTGCCGTGCAAAAGGTTTTGGTGTCGGCATTCTTGATTGCGATGCAGAAGGTCTTTCGCTGGAAGCAGCGGTCAAACGGATAGAAGATTCCGGCCCTCGCCTGGCCGTCTTCGTGGTCTACGGACAGAATCCCAATTCCGGTACCACGAGCATGATCGGTGCCCTGGCGCTTGCTCGCGCGCTCAAGGCAGCCTGCGGCAGCTCGATCAGGACCTGTTTCGTCGGTTCCCACACGAGCGCCTTGCCCATGGAGGTTCTGGCCTATGACTGCGTAGACATCGTCCTCCTCAACGAGGGCGTGTATGCCTTGCACAATCTGTTGCGCAGTAATCTTGCCGACGACCTTCAACTGATCAAGGGCATTGGCTACAAGAAGCCGGGACCGGCAGGGTTCCCCGTACCTACGCTCAATCCACCGCAAAGCGTCGTCCCCCAGGAAAGAATGGACGAGGACATGCCGGGATACGCGTGGGACCTTCTTCCCTACCGGGAAACCCCGCTTGACCTGTATCGGGCTCACTTCTGGCACGCCGAATTCAGCCACGAAAAGCGCACCCCGTTCGCTGCGATCTATACCTCACTCGGCTGCAATTTTGGCTGCGACTTCTGCATGATCAATATCGTCAACCGGGTAGACAACGGTGACGACATCAATGCATCCAACTCGCGAGGGATGCGTTTCTGGTCACCCGAATGGGTCACCCGTGAAATGCGAAAGCTGGCGGACCTCGGGGTGCGGACACTGCGGATCAGCGACGAAATGTTCTTCCTCAACCGCAAGTACTACCAACCGGTGCTGCAGAACATTGTCGACAACGAGTTCGATTTCAACATGTGGACCTACTCACGCGTCGACACGGTGCGGCGGGATGCGCTTGACCTGTTCAAGCGTGCCGGCGTGAACTGGCTGGCGCTGGGCGTCGAAGCCGGGAACCAGATGGTGCGCCAGGAGGTTTCTAAAGGGTCTTTTGCGGAGGTCAATATTCGCGACGTCTGCAAGACCATCAGTGACTCGGGAATTTACATCATCAGCAATTACATATTCGGATTTCCGGAAGATACGCTGGGCACGATGCAGGAAACGCTTGACCTTGCAATGGAACTGAATACGGAAATGGCCAATATGTATCCGTGCCAGGCACTGCCCGGAAGTCCGATGAACAACATCGCGCGGAAAAACGGCTGGAAGCTGCCCGACTCCTACGAGGGTTACGCCTTCCTGTCCTACGAATGTGAACCATTGCCGACCAAGCACCTTTCGTCGGCTGAAGTTCTGCGTTTCCGTGATGAAGCCTGGCAGAAGTATTTCTCCAATCCGGCTTACCTGGACCTGGTCGAACGCAGGTTCGGCTTGCAGGAACGCAAAAACGTGGAAGACATGGCCTCGATCCGCTTGAAGCGCAGATTACTCGGTGACTGACCCCGATGATAATTACCAGAACACCTTTCAGAATTTCCTTCTTCGGCGGCGGAACTGACTATCCGGGGTGGTATCGGGAACATGGCGGTGCCGTGCTCGCGACCACCATAAACAAGTATTGCTATATCACCTGCCGCCGTCTTCCCCCGTTTTTCGATCACAAGCATCGAATCGTCTATTCGCATATCGAGAACGTTGGAAGCAATGACGAAATAAAGCATCCCGCCGTCAAGGCAGTGTTGAACTGGATGCAGGTCAGCGAAGGCCTGGAGGTTCACCATGACGGTGACCTTCCGGCCCGCTCTGGCCTTGGTTCGAGTTCATCCTTCACAGTCGGCCTGATGCATGCGCTGCACGCGTTGAATGGCCGGATGATAGGCAAGGAGAATCTGGCCTCGGATGCCATCCACGTGGAGCAGAACGTGATTGGTGAAAACGTCGGCTCCCAAGATCAGGTCTCTGCCGCTTTTGGCGGCTTCAACCGGATCGAATTCCATTGCAACGACGCTTTCGATGTCGCGCCGGTCATCCTTCCAAAGATGCGGCGCGACGAGTTGCATTCGCATCTTCTGCTGTGTTTCACCGGGTTCTCCCGAATCGCTTCGGAAGTTGCCAAGTCGAAAATCGACAACCTGAAGGCTCGCGAGAAGGAACTCAAGCTGATGCGAGCGATGGTGGATGAGGCCATTGCGCTGCTGCAGGACGTGGATGAGCCCATCGAATCGTTCGGCAAGCTGCTCGATGCGAGCTGGCAGTACAAGCGCAGTCTGTCCGACAGGGTTTCCACCCCTGAGATCGATCAGATCTACAACGCAGCGATGGACGCAGGCGCAATAGGCGGGAAGATCCTTGGCGCCGGCGGCGGCGGGTTCCTGCTGCTGTTCGCCAAGCCGGAACGGCATGCCGCGATCAAGGAAAGACTGTCACGCTTGATCCATGTCCCCTTCGAGTTCGAAGATTCCGGAAGTCGCGTTGTCCTTTATCAACCGAATGGCCTGTAATGAACTCAGATTCCAGCATCTACGTTGCCGGTCATACCGGTTTGATCGGTTCCGCCCTGGTACGCCGTCTGACACACGCCGGTTACGGCAAGCTGGTGACCCGTACGCACGATGAACTCGATCTGACGGATGGCGCAGCTGTCGATGATTTCTTCGCCACGGCCCACATAGACCATGTCGTGCTTGCGGCGGGCCGGGTTGGCGGCATCGTCGAAAACCAGACCTATCCAGCGGACTTCATGAACACCAACCTGGCGATCCAGTTGAACGTTCTTCGCGCCGCGCATCGAGCTGGCGTGAGAAAGCTCATCCTGTTCGCCTCTTCGTGCATGTATCCGAAGGAGTGCCCGCAACCGATGCCCGAATCGGCGTTGCTTTCCGGAAGGCCCGAGCCGACCAGCCTGGCCTACGCGATTTCCAAGCTGGCGGGAATGCAAATGTGTCTCGCCTACAATCAACAATACGGCGAACAACGGTTCATTCCGCTGATCCCGAACAGCGCGTTCGGACCGAACGATAATTTTGATCCGAAGTCAGGGCATGTTCTTTCAGCACTGATAAGACGTTTCCACGAAGCGCGGACAGTTGGTAGTCCGAGCGTCACGTTGTGGGGAAGCGGCCTACCGCGACGCGAGTTCATTCATGCGGACGACATTGCCGACGCATGCATCGACCTGCTCGCGGGCGACACGTCGACACTGCAGTTTCCGCTCAATGTAGGCACCGGAGAGGACTTGTCCATCCGCGAACTCGCCGAGCAGGTGGCAGACGTAGTCGGCTATGACGGAAAGATCGAGTGGGATACGAGCAAGCCCGATGGCGCGCCGCGGAAGTTGCTCGACAGCTCTCGGCTGCTTTCCTTCGGGTGGAAACCCAAAGTAAACTTCCGGGCTGGCCTCCGGGCAACCTATGACTGGTATCTCGACGAACTGTCGGCACAAGGAAGCGGCACATGAAGAACGAAATGAGCGATCTTCGAGTAAAGGCACAATGGGTGTGGCGCGAAACCTTGGCTGTGCATCGTCGTGCGCCAGAAACGAGGTTGGCGTCGTCACTGTCATCGATCGAGATTTTCGTCGCGCTCTATTACGGCGGAATCGTGCGTCATTTCCCGGCGGAGCCCCTGGCGGAAGAGCGCGACCGCTGCGTCATCAGCAAGGGGCATGGCTCGATCTGCATGTATCCGATCCTGGCGGACCTTGGTTTTTTCCCGCTGGAAGAGCTCCAGCATGTCTGTGAAACCGGCAGTTTTCTGGGTGGTATTCCCGACCCGGTGATACCGGGCTACGAAACCGTGAACGGATCCCTTGGACACGGCCTGGGTGTCGCCACGGGCGTGGCGCTCGGACTCAAGCGCAAGGGAAGCGACCGCAACGTCTTCGTGGTGGCGGGCGATGGAGAGCTGCACGAGGGGGCGAATTGGGAAGCCATCATGTTCGCCAGCCAGCATCGGCTCGACAATCTGCATCTGATCGTTGATGACAATCACATCAGCATGCTTGGCTTCACCGACGACATCGTTTCTCACGGTTCGTTACGGGAGCGTCTCCAGGCGTTTGGCTGGAGCTGTCTTGAAGTGGATGGACACGACGTACTGGCTGTTCAATCCGCCCTTTCCGAACAGAAATCGGAGATGGCCGGCAAGCCCAAGGCGCTGATCGCCCGCACTCTGAAGGGTCGCGGTGTACCCGGACTGGAAAACGCCCCCTTGTCCCACATCATGAACCCGAAGCCCGAGCTCATCGACAGCCTGCTGGAAAGCTCCGAATGAATACACCTGAAGTGAAGACCAAGCCCCTGCCGATGCGCGACGCCTTCTTGCAGCGCATATGGCAGACAATGGCCGGGGACCAGAGCATCTTCTTTGCCTGTGCAGATTTCGGATCGCCCGTGCTGGACAGGATACGCGCCGATTTTCCGGAGCGTTTCGTCAACGTGGGAATTGCCGAACAGAATCTGATCAACGTGTCGGCCGGGCTGGCACTTGAAGGCTACACGGTGTTCGCCTACGCCATCGCGCCGTTCATCACGATGCGCTGTTACGAGCAGGTGCGGGTCAGTCTGGCACTGCTATCCGAGGTGCGCCCGATGAACATCAATCTCGTTGGCGTGGGCGCGGGTTACAGCTATGTAGTGTCCGGCCCGACTCACCAGTGCTACGAAGACATCACCTTGATGCGTGCGATGCCGAACATGCGCGTGTTGTCCCCATCCGACCACGTGTCCGCGGGTGTTCTGTTCGACTACTGCATCGCCAACTCGGGCCCCAAGTATCTTCGCTTTGATGCACAGGTGCTGCCAGTGGTCTATGAAGGAGGCGCGCCGGACATCGATATCGGTTTCCACATTCATCGCCGGGGCCGCGACGTCGTATTGCTGGCAACCGGATACATGCTGCACACGGCATTCAAGGTTGCGGACCAACTTGCTGGAGAAGGCGTTTCGGTCGGAGTGATCGACCTGATCCGGATTTCCGGAGACAGTTGCGAACAATTGCACGCCGAACTGAGCAACTATCAGGGAATCGTCTCTCTGGAAGAAGGCTTTCAGGGCCGTGGCGGAATGGATGCCATGCTGTTCGATTTCATCGCGCGCAGCGGTCTGCAGGCTCGTTTGCTCAACATCGGCGTTTCGGGCGGCTACCGGTTTGAACTGGGCAGCAGGGCCGAATTGCATGAACAGGTTGGCATCGGCCCGATATCGGTTCATTCCAAAGTACGCGGATTTATGTCTGCACTCTCCTCCTGATCCACTTCTGTTTTCCTCCTCTGCCATGAAATTTCCCCTGATGCGCAACAATATTGCGCGCGAAGACCTTGATGCCGTCATCGAGCACCTGAGAAACGACGATCCCATCCTGACCAACGGGCCGAATGTACGGGCTTTCGAAGCAGAGTGGTCGCAATGGCTTGGGGTCAAGTACAGCGTGTTCGTCAATTCCGGTGCCTCCGCAAACCTTTTGTCGATGGCGATCCTCAAGATTCGTCATCCTGACGGCGGCGAAGTGATCGTGCCGCCGCTGACCTGGATTTCCGATGTTTCGTCGGTACTGCAGAACGGATTTACTCCGGTATTCGTGGATATCGATCCGCGCACCCTGGGCATGGACAGCGCGCAGATAATCGCCAAACTTACGGACAAGACCCGTGCCGTTTTCCTCAGCCACATCCAGGGCTTTGACGCCCTGACCGACGAGCTGCTGGCCGAACTGAAGCGGCGCAACATTCCACTCATCGAGGACGTCTGCGAATCGCATGGCGCCACCCACAATGGCTCGAAGTTGGGCAGCCTCGGCTGGATGTCGAACTTCTCCTTCTACTACGCGCATCACCTCAGCACCATCGAAGGAGGCATGATCTGCACCAACGATGAGGCGGTCTATCAACAGGTGCGCATGTTGCGTTCGCACGGCATGGTTCGCGAATCCAGCAACGATGAGCTCAAGGCCGGCTATCGCGAACAGAATCCTGAGTTGAACCCTGAGTTCATATTCGCCTACGCCGCTTACAACATGCGGAACACGGAGATCGGCGGCATCATGGGCCGCAGCCAGTTGAAGAGACTGGACCGGAATTGCGAACGTCGGACCGAGAATCTGAAGCGCTTCCTTGCTCAGATCGACAGCGGCAAATATCGAACCGACTTCAAGGTTGAAGGTTCGAGTAACTACGCATTCAACCTCGTGCTGCGTGACGCTGACAGCGATCTCGTGCAGCGACTGATGCAGAAGATGCGGGAATCTGGCGTCGAATACCGCCGAGGCAGCGCAGGTGGCGGCAATCAGTTGCGGCAGCCTTACCTCAAGGGCATTGTTCCGGAGGATTACCACAAGCAGTTCCCGGAGACCGAACACATCCATTTCTACGGTTTCTACATCGGCAACTTCCCTGACCTCAAGGACAGCGAAATCGATCAGCTCTGCGAAATTCTGAATTCGGTATAAGCGATGGACAACTCCCGTGCGCCCGGCAACGTGGACTGCGCCATCGTACTGGCGGGAGGGCTCGGAACGCGTCTGCGCGAAGCCGTGCCCGACCTTCCGAAGCCAATGGCGCCAATCAATGGCCGGCCGTTTCTGGAACACCAACTCGACTACTGGATCGATCAGGGCATAAAGAGATTCGTACTTTCGGTGGGCTACCGTCGAGACGCGATCACCTCCCATTTCGGCGCGTCCTATCGCGATGCCACCATCGAGTATGCGATCGAGGAAAGTCCGCTCGGAACCGGCGGAGGACTCCTGCTCGCGGCCGCCTTCGTCGACCGGAAGCGTCCCTGTCTCGTCGTCAATGGAGACACTTTCTTCGAGGTGTCGCTGGTCGAACTGGAATCGTTCCACCATCGCAAGGGTTCGGACTGGACCATCGCGATGTTCAGAACGGCGGAAAGCGGGCGCTACATGGGCCTCCAGGTTGCGCATGACGGACGTATCGAATCGATGCGTTCAGGCGTGCCGGGTGAAGCAGAGGTGCTTTCAAATGGGGGGGTATATCTGATCGGCGCCGATATCCTGGCCGATTGTGGGTTTGCCGTTGGCACACCCGCCTCACTTGAGAACGACATCCTCGCGGCGTTGCGTGACCGCGGGGCAAAGATATTTGGCTACGAATGCGCTGGGCGATTCATCGATATCGGTATCCCCCATGACTACTTCCGCGCCGGAGAACTGCTTGATGGCAGGAACCAACCATGACATTGAATGACGTACTGGCAGCCAATCTCAGGTCCTCGATTGCAGCAAAGAACGATTTTCTTGCGAATCCGGAACAACTCGACAACTTCCGGCGGGCCGCCGAGGAAGTCGTCGCGTGCTATCGCAAGGGGGGGCGTCTGTATGTAGCGGGCAACGGCGGTTCGGCGGCGGATGCCCAGCATCTGGTCGCAGAGTTCGTCAGCAAGCTGGCACGTGATCGTGCGCCTTTGCCGGCGGAGGCACTTACCGTGGACACCTCCATCCTCACCGCCATAGGCAACGATTACGGATACGAAAAAGTGTTCTCTCGCCAGGTAGAGGGCAAGATGTCAGAACGCGACATCTTTCTTGGCATCACCACTTCGGGCCGTTCGCCCAACATCCTGATGGCCCTCAATGCTTGTCGGGCAATGAATATCCCCACCATCGTATTCACTGGACACGATGGTGGCGCCTGCCGCGAGCTCGCCGACCACTGTATCGTCGCCCCCGGCAAGACCACGGCAACCATCCAGGAAGTGCATATCGTGCTTGCACACTCGCTGTGCGAATGCGTCGAAACAGCGATCTTCGACTGATCAAACCGCTGCAATCCAATCAAGGTAAAGACCATGGCTTACAACATCCTCGTGACCGGCGGTGCCGGCTATCTCGGCTCCATCATGGTGCCCGACCTTCTCGCTGCCGGCCACAAAGTGACCGTGCTGGACAGCTTCATGTTCAAGCAGACCAGCCTCAACCATTGCGCTTACCACCCGAATTTCAGTGTGGTCAAGGGTGACATCCGCACTGAATCCACGATCAGACCGCTGCTCAAAGACGTGGATGTCGTCATTCCGCTGGCGGCGCTCGTCGGCGCGCCGCTGTGCAGCCTTGATCCGGTTGGCGCCACTACCACCAATCATGATGCAATTACCATGATGCTGCGCCTTCTTTCCAAGCAGCAGATCGTACTGATGCCGACCACCAATAGTGCTTACGGCACCGGCGACGAGAATAATTTCTGTACCGAGGAATCGCCACTCAATCCGATTTCGCAGTACGCCATCGACAAGGTCGCCGTCGAGAAGGAACTGATGCAGCATCCGAATGCAATCAGTTTCCGTCTGGCCACGGTGTTCGGCATGTCGCCGCGCATGCGCATCGACCTGCTGGTCAATGATTTCACCTACCGCGCGGTTTATGACCGTTTCGTCGTTCTGTTCGAAAGCTCGTTCAAGCGCAACTACGTTCACGTGCGCGACGTCTCTCGCGCCTTCCAGCATGCGCTCGCAAATCACGAGACGATGAAGGGGCAGATCTACAACGTGGGCCTCTCGGAAGCCAATGTATCGAAGCGTGAGTTGTGTGAACACATCCAGAAGCAACTGCCGGACTTCGTCTTCATTGACGCCCCGGTCGGCAAGGATCCTGATCAGCGCAACTACATTGTTTCCAACGCGAAGATCGAAGCCACCGGATACAAGACGGAATTCTCGCTCGACCGCGGCATCGGCGAACTGATCAAGGGCTTCCGGATGATACGCAACACGCGTTACGGCAACGTCTGATTCCTATCCAGTTCCTGCGCGGATTTTCACCACCAGATCATGTACTACCATCCAAAGGGCTTGCCAAGCACATCCGGAAGTCTGCCTGAATGCCCGGGGACGTCGCCCTCTCTGGCGATTGAGGGCGTGTCGGTCAGACATCGGCAGCTCGCCTGCGAAAACTCGAAGTTCCAGGTCTTTTTCGACCACGTCGTGGATAGCACGGGCCCGGAAGTGCACAACTATCTGGTGGTGTCGCCCAGGCAGCAGGGCAAGAATATGCTCACAGGTATCGCCATCCTGCCACTGATGGCCGGGCGGATAGGTCTGATCCGCATCTATCGGCCGCCCATACGTTCGTGGTCCTGGGAAATTCCACACGGCTTCATCGAGCACGGCGAATCGGGTCTGGCATCCGCGGCCAGGGAACTGGGCGAAGAAGCGGGCCTTGTCGCAGCTTCCATAGCATCGCTCGGCTTCATCACACCGGATTCGGGCGTTCTTGCGGCTCGCGTGGAGCTGTTTCTCGCCCGGGATTGCAGCATTGTGGCATGCAAACAGGCCGAAATCGGTCTGCGTGAGCTGAGCTTCTTTTCCGTCGCGGAATTCGAGGAAATGATTTTGCGTTCCGAAATACAGGACACGTTTACCCTTGCTGCGTGGTGCCGTGTACGCCTGTCTCCGGACAGCTTCAATCAGGCTGCATCCGGCAATGAAGAAGGAATGGCAGCGTGAGCGGCCAGTCTTCCGGAAGCGCTGTCCCGACCTATATCGTCGGCGTCAGGATCTCCATCTGGAAGGCTGCATGGAATGACGTGGCGAGCGGATTGGCCAATTATCGCCTGTGGATGTTTCTTGGCTGGCAGGACATCCGCCAGCGTTATCGCCGTTCGGTACTGGGGCCGTTCTGGCTGACGCTTTCCACGGCGATCATGGTATCCATGATGAGCGTGCTCTATGGACGGCTGTTCAAGATGCCCATGGAGATCTACGCCCCTTTCCTGGCGTCGGGAACCATCATCTGGGCACTGATTGCCACCTTGATCAACGAAGGTTGTTCGACCTTCATGGCAGCGGATTCAATGATCAAGCAGGTTCGCATGCCTCTGACGCTCCATGCCTGCCGAATGGTATGGCGGAACCTGATCGTTTTCTGCCACAACGCCGTCATTCTTGTCCCGGTTTATCTGATGTTCGGAAAGTCAGCCCAGCCTCTTGAACTGCTGACCACGATGGTCGCGCTCGGAATGATCGCTATCAACGGATTGTGGGTGGGGGTGGTGCTCGGCATGTTGTGCGCACGCTTCCGAGATATTGGACAGATCGTTACCAATCTGGTCCAGGTCGCATTTTTTGTCACCCCCATCATGTGGCTGCCTTCGATCCTCGAAGGCCGTGGCATGGCGTGGTGGCTTCTGGTGGTCAATCCTTTCTATCACATCGTCGAGATCGCACGCGCGCCGATACTCGGCGCCCCCTTTCCGGCGACATCATGGAAGATCGTCATTCTGTTCACCACTTGCGGTGTGCTGACAGGAATGGCGATGCTCGGAAGGTTCAGGAATCGAATCGCCTACTGGCTATGAAAGAAGAAGATCAGATCCTCATCAAGGCGCGCGACCTCACTGTTGATTTTCCGACCTACACAGCCGACCGTTCGCTCAAGCGCTCCTTGCTCAAGGCCACGACGGGCGGCAAGCTGGCGACTGACTCGCACTCCAGGATTGCTGTCCGCGCGCTCGACAGACTGAATTTCGAACTGCGTACGGGTGACCGTGTCGGTCTCTATGGTCATAACGGATCCGGCAAGAGCACCTTGCTTCGGGTACTCACAGGCGCCTATGCGCCCTCCGCCGGATACCTTGAGGTACGAGGAAAGGTGGCGTCGCTACTCGACATCTCGATGGGCATGGAAGGTGACGCAACCGGTTGGGAGAACATCTTTCTGCGTGGCCTCATGATGGGCATGCATCCGGCAGAGGTTCGCGGAAAAATGGCCGAAATCGGGGAGTTCAGCGGCCTTGGAAACTATCTGAACATGCCCTTGAGGACCTATTCCAGCGGCATGCAGGTTCGTCTCGCGTTTGCCGTTTCCACCGTCGTCGACGCAAACATCCTGCTGCTGGACGAATGGCTGAGTGTGGGTGACGAAGATTTCCAGCAGAAAGCGACCCAGCGACTCGGCGAACTGATCGACAAGGCATCCATCATGGTTCTTGCGTCCCACTCCCCGCGACTGCTCTGCGACACCTGCAACCGGATTTTCGTGATGGATCACGGCACTCTCATCAATGACTGCACACCGACCGATTTCCTGGCCTCCGTCCAGGGTACGGAAAGCCTGAGGCAACCAGCATGAAGCGCATTTACGTCTATGTCGGAAACCACGGGAAGCAGGACGGGATCGAGGAATACATCACCTTGTTCCATTCGGTTCTCGGGGATCGGGGAATCGAGGTCGTTGTTTCAAAGGATCTGGTCCCGGATCAGCCCAACATCATCATCGACGAGTTCACGAACTGCTACAAGAACCGCGACCTGGATATCTTCAGGAGCAGACACCCCTCCACCCGCCTGATCTTCGTACTTACCGAGTTTGTCAGATCGCGCTGGGGCATGGAGTCCTTCAACCATTTCGCCGGGCTGCGGGCCTCGGCCATACTGGCCATTTTCACGATCTTCATCAAGAAGATGCGGCGGGATTTTCCGCCCATTACGCTCCGCGACTGGCTTCTCGCGCTGCTTTTCCTGCCATTACTGGCATTCGAGCCGTTTTCGTGGGCCGGCAATTATCTGCTCAGGTCGATAGGGCTGAAGAAGTTCTCAGTGAAGACCGCGCTTAACCGCATTCTGAGCGAATATCACAAACTGCTCTACTTTCACATGCGCTATCTCGGCCTCCTGGCCAACCTGAAGCATGCAGATGCGATCATATCCAGCCATGAAAGCGTCATCGAAAGCATGGAAGGCATACTGTCCAGTACCGATCCGCGACCCGTCTTTCTGGGCGTCGCCTACTCGGAATTCGATGAACAATGCGTCCTTGAAAAACTCATGGTGAACAAGCGGCCGTTCATGGAGGTCACCGGTTCGATCACACCGGAACGCCAGAAGTGGATAGAGCGGATCAACGCGCAACTGCGCATCATGGGTCTGAACCACACCTTCGATCCCTGTCAGACCTTCAGCTTTTCCCGGGCGCGCTCGGGAGAACCCGGCGGCCAGGGCGCCTATTCGTTGCACCCGCCACAAACGGCTACCTGGCCATACAGCAGCCCTACACGCATCTACCGCGCGCTGGCCGTCGACGGTAATCTTCCCGTGCTGACGAAGTGGTTCGGCCAGAATCCGATCGAGGACATCTGTTACATCTACCGCGATTCCACGTCCTTGATGGACCTCGCCCATTACTACGACCACCGTGAGGATATGCGCGCGTTTGTCGCACCGCGGCTGGCGGAGTACAACTTGATCGCCAAGAGGAACAATGACGACATGACAGTCAGGCTCAAGCGTATCTGCGGTTCCGGCACGGAATAACGTGCAACAGCCGCGGTTCGAACCTCTGGTAGTCGGCGCGCCGCGCAGCGGGTTTGCACTGCTGTCCAGCGTCCTCATGCACTTTCTGCCGTGGGTGAGGCACGAGCCTGACCTGAACCAGCAGATTCTGAATGTCTTGCTGACAGGTGTGGGAGACCACATCGCGCAGCGCATCGTCTCGGTGTTCGCCCGGCACGGCATCGAAGCCGAGCTGCTGTTCAATCCCAATTTCCGCTATCTGGTCGGCGGCCCGAAGTGGATACCCAAGGACAGGCCCGATCGCGCGTGTTTCCGCAAGTACATAGGCGTCCGGGGAAAAGGCGATTTCACCCTGGTCACGGCTCATCCGCGTCAGGTGCTCAACCTTGACCCCATCGTTCATTCGCACACCGATCCGCAGTTGTGGGTCACGCACCCGGGCTATTCCTCCTACACTCGCTTCGCGTCGATACGCAGTCCGGTCGACATACTGAATTCCTCGGTTTTCTCGCTCAACGCGCTAGCCAGCGAATACATCCAGAAATTCATCCCCCCGGAACTCGACAACGACACCATCCGGCAGGACCTGGCGCTCTACAAGTTCACCGACCTCGATTTCTTCGAGGGGTTGCTGAGGCATCTGATCGGCTACTTCGACGAATTCATGGCGGTACGCGATCGCTATATCGTGATGCGTTGGGAAGACCTCATCGAGGCACCGGTACCCACCATCATGCGATTGGCGCAAGAGGGCGGTGTCCCCATGCGGGAAGACGTTGCTGCAGGCATCTGGCAGAAGCTGGACCATGTGAATCTCACGCAAGCACACAAGCACAACTTCCGTGCCGGACACGGCGTGGTGGGCGGTTGGAAGAACTGGATCACCAATCACCATCTGCGCCTGATCCAGGAATACGGCTTTGAAAAGCACATGATTGCGCTCGGTTACGGCGAAATCGAGTGGCTGGACGAATCACGCTACACCGACTTTCAGCGCAAGGTGAGCGGATGCATTGCATCCGGCCGTGTGCATCGCGACTTCTTCGACCCGGACTTGTTCACGTTCGCTTTCAACAAGTCCAACCTGGTGTCCGACAAGTTCCCGTTCAAGCGGCATGGTTGGCGCGAACATACGCAGATCGAGCGCTCGATTTTCACCGACAGCGCTCTCGAACAGGCGGTCTGGGACAGTGCGGAAGTTGCCTGCGGGGAGATCAACGCCTTGGTCGGGGACTTCCTTGCCGAAGGTCAGAACGCCAGCGGACGCCGCATGGAGAAGTTGCTCGCACAACTTGAGCGCAAACATGCGCCAGGTCTGGGACAAGTTCCGGGAGACGGCTACCGCCGTGCCTTCGAACAGGCACGGCGATTGAACGACGCCAATCAGCCTCCGGGACTGCTGACCCGCTTGCGCGGGCGCGCCGGCCGTGCCGACAGCGCGGAGGCCTTCGGCAGCGAGGAAGCCGTCGTCGAGTCGCCGGTACCGCATCTTGTCGCTGCTGAAGCCGCGTGCAATGTCGTGCGTTTCGGCAACGACTACTACGCGCTGCCGCATCGGCTCGGGCCGATAGAGCTCGACAAGCAGCACACCGCCGTACGCACGATGCCGGGCGTTCTGGTCACGAAACATATGGCCGACGCACTGGAGTATGCGCGGAACTATCTGCCCTGAGGCCCAGCATGGATGTCCGCTCACACCTCGCCTTCTTCGATTCAACCGCTGCCGGCGCCATGCGGGTACTCGACTCGCCCGAATTCAGTGGATGCGGCCGCATCGTTTTCGCGCTCTGGAACGAGTTCGCCCACGACTTGCTGGCCCTGGCGGGCACGTCCCACCGCTTCGCCCTGTTGCGGTCGGGCGTGCCTGCGGATGACACATCTTCGCCCCTCGATATCGTCGAAGTACTTGCACCCGGAGATGCGCTCCTGGCGAATGCCACCAGCGCCGAAGCCGTTTCCGCATTGCTTTCGCAACAACTGGATGTCGATGGTGTCGCCATCCTGGCGCCGGTCACTGAGCACTTCGGCCGCAACCGCCCTCTTTTTCTCATTTCAATTCCAAAGGGCGGAACACATCTTCTCTATCGCCTTGCCGAATCGCTAGGCTACCCACCCGGGGTCGTTCACAACGACAATCCACTGCCCGGCAACTGGTACTGCGTGGAGTACTCGAACTCACACACGGTGGCACGCGATTTCTTCGTCGATACGACGCGGCGTTCTCCATTCGGGAATCGCCATCATCCCTTTCCCCGAACACCGACGATTCTCATTTACCGCAATCCGCTGGATGTGCTGGTATCCGAAGCGAATTACTATCACCGCGACGGCGCAACCGTGTTTGCCGGCTACCTCCGGCACCTCGATTTCGAACAGCGGTTGCTGCGCCTTGTCGACGATCCGCTGCTGGGCAGCATTCGGGACCGGATCAACAATTTCGTGCCCTGGCTCGACTGCGAGAATGTCATTCCCGTGTCGTTTGAAGAACTGATCGGGGACCGGGGAGGCGGATGCGATGCGACAAGAGATCGTCTTATCTGGTCGCTGCAACTGAAGTTGCATGTGCCGGGATCGCCCGATCGCATCGGTGCAAAACTGTTCGACGAATCGAGCCCGACCTTCCACGAGGGTCGCATCGGCGCTTTCCGCGAAAAAATGGGCGAAGAAGCCTTTCGCCGATTCTTCAGCCTGGACCAGGACTTCATGTCGGCGACCGGTTATGCCGAAGCCGGTGAGCCCGGCCCGGATCGGGTAAAAAGCGTTTCCGCGCGGGCCGAGGAATTCCGGAGCAGACCGCTGCGCACTTCCGGTGCCGATTTCAGCGACACACCTTTTGCCGTCGACTGGGACTTCCTCGGGCACAATATCGTCCGCTTCGATGGCCTCTACTACGCCCTTGACCGCTCGGCAGGCCCGATCGACCTGGTCGATCTGCGCGCCCGTCACCTGTTGTCAGACCTTCCGTCCTCGCACGATCTCCGCTTGCTGCAATCAATGCTGAGCCGGAAAGTGGCCGCACCCTTGCAGCGGTCTCGCCATGCACATCCCGAACCGGATACCGTCATTCAGATGTCCCCGAAAAAAGTGATCTCCCTGCTTCTTCCGACCCGCGGACGGCCCAAGCTGGCCGAACGCTTCTTCGAGAGCGTTCTCGCCGAGTCGGCTCACCCGGAAGCGGTGGAAATCATTCTCTACGTCGATGACGACGACAGTGGAAGCCATCACCTGGATCACCCCGCTCTCAAGATTCACCGCATCATCGGTCCGCGCCTGAACATGGGCGAGTACAACAGCCGGTGCCTGAAGGAAGCCAGCGGCGATATCGTGGTGCTGGTCAATGACGACATGATGATACGCACCCGCGGCTGGGACGACATGCTGCGTGCGCTCGATTCGTCGTATGCGGACGGTATCTATCTCGCCTACGGCAACGACCTGTTCAAGGGCGGAAAGCTGTGCACCTTTCCGATACTGTCCCGCCGGAGTTGCGAGGTACTGGGAGACCCCTATCCGTCGGCCTACCGTGGCGCCTTTATCGACTATCACCTGTTCGATGTATTCCAGCGACTCCGGCAGATGGGGCACGACCGCATCCGTTACCTTGAGGATGTCGTATTCGAGCATCTCCACTTCCGCGCCGGCAAGGCGGAGATGGACGCCACCTACACCCAGCGCGACCGCTTCGGCGACGACCCGGTCTTCCTTGAACTGACCGAACTGCGTGCCATCGCGTCCGCGCGTCTGAAAAGCGCTATCAATGGCGTGATGCCCGCGCCCTTGCACGACCGGAGCCGGAAACTCGACAACACGCTGAGCATGTCGGCGATAACGCGAACCTTCCTGCTCGACAACGCGTTGCCTTTCCGCTGGCGGTTTTTCCTCTGGTACTGGTTCCTGGGCCGATACGCGGCCAGTCGCGGCTGGCTGAAGCCTCTGGTGCATTGAGATGGCTCAGGAGCGGACGAGGCCATGTCGCCACACTGGCGCCGGGTCTTCATGAATCTGAATGATCGAAATTTCCAAATGGAGCGGACATCGTGGCAAGAACAGTCGTAGGCATCATAGGCGGCAGCGGCGTTTATGACATTGAAGGCCTCGTCAACAAGCGGTGGCAACGCGTGGAATCGCCGTTCGGCGAGCCTTCGGATGAACTGCTGTTCGGCGACCTGGGCGATCAGCCCATGGTATTCCTGCCCCGCCACGGCCGCGGTCACAGGATCCCGCCGACTGACATCAACTTCCGGGCCAATATAGATGCCCTGAAACGTGCCGGCGTGACCGACGTCATTTCGGTCAGTGCGGTGGGTTCATTGCGCGAGCATCTGAGCCCGGGCATGTTCGTCATCGTCGACCAGTTCATCGACCGTACCTTCGCTCGCAACAAGAGCTTCTTTGGCCGGGGCTGCGTTGCCCACGTTTCCATGGCTCGCCCGGTGTGCAGGCGGCTGGGCGATCACATCGAAGCGGCCGCGCGCGAAGCCGGCATCTCTGCGGTGCGCGGTGGCACCTATCTGGTGATGGAAGGACCGCAGTTTTCCAGCCATGCGGAATCCGAAATGTATCGAAGCTGGAATTGCGACGTGATCGGCATGACCAACATGCCGGAGGCCAAGCTCGCGCGCGAAGCCGAGCTCTGCTATGCGACGGTGGCCATGGTGACCGACTACGACTGCTGGCACCCCAACCATGACGACGTCACGGTGGACCAGATTGTCACGGTACTGCTCGCCAATGCCGACAAGGCGCGCGGGCTGGTCAGAGCGCTCGCGCCTCACCTGCACGCCGACGAGCATGCCGCCTCTTGTTCCTGCCGCTCCGCGCTCGAACACGCCATCATCACAGCGCCCGAGGCCCGCGATCCTGCCTTGCTGCAAAGTCTCGACGCCGTCGCCGGACGGCTCATCAAGTAATTCCCGGAGCCTGCCATGCCCATCAAATCCCGTATCCGCACCGTGCCCCACTATCCCAAGCAGGGCATCATGTTCCGCGACATCACCACCTTGCTGAAAGACCCGGTCGGCTTTCGCATCACCATCCACGAACTGGCCAACCGCTATACCGGCATGAAGATCGACAAGGTGGCCGGCATCGAATCGCGCGGCTTCATTCTCGGCGCACCGCTCGCCTACCTGCTCGGCGTAGGCTTCCTGCCAGTCCGGAAGCAGGGAAAGCTGCCAGCGGAAACGATAGGACAGGACTACCAGCTCGAATACGGCACCGACCGCATTGAAATGCACACCGATGCGGTAAGCGCGGGCGAACGGATACTGCTTGTGGATGACCTGATCGCCACTGGCGGTACCGCCGAAGCCGCGGTCAAGCTGATCGAGAAGATGGGCGGCGACATCGTCGAATGCTGCTTCGCCATCGACCTGCCGGACATCGGCGGCCGCGCGCGCCTGGAAAAGATGGGCAAGAAGGTGTTCGCGCTGTGCGAATTCGAGGGCGACTGAGCGGTCCCGCCCAGACCTGCCGACAGACGGAACAACGTGATCATGGACATGCAAGAGCAGAGCCGTGTCGAAACCCTGCGCTGGCGGGACGACAGGCTTGAAATGATAGACCAGCGCATCCTTCCGGCCCGATTCTCCTATCTCGCTTATGCGTCCGCTGCGGAAACGGCGGAAGGCATACGCAGCATGGTGGTGCGCGGCGCGCCCGCAATTGGCTGCGCCGCAGCCTATGGTGTCGCGCTGGAAGCGCAGCGTCTGCGCGGCAGTCCGGCCGGCGAATTCGCCGCCGCGCTGGACCGTGCCTTCGACGTGCTGGCCGCCAGTCGCCCGACCGCCGTCAACCTGTTCTGGGCCTTGAAGCGCATGCGCGCGGTCAGGGAAGACATGAAGGACGCGAACGTCGAGGCCATCGCTGACCGGCTTCTCGCGGAGGCACACGAGATCTCGGCCGAGGACATCCGGATCAACCGCGCGATGGGTGCTTACGGAGCGGCGCTGCTGCCCGATGGCGCGCGTGTGCTGACCCACTGCAATGCCGGTGCGCTGGCCACGGCGGGACACGGTACTGCGCTGGGCGTCATCCGCTCCGCGGTCGAGGCAGGCAAGCGCATTTCGGTGATCGCCGATGAGACACGCCCCTTTCTGCAAGGTGCGCGCCTGACTGCCTGGGAAATGGTGCAGGAAGGCATTCCGGTCACGCTGATCACCGACAATATGGCCGGCTTCATGATGGCCCGCGGAGAGGTCGATGCGGTGGTGGTGGGTACGGACCGCGTAGCCGCGAACGGAGACGTCGCCAACAAGATCGGCACCTATATGGTGGCCGTACTGGCCAGACGTCACGGCATCCCTTTCTACGTGGCATGCCCCATGTCGACCATAGATCTGACAGTGGCCGATGGGTCGGCGATTCCGATCGAGGAACGCGCGGCCGACGAAGTCACCGGTTTCCGGGAGTGTCAGTGGGCGGCTGCGGGCGTGTCGGTGCGCAATCCCGCATTCGACGTCACACCGGCCGAACTCGTCACCGGGCTGATCACCGAAAAGGGCGTCGTTGCACAACCGGACACCGGGAAACTTCTGGCCCTGTTCTCCCGATGACTCGCCGGACACCGCACGCGGCCCTGTTCCTCGACCGGGACGGCGTGATCAATGTCGAGCGGAACTACGTGCACCGGATCGAAGACTTCGAATTCGTCGAAGGCATCTTCGATCTGTGTCGCGCCGCCGCAGACCGGCAGATGCCGATCGTCGTGATCACGAATCAGGCAGGAATAGGGCGCGGTTACTATTCCGAAGAGCAATTCCATACGCTGACGCGCTGGATGCGCGAGCAGTTCGTTGCGCAGAGGGCGCCGCTGTCAGCGGTATATTTCTGTCCCTTCCATCCCGAGTACGGCGTGGGCGAATACCGGAAGGAATCGTTCGAGCGCAAGCCGAATCCCGGCATGATCCTGCGCGCTCGCGACGAGCTTTCGCTCGACCTGACGCGCTCCGTTCTCGTCGGTGACAAGGGATCGGATGTTCAGGCCGGCAAGTCCGCCGGCATCGGCACCACCGTCCTGCTGGGCGAGGATGTCGAATCCAGCCTTCCCACCAGATCGGTCTGCCGTCTGGCTGATGTCATCCCCTTGCTTTCCCTTGTCGAGAGCTGCTGACCCATGGTCTATGACTTTTGCGTTATCGGTGGCGGCATCGTAGGTTTCTCTACCGCCATGAAACTGGGCGAGCTGCAACCAGGCGCCCGCATCCTTCTGCTGGAGAAGGAAGCCGCACCCGGCATGCACCAGACTGGGCACAACAGCGGCGTCATCCATGCCGGCATCTATTACGAACCAGGCAGTCTGAAAGCAAGGCTTTGCCGTGAAGGACTCGATTCAACCCGTGCATTCTGCCGCAACCACGGCATCCCCTACGACCAGTGCGGCAAGCTGATCGTCGCAACCGATGAAGTCGAACTGAGGCGCATCGAGACGCTTTACGAGCGCGCCATCGCAAACGGTCTGAGCCTGGAACGGATGGACAGCCGGGAACTGGCGCGACGCGAGCCGAACATCACGGGCGTGGCCGCCCTGTTCAGCCCCGAGACGGCCATTGTCGACTACGTAGCCATCTGCCGGAAAATGGCCATGCTGGTGCAGCAGGCGGGTACCGACATCCGCTACGGCTGCACGGCGGATCGAATCGAGGAGCGGGCAGACCGGGTCGACATCGGCGCTGGCGAAGAGGAATTCCAGGCCTCGCGGCTCATCGTCTGCGGCGGATTGCAGGCCGACCGTCTGGCAAGAATGGCCGGGCTGGAAATCGACTTCCACATCGTTCCATTCCGCGGCGAGTACTTCCAGTTGCCGCGAGAAAAGAGCGGCATCGTCAAACACCTGATCTACCCGGCGCCTGACCCGTCCTTGCCCTTTCTCGGCATCCATCTGACGCGCATGATCGACGGCAGCGTCACCGTGGGACCCAACGCGGTCATCGGTTTTTCGCGAGAGGGCTATCCGAAGTTTTCCTTCTCGCTGCGCGACACGCTGGACTTTGCCGGTTTCCCGGGCTTCTGGAAGCTGATCGGCAAGTACCGCTCGCACGCCGTGAAGGAACTTCACTCATCACTGAGCAAAAGCGCCTATCTGCACGAATGCCGCAAATACTGCCCGTCGCTCACGATAGATGACCTGCAGCCTTATCGGGCAGGTATCCGCGCCCAGGTCGTCAATGCGCGCGGCGAAGTGGTGCACGACTTCCTGTTCCGGCAGACCGCGCGCATGCTGCACGTCTACAACGCACCCTCTCCGGCAGCGACCTCGGCGCTGCCGATAGGCGCGATGATTGCAGCGAAGTGTCTTGAGCATTGATTGAAGCCGGCTGCCGCCGGCGGCCACACCGGCGATGACCCGCACCTTCTACACGCTGATCTGGCTGATCGCCCTGCCCCTGATCCTGCTGCGCACCCTCTGGAGAGGCCGGCGCGAGCCGGTTTACCGTGAGGACATCGGCGGCCGCTTCGGCGCGGGCGGCCGGCCGCTGCGCCGGCCGACACTCTGGCTGCATGCCGTATCGGTCGGCGAGACCCGCGCCGCGGCGCCGCTGGTCGGCGCGCTGCGCGTGCGCTTCCCCGGTCATCGCATCCTGATCACCCA
The DNA here is from genome assembly GCA_964555165.1 of uncultured Methyloversatilis sp. GTDB lineage: Bacteria > Pseudomonadota > Gammaproteobacteria > Burkholderiales > Rhodocyclaceae > Methyloversatilis. The sequence continues at coordinate 72,564 of CAZKRN010000001.1, read as the reverse complement.
GATGACGGCCGCGGGCCGGGCCACCGCCCGCGAACTGTACGGTGATGTCGCCGACATCGCATGGCTGCCCTGGGATCTGCCCTGGGCGCAGCGGGCCTTCCTGCGTCGCTGGCGCCCGGCTCTGGGCATCATGATGGAAACCGAAATCTGGCCCAATCTGCTGCACGAGGCGAACCGGGCGGGCGTGCCTCTGGCGCTGGTCAATGCGCGACTGTCGGCACGTTCCGCCGCCCGCTATGCGCGACTAGCCGCGTTCGCACGCGAAGCCGTGACCGGCTTCTCCGCCATCGTCGCGCAGACCGATGCCGACGCCGCGCGCTTCGTGGCTCTCGGCGCGCCGCGCCCGGCGGTCGCCGGCAACCTGAAGTTCGACATCGACCCTCCGCCCGCACAGGTCCAGCAGGGCCAGCGCTGGCGCGCTGCATTGGGCGAGCGGCCGGTGCTGCTGCTGGCCAGTACCCGCGAAGGCGAGGAGGCCTTGCTGCTCGATGCGCTGCAGACCCGTCTGCCGCCCGATGTACTCATCGCGCTGGTGCCCCGCCACCCGCAGCGCTTCGATGAAGTCGCCACGATGCTGGCCGTGCGCGGACTGAGCCAGTGCCGGCGCAGCACGGCCGCCCTGCCCGGTGAAGGCACCCGCGTCTGGCTCGGCGACGCAATGGGCGAACTGTTCGCCTGGTACGCGCTGGCCGATGTCGCCATCATTGGCGGAAGCTGGCGCCCGCTGGGCGGGCAGAACCTGATCGAGGCCTGCGCCGTTGGCTGCCCGGTCATCCTCGGCCCGCACACCTTCAACTTCGAACAGGCGGCTGCGGATGCCGTCGCTCTCGGCGCGGCATTGCGTGCCGCCGATGCGGATGCCGCTGCGCACGCGGCCCTTTCCCTGCTCGCCGACGCGTCGCGCCGTCACGCCATGGCAGCCGCCGGCCAGTCCTTCGCACTCGCACATCGCGGCGCGGCCGCGCGCACCATGGCGCTGATCGAGCCGCTGATCGCCTCCGGCTCAGCCCGCTCCCTCACCGCACCCTGACCGCCCCGGCAGACAGCACCTGCAGTTTCTGCTTCCCGTAGCCGACCGGCAACTGCACCATGCCGACCCGTCGATACGGGCCAACGACGCTGGGGGCCACTTCGACCGCCGCCGGACGGCCTGTCGCACTGTGGCTCTCCACCCACCAGCCATCGGCATCGCGGAAGGTACGCGTGCCGAAGGGGCGCGCCAGCGGTTCGCCGACGAACACGCCTTCGCCCGGCCAGGCCACGCTTTTCCAGTACGCTTCGATCAGGGTGTCACCCTCGGCGTAATAGGCCATGAGTATGCCTGGATGCGGAAACTTGCCGAGATGGTTGCAGGGCTCGACGACCGTGCCATAGCTGCCGGTCGCCCCCGCCCTCAGCCACTCCAGCACGCTCATCTGGGAGGCGTTGTCGAGCAACTGGCCGCCGAACGAGGTCAGGTGATCGGCAGGAGCACCGGGCAGGAAGGCGAGCGAATCGAGTGCGGGCACCCTCACCGCACCGGTGAAATAGGCGACCACGTCGCCAAGCGCCTGAGCTTCGGCTGCCGGCCGGATCTCGAACTGCACGCCCTTGACCTGTTCGACGATTTCACCGAACAGCACCGAACGCACATTGCGCGCGGCGTCCTCGGTACGTACCAGATAGGCGTGCCCTTTCGGATAGCTGAAATCGGCCGCGACGCCCCGGTCGATGAGTCTGCGCACCACAGCGACGGTTTCGCCGGCCAGCATCATGGCCGGCCGGGGCATCGGCAGATCGGCCGCCATGTTGCGTCCGCCATTGAACAGGCGGCTCGCCTGCGTCGGCCCGCAACTGGCCGAACAGAATCGTTCGTCGTAGCCGAAGGCAAAGGCGGAGGTGATGCTCATGCAGCCGGCGCGCCACGGTCGGGTCCAGGCGAGCGCGTAAGCCTGGACGCCTGCCGGCAACTCGCCCTGCACCTGCTCGTAGATCTGCACGAACTCGTCCCGGGTAAGCGCGGCACGACCGGCAGGCAAGCTCACCCTGATCACGTTGCTTTCCGGAATGCCCCTTTGTTCGCGGTAATAGCGGCCAATCTCCACGCTTGCCGGGTCCGCGGTGTTGATCACCAGGGCAAGTTCGGCCGGACCGAGAGCCTGGACGGCCGGCGCGGGAAGTATTGTCGCGACGCACAGCACGAGGTGAGCGATGACGGCGGATAAACGCATCGGATAGGCGATCCATGAGCCCGGGAGGACGCGAAGTCTAGCGCCATTGTGTGAAGAGACACCTGTCCGTGCGTGGTCGTGGCAACATCGGGCACGCAGATGCGGCCCCATACCCTTGACAACATGCGAAGGAGGTTTCCGGATGCGCTACCAAGCCTATCGTGAGCAGTGCGATGCGGACAGTCTGTCCATTCTGGAAGCCGACATCCCTCGACCCGGCCCCGGCCAGGTTCTGGTGAAAATGCGCGCCGCCTCGCTGAACTACCGCGACCTGTTCATCCTGCAGGGCCTCTACCCCGGGGTGGACTCGAAGGACCTGATTCCGCTGTCCGACGGCGCCGGCGAAGTCGTCGAAACCGGAGCAGACGTCGATCGCTTTGCCGTCGGCGACCACGTGATCGGCACCTTTTTCGAAAACTGGATTTCCGGTCGCCTGCAGCCGCACTACTTCGGCCGGACGCTGGGCGGCACGTGCGCCGGCGTGCTGGCCGAATACCGACTGTTCCCGCAGGAGTCGCTGGTGGTCAAGCCGGCCCACCTGAGCTTCGAAGAGGCGGCGACGCTGCCCTGCGCCGCACTGACCGCCTGGAACGCGCTGTTCGAAGGCCCGGCGCCGCTGCGTGCCGGCGAACGTGTGCTGGTGCTGGGCACCGGCGGCGTGTCGGTGTTCGCGCTGCAACTGGCCAAGGCCGCTGGCGCCGAGGTGATAGCCACTTCGTCCAGCGACGCCAAGCTGGAAAGGGCGAAAGCACTGGGCGCTTCGACGTTGATCAACTATCGCACCCACCCGGACTGGGACCAGCAGGTACGCACTGCGACCGGCGGAGCCGGCGTGGAACACGTGGTCGAAGTCGGCGGTCCCGGTACCCTGCAGCGTTCCATCGCCACGCTCGCCCAGAACGGGCAGGCGCATCTCATCGGCGTGCTGACGGGCGGCGAGATCAACCCGCTGCCCTTGCTGTTCACCACCTCCAGCGTGCGCGGCGTGTTCGTCGGATCACGCGAAATGTTCGAATCCATGAACCGGGTCATCTCGCTGCACAAGATCCAGCCGGTGATCGACCGCGTCTTCGGATTCGACGAAGCGCGTGCCGCGCTCGCGCACCAGCAGAGCCAGACGCATGTCGGCAAGGTGGTCGTGCGGATCGGCTGATTGATCGAGCCGGGCCTCGGGTCGCGGAGGAGCCCGCGACGGCAAGGTACTGCAGCGCACGGTCCGTCCGCCACGGCCGTGCCCGTCGGCGCGATGTCCCGCATCGCGCCAGTCTCCCGGCAACCCGTCGCGCACACTGCGCCTGTCCTTGATGTATCCGCTTTCGCGTCCGTCGCCCGGTCTCATGTCTGCCCTCCCTCGGTGCCGACACGACAGGCCGTTCACGTGGTCGCGTTGTCCATCACCGGCAACCACAACGTCACCGTCGTACCCTGACCCGGCACGCTTTCGATCTCGATCTCGCCGCCGTGCAGGTCCATGATTTCCTTCACCAGCGACATGCCCAGGCCGGTGCCCGGAATGGCTCCGGACGGATCGGCGCGGTAGAAGCGCTCGAAGATGCGCGCCACCTGTTCTCCAGTCATTCCGACGCCGCTGTCCGTCACCCGGATACCCGCCATCAGACGCGAGGCGCGGGACGCTTCGAGGACCCCGACCGTCACATGACTGCCACCGGGCGAGTACTTGACGGCGTTGCCGATCACGTTGGTGAGCGCCCTCACCATCTTCTCGTGATCGACGCGCACGCGTGGCATGGCCTCGGGCAGATCCAGAACGATCCGGTGCGTCTGCCCGGGCATCATCGCCCACCCTTCAAGCGTGGCCGCAATCAGCATCTTGACCGGTAGGTCCTCGAAGCGGAAATCCTGTCCCGCGCGCGCCTCTATGCGGGCGAGATCGAGCAAGTCGTCGATCAGGTTCACCAGCACACGCGCCTGCCGGTGTATGACCCCATGCATGCGCCGACGCGCCTGCTCGTCGTAGTCCCGATTCAGCAGCAGTTCGGCAAAGCCGAAGATGGAGGCCAGCGGTGTGCGCAGTTCATGTGCCGCCGTACTCAGAAATTCGCTCTTCAGGCGATCAACCTCGAACTGCTGCGTCACATCGCGGAAGTAGAGCACCGTTTCCGACCGCCCTCGGGGTGCCGCACGCGCGCTGCGCTCGATCACCCGGGGTTCCGGTTGCCGCAGCCACAAGCGCACCGGCTCTTCGACCGGATGATCGAGCTCCAGCTGCGGCCACGGCTGCTCCGTATCGGCCAGAGCCTGCATCAATTCGTCAAACTCGCGCACACGCAGCCCGACCAGGCGTCTCTGGTCGAAATGGGTCATTGCCAGAAAGGCCGGATTCACGTTGGTCAGCACCCCGTCGGCATCGAAGGTGACGAAGCCATCCGGCGAGAGCGAGAACACCGTATGCAAGCGGTTGGTTCGGCGGATCAGCGTCTGTTCGAACTCGACCCGTTCGGTGATGTCGCCGATCACGTCCACATAGTGAGTAAGGCGGCCCTCCCGGTCGCGCACCGGCGAGGACGACAGGGCCACCCACATCGAACGACCGTCCGGACGTTGCAGTTCGACCGTCGTGCTGAACGGCGTCTCGTGCGCGATTGCCCATCGCATCTCGCTGGCGACACGACCTGTCTCCGGATGTTCCTCTGCGTAATGGAACGGCCGGCCGATCACCGCCTGCGCGCTTTGCCCGGTCAGCCGCTCAAAGGCTGCGTTGACATAGACTGCCGGGCCGTCCGAACGCCGCACGTCACGGATGAGCACCCCTTCAGTGGTCGAGGCCAGGGCACGGTCGTGAAGCCGCATGCGCATCTGCACTGCGTGCTGTTCGCTGACGTCGCGCAGCAGCAGCGTGTGCACCAGACCTTGGTCGGAGTCGAAGGCGCTGGCCGCCACGGTGGCCGGAAACTCGACATCGCCCTGGCGCAGGCCACGCGTCTCCTCGTGGCACGTCCGGCGCCCGCCGGCGCGCATCTCGTCTCGACGCCCGGCAAACCATCGGCTGTCGAGATCCGGCAACAAGCGCGCGAGCGGCTGCCCGATCGCGGCGTCGGGCGGAAGATCGAACATGTCGGTCGCGGACCGGTTCATGGTCAGCACCACCCCGCTCTCATCGGTGGTGACGATGCCATCGGCCGCCGTATCGAGCACTGCGGAAAGCCGTGTCTTGCTGAGTGCGAGTTCGTGCGTCATGACACGAGCGTTGCGTTGCGCTTGCGCTGTTCGGGCCAGCAGGCGAAGGAGGTGGAACAGCAGGGCGCTGACCACCGTACCCAGGAAGGGCACCCACCAGAACGCCCACCCTTCCGACCCGAAACCGGCCGGCGCGCAGGTGCGCAAGGTCCACACGTGGCCACCCAGGGTCATTTCCCGCACGTCTTCCAGACCCGACATCCGCGTATGCGGTCCGGCACTGGTATAGAGCAGCGTCGCGTCATCCAGACCGCGTCCGTCATGAAGGCTCACCACGACGTGCCCGGCATAGTCCTTGAGCACGCTGCCGAACAGGTCGTGCGCCCGGTAGGGGCTGTAGGTATAGCCGATCAGCGCACGCCTGCGCGCCTCGACCGTATCCGTGGGGGCGCCGCGCGCATAGAGCGGGAAATAGAGCAGGAAGCCCGGCTGCACGTCGTCCTTGCCTTCCTGCACGAGCGTGACCTTGCCGCTCATTGCGGCTTCCCCCGTGTCGCGCGCGCGGCTCATCGCAGCCGAGCGGACCGGCTCGGAATTCATGTCGAAGCCTATTGCCCGCGAATTGCGCTCGTTCAGCGGCTCGATGTAGAGAATGCTGTGGAACTCGTCGCGCGGCGTCGCCGGCCGTATCCGGTAGCCAGGCAGGCTGCGCCGGACTTCGGCTTCGTGCGCGGCGCGCTTGTCTGCCGCAAGGCGCACGCTCAGACCGACACCCAGTATGCCGGGGTAGAGCCGATCCAGCTCCAGCTCATCGACATAACGTCGCCACTGTTCGCGCGTGACCTGTTCGCTGGCCTGCACCAGGCCCGCGGCGCCGCGCAGAATCTCTTCGTGGGCAACCATGCGGCGATGAAGCTGTGACGCCACCTTGTCGACCTCGGCGTCGAAACGCTGCTGCGTGGTCGACGCCAGCTTGTCCCACAGCAGCGCGCTGACTGACGCAGTCACCAGCAGACCGAGCGTCAGCACCATCCAGGCAAGCCAGTCCGGAATGGCCGTCCAGCTGCGCAGCCGCGGTTCGCCCGCCCGCGAGAGCGTGGGTTCCTGCACCCCGCCGCCGCTCATCGTTCGGTCGCGCCTCCGAGCAGTGCGCCGATGTGGTCGAGCAGCTCCAGCGGGCTGAAGGGCTTGGTCAGATACAGGTCGGCGCCGGCCCTGCGACCGGCCTCGACGTCCGAGTGCTGGCTGCGCGCCGTGAGCAGGACGACCCTTACCTTCGCCAGGCCGTCGGTCCGGGCGCGCAGACGGCGACACAGTTCCAGGCCATCCATCGAGCCCGGCATCATCACGTCGAGAAGCACGAGGTCCGGACGATGCTCTTCGATCAGCTTCCAGCCGGCATCCGCATCGGCGGCCTCCAGCAGCTCGAAGTCGCCGAATTCAAGCGTCATGCGTACAAGCTGACGGATCTCGGGCTGGTCCTCGACCAGTACAAGGCGGGTACCCACGTCAGTAAAGGCCCGTACGCGGCCCCGACAGGACCGGCTGAACGTCGTCAAAGCGCATGTCAATGATGTCCGGAAGGAAGACCGGACAGCTTAACGACCTCCCGACAGGAATGTCGAGTATCCGGACGTTCGGGTGCTCCTTCCCTCAGCCTGCGGCAAATACGAGAATGATCTGGTCCACCGCCAGACTTTCGCCTACTGCGGCCGACACCTTCTCGACCACGCCGTCGCGTTCGGCACGCAGGATGTTCTCCATCTTCATCGCCTCGATCACCGCCAGCCGCTCGCCCGCCTTCACCGCCTGACCCGGTTTCACGGCGACCTCGCGCAACAGGCCGGGCATCGGCGACAGCAGGAAGCGCGACATGTCGGGCGCGGCCTTCACCGGCATGCGCGCCAGCAGTTCGGCCGCGCGCTGGCTCATCACCTCGGCGTCGACGCGCACGCCGCGATGCTGCAGCCGGTAGCGAAGACCGATGCGCTCGACCTGTACGGCGAACGGCTTGCCGTCGAGTTCGCCGCGATAGACCGGGTCCGACACCTTCCAGTCGGCCACCAGGCGATGCGGCTTGCCGTCGATGCTCACGACATGATCGTCACCATCGACATCCAGCTGCACGAAGTGGGCAACGCCGCGCAAGCGCACCACCGCTTCCGGCTTGATGCGGAACTCGTGTCCCGGCAACTGGCCGACGATGCGCGAGGCGCGCTCGTTGTAGCGCTGGTGCACGCTGGCCGCCACAGCCAGCAGCAGCGGCACGTCCTCGAACCCGGCGGCCGCCGGATCGAAGCCCTGCGGATACTCCTCGGCGATGAAGGCGGTGGTGAAACGCCCGGCAGCAAAGCGCTCGTGGCCCAGCACCGACGACACGAAAGCGATGTTGTGGTTCGGACCGCGGATGACAAAGGCGTCCAGCGCGTCGCGCAGGCGGGCGATCGCTTCGTCGCGGGTGCGGCCGTGGCAGATGAGCTTGGCGATCATCGAGTCGTAGTGCATCGACACTTCGCCGCCTTCGAAGACGCCGGTGTCGACGCGCACGGCGTGTGTGGCCGACTGAGTCTGCGCCGGCGGCCGGTACTTCACCAGGCGGCCGACCGAGGGCAGGAAACCGCGCGCCGGGTCTTCGGCGCAGATGCGCGCCTCCATCGCCCAGCCGTCCAGCTTCACGTCGACCTGATCGAAAGCGAGCGGCTCGCCGGCAGCGACGCGGATCATCTGTTCGACCAGATCGAGACCGGTGATCAGTTCGGTCACCGGGTGCTCGACCTGCAGCCGGGTGTTCATTTCAAGGAAGTAGAAGGACTTGTCGCGGCCGACCACGAATTCGACCGTGCCGGCCGACTGGTACTGCACCGCCTTGGCCAGCCTCACCGCCTGTTCGCCCATCGCGCGCCGGGTGTCGGCGTCGATGAAGGGCGACGGCGCCTCCTCGATCACCTTCTGGTGGCGGCGCTGGATCGAGCACTCGCGCTCGTTCAGATACACCACCTTGCCGAAGGCGTCGCCCAGCACCTGGATCTCGATGTGGCGCGGCTCCTCGACGAATTTCTCGATGAATACGCGATCGTCGCCGAAGGCATTGCGCGCCTCGTTGACGCAGGAGGCGAAGCCCTCGTGCGCCTCGGCGTCGTTGAAGGCCACGCGCAGACCCTTGCCGCCGCCACCGGCACTGGCCTTGATCATGACCGGGTAGCCGATGCCGCGCGCGATCTCGACCGCTCGGTCCGGGCTTTCGATCGCATCGTTCCAGCCGGGAATGGTGTTCACACCGGCTTCACCCGCCAGCTTCTTCGACGCGATCTTGTCGCCCATGGCCGCAATGGCGTGCGTCTTCGGGCCGATGAACACGATGCCTTCGCGCTCCAGCGCCTCGCAGAACGACTCGTTTTCCGACAGGAAGCCATAGCCCGGGTGCACCGCCTGGGCACCTGTGGCCTTGCAGGCGGCAATGATCTTGTCGGCCACCAGATAGGACTCGCGAGCGGGCGCCGGGCCGATGCATACCGCTTCGTCCGCCAGTTCGACGTGCAGCGCGCTGGCGTCCGCTTCGGAGTACACCGCGACGGTGGCGATGCCCATGCGGCGAGCGGTGCGGATGACGCGGCAGGCGATCTCGCCGCGGTTTGCGATCAGTATCTTGTCAAACATGGCGGGTCTCCGCGGCGAGTTCGCCCTCACACGCTGCGCGCGTGAAGCGGGAAGTGGGGTTCGCAGCGCGACCGCGCTGCGAGTCGCCGCGGTTCGCGATCAGGATCTTGTCAAACACGGCAGGTCTCCGTGGCGAGTTCGCCCTCACACGCTGCGCGTGCGACGCGAGTGGTGGGGATCGCCGCGCGACCGCGCTGCGAGTCGCCGCGGTTTGCGATCAGGATCATTTCAAACATGGCAGGTCTCCTGCGATCAGTACGTTCTGGAACATGTCATGACGTTGCGCGGTGAGTGTGCACAGCTGCCCTCACCCGGCGCTGCGCGCCTCCCTCGCCCGCTGATGCGGGCGAGGGAGAAGCCGCCGATCGCTCCGCTCTCCCGCATCAGCGGGAGAGGGGCCGGGGGTGAGGGTGCATGCATCACAGCGGAATGTTGCCGTGCTTGCGCCACGGATTTTCGATCTGCTTGTCGCGCAGCATGGCCAGCGAGCGGCAGATGCGCTTGCGCGTTTCGCTCGGCATGATCACGTCGTCGATGAAACCGCGCTTGCCGGCGATGAAGGGGTTGGCGAACTTCTCGCGGTACTCCGCTTCGCGCGCGGTGATCTTGGCCGGGTCGTTCTTCTCTTCGCGGAAGATGATTTCCACCGCGCCCTTCGGTCCCATCACCGCGATTTCCGCACTCGGCCAGGCGAAGTTCACGTCGCCGCGCAGGTGCTTGGAGCTCATCACGTCGTAGGCGCCGCCGTAGGCCTTGCGCGTGATCACCGTCACCTTGGGCACCGTGCATTCGGCGTAGGCGTAGAGCAGCTTGGCGCCGTGCTTGATGATGCCGCCGTACTCCTGCGCCGTGCCCGGCATGAAGCCCGGCACGTCGACCAGCGTGATGACCGGAATGTTGAAGGCGTCGCAGAAGCGCACGAAGCGCGCCGCCTTGATCGAGCTCTTGATATCGAGACAGCCGGCCAGCACCAGCGGCTGGTTGGCGACGATGCCCACGGTGCAGCCTTCCATGCGCGCGAAGCCAACGACGATGTTCTTGGCGTAGTCGGGCTGAATCTCGAAGAAGTCGCCGTCGTCGACGATCTTGAGAATCAGCTCCTTCATGTCGTAGGGCTGGTTCGCATTGGCCGGCACCAGCGTGTCGAGGCTGGGGTCGAGGCGGTCGGTCGGGTCGGTGCTCGGGCGCACCGGCGGCTTTTCGCGGTTGGACAGCGGCAGGTAGTTGAACAGCCGGCGCGTATACATCAGCGCATCGACGTCGTTCTCGAAGGCGAGATCGGCCACGCCGGATTTGGTGGTGTGCGTCGTGGCACCGCCCAGGTCCTCGGCGCTCACCTCTTCGTGCGTCACCGTCTTCACCACTTCCGGGCCGGTCACGAACATATAGCTCGAATCGCGCACCATGAAGATGAAGTCGGTCATCGACGGCGAATACACCGCGCCACCCGCGCAGGGGCCCATCACCAGCGAAATCTGCGGAATGACGCCGGAGGCCATAACGTTGCGCTGGAAGACTTCGGCGTAGCCGCCGAGCGAAGCCACGCCCTCCTGGATGCGGGCACCACCCGAATCGTTGAGGCCGATCACCGGCGCGCCCACCTTCATCGCCTGGTCCATCACCTTGCAGATCTTTTCCGCGTGCGACTCGGACAACGAACCGCCGAACACGGTGAAGTCCTGCGAGAACACGAACACCAGCCGGCCATTGATGGTGCCGTAGCCGGTCACCACGCCGTCGCCGGGCACCGAATCGTCGGCCATGCCGAAGTCGGTGCAGCGGTGCTCCTTGAACATGTCCCATTCTTCGAAACTGCCCTCGTCGAGCAGCACCTCGATGCGTTCGCGCGCGGTCAGCTTGCCGCGCGCGTGCTGCGCATCGATGCGGCGCTGGCCGCCGCCGAGCCGGGCCTGCTCGCGCTTGGCGTCGAGCTTGCGGATGATGTCCTGCATGATGTCTGCCTCCTGTTCGACCTGCGCACCGATGCGCGCGCGGCACAACTACGTCAACCGTTTCCCCTGTCGCAGCCCGGGCGTGCAACCCGCACGCCGATGCGTGCTGCCCCCCCCCGCACCCCGACCCTCTCCCTGAGGGAGAGGGAGAATTCATGCTTCTCTTCGTTCGAAGCCCGATCCCGGAACCCGCACGCCGATGCGTGCTGGACCGCCCTCACCCCAACCCTCTCCCGGAGGGAGAGGGAGAATTCATGCACCGCTATCCGGCTGATGCCGGACAACTGTGTTACTCCATTGCCCGCAGCAGCCGCAGCGCGGCCGCCGATGCAGGCAGGGTGCCGGCGGCGACCGCCGCGCGGATGTCCGGCAATGCGGCACGCACCACCGGATGGTGTTCGAAACGATGGCGCAGGCCCTGGTCGACCAGGGCCCACATCCAGTCCAGCGCCTGCCGGCTGCGCCGCGCCTCCCAGGCGCCGCTGGCCTGCATGGTGTCGCGGTAGCGCAGGATGGCCGACCAGAATTCGTCCAGTCCGGCGTGCTTCACCGCCGACACCTTGAGCACCGGCACCGCCCAGTCGGGCGAGGCCGCGCGGAGCAGGTGCAGCGCCCCCTTCATCTGCTGCATCGCGCGCTCGGCCGCGGTTTCGTCGAGGTCGGCCTTGTTGAACACGACCACATCGGCCAGCTCGACGATGCCCTTCTTGATCGCCTGCAGGTCGTCGCCGGCATTGGGCAACTGCAGCAGCACGAACACGTCGGTCATGCCGGCGACTGCGGTTTCCGACTGGCCCACACCCACCGTTTCGACGATGACCACGTCGAAGCCGGCTGCCTCGCACACCAGCATGGCTTCGCGCGTGCGCGCCGCGACGCCGCCCAGACTGCCGGCCGACGGTGACGGACGGATGAAGGCGTCCAGACTTTGCGACAGGTGCTCCATGCGCGTCTTGTCACCGAGGATGGAACCGCCGGTGAGCGTCGACGACGGATCGATCGCCAGCACCGCCACCTTGTGCCCCTTCGCGATCAAGGCCAGACCGAGCGCCTCGATGAAGGTGGACTTGCCGACGCCCGGCACGCCGGAAATGCCGACGCGGATCGAGCGGCCGGTGCGCGGCAGCAGCGCGCGCAGCACCTCGCCGGCGCGCAGCTGGTGATCGTCGCGGGTCGATTCGATCAGCGTGATGGTCCTGGCCAGCGCACGGCGCTGACCGCCCAGAACGCCATCGATCAGTGACTGATCGGAGGCTTCGATCACGCGACCTTCGCCCGGATCGCGTCCAGCGTGTCCTTGGCCGCCTTCGGAATCGGCGTGCCCGGGCCGAACACGCAGGACACGCCGTGACCGTACAGTTCGTCGTAGTCCTGTGCCGGGATGACGCCGCCCACCACCACCACGATGTCGTCCGCACCCTCGGCGCGCAACGCCGCGATCAGTTGCGGCACCAGCGTCTTGTGGCCGGCCGCCAGCGTCGACACGCCGACCGCATGCACGTCGTTCTCGATCGCCTGACGCGCCGCCTCTTCCGGCGTCTGGAACAGCGGCGCGATGTCCACGTCGAAACCGAGGTCGGCGAAAGCGGTGGCGATCACCTTGGCACCGCGGTCGTGGCCGTCCTGGCCCAGCTTGGCGATCAGGATGCGCGGGCGACGACCCTGCTCTTCGGCAAACTGGCTGACCTCCTCCTTCATCGCGCCCCATCCTTCGTCGTCGGCCACCACAGACTGATACACCCCGCTCACCGCCTGCGTGCTCGCGCGGTGACGGCCCCACACCTTTTCCAGCGCATCCGACACTTCGCCCACCGTGGCGCGCGCGCGCATCGCGGCGACCGACAATTCGAGCAGATTGCCCTGGCCCGATTCCGCGGCGGCGGTCAGTGCCGCCAGCGCGGCATTCACCGCCGCAGCGTCGCGGCTGGCCCGGATGCGCGCCAGTTGTGCCACTTGCGACTCGCGTACGGCGACATTGTCGATCACCAGCACGTCGAGCGCGTCTTCCTTGTCCAGCCTGTACTTGTTCACGCCGACGATGACGTCGCGGCCGGAGTCGATGCGCGCCTGCTTCTCGGTCGCGCACTTCTCGACCTGCAGCTTGGCCCAGCCCGACTCGACCGCCTTGGTCATGCCGCCCATCTGCTCGACTTCCTCGATGATGGCCCAGGCGTGGTCGGCCATGTCCTGGGTCAGCTTTTCCATCATGTAGCTGCCGGCCCAGGGGTCGATCACATTGGTGATGTGCGTCTCTTCCTGCAGGATGAGCTGTGTGTTGCGCGCAATGCGGGCCGAGAATTCGGTCGGCAGCGCGATCGCCTCGTCGAAGCTGTTGGTGTGCAGCGACTGCGTGCCGCCGAACACCGCCGCCATCGCCTCGACCGTGGTGCGCACGACGTTGTTGTACGGATCCTGTTCGGTCAGCGACCAGCCCGAGGTCTGGCAGTGGGTGCGCAGCATCTTCGACTTCGGGCTTTTGGCGCCGAAGTCGTTCATGATGCGGCTCCACAGCAGTCGTGCCGCGCGGAGCTTGGCCACTTCCAGATAGAAGTTCATGCCGATGGCGAAGAAGAAGCTCAGTCGCCCGGCGAATTCGTCGACGTCCATGCCGCGCGCCATCGCGGTGCGCACGTATTCCATGCCGTCGGCCAGCGTCAGCGCCAGCTCCAGGCCCTGGGTCGCGCCCGCTTCCTGCATGTGGTAGCCGGAAATCGAGATCGAGTTGAAGCGCGGCATGTTGCGCGCGGTGTATTCGATGATGTCGGCGACGATGCGCATCGACGGCTGGGGCGGATATATGTAGGTGTTCCGCACCATGAACTCTTTGAGGATGTCGTTCTGTATCGTGCCCGACAGCTGGGCCTGCGGCACGCCCTGTTCCTCGCCGGCGACGATGAAGCCGGCCAGCACCGGCAGCACGGCGCCATTCATCGTCATCGACACGCTCACCTTGTCGAGCGGAATGCCGTCGAACAGCCGCTTCATGTCTTCCACGCTGTCGATCGCCACGCCGGCCTTGCCGACGTCGCCGACCACGCGGGGGTTGTCCGAGTCGTAGCCGCGGTGCGTGGCGAGGTCGAACGCGACCGACACGCCCTGGGCGCCGGCGGCCAGCGCCTTGCGGTAGAAATTGTTCGACTCTTCGGCGGTCGAGAAGCCTGCGTACTGGCGGATGGTCCATGGTCGCGCCGCGTACATCGTGGCCTGCGGACCGCGCACGAAAGGCGCGAAGCCGGGCAGCGTGTCGGCGTTGGGCAGGCCTTCGACGTCGGCGCGGGTGTACAGCGCCTTCACCGTCAGACCCTCCGGCGTCTTCCAGTCCAGATTGGTGGCATCGCCGCCGGGCGCGGATCGGGCGGCGGCCTTCTGCCACGCGGCGAATTCAGGATGAGCGGGATGGGCGCTGCCCGTGCTGTCGGCCATGGTCATGTCCTTGCGGATTGCGGGTCGGCGCTGCCGGCGCGGCATCGATCGGATGCCGGCTTGACTCAGCGCGCAACGGAGAATACTTTATCCATAATTATGAATGCAAGAGGATGCTGCATCGCGGAAACCACGGCCGACGTCTTCAGCGCGTACGCGTGTGGGGGCACCGGATCCGGCTGGGAATATCGCCGTGCTCCACCCTCCACGGCGCCCAACGGCTTTTCCGGTGCCCATCCGCGGTAAGCTCGAAACCACATGAACAGTGAAACCCTGAATCCCTCCGCCGAAGCCATCGCCCCGCGCGCTCTGTATATAGAGGTCGCCGACCGCCTGCGCCGGCTGATCCAGAGCCATGCGATGGCGCCGGGCGAATGGATAGACGAACAGGCGCTCGCCACCCAGTACGGCATTTCGCGCACACCGCTGCGCGAGGCGCTGAAGGTGCTTGCCACCGAAGGCATGGTGGTGCTGAAGCCGCGCCGCGGCTGCTACGTGGCGCAGATCAGCGGCGGCGACCTGGAAGAGATCTACCCCATCATGGCGCTGCTGGAGGGCGAATGCGCCGCCGGCGCCGCCCGCCGCGCATCCGACGCGGACCTCGCCGAGCTGGCCGCGCTGCACCAGGCGCTGGAAGACAGCGCCGCGGCGCGCGACATCGACCGCTTCTTCGACGCCAACCAGCGCTTCCACCTGCTCATCCACCACATCGCCGGCAACCGGCGGATGGCGCAGATGATCGACGAACTGCGCGCGGTGCTGAAACTGCAGCGGCACGACTCGCTCTACCTCGAAGGCCGTCTGGTCGCCTCTCTGGAAGAGCACCGCGTACTGCTCGCCGCGCTGCAGGCCCGCGACGCCGAAGCCGCCCGCCGGGCGATGCAGGAACACATCGAGAGCAGCCGCAGGGCGCTGAGCAGCTGACGCCAGCAGAAGGTTTCGACCCCACGAAGCCCACGCATCGCATAAGCCGTTTTGCCGCCAGCGGACCGCCCTACAGTCGCGGCAGCACCGGCCGTAAAGGCGATTGCGTCCTCGTCGGCGCCGGCGCAGGATGCGTCCGCCTTGAACTTCCCGGGGAGTCACCGTGAAATCCGCTGTCGTCACTGCTGTGCTAACTCTCTTGATGCCCACCGCCCACGCCCTCGAACTGCTGGTCCCCGCCTACTTCTATCCGGCCGGTAACGGCGCCGGGTACTGGCAGACCCTGACCGACTCGGCACCCGGGGTCGGCATCACCGCCATCCTGAATCCGGACAGCGGGCCGGGCAGCGAGCTCGACCTGAACTACACCGCCGTGGTGGATGACCTTCAGGAAGCCGGTGGTCGCGTGATCGGCTATGTGCATACCAGCTACGGGACGCGCAGCGCCGCCACGGTGCGCGCGGAGATCGACCGCTACTACGCGCTGTACGGCGTCGACGGCATCTTCATCGACGAAATGTCGAACGACACGGCCCATCTCGGCTACTACCTGTCGCTGCACGATTACATCCGCGGGCTGGATGGCGACGGCTTCATCGTCGGCAATCCCGGCACGCAGACGACCCCCGACTATCTGGCCAGCGCCGACGTGCTGGTCACCTTCGAAAGCCCGGCCGCCGAGTACGCCGGCTACGAGGCGGATGCGTGGACGCAGACGCAGGACGCCGCCCGTTTCGCCCACCTGGTCTACGAGGTACCCGACGCCGCTGCGATGCAGGCGGTGATCGCCCGCGCCCGCGCGACGAATGTCGGCCACGTCTACGTCACGGACGACGACATCAGCAACCCCTGGGATACGCTGCCCGGCTACTGGTCGGCCGAAACCGCCGCCGTCGCCGCGGTACCGGAACCGTCCGCCTGGGCGACGCTGGCCGCCGGCCTCGGACTGATCGGTGCCCGGCTGCGCCGCCGTGGCTGATCGGCAGACGAAGCGGGTCTGAAGGACTGGACACGCGGCGCCGGCCGCGAACACAATGCCACCATGAAAACCCGTGGCCGAGCCCCATGCCGCTGACCCCGACCAAGCGCTGGGTCGTGCTGCGCCACACCGGCCACGGGCACCCGTCTCCGCACCGCGTCATGCGACGCGTTTCGCACCCCTTCTCATTGCGGAGACACCATGAACTTCAGCTTCCGACCCAAGCTCCTTGACACGCTGCCCGGTTATGACCGCGGCCGGTTTTCCGGCGACCTGTCGGCCGGCCTGACCGTCGGCGTACTGGCGCTGCCGCTGGCCATGGCCTTCGCCATCGCCAGCGGCATGTCGCCGACCGCCGGCATCTGGACCGCCATCGTCGCCGGCTTCCTGATTTCGGCACTCGGCGGTTCAAGGGTGCAGATCGGCGGCCCGACCGGCGCCTTCATTCCCATCATCTACGCCATCGTCGCCGACTACGGCGTGCAGAACCTGCTGATCGCCACCATGATGTCCGGCGTCATGCTGCTGGCCATGGGCGCCTTCCGGCTCGGCAGCATGATCCGCTTCATCCCGCTGTCGGTGGTGATCGGCTTCACCAATGGCATCGCCGTCGTCATCTTCATTTCGCAGATCAAGGACTTTCTCGGACTGAAGATCGACGCGCTGCCGGGCGAGTTCTTCGGCAAGATGCGCGCGCTGTTCGACGCGCTACCGACGCTGGACCTGCCGACGCTGTCGCTGTCGCTCGCATCGCTGGCCGTGCTGCTGGGCTGGAATCGCGTGGCGAAGGACATCGCGTGGATGCGCCGGCTGCCCGGGCCGCTGGCCGTGCTCTTGATCGCCACCGCGGCCAATGCATTGCTCGAGCTTCCGGTCGACACGATAGGCAGCCGCTTCGGCGGCATTCCGCGCGAACTGCCGGACGTCGGCCTGCCGGCGCTGTCGCTCGGCCTGATCGGCAAACTGATCGCGCCGGCACTGGCGATCGCGCTGCTCGGCGCCATCGAGTCGCTGCTGTCGGCGCGCGTGGCCGATGCGCAGATCGACGACAGGCACGACCCCAACCAGGAACTGATGGCCCAGGGCATCGCCAATATCGCCGCACCGCTGTTCGGCGGCTTTGCCGCCACCGGCGCCATCGCGCGTACCGCCACCAATGTGCGCACCGGTGGCCGCACGCCGGTGGCCGGCATGCTGCACGCGGCGGTGCTGCTCGTCATCGTGCTGGCCGCCGCACCGCTGGCCGCCCACATTCCGCTCGCCACACTGTCGGCAATCGTCGTTGTCGTGTCGGTCAACATGGGTGAGTGGCACGCCTTCGCGCCCTCGGAACTGCGCCGCTATTCGGCTGCCTATCGCACCATCCTGCTCGCCACCTTCTTCGTCACCGTGGTGTTCGACCTGACGCTGGCGGTGGAACTGGGCATGGTGCTGGCGAGCCTGTTCTTCATCTGGCGCATGTCCGACCTGACACGCATGGACCGCCTGCCGCTGGAGGAGCACTACGGCGTCGAGGCGCTCACCCGCGCCGACGGCACGCCGCGCATACTGGCCTGGCGGCTGAGCGGCTCGCTCTTCTTCGGCGCCGCCAACAAGCTGGAAAACCTGCTGCTGATGCAGGACGGCCACCCTGACGCGGTCATCCTCGACCTGGAAAAGGTGATCAGCATCGACACCACCGGCCTCGACATCCTGCAGACGCTGCAGCGCAATCTCGCGCGACGCGGCGCCACGCTCATCCTGTGCGACCTCAACGAGCAGCCGGCCTCGCTGATCCGCCGCTCGGGCTTCGCCGCCCGCCTGGGCGAGGACAATATCGCCGGCAACCTGACCGACGCCCTGCTGCGCGCGCAGGCGGTGCGCCCGACGACGCCGGCGGTCAGCTATACCTGAGCGCCCCCAGACCTGCCGCTTCGCGTCAGGCCCCCCGAGGGGGTCAAGAAAACTCGGGAGCGGCCCAGCGTTTTCTCGTGAGCGCCCCCAGACCTGCCGCTTCGCGTCAGGCCCCCCGAGGGGGTCAAGAAAACTCGGGAGCGGCCCAGCGTTTTCTCGTGAGCGCCCCCAGACCTGCCGCTTCGCGTCAGGCCCCCCCGAGGGGGGTCAAGAAAACTCGGGAGCGGCCCAGCGTTTTCTTGAGAGTTCCGGCCGGCCGATACGTCGTTCACCGTATTGGCCGCGCCGGCCGCATTCGCAGAATGGGAGACTTTCTTCCATTCCGCAGCGGAGGCACTCATGCACCACGGGGACATTTCGAGCAGCCAGGACACGGTCGGCGTCGCCGTCGTCAATTACAAGATGCCGCGCCTGCACACCCGCGCCGAGGTGCTGGACAACGCGCGCAGGATCGCCGACATGATTGTCGGCATGAAGTCCGGCCTGCCCGGCCTCGACCTGGTCATCTTCCCCGAGTACAGCACGCACGGGATCATGTACGACTCGAAGGAGATGTACGACACAGCCTCGGCCATCCCCGGCGAGGAAACCGACATCTTCGCGGCCGCCTGCAGGAAGGCCAAGGTGTGGGGCGTGTTCTCGCTGACCGGCGAACGGCACGAGGAACACCCGGACAAGGCGCCGTACAACACGCTCATCCTGATGAACGACCGGGGCGAGATCGTGCAGAAGTACCGCAAGATCATGCCCTGGGTACCGATCGAAGGCTGGTATCCGGGCGACTGCACCTATGTGTCGGACGGCCCCAAGGGCCTGAAGGTGAGCCTCATCATCTGCGACGACGGCAACTACCCCGAAATCTGGCGCGACTGCGCGATGAAGGGCGCCGAACTGATCGTGCGCTGCCAGGGCTACATGTACCCGGCCAAGGAACAGCAGATCACCATCTCCAAGGCCATGGCCTTTGCCAACAACGTCTATGTCGCGGTGGCCAACGCGGCCGGCTTCGACGGCGTCTACACCTACTTCGGCCACTCGGCCATCGTCGGCTTCGACGGCCGCACGCTGGGCGAATGCGGCGAAGAGGAGATGGGCATGCAGTACGCCGCGCTGTCCAAGAGCCTGATCCGCGACTTCCGCAAGAACGGCCAGTCGGAGAACCACCTGTTCAAGCTGCTGCACCGTGGCTACACCGGCCTGATCAATTCGCGCGAGGGCGACAAGGGCGTGGCAGCCTGCCCGTACGAGTTCTACTCGAAGTGGATCAACGATCCCGAAGGCACGCGCAAGGCGGTCGAAGCGTTCACGCGCGACACCGTCGGCACCGAGGAATGTCCGATCGAAGGCCTGCCCAACCCCTCGACCGTCGGTCACAAGTGAAGGCGCAGGAACCGGCCGGACTGGCCGGTCCGCTGCACGACTGGCGCATCCGGGACGAACCCTGGTACGCACCGGTCGGCGACGAGATCGCTGCCTTCGAAGCCGCGCACGCGCGCGGCCTGCCGCTGATGCTGAAGGGCCCGACCGGCTGCGGCAAGACGCGCTTCGTCGAACACATGGCCTGGCGGCTGGGTCTGCCGCTGGTCACCGTCGCCTGCCACGAAGACCTGACGGCCGGCGATCTGGTCGGCCGATTCCTGCTGGACGCCGAAGGCACGCGCTGGCAGGACGGCCCGCTCACCCGCGCGGTGCGCCATGGCGCGATCTGCTATCTGGACGAACTGGTCGAAGCGCGCGCCGACACCACCGTGCTCATCCATCCGCTGACCGACGCGCGCCGCCAGCTGCCGCTGGCCGCCACCGGCGAACTGCTGCACGCGCATCCGGATTTCCGCCTGGTCGTGTCCTGCAACCCGGGCTATCGCGGTGTGCACAAGACATTGAAAGCGTCGACAAGGCAGCGCTTCACCGCACTCGAGTTCGGCTACCCGGACGCGGCGCGCGAAGCGGCCATCGTGACGCACGAATCCGGTATCGATGCGGCCATCGCACGACAGTTGGTGAAACTCGCCGAAGGCACGCGCCGGCTGGCCGGCGACGCACTGGACGAAGGCGCTTCCACCCGCATGCTCATCCACGCCGGCCTGCTCATCGTCGAGGGGCGTACGCCGCGCGCCGCCTGCATGCAGGCGGTCGCCGTGCCACTGTCCGACGATCATGACGTGGTTGCAGCGCTGCTTGCCATGGTCGATGCCTGCATCGCCTGAACCCTCACTTCCCGGCGAGCGTGCGCTGGGCATCTATCTCGACGGCTTGTGGTCGGTGCAGCCGCGGCTTGCACCGCTCGCCACGCGGGACGACCGGCCACGCGCCATCCTGTCCAGTGCCGGCACGCGGCCGGTGCTGCACCTGCCACCCGATGGCACCTTGCTGACGCGGGCGCGCGCCGCCCACGCCGCCGCCCATCTGGCCTACGGCGGCGCGCCGCAGCCACGGGCGAAACTGAAGCCGGTACAACGCGCACTGTTCGAAACGCTGGAGGACGCGCGGATCGAAGGGCTGGCGATGCAGGCACTGCCCGGCCTGCGCACGCTGTGGTCGCCCTTTCACGTCGCCGACGAGAGCTGGGGCATGGGCTTCGACGCACTGCTCGCGCGGCTTGCACACGCGCTGTTCGACCCGGCCCACGACGACGGCCACGCCTGGATCGCCAGGGTGCGCCGCCGGTTCTTCACGCCCGACGGACAACTCGCCCTGTGCTCGCCGGACGCGCTGCGCGAAGCCGCCTCGCTGTTCGGCAACGACATCGGCCAGATGCGCCTGCCCTTCAACCCGGCAGGCTGGCGGATCGAACCGGAATACCGCGACGACAATCACCATCTCTGGGAAACGGACGACCGCCTGCCGCCATCGGCCACGCCGCTGGAACGAGAGGACGCCGACAGCCACGGCAGCGGTCACGACCGCCAACGGACAATGGCACGACCGCCGCCACAGACGACCGGCGGCGCCGAACAGGGCGAGGGCGCGGCCACCGCGCTGTGGTCGGAAGCTCCGTTGCGCAAGCTGAAATATCCGGAGTGGGACCGACTCATAGCCCGGCTGCGGCCGGACTGGTGCACGGTGATCGAAAGCCTTCCGCCGGAGGCCGACGGCGCCGCGCTGCGCGCGCGTCTGCTCGCCGCGGTACGCCGGACGGGGCCGGATCGCCCTTGCCGCGCCGGACGTCCCGGCAGCCGTCGCGAGCACGACGGCGAAGGGCTGCACACCGATGCGCTGATCGAAGCCGGCGTCGCGCTGCGCGCACGCATACCTCCGCCGGTGCGGCTCTACCGCGCGCCACGCGGCGCCGACAGCGGGCGCGACATCCTGCTGCTGATCGATGCGTCCGCCTCCACCGCGCTGCCCTGCGCCGATGGCCGACCGCTGCTCGAACACCTGCGAGACGCCGCCTTGCTGGCCGCGCACGCGCTCGAACGCGACGGCCACCTCGTCCGCGTATGGGCCTTCGCCTCCGACACGCGGCACCGGGTGCGCGTACAGCACCTGAAGGCCGAAGGCGACGGTGCGCTGGACCCGCGCGTCTGCGCTCGCGCGGCCGGTCTGCGCAGCCATGGCTCGACGCGCATGGGCGCCGCACTGCGCCACGCCGTCGCGCATCCGCTCGGCACCCGGCCATGGGTCGTACTGCTGACCGATGGCGAGCCGCACGACATCGACATCCACGATCCGCGCTATCTGCTCGACGACCTGAAACAGGCCGTGCGCGAGGCGCGCCGCGCCGGTGTCGCGACACACTGCATCCAGGCCGGACCGGCGGCCTCGCCGGATCTGCGCCCGGCCTTCGCCCGTGGTCTCTGCACCGCAAGCGGCGGCACCCGCACGCTCACCGCCGCACTGTGGTCGGCCTTGTTCACCTCATGAAGAGCGATCGCGCGTCGCCCGGGCGCACGGCAGTCTCCTCGTTGGCCTGCTGGAAGTAGTCGATGAACACGCGCAGCCGCTCCGGCATCTGTGCCCGGCTGGGGAAATAGAGGTGGATGGCCGACATCGGCATCGCGCAATCGGCGAGCACCGGGCGCAGACGGCCGTCGGCGAGGTCCGCGGCCACCAGCGATTCGAGCGTCTGCACCATGCCAAGACCCCGTCTGGCGAGATCGATCTCAGCGTCGGCATCGTTGACGATGAAGCGACCATCGACCTCGACTTCCAGTGGCCGGCCGTCGCGCTGGAAAATCCAGCGCATGGTGCGGCCACTCGACGCGTAGCGGTAGCGCACGCATTCGTGACGACCGAGGTCGTCGACGGAAACCGGCGGTGGCCGCTGTGCGAGGTAATCGGGCGCGGCCACCGTGATCATCCGGTTCGGACCGCCCATGCGCACCGCCACCATGTCCGCCTCTATGGTTTCACTCATGCGCATGCCGGCGTCGAAGCGCTCGGCCACGATGTCGGCCAGGCCATCGTCGAGCGCAAGTTCGAGCTGCACGTCCGGATGGCGCACAGCGAAGCCGGCCAGATGCGGCGCGATGAGCACGCGGTAGGCCGGTCGCGGCATGTTGATCCTCAGCGTACCGGTCGCCCGGCCCTGCGATTGGGCCAGCGATTCCAGTGCCGCCGTGAATTCGTCCAGTCCGACGCGCACGCCTTCGCACAGACGCAGTCCTTCGTCGGTCGGAGACACGCGCCGCGTCGTGCGCGTCAGCAGACGCACGCCAAGTCGCTGTTCCAGCGTCCGTACGCTCTGTGACAGCGCGGAAGCGGATACCCCGGCTTCTGCCGCCGCGCGCGTGAAGCTGCCGTGCCGGGCCACGCACTCGAAAGCAGCGAGCGCCGGCAAGAGCTGGGGGTTTATTTTGAAGTCGGGCTTCATAAGGCTTGCAAGATTAACCAGTCGATCTAAGCAAATAAAGGGGCTACGGTGCACTCCACCCCAAGCAGGCGACCGCCGTCACAGCGGCACTGCATCCCCAGGAGGACTACCGATGGCAAATTTCACGCTCAATGGCCGCGACGTCGCGGTCGACCTGCCCGATGACACCCCGCTGCTGTGGGCGCTGCGCGACGGGTTGAACATGACCGGTACCAAGTTCGGCTGCGGCATCGCCATGTGCGGCGCCTGTACGGTGCATGTCGACGGCCAGGCCACGCGCGCCTGCGTCACGCCGCTGTCGGCGGTCGCAGGCAAGAAGATCACCACCATCGAATCGGTGGGCGAAGCCAAGGTCGGGGCTGCGGTGCAGGCCGCCTGGCAGAAGCTGGATGTGGTGCAGTGCGGCTACTGCCAGTCCGGCCAGATCATGTCGGCCACCGCCCTGCTCGCCGCCAACCCGCAGCCGACCGACGCCGACATCGACGCCGCGATGAGCGGCAACGTGTGCCGCTGCGCCACTTATGTCCGCATCCGCGCGGCCATCCACGAAGCCGCCAAGTCTCTGGCCTGAGGAGCGCACCATGATCTTCCGCATCGAAAACGCATTCCAGACCACCCGCCGCGGCTTCCTGAAGGGTGGCGCCGGTCTCGCACTGGCCGTGCTGACGCCCTCCGCCGCCTTCGCCGAAACCGGCGGCCCCGGTCACGCCGGCAGCGCCATGGTCGACGGCGAGTTCTCGCCCGGCGCCTTCCTGCGCATCGGCACCGACGGCACGGTCACCGTGGTGGCCAAACATCTTGAAATGGGCCAGGGCATCTACACCGGTCTGGCCACGCTGGTGGCCGAGGAACTGGACGCCGACTGGTCGCGCGTGACGGTCGAGGGTGCACCGGCCGACGCCAGGCGTTACAGCAACCTGTTCTGGAAGGCGCAGGGCACCGGCGGCAGCACCGCCATCGCCAACTCCTACGAACAGATGCGTCGCGCCGGCGCCACCGCACGCGCCATGCTGGTGTCCGCCGCCGCGCAACAGTGGAAGGTGCCGGCATCGCAGATCACGGTGAAGAACGGCGTCGTGTCGCACGCCGCCAGCGGCCGCAAGGCCGGCTTCGGCGAACTGGCCGAGGCGGCGGCGCAACTGCCGGTGCCGGCCAATGTGAAGCTGAAGAATCCGAAGGACTTCACGCTGATCGGTCGCAGCGCACCGCGCGTGGACAGCGTCGCCAAGACCACCGGCCGCGCCACCTTCACCCAGGACGTGAAGCTGCCCGGCATGCTGGTCGCCGTGGTCGCCCACCCGCCGCGATTCGGCGGCCGGGTGAAATCGGTCGACGACAAGGCGGCCCGTGCGATCAAGGGCGTGAGCGACGTTGTCGTCATCCCGAACGGTGTGGCGGTGCTTGCCGCCGACTACTGGACGGCGAAGAAGGGCCGCGACGCGCTCAAGGTCGAATGGGACGAGGCGCAGGCCTACCGCGGCAGCAGCGACGCCATCGTCGCCGACTACCGCGAACGCGCGAAGACGCCGGGGCTGAACGCGCGCAACGACGGCGATGCCGAAGCGGCGCTGGCCAAGGCCGGCAAGGTGATCGAGGCGGAATACGTGTTCCCCTATCTGGCGCACGCGTCGATGGAGCCGCTGAACTGCGTGATGAAGCTGGAGAACGGCCATTGCGAGGTGTGGAACGGCGAACAGCTGCACACCGTCGATCAGTTCTCGCTCGCCAGGGCGCTCGGCATCGAAGCCGACCGCGTAAAGCTGAACATGGTGTATGCCGGCGGCAGCTTCGGCCGACGCGCCAACCCGCAGTCGGACTACCTGCTCGAAACCGCGCAGATCGTGAAGGCGATCAACGGCCGCGCGCCGGTCAAGCTGGTGTGGAGCCGCGAGGACGACATGCGCGGCGGCTTCTATCGACCGATCTACCTGCACCGCGTGCGCGCCGCGCTCGACGCCAGGGGCATGCCGGTCGCCTGGCAACAGCGCATCGTCGGCCAGTCCATCGTCGCCGGTTCGCCCTTCGAGCCGATGCTGGTGAAGGACGGCGTTGACGTGACCTCGGTCGAGGGCGCCGCAACGCGGCCTTACGCCATTCCCAACCTGAACGTGGATCTGCACACCACCAATGCCGACGTGAAGGTGCCGGTGCAGTGGTGGCGTTCGGTCGGTTCGACCCACACCGCCTACGCCACCGAGGTATTCCTTGACGAACTGGCGCTGGCCGCCGGCAAGGACCCGGTCGCCTATCGCATGGCACTGCTGAAGAAGCATCCGCGTCACGCCGGCGTGCTCAAGCTGGCCGCCGACAAGGCCGGCTGGAACAGGCCGCTGGCACCCGCCGCCGACGGTGCTGCGCGCGGCCGCGGCGTCGCGGTGCATGAGTCGTTCAACAGCTACGTCGCCGAGGTGGTGGAGGTGACGGTGCAGAAGGACGGCCGCTTCAAGGTCGACCGCGTGGTCTGCGCCGTCGATTGCGGCGTCGCGGTGAACCCGGACGTGGTGAAGGCGCAGATGGAGGGCGGCATCGGCTACGCGCTGGCCGCCGCACTGACCGGCTCGATCACGCTGAAAGACGGTGTGGTCGAACAGTCCAACTTCAACGACTACCCGGTGCTGCGCATCAACGAAATGCCCAAGGTCGAGGTGCACATCGTGAAGTCGGCCGCAGCCCCGACCGGCGTCGGCGAACCGGGCGTACCGCCGCTGGCACCGGCGCTGGCCAACGCGCTGCGCGCAGCCACCGGCAAGACGCTGCGCACGCTGCCGATCGGCGAACAGTTGCAGGCCTGAGCGGAATGCCGGCCGCGTCGTGAAGGAATGAGCCATGGATAGCCTTGATTTCGACGTACTCACCCGCGCCCGCGACTGGTTGCGCGAGGGCCACCGCGTCATGCTGGCAACGGTCGTGCGCACCTGGGGCTCGTCGCCGCGGCCGCCCGGCGCGCTGCTGGCGTTGCGCGACGACGGCCGCGCGGCCGGCTCGGTGTCCGGTGGCTGCATAGAGGACGACCTCATCGACCGGCTGCGCCGCGACGGCCTGCCGACGCAGGCGCAGTCGGTCAGCTACGGCGTCACCGCCGACGAGGCACGCCGTTTCGGCCTGCCCTGCGGCGGCACGCTGCAACTGGTGCTGGAGCCGCTGGTCGAGCCGGCGGCGCTGGACGATCTGCTGGCGCGCCTGGGCCGCGGCGAACTGCTCACCCGCCGTCTCGATCTGGCCAGCGGCCGCGCCACGCTGCACGCCGGCCACGCCGAGCAGGCGCTGCATTTCGACGGCCACACGCTGATCAGCGTGTTCGGCCCGCGCTACCGGCTGCTGCTGATCGGCGCCGGCCAGCTGTCGGCCACGCTGGCGCGCATCGCCTGCGCGCTCGACTTCGCGGTCACCGTTTGCGACCCGCGCGAGGAGTACAGCGAAGAGTGGGCGGTGCCCGGCACCACGCTGACGCGCGAGATGCCGGACGACGTGGTGATCGCGATGCAACCCGACGCGCGCACCGCGGTGATCGCGCTGACGCACGACCCCAAGCTGGACGATCTGGCGCTGATGGAGGCGCTGAAGTCGCCCGCCTTCTACGTCGCCGCGCTCGGCTCGCGCCGGAACAACGACGCGCGCCGCGAACGGCTGAAGGAATTCGACCTTGGCGAGGCGCAGATCGACCGCCTGCGCGGCCCGGCTGGCCTGTACATCGGCAGCCGCACACCGGCCGAGATCGCGGTATCGATCGCCGCCGAACTGGTCGCCATGAAGAACGCCGTCGGCAGTCTGTTCGCGGAAGAACGCCGGGCCGCCTCGGGTTTTCCCATCCCCCCCGGGGAGTGGGCCGTCAACGTGCGCGACGCCAGGATCGCGCTCGACATCGCCGCCGACGCGCTGTCGTCGTGCGCGGCGGGACGCCCCTGAGTTCCGCTCCGATGGGCGCGGGTGCGCATGCCGAGTCGCCACCGGGCACGCAGCACTCCCCTCCGCCTCCTGTCCGGCCGGTGCCCGCACCGCCCGCGCCCGTCGGCAGCGGAACCCCTGCCGTATCCGCGAAGCATGCCGACGGCACCGCATGAGCGTGCCGCAGTGCGGGGTTCCGCGATGATCCAGGGCATCCTGCTGGCCGCCGGATACGGCCGGCGCTTCGACCCGGGCGGTCGGCACAACAAGTTGCTGGCCACGCTGCCAGACGGCCGAAGCGTCGCCTGGCACGCGGCACGAGCACTGTGTGTCGCGCTGCCCGGCAGCGTGGCCGTCGTCCGGCCACAACAGGATGCGCTGGCCGAAGTACTGCGCGATGCCGGTTGCCGGCTGCTGGTCTGTCGCGAGGCCGAACAGGGCATGGGCCGTGCACTGGCACATGCGGTGGCGGCTTGCCGCGAAGCGGGCGGCTGGCTGGTCGCGCTCGCCGACATGCCGTGGATCGCACCGGCCACCCTGACCGCAGTGGCGCAGGCCATCGCGCAACCGGAAGACATCGCCGCCGCCTTTTTCGGGGGGCGGCGCGGCCATCCGGTCGCCTTCGGCCGCCGTCACGGGTCGGCTCTGGCGGCATTGCAGGGCGACAGCGGCGCCCGCACCCTGCTGTCGCAGCATCCGCCGCACGAAGTCGCCGCCCCGGACGATGGCGTGCTGCGCGACATCGACCGGCCGGACGATCTGCTCCGCGCCGGACGCTGAAGCGGCCGGGCAAGGCCCGAGCGAGCCGCCCTCGCGGAAGGCGTCGGCACGTGCCCCGGGCGGGTCATCCGGTCGGGTGTGTCCGAAGCCATGAAAGCGCACACGGCCGCAGTCGTAATATCCTCACCGTCAGGGGAAAACACGCGAACATCATGACCGATCGGATTTCCTGCGATTTTCCGGGCGAAGAGGGCGGCAGCACGCTGAACGAACAGATGCGCTGGCTGCACGCACAGATCCGCGTTCACCACCCGCAGGTGAACCGCATCGCGATCACTCTCCATGACGAGCGGCACGCGCTGCTCAAGACCTACGTCCATTCGAGCGATGTGAGCGACCCTATGTCGCGGTACGAGCGTCCGCTCGCCGACGTGCCCTCGTTGCGCGATCTGGCCGAGCGACGCGAAAGCCGGGTCGTGCACGACATGGCGCAACTTCCGTTGCCGCATGGCGAACACACGAAGTGGCTGCTGGCGCGCGGCTATCGCAGAAGCTACACGGTGCCTCTCTACCAGGCGGGCACGCTGCTCGGCTTCCTGTTCTTCGATTCGCGCAAACCCGGCGCATTCGACGGACATCTGGCCGACGACCTGCAGATATACGTCCAGCTGTGCCGGCTGTCCGTGCTCAATGTGTTCAGTCTGTCGCATGCGGTCGAGGGCATGGTGAAGGTGGCTCGCAGCCTGGCTCATCTGCGCGACATCGAGACCGGTCGCCATCTCGATCGCATGTCGAGCTACGCGCGCCTGATCGCGCAGCGGGTGTCATCGACTTTCGGCCTCGATGACGAGTACATCGAGCACCTCTATCTGTTCGCGCCGCTGCACGACATCGGCAAGGTGGGCATTCCCGACCCGATACTGCTCAAGCCCGGTCGGCTGGACGCCGACGAAAAACGGGTCATGCAGGGCCACGTCGATCTGGGTATCACGCTGATCGACGAGGTGATGCAGGAGGGCGGCATGATGGCCACCCCCTATCTGGCCATCCTGCGCAACCTGGTCGGGTGTCACCACGAAATGATGGATGGCAGCGGCTATCCGCACGGATTGCGCGGCACCGCCATCCCGCTGGAAGCACGCATCGTCACCATCGCCGACATTTTCGACGCTCTCACTTCGGAACGCCCTTACAAGCGTCCGTGGAGCAATGAAGAAGCCATGGCCGAACTGAGCGCCATGGCTGGCGCCGGCAAGCTGGACCGCGACGGTGTCGCGGCACTGCTGTCGGCCGTCCCCGAAATATCGGCCATCCAGCGCCGCTTCGGGCTGACGACCTGAACGCATCGGGCGGTGCGCTCAGTGCGCTTGCGCAGCCGAGCGGCTCAGCGCCTCTTCCAGCGTCTCGCGCGCTTCCGCCGCATCCGGCTCGCGCGCGAGCCACTGCTCTGCATAGTGCGCGAGCAGATCCCAGCGACCCTCGAATTCGTACTGGACCGCCTGCAGGAAGTCGGCGCGCGCACTGTGCGTCTCGGCCCAGAAGGGGCGGGTTTCCGGTGTCCGGGGCTGTATCCCGGCCGCCAGCACTTCGGGCACCCAGTCGGCCGGAATGGCGAAGAACATGCTGCCGTCGCGACTCAGCTTGTAGAAGGTGAGTATGCCGACCAGTCGTCCTTCGGCGTCGAACAGGCCGCCGCCCGATGCCCCTGCGGCGAAGGCGGCGCTGCCGCGCAGCACCCGGCTGCCGTCCATCGCATACAGTTGCCGCAACTCGCCGGTGCTGTAGGCAAAGCGTCCGCCGGTAAAACCGAGACTGAACACGCGATCGCTCTTGCGCAGCCGGCTGGCTGGCCGCAGCGGCGACGCCCGGGTGTCGATCAGTCCGGATTCCAGGATGCACAGATCGCGCCGCCAGTCGGCGGCGACCAGCGAAACCGGAATCGCTTCACCGGTCTGGACCACCACCGCCTGGGCGGCATCGCCCATCACGTGGCAACTGGTCGCCAGCAGACCCGGACCGACCATGACGGCCGAACCGCTGGCGGTGCCCCGTTCGCTCTTGGCATAGAGCTGGAACACCGTGCGCGCGGCCAGCGGCACACGTTCCAGAATGTCCGCCGATGGCCCGCCTGCATGTACGACAGCGGAAAAAGCAATGGCGAGAACGGCAATGCGTTTCATCCTGAAGACCCCGTTTGACCGCTGCTGATGTGAATGAAGGCCCCTGCGCGGGCGAGTTTCCTGCTGCACGCCCGCGCCTCGCGGCAAACCCGCCAACCCTGCGCGCTGCGTCGATCGAACCGGGCTTTCGGGGCGATCCGGTTTTCCCGTTCGGAGCGCGCGTACGGCAAGTGCGCACGATCCCTGCTTTGTCCGGACGACATGGCGTCGGGTTCCGGCGTCGCAACCCTCCGGCAGGAATCGATGAGCCATCCGCCACCACCAGACCCTCTCGCCTGTACCGAATGGCTGGCACGCATGGAACTTGGCTACCGGGCGACGGACGGGCGCACCGTGCTTGGTCACCGCTTGCACAGCGGACCGCTGCGCGTGCAGAAGGCGCTCTACCCGGAAGGCGAAGCGGTCTGTCACACCTTGCTGCTGCATCCGCCGGGTGGCATTGCGGGCGGCGACCACCTGCAAGTCGCCATCTCCGCCGGGCCGCAAGCGCATGCGCTGATCACCACGCCCGGAGCCGGCAAGTGGTATCGCAGTGCCGGCCCGCAGGCACGCGTCGACCTGCGTCTGAAGGTATCGGCCGGTGCGGTGGTCGAATGGCTGCCGCAGGAATCCATCCTGTTCGACGGCGCCCATGCGCATTCCGCCAGCACCATAGACCTGGCGGCAGGCGCGCGCTTCATCGGCATGGATC
This sequence comes from uncultured Methyloversatilis sp., assembly GCA_964555165.1. Taxonomy (GTDB): domain Bacteria; phylum Pseudomonadota; class Gammaproteobacteria; order Burkholderiales; family Rhodocyclaceae; genus Methyloversatilis. Next base: position 42,099 of record CAZKRN010000001.1, on the reverse strand, counting down.
TGTGGTGCCTGGGCCGCCTCGCCAGTGGCGAGCGTTTCACGCGAGGCAGGCTCGCGCTGGACACCCGCATCCTGATCGACGGCCGCACACGCTGGCTGGAACAGGCGCGCATCGGCGCCGACGCGCAGTTGCCGCACTCGCCGGCCGGACTGGCCGGTGCGCCGGTGACCGGAACGCTGATCGCGGCGGGTGCGGACGCGGACGACGCACTGCTCGCCGCCTGCCGCGCCGTGCCGGCCGAAGGCGGACTGTGCGGCGTCACGCGCCTGCCCGGCCTGCTGGTGGCGCGCTATCGCGGCGACTGTACCCAGGCGGCACGGGCATGGTTCGTGCATCTGTGGGCGCTGATACGGCCGGCCATGACGGGTCGACCGGCGCAGACGCCGCGCATCTGGAACACATGACGGGCACACGCACAGAAGAAAGATGGAACTGACACCGCGCGAGAAGGACAAGCTGCTCATCTTCACCGCCGCCCTGCTGGCCGAGCGCCGTCGTGCGCGCGGGCTGAAGCTCAACTATCCGGAAGCGGTCGCCTTCATCACGGCCGCCATCATGGAAGGCGCGCGCGATGGTCGCAGCGTGGCCGAACTGATGAGTCATGGCACCACCCTGCTCAGCCGTGACGACGTCATGGAAGGCGTGGCCGAAATGATTCCGGACATACAGGTGGAAGCCACCTTCCCGGACGGCACCAAGCTGGTCACCGTTCACCACCCGATACCCTGAGGTCAGCCATGAGTGACGACGACATGGAACTCGCGCGCCGTCTCGCGCGCTTCAAACTGGGCGTGCGACGCAGTCTCGGCGAGTCGGTGAACCTGGACTTCCTGCGTACCGATCTCGACTACCGGACGCGCACGCTGGCCGACATCGAAGAGCGAACCGAAGACGAAGAACTGCTGGTCAGCCTGCTGCTGGTGCGAGAGATGCTGGACCGGCGGCGTGACAGCGTGGTCGACAACGGCGGCACCAAGTCCGGGCGCGATTACCGTTTTGGTGCGCGCTCGGGCTGAACGGGCACCGCAGGAGACATGATTCTTGCACGCTCGACCGGTCGCCCGGCGCACCGATGAATGCGGGCGCCCGTGTCCGGACCTTCACCGCCGCGACGCAAGCCCCGCCCCATGCCTACGAAGTCGATCAAGCGAGGTTTACAGGATGACGATTCCCGGACAGATGCAGGTCGCCGACGGCGACATCGAACTGAATGCCGGCCGCGCAGCGATCACGCTGGACGTGCGCAACAGCGGCGACCGGCCTGTCCAGGTCGGCTCGCACTATCACTTTGCCGAAGCGAATGACGCGCTGCTGTTCGACCGCGCGCTGGCCCGTGGCTTCCGGCTCGACATCGCGGCCGGCACGGCAGTGCGCTTCGAGCCGGGCCAGATGCGCACGGTGACGCTGGTCGCGCTGGCCGGCGAACGCAGGGTTTTCGGATTCAAGGGCCGCATACAGGGCCCGCTCGACACTCAAGGAGAACATCAATGACCAGAACGCTCGTGGGTTTGATCATGGCATCGAGCGGCGCCGCATGGGCCCACCCGGGCGAGCGTCATGGCGATGTCGGCGACGCGCTGCTGCACCTGATGAGCGAGCCGGACCACATCGCGCTGCTGATGGCGGCAGCCGTCATCGGCGGACTTGGCTCGCTGATGATGCGCCGTCGCGCCCCGACCACCCGCACATTCAAGGGTTGAACCGTCGATGAGCACGCGCATCAGCAGGCAGGCCTATGCGGAAATGTTCGGCCCGACCACCGGCGACCGCGTGCGTCTGGCCGACACCGGACTGTGGATCGAGGTCGAACGCGACTTCACCGTCTATGGCGAGGAAGTGAAGTTCGGCGGCGGCAAGGTGATCCGCGACGGCATGGGCCAGAGCCAGCGCTGCGCGGCGGAGGTGATGGACACCGTCATCACCAACGCGCTCATCGTCGACCACTGGGGCATCGTCAAGGCCGACATCGGCCTGAAGAACGGCTTCATCGCCGGCATCGGCAAGGCCGGCAATCCCGACATCCAGCCGGCGGTCACGCTGATCATCGGCCCGGGCACCGAAATCATCGCCGGCGAAGGCATGATCGTCACCGCCGGCGGCATCGACAGCCACATCCACTTCATCTGCCCGCAGCAGATCGAAGAGGCGCTGATGTCGGGCGTCACGACCATGCTGGGCGGCGGCACCGGGCCGGCCACCGGCACCTATGCCACCACCTGCACGCCGGGCCCCTGGCACATCCACTCGATGCTGGCCGCGGCCGACGCCTTTCCGATGAACCTCGGCTTTCTCGGCAAGGGCAACGCGTCGCAGGCCGCACCGCTGCGCGAACAGGTCGAAGCCGGCGTGATCGGCCTGAAGCTGCACGAAGACTGGGGCACCACGCCCGCGGCCATCGACACCTGCCTGTCGGTGGCGGAAGAGATGGACGTGCAGGTGGCCATCCACACCGACACGCTGAACGAATCGGGCTTCGTCGAAACCACGATGGACGCCTTCAAGGGCCGCACCATCCACACCTTCCATACCGAAGGTGCGGGCGGCGGTCATGCGCCGGACATCCTGCGCGCGGCCGGTCTGCCCAACGTGCTGCCGTCGTCGACCAACCCGACCATGCCCTACACGGTGAACACCATAGACGAGCACCTCGACATGCTCATGGTGTGCCACCACCTTGACGCCGCCATCGCCGAGGACGTGGCCTTCGCCGAGAGCCGCATCCGGCGCGAGACGATCGCGGCGGAAGACATCCTGCACGACCTCGGCGCCTTCTCGATGATGTCGTCCGACTCGCAGGCCATGGGCCGCGTCGGCGAAGTCATCATCCGCACCTGGCAGGCAGCGCACAAGATGAAGATCCAGCGCGGCGCGCTGAGCGACCCGGAGGGGCGTTCGCCGGCCGCCGACAACTTCCGCGTGCGCCGCTACATCGCCAAGTACACGATCAACCCGGCGATCACGCACGGCATCGGTCACATCGTCGGCTCGGTCGAAGCGGGCAAGCTGGCCGACCTGGTGCTCTGGCGCCCGGCCTTCTTCGGCGTCAAACCCAGCCTGATACTCAAGGGCGGCATGATCGCCGCCGCCGCGATGGGCGACCCGAACGCGTCGATCCCGACGCCGCAACCGGTGCACTACCGGCCGATGTTCGGCAGCTACGCCGGCGGCCTGAAAACCTCGCTCACCTTCGTGTCGCAGGCGGCGCTGAACAACCCGGCCGTACGCGACCTGGGCCTCGCCAAACGGCTGGAGCCGGTGCGCAACACGCGCGCCATTTCGAAATCCGACATGGTGCTCAACGGCTGGCAGCCGCGCATCGACGTCGACCCGGAAACCTACGAAGTACGCGCCGACGGCGAGCGGCTGGTGTGCGAACCGGCCGACGTGCTGCCGATGGCGCAGCGCTATTTCCTGTTCTGAATGCCGCCGGCAAGCCCTTCGCGCTACCATCCCGGCCGGGATGCGGGATAGCGCGGGGGCTTCATGACGCCGGAAGGCAAGGCGCGGCAGCGGATAGACGAAAAGCTTGAGCAGGCGGGCTGGGTCGTTCAGGACCTGCGCCAGCTCGATCTGGGCACCGCCCGCGGCGTCGCCATCCGCGAATACCCCACCGACACCGGCCCGGCCGACTACGTACTGTTCGTCGACCGCGAACCGGTGGGCGTCATCGAAGCCAAGGCCGACGCGACCATACTGACCTTCGTCGAGGAGCAGACCGCCCGCTATGCCGCCAGCGCGTTGAAGTGGCGCGTCAAGGCCGCGCCGCTGCCTTTCCTGTTCGAAAGCACGGGCCAGATCGTCCGCTTCACCGACCTGCGCGACCCGGCACCGCGCTCGCGCGAGATCTTCCATTTCTTCGCCCCCTCCGCGCTCGCCGAATGGCTGCGCCAGCCCGACACGCTGCGCGCCCGCCTCGCGGCAAGCATGCCCGCGCTGCCGACGCGCAATCTGCGCGACTGCCAGATCGCCGCCGTCACCGGGCTGGAAAAGTCGCTCGCGCAGAACAAGCCGCGCGCACTGGTGCACATGGCGACCGGTGCCGGCAAGACCTTCACCGCCATCACCGCGGTGTATCGCCTGCTCAAGTTCGGCGGCGCCAGGCGCGTGCTCTTTCTGGTCGATACGCGCAACCTCGGCAAGCAGGCGCACCAGGAATTCATGGCCTACATGCCGCCGGACGACGGCCGCACCTTCACCGAGCTGTACAACGTCCAGCGTCTGGCCGGTCCGCGCGTCAACCCGCACGCGCAGGTCGTGATCTCGACCATACAGCGCATGTATTCGGTGCTGTCCGGCGAAGCCATCGACGACAGCGCCGACGACATATCGCTGCACGAATTGCAGCCCGACCGGCAGCCGGGCAAACAGCCCCGGCTGGTGCGCTACAACCCGGCCATCCCGGTCGACAGCTTCGATTTCGTCATCATCGACGAGTGCCACCGCTCGATCTACAACCTGTGGAAGCAGGTGCTCGACTACTTCGACGCCTTCCTGATCGGCCTCACCGCCACACCGGACAAGCGCACCTTCGGCTTCTTCAACGAAAACATCGTCGCCGAATACACCTACGAACAGTCGGTCGCCGACGGCGTGAACGTCGGCTACGACGTGTACGAGATCGAAACCGAAATCACCAAGAAAGGCGGCGAGCTGAAGGCGCGCGAATTCATCGACCATCGCGACCGGCTCACGCGCCGGAAGCGCTGGGCGCAGACCGAAGAGGACGAGGCCTACACCGGCCGCGACCTCGACCGCTCGGTGGTCAACCCGAGCCAGATCCGCCGCGTGATCGAAACCATGAAGCACGCGGTGGAAACGCAGATCTTCCCGACCCGGCGCGAAACGCCCAAAACGCTCATCTTCGCCAAGACCGACAGCCACGCCGACGACATCATCCAGATCGTGCGCGAGGTGTATGGGCAGGGCAACGCCTTCTGCAAGAAGGTCACCTACCGCACCGACGAAGACCCGGACAGCCTGCTCGCCAGCTTCCGCAACGACTACCACCCGCGCATCGCGGTCACCGTCGACATGATCGCCACCGGCACCGACGTGAAGCCGCTCGAAGTGCTGCTGTTCATGCGCGACGTGCGTTCGCGCGGCTACTACGAACAGATGAAGGGCCGCGGCGTGCGCAGCCTCGGCTTCGACGACCTCAGACGGGTGAGCAACAGCGCCGACAGCGCCAAGACCCGCTTCGTGCTGATCGACGCGGTCGGCGTCGAGAAATCGCTGAAGACCGACAGCCGCCCGCTGGAAAAGAAACCGGGCGTGGCGCTGAAGGATCTGCTGCAGGGCATCGCCATCGGCCAGCGCGACGACGACACCGTGCTGTCGCTGGCCAACCGTCTGGTGCGGCTCGCCAAGCAACTCGACGACAAGGCGCAGGCACGCATCGAAAAGGCATCCGGTGGCGTGCCGGTCGGCGAACTCGGCCGCGCGCTGATCAACGCACTGAACCCGGACGGCATCGTCGACACCGCGCTCGCCACCGCCCGCGCGAAAGACATCGCGCGCAGCGACGACACGCTCACCGAAGCGGAACTGGCGGCCGCCCGCGCACAGCGCCTGGCCGCCGCCTGCGCGCCCTTCGACCGGCCCGAGCTGCGCGAACAGATAGAATCCGCCCGCCGCGAACGCGAACAACTGATCGACCACATCAACCTCGACACCGTCACCTTCGCCGGCTACAGCGCACAGGCGGAAAGCGAGGCGCAGGCGGTCATCGCCCGCTTCGCCGACTACATCGCCGCGCACCGCGAAGACATCGATGCATTGAACTTCTTCTACCAGCAGCCCTACCAGCGCCGCGCGCTCACCTTCGACATGATCGAAGACCTGCATGAAACCCTGTCACGCCCGCCCTTGCTGCTCACCAACGAAAGATTGTGGGCCGCCTACGCCCGCGTGCAGGGCACCCGCGTCAGCGGCGGCGACACCCGCCGCCAGCTCACCGACCTGATCGCGCTGGTGCGCTTCGCCCTCGGGCTGGACGACGAACTGAAACCTTTCGCCGAACACGTGGACCGCCGCTTCCAGGAATGGATATTCCGCCACAACGCGCAGCGCGCCACCGCCTTCACGCCGGAACAGACCGAATGGCTGCGCCTGATCAAGGACCACATCGCCAGCAGCTGCCGCGTCGAACGCGACGATTTCGACTACGCCGCCTTTGCGGCGCGCGGCGGCCTGCAGAAGGCGTGGTCGCTGTTCGGCGAACAACTGGATGAGGTGATGACGGAAATGAATGAGGAGTTGGTGGCTTGAGTGAAGTACCTGCGGGATGGTCCGAGGTGACTCTTGAGGACGTCTGTTGCTTTTATGCTGGATACGGATTTCCCACGGCTATGCAAGGCAGAAAAGGCCAAGAACTTCCCTTTTACAAGGTGCGTGACGTGTCGATCGCTTGGAATGCGAAGTCCAAGTTTCTTCTGGAAACGGAGAATTCGTTGTCAATGATCGAGGCAACTTCGATTCGAGCAAAGCCATTACCTACTGGGTCAGTAGTCTTCGCGAAGATTGGAGAGGCACTACGTTTGAACAGACGTGCGGTTACCTCAGCCCCGTCACTTATTGATAACAACATGATGGGAATGTGGGCCCCTCCGGAGCTAGTCGACCCACGATTTTTATACTGGTACTCAACAGCCACGCGGTTTGATTCCGATGCAAGGGCTTCAGTTGTACCGTCTATACGGAAATCCGACGTTGCTGGCCTGAAATTTCACTTGCCACCGCGCCACGAACAAACCCGCATCGTCGATAAACTCGAAGAACTTCTGTCCGACCTCGACGCCGGCGTGGTCGAACTGAAGGCGGCGCAGAAGAAGCTGGCGCTGTACCGGCAGTCGCTGCTGAAAGCCGCCGTCGAAGGCGCCCTCACCGCCGACTGGCGCGCCCGACGCGTCGCGCGCGGCGAAGCCCTGGAAACCGGCGCCGAGCTGCTCGCCCGCATCCTCATTGAACGCCGCGCCCGCTGGGAGGCGCGACAACTGGCGAAGTTCAAGGAACAGGGCAAGACGCCGCCGAAGGGGTGGCAGGCGAAATATCCGGAGCCGGTACAACCTGATACCACCAATCTCTCGTCGCTGCCTGCCGGATGGCTTTGGGCCAGTCTCGACATGCTGGGAGAGATCGTGTCAGGTGTAGCCAAAGGATCAAAACAGACCCCTGGCATTTCTTTGCGCGAAGTGCCCTACCTGCGGGTCGCGAACGTACAGCGTGGCTTTCTTGATCTTTCCGAGATCAAGAAGATCATGGCGAGCGAACGGGACATCGAAGAGCTGACGCTCCTGAACGGCGATGTGTTGTTCAACGAGGGCGGCGATCGCGACAAGCTGGGTCGCGGCTGGGTCTGGCGAGACGAAGTGGCCCAATGCATTCACCAGAACCACGTCTTCCGCATGCGGCCTTATCTGCCCGAGGTGCTATCCGAGTTCGTCTCTTACCACGGAAACACGTTCGGAAAGTCGTGGTTTCAGCAAGCGGGAAAACAAACGACGAATCTGGCTTCCATCAATTTGGGAATTCTCCGGGCCTTTCCCGTCCCAGTGCCTCCTGCGGATGAAGCGCGGGAAATACTCGAGCGGGTTTCCCAAGAGATTGACGCGATCAAGCTGCAAGAAGCGTCGATTGAACGTGGACTTCGACAAGCCACCGCCCAACGCAAGAACCTCCTCAAAGCCGCCTTCTCCGGCCAGCTCGTGCCACAGAACCCGAACGACGAGCCCGCCAGCACCCTGCTCGCGCGCATCCGCGCCGAGCGCGAAGCGCGCGAAAGCCCGCGTCAAGGCAGGCGGGTAAGGAAGAACACCGATGCGCACTCAGGTGCTGCGCCATGAACGATGAACTGATGATCGAGGATCTGGCCGCCCTGTCGGAATCGGTCGATCTTGAGTGCAAGGCGGCCCTCGGGCGCGATGGCCGTGGCGAACTGCCGGAAGATTTCTGGAAGAGCTACAGCGCCATGGCCAACACTCAGGGCGGGACCATCCTGCTGGGCGTGCAGGAGAAACCACGCGGCGTATTCAGCGTGCCTGGCCTGCCGGATGTCGAGAAGGTGCGAAAGGCACTGTGGGACAACCTGCATAACCGCAAGCAGGTCAGCACGAATCTGCTGGTCGAACAGGACGTTCAGCCCATCGTACTTGACGGGAAAACCGTGCTGCGCATCGAGGTTCCTCGTGCGACGCGCCAAACACGGCCGGTACATCTGGGCACCAATCCGCTCGGCGGCACCTATCTGCGACGACACGAAGGCGACTATCAGGCAGACGACGAGACGGTTCGGAGGATGCTCGCGGAGCGCATCGAGGATTCACGCGACGAGAAGGTACTCCGGAACTTCGATCTGAACGATCTGGACATGGACTCGATCACCGCATACCGGAATCGCTTTTCGGCGGTGAAGCCGGGGCATGTCTGGCTGGATCTTTCACTGCCCGATTTCCTTGAACGTATCGGTGCGCTTGGCCGGAATCGCGAAGAGGGCTACTCGGGCGTGCGCGTGGCTGGCCTCTTGATGTTCGGGCGTGCCGAGGTCATTCGCGAGGTGCTGCCCTATTACACGGTCGACTACCAGGAACGTGCCGAAGCCCGGGCAGAGAAACGCTGGATAGACCGGGTTTTTCCGGACGGGTCCTGGTCCGGAAATCTGTATGACTTCTTCCGGCGCGTCTACCAGAAGCTGACGGCTGATTTGAAGGTGCCCTTCCAGTTGCAGGAGGGCCAGAGAATCGAGGACACCCCGGTACATGAGGCGCTCCGAGAGGCCCTGGTCAATACGCTGATTCATGCGGACTTCTCAGGCAGGGCTTCGGTGCTCGTCGTGAAGCGACCCGACATGTTCGGCTTTCGCAACCCCGGGCTGATGCGCGTACCGCCCGCATTGGCGGTGATCGGCGGCAACAGCGACTGCCGCAACCGGCGCCTGCAGACCATGTTCCAGCTTGTGGGTTATGGCGATCACGCGGGCTCCGGTTTGCCGAAGATTTACCACAATTGGGCAGGACAGCACTGGCGCCGTCCGGTGCTGTACGAACTGCCCGACCCTGCGCAGACCCTGATGGAGTTGCGCATGACCAGCCTGCTGCCCGCCGAAGCAGTCGTGGAGCTGGAGCAGCACTTGGGGCCGCGTTTCTCGGCGCTGTCGGAACTTGAACGTCTGGCGCTGGTAACCGCAGTTACGGAAGGCATGGTCAATCACGCCCGGTTGAGGGAAATCTGTGCCGAACACCCGGCTGACATCACGAAAATGTTTGCGCTGCTCGTGCGATCAAGGCTCCTGGTATCCGACGGGGCCGGGCGGGGGACGGTCTATTTCGTTCCATGGCATGTCGATGGACAGGGTCTGTTGTTCGATGGTATCTCGCTACGTCCGTCGGAAGCGGCGTCGACGCCTCTCCCTGCAGCCTCCGCGTTACCACAGGAGCTCAGCGCGTTACCACAGGAGCTCAGCGCGTTACCACAGGAGCTCGGCGCGTTACCACAGGAGCTCGGCGCGCCGCTCTGGGTGGAAATCGCAGACGTGCCCGCCGAAGAATTTTCGAAGCTGGATGAAATAGCTGCTTCCATCCGCATCAGAAAGCGAAGCGCCCCGGACGAGATGCGCGAAACCGTACGCCAGCTCTGCCACGGACGTTATGTGGGAGTGCGCGTACTCGCAACGTTGTTGAACCGGAATGCGGCGGATCTGGTGCGGCGCGTGCTGAGCCCCATGGTGACCGACGGCTTGCTTCGCCGTGCCTTTCCACGGCCCAGCGATCCTCGGCAGGCCTACATAGGGACGCAATCGCCGGCTGACGCTGAGGACGGGAAGGACAAGAACTGAGGGCCTGTTTTCTCGCCAATACCGGACAAACTCCATGGAATGGCTCTCGATGCCTTTGTAACTACCCGCTGTCTAACTAGCACCTTAATCGGGTTAAGGCCCTTGAATGGCCCTTAATGTCTTTGTGAATGTCCGTTATCGCCGGAAAAGTCCTATACAAAACAAAGGCTTGATATCCGACACTGAAATAAGGAAGCCGTCGGCACCCCTTGCTCAAGGACCCGAGAAGACGACGCGACCGGATTGCACGCCGTTCCGATGCACTCCACGTGAACAGCCGGCCTGTGACAGGAGCTCGGCGGGTTACCACAGGAGCTCGCAGGTCTTGCTGAGAAGGCCGCCGGAATGAGCGATTTATTATCCACCCGGCTGGACAACAAACTCTGACAGCTGAGCTTACTCATCAAAAACAACAACTTGCGACGCCGCTTATTATCCCGGGCGCTCGCTACAACCCTCGACACCCCATGAACGCATCCTCGCTCGTCCAGAAGGTCTGGAATTTCTGCCACACGCTGCGCGACGACGGCGTGGGCTATGGCGACTACCTCGAACAGCTCACCTATCTGCTGTTCCTGAAGCTGGCGCATGAATACTCCGAACCGCCGTACAACCGGAACACCCACATCCCGAAAAGCTGCGACTGGACGACGCTGCGCAGCCGCACCGGCGAACCGCTGGAGGCGCACTACCTGAATGTGCTGCACAAGCTGGGGCAGGAGCCGGGCATGCTGGGCGCCATCTTCTTCAAGGCGCAGAACAAGATCCAGGACCCGGCCAAGCTGGCGCGGCTGGTACAGATGATCGACGCCGAGCGCTGGATCAGCCTGGACACCGACACCAAGGGCGATCTGTACGAGGGCCTGCTGCAGAAGAACGCTGAAGACACCAAGAGCGGTGCCGGCCAGTACTTCACGCCGCGCGCGCTGATCGAGGCGATGGTGGCCTGCGTGCAGCCGGCGCCGATGAAAACCATCGCCGATCCGGCTTGCGGCACAGGCGGTTTCTTTCTCGGTGCCTACAACTGGTTGAACCGGGCGGGCACCAACCTGAACAGGCGGCAAAAGGAATTCCTGCGCGACCAGACCTTCCACGGCAACGAGATCGTGCCGGGCACGCGCCGCATGTGCCTGATGAACCTGTTCCTGCACAACATCGGCGAGCTGGATGGCGAACCGCTGGTGGAACGCACGGACGCACTGATCGCCGACCCCGGCAGACGCTACGACTACGTGCTGGCCAATCCGCCCTTCGGCAAGAAGAGCAGCATGACCATCACCAACGAGGACGGCGAGGAAGACCGCGACGCGCTGACCTATCAGCGGCAGGACTTCTGGGAAACCACGTCGAACAAGCAGCTCAACTTCCTGCAGCACATCGTCACCATCCTGAAGGACACCGGTCAGGCGGCCGTGGTGCTGCCCGACAACGTGCTGTTCGAGGGCGGTGCCGGCGAACGGATACGCCGCAAGCTGCTGGAAACCTGCGACGTGCACACGCTGCTGCGCCTGCCGACCGGCATCTTCTACGCGCAGGGTGTGAAGGCGAACGTGCTGTTCTTCGACGCACGCCCGAAGGACGGGCGCGTGCACACAAAAGGGGTGTGGATCTACGACCTGCGCACCAATATGCACTTCACGCTGAAGACGCGGCAGCTGAAGCTGGCCGATCTGCAGGACTTCATCGAGTGTTACCGACCCGACAACCGGCATGAAAGGACGGAGAGCGAACGCTTCCGTTACTTCACGCACGAGGCACTGGTGGCGCGCGACAAGGCCAGTCTGGACATTTTCTGGCTGAAGGACGACAGCCTGGACAAGCTGGACGATCTGCCGCCGCCGGACGTGCTGCAGCAGGAAATCATCGAACACCTGGAAGCGGCGCTGCAGTCCTTCCGCGATGTGGCGGCCGGGCTGGCGCGATAACTGCTTTTACGCAGTCGGGCACTCACTGACCACCCGACATGCTGCTGATCGAAACCTTCGCGCCGGCCGACGCCGTGCCGGCCGATACGCTGACGCTGAGCTTCGATCTGCGCGCCAAGTGCAGGCTGCGCACGCACCTCGATTCCGGCGAGGAGATCGGGCTCTTCCTGCCGCGAGGCACGATATTGCGCGGCGGCGACCGGCTGGCCGGCAAGGACGGGCGCGTCGTCGCGGTGCGCTCTGCACCGGAAGCGGTGATCGAGGCACGCAGCGCAGACGCGATGCTGATCGCGCGCGCGGCCTACCACCTCGGCAACCGCCATGTCGCGGTCGAGGTACAGCCCGGTCTGCTGCGGCTGGCGGCCGACCACGTACTGGCGCAGATGCTGGTCGGTTTGGGCCTCGACGTGCGCGAAGCGCAGGCGCCCTTCGAACCGGAAGCGGGCGCCTATGGCGGTCATCCGGCTCACCACACTCACGCGCATGCCGAGGAAACCGGTGCGAAGCTGCACCTGTTCGGCGGCGGCCCATGAGCCCGCTCGCGCTGGTCCGCTTGCTGCATCTGGCCAGCCCGACGCTGCCGGTGGGCGCCTTCAGCTATTCGCAGGGGCTGGAATGGCAGGTCGATTGCGGCGCCATCCGCACCGAGCGCGATGCCGGCGAGTGGATCGCGGCAGTGTTCGATGCCGGCATCGCAAGCTTCGAACTGCCGCTGCTGGCGGCGCTGATGCGCGCCTGGGCGGGCGATGACCTCACCGCGGCGCTTGAGCTGAACGACGATTACCTGGCCAGCCGCGAAGCGGCCGAGCTGCGTGCCGAGACGGTACAGATGGGCTATTCCTGCCTGCAGTTGCTGAAGGCGTTGCCCGGATGCGACGCGGTGGCGGCCCGGCTGGCCGATGCGGGCGACCTTGCCTTCCCGACCGCCTGGTCCGGCGCCGCGGTCGCGCTCGGTGTGCCGGTCGAGCCGGCGCTCATCGCGTGGAGCTGGGCCTGGGCGGAAAATCAGGTGATGGCGGCGATCAAGGCCGTCCCGCTGGGCCAGACCGCTGGCCAGCGCCTGCTGATGAAACTGGGCGACGCCATTCCAGCACGCGTGACCGCCGCACTGGAGCTGCCGCGCGAGGACTGGAGCAATTTCGCGCCCGGGCTGGCCATTGCGAGCTGCCGGCACGAAACCCAGTACTCCCGGCTGTTCCGTTCCTGACCCCGGCAGGGGCACGATGAATATCGACTCAGACGAAAGGACATCGCGATGACTTCATCCTCCCCCCGCCCGCCGCTGCGCGTCGGCATCGGCGGCCCGGTCGGTTCGGGCAAGACGGCGCTGACGCTGGCACTGTGCCGCGCGCTGCGCGACCGCTACAACATCGCCGCCGTCACCAACGACATCTATACCGAGGAAGATGCGCAGTTCCTGGTACGCAACGAGGCGTTGCCGCCGGAGCGCATCGTCGGCGTGGAAACCGGCGGCTGCCCGCACACCGCGATACGCGAGGATGCGTCGATCAATCTGGAGGCGGTGGCCCGGCTGAGCGCGCGGTTTTCGGGGCTGCAGATCATCCTGATCGAATCCGGCGGCGACAATCTGGCGGCCACCTTTTCGCCCGAACTGTCCGACCTCACGCTGTACGTGATCGACGTCGCCGCCGGCGACAAGATTCCGCGCAAGGGTGGCCCCGGCATCTGCAAGTCGGACCTGCTCATCATCAACAAGATCGATCTGGCACCCCTGGTCGGTGCCTCGCTCGAAGTGATGGAACGCGACGCGCTGAAGATGCGCGGCGAGCGGCCCTTCCTGTTCTCCAACATGAAGACCGGCCACAACCTGGACGCCATCGTCGCCTTCATCGAACGCGAGGGCATGCTGGCTTCCGGCTGACGCGGATCGTGTTGCGCCGCCGCGCTTGACGCTACACTGCCGCGACTTTCAAGAACGGGCAGGCGCGTGAAGATCATCATTCTCGGGGCTGGACAGGTCGGTTCCTCGGTCGCGGAGAACCTGGTATCCGAAGCCAACGACATCACCGTGGTCGATACCGACGTCCCGCGCCTGCAGGCCTTGCAGGACAGGCTGGACTTGCGCGTGGTGGCCGGCAACGGTGCCAGCCCTGCGGTGCTGCACCAGGCCGGTGCCGACGACGCCGATCTGCTGATCGCGGTCACGGCCTCCGACCAGACCAATCTGTGCGCCTGTCGCATCGCGCAGACACTGTTCAACCTGCCCACACGCATCGCCCGGCTGCGCTCGATCGACTACGCCGACTACCCGCAACTGCTGGACGACAACAATTTCACGGTCGACTTCTCCATCTGTCCGGAGCAGGAAGTCACCGATTACCTGAAGCGGCTGATCGCCTTTCCGGAGGCGCTGCAGGTGATCGAGTTCGCGCAAGGCAGGGTGACCATGGTGGCGGTGCGCGCGGTCGGCGGCGGACCACTGGTCGGTCGCCAGATCAAGGCAATGCGGGAACACCTGCCGGGCATGGACGCGCGGGTCGTGGCGATCTACCGCCGCGATACCGCCATCGTCCCCGATGGCGACACGGTGATCGAACCGGGCGACGAGGTGTTCTGCCTGGCGGCCAGCGAACACATCCGCGCGGTCACCGCCGAACTGCGCAAACTGGACAAGCCGATGCGCCGCATCATGATTGCCGGCGGCGGCAATATCGGCTACAGGCTGGCCGGAACGCTCGAAAGCCGCTACGAACTGAAACTGATCGAACATTCGCGCGTGCGCGCCGAGTTCCTGTCCAGCAATCTGCACCAGACCCTGGTGCTGGCGGGCGACACCACCGACGAAATGCTGCTGGAAGCGGAAAACGTCGACGACATGGACCTGTATCTGGCGCTGACCAACGACGACGAGAACAACATCATGTCCTCGCTGATGGCCAAGCGCATGGGTGCGCATCGTGTGGTGGCACTGATCAACCGTCGCGCCTACGTCGATCTGGTCCAGGCCGGCGCCATCGATATCGCGATATCGCCGGCCCAGGTGTCCATAGGCTCGCTGCTGGCCCACGTCCGGCGCGGCGATGTGGTGGCGGTGCACAGCCTGCGCCGCGGCGCGGCCGAGGCACTGGAACTGGTGGTGCATGGTGACCGCAAGACGTCCAAGGTGGTCGGACGCCGCGTGGAAGAGATCAAGCTGCCGGAAGGCGCCATGATAGGCGCCATCGTTCGCCACTCGACCAAGCCGGTCAAGATCGAAACGAGCGATCCGGCGGCGAGGGAGAGCCCGCTGCAGGTGATCATGCCCCACCACGACACAGTGATCGAGCCGGAGGACCACGTGATCGTGTTCTGTTCGACCAAGCGGGTGGTGGCCAAGGTCGAGGGGCTGTTCCAGGTCGGATTCGGGTTTCTCTGATGCTGGCCGTACTGAATGTGCTGGGCCGCCTGCTGGCCGTGTTCAGTCTGACCTATCTCGCGCCCATCGCCTGTTCCCTGGTGTTTCACGATGGCATGCTGCTGCATTTCATCGACAGCATGGCCATCAGCGCGGCCGGCGGCGTGCTGCTGTACATGGCGACACGGCGCCATTACCGCGAACTGAAGCCGCGCGACGGCTTCCTGCTGGTCACGCTGTCCTGGGTGCTGATGTCCACCATCGCCGCCGTACCGCTCATGCTGTCCTACGACACGATGAGCTTTACCGACGCCTTCTTCGAAACGATGTCGGGCCTGACCACGACCGGTGCCACGGTCATGACCGGTCTCGACCACGCTCCGCAGTCGATCAATCTGTGGCGCCACCTGCTGAACTGGATAGGCGGCATGGGCATCATCGTGTTCGCAGTCGCCATCCTGCCGCTGCTCGGCGTCGGCGGCATGCAGCTCTACAAGGCGGAGACGCCGGGGCCGATGAAGGACGGCAAGCTCACCGCACGCATCGCCGACACCGCCAAAGCGCTCTACCTGGTCTATTTCGGCATCACGGTCGTGTGCGTGCTGTCGCTGCGCGTCGCCGGCATGGACTGGTTTGACGCGCTCTGTCACGCCTTCGCCGCGATGGGTCTGGGCGGACTGTCCACACGTGACGCCAGTATCGGCGCCTTCGATTCGCCCTGGATCGAGGGCGTCCTGAGCTTCTTCATGCTGGTCGCGGCGATGAACTTCGCCACCCACTTCCTGGCCTTCCGCGGCCGCTCGTTGCGCGTCTACACGCAAGATTTCGAGGCCCGCGGCGTGCTGATCGCCTGTATCGGCAGCAGCGTGCTGCTGGCGGCCTATCTGGTCGAACAGGGCACGTACGCCAGCTACTGGACGGCCCTGCGACACGTGAGCTTCAATCTCATCTCGATTGCGACCGACTGTGGTTTCGTCAGCACCGACTACGCGCAATGGCCGTTGTTCGTGCCACTGTGGATGCTGTTCCTGTCCAGCATTACGGCCAGTTCGGGATCGACCGGCGGCGGCATCAAGATGGTGCGCACACTCATTCTGATCGGTCAGGCGCGGCGCGACATGCTCAAGCTCATTCATCCTAACGCCGTACGGCCGCTCAAGGTCGGCACCACGTGCGTGTCGGACACGGTCGCCCAGTCGGTGCTTGGCTTCATCTTCCTGTACTTCATGAGCATCGTGCTGCTCACCTTCGTACTGCTGCTGTCGGGCCTGGACTTCATGTCCTCGTTCACCGCGGTCATCGCGATGATCAACAATGCCGGCCCCGGTCTCGGCGTGGTTGGCCCGGCTGGCAACTATCAGGGGCTGTCCGACTTCCAGACCTGGGTGGGCAGCTTTGCCATGCTGCTCGGCCGCCTGGAGGTGATGTCCATCCTCATCATCTTCACGCCCGGTTTCTGGCGCAAGTAGGCCCGGCTGTCGCCCGCCGCGGCAGGAGAGCGGGCGCATCGGCTATCCTTGTGCCCTGCATTTCAAGGATTTTCCATGTCAGTACTCCGCAACGACACCTTCCTGCGCGCCCTGCTCCGTCAGCCCACCGACTACACGCCGATCTGGCTGATGCGTCAGGCTGGCCGCTACCTGCCTGAGTACTGCGCCACGCGTCGCCGTGCCGGCAGCTTCCTGCAGTTGTGCAAGTCGCCGGCCATGGCCTGCGAGGTGACACTGCAGCCGCTGGAGCGCTTCCCGCTCGACGCCGCCATCCTGTTTTCCGACATCCTGACCGTGCCCGATGCCATGGGCCTCGGCCTTTACTTCGCCGAGGGTGAAGGCCCGAAGTTCGAGCGACCGCTGCGTTCCGAAGAGGCGATACGCGCGCTGTCCGCCCCCGATCCCACAGTGGAGCTCGGCTATGTCATCGACGCCGTCAGTGAAATCCGCCGCGCACTCGACGGCCGTGTGCCGCTGATCGGCTTTTCAGGAAGCCCATGGACGCTGGCCTGCTACATGGTCGAAGGCGGCGCCTCGGACGACTACCGCCACCTGAAGACGCTGATGCTGGACCGCCCGGAACTGCTGCACCACATGCTGTCCGTCACGGCCACGGCGGTCACCGACTACCTGAATGCGCAGATCGAAGCCGGCGCGCAGGCAGTGATGATTTTCGATTCCTGGGGCGGCGCCCTGTCGGCCCATGGCTACCGCGAGTTCTCGCTCGCCTACATGCGGCGCATCATCGCCGGCCTGAAGCGGGAGAAGGACGGCCAGCGCGTGCCGGTCATCATGTTCACCAAGGGCGGAGGCCAGTGGCTGGAAGCTCAGGCCGATGCCGGCGCCGACGCGCTCGGGCTGGACTGGACCAGCGACATCGGTGCGGCCCGCGAGCGGGTCGGCAACAAGGTGGCACTGCAAGGCAATTTCGACCCGACCGCATTGTTCGCACACCCGGAAGGCATCCGCAACGAGGCGCGCCGCATTCTCGACAGCTATGGCAATCACCCGGGACACGTGTTCAACCTTGGTCACGGCATCTCGCAACATGCATCGCCGGAACATGTGGCCGCACTGGTCGAGGAAGTACATCGCCACAGCCGGGCCATTCGCGCAGGCTGAGGCACGGGAGAAGCGGCTCTGGCCCGCGTTGGCGTCCTGTTTCCCACTTGCGGCCGGCTTGAGGGGGTTGACTTATGCACAGTCAGCCGCTCATGCCCACCCCAAGCCCGAGGCACACGGCAGCATCAGACGCTTCCGCACAAGTTATTGATTTCAAGCAGTTAATTTTTTTCTTGACGGCTGGTCGAAAACTTGGTCTCGCTTAGTGTCAGGTTCGTGACGGAAGGACACGAAGTTTCCCACAAAGTTATCCACAGCTTTTGTGGATTTCAAAACCCCGCCGGATGAGTGTGTTGCGGACATAATCGCGCAGACTTGTTGAACGAGATGCCGCAAGTCACTGAATCCATTAAAACCCCGCACCAGCGCTTGGAAAGCACCGCAGCAATTCTGCCGTCGCGTCTATTGCAGGTTGCGCTTCCCCGTCCTATCCCCGCACTGTTCGACTACGACGCGTCGACCTGCCCGCACGCAGAACCGGGCCAGCGGGTGCGGGTGCCCTTCGGCCGCAGCGAACTGTGGGGCATCGCCTGGCGCTGGCGCACCCCGGAAACGGACGGCCGCGACCCGATGGCCCCTGACCGCATCAAGTCGGTGATCGGCGTCGACCCGGTTGCGCCGACGCTGCCCGCCAGCTGGCGGGCGCTGGTCGAGTTCATCGCCGACTACTATCAGCAGCCGATAGGCGAAGTGGCGGCAATGGCTGCGCCGCCTGCCATTGCCGCCACCCGTGCCGAGCGCAGTCATCGCCGCTTCCGCGCCACCGCGACCGGCCTGGCATCGACGCCGGAACTTCCGGCGCGCGACGTCGGCCGCAAGCTCCTGATCGCACTGGAAAGGTCTGGCGACATGAGCGAAGGCGAGCTGCGCGCACTGTCCTCCCGCGCGCCGGTCGCTCTGGAGCGGCTGCTGGCGGCAGGCTGGATCGAGCATGCGCTTCCCGGGGTTCCGGCCGAAAGCGCCCACCCGCTCAGTGCCGACCAGTCGGCTGCGCTGGAGGCTTTGCAGAGCACTCGGGGCTATGCGGCAAGTCTGTTGCACGGCGTGACCGGGAGCGGCAAGACCGAGGTCTATCTGCGCCTGATCGAGGCGCAGATCGCGTCCGGCCGGCAGTGTCTGCTACTGGTCCCGGAAATCGCGCTGACGCCCCAGTTGCAGGCGCGCGTGGCCGCCCGCTTTCCGCGCGCCTGCCTGCACGTGATGCACAGCGAAATGAGCGATGGCGCCCGCGCCATGGCCTGGGCCTCGGCGCAATCGGGCACAGCCGACATCCTGCTCGGCACCCGACTGGCCGTTTTTGCGCCGCTGCCGCGTCTGGGCTGCATCGTGCTGGACGAAGAACACGACCCCTCGTTCCGGCAGACCGAAGGCGTACGTTATTCGGCGCGCGATGTCGCGATCTGGCGGGCCCGTTACGAGAACGTACCCATCGTGCTGGGCAGCGCCACGCCCTCGCTGGAGAGCCTGCGCCACGCGATGGACGGGCGCTATGCATGGTTGAGACTGAACTCGCGTGCGGGCGAGGCGAAGCTGCCCGACGTGAAACTGATCGACACCCGGGTGTTCCGCACGACCGAAGGCCTGAGCCCGCCCATGGTCAAGGCGATCGAGAGCAGGCTGGCGCGCGGCGAGCAGACGCTGTTGTTCATCAACCGGCGCGGCTACGCGCCGGTGCTGAGTTGCCCGGCGTGCGGATGGGCGGCCGGCTGCACCCGATGCAGCGCAAATCTGGTGCTGCACGCTGCCGACCGCCGCCTGCGCTGCCACCATTGCGGTGCCGAAGGACCGGTGCCGAAGGCCTGCCCGGAATGCGGCAACCAGGACATGCAGGGCTTTGGCCGCGGCACTCAGCGGCTGGAGGAAACCTTGACCGGCCTCTTTCCGGCAGCCCGCCTGTTGCGCATCGATCGCGACAGCGTACGCGGCCGTGACCATTGGCAAGCTCAGCTAGACCGGATCCGTCGCGGTGAAGTCGATCTGGTGGTCGGCACCCAGCTACTGGCCAAAGGCCACGATTTTCCCGGTATCACGCTGGTCGGCGTCGTCGGCGCCGATGCTTCGTTGCATGCGGCGGACTTCCGGGCGCAGGAAAGGCTGTTCGCCCAACTGATGCAGGTCGGCGGCCGGGCCGGTCGCGGAAACACCGCTGGCGACGTGCTGATACAGACCGCCCAACCCGAACACCCGCTTTTCCTGGCGCTGAAGGCACATGACTTCGACGGCTTTGCGCTGCGCCAACTCGAGGAACGTGCCCGGCTTGGCCTGCCGCCGCATGGCTTCCAGCTCATGTTGAGTGCCGACGCACCGGACCTGCAGACCGCGCTGGATTTTCTCGAAGCCGCCCGGCGCGCCGCACTGGCCCTGGGGGTGGGTGGCGTACGCATCTACGACGTGGTCCCGATGCGCATGGTGCGTCGCGCCAACCGCGAGCGCGCGCAACTGGTGGTCGAATCCCGCAGCCGCCCCGATCTGCGTGCCCTGCTGCGGCCCTGGGTGACGAATCTTTACCGCCTGCGCCTGGCGCGGGGCCTGCGCTGGCATATCGACGTCGATCCGGCCGAGGTGTGACCGCAAGGGCCGCCCGATGAGCTCGACCGATTGGCGCTCGGTGGAACCCCGCCCCGGTGGGCCATGACAGCGACGGCCGGCGACACACAGGACCTGCGCTGGCGGCGGCGACACGCCCGCCGTATCTGCCTTGACCGAAACGGGCATCTACCGGAGAAACAGCGCCTTTCTTTTCCGCCGGCCCTCAAGTTGCTCCGGAAATCGCCGACAACACAGGCGAATCTGAAAAAAGGCAAACCCGTCCGAAAGGCGGGGACGCAAAGTCACCGGTCTAATCCGCCTTGGCGGAATGATGGCGGGACCGCCAGACCTCCTCCTCAGCGGGAGTGCGGGCTCTGCCGGCCGGTGTTCGATGAATGATCCGACCGGAGAGCGCAAATCCATGACCAAGACCGCCCTGAACCGCCTGTCCCCGTCCTGCATGAGAGCACTGTGCATCGTCGCGCTGACTGCCGTCGGCCCGGCAACCGCCGCTGCGGTGCAGGCAGGCCCGGCAAGAACGGTGGCACAGCCGCTCCCGGTCGCCGATACCGTTGGCGGTATGTGGCCTCTGGCACTCGATACGGCAAAGCTGCGTGCTGCGCGCAGCGGGGACGTGTTCAGTGTTGCGCTGCCGGATGGTCGCCTGCTGGAACTGGTGTTCGACTCGACCTTGGGCGGCATCGACGGCATGCGCTGGATAGGGCACCACGCTGGCGGTCGTCAGTACGCGGTTCGCCTGCGGCTGGACGGCGCACTGGCGACCGGCGTGATCCGTACCCCCGAGGGCAGCTTCGTGCTCGGGCATGTCAATGGTGTCCAGATGATGGGGCCGGACCTGAGCTCGAGCGCCGATCCGATGCAACTCGACGGACTGCCTTCGATGTTCTCGCCGGCCGACCGGAACCCTGGCCCCGCGAACGGCGCAGCGGCGCCCGCCCGCCTCCCCCGGCCGGCCGATGTCGCCCACCCGGTCACCTTCAATCTGGTAGCGCTGTCCTCGCTGGAACCCGGTGACGAGGTCGCCCTTTCCGTTCCGGACCACGGCGACTACCGCGTGACCTACGACGGCACCGACGCCGGGGCCGGCAATACCAGTACCTGGGTCGGTCACCTGAAGGACTACGGCAGCGAATTCCGCGTCATCATCACTTCGGGTCCGGACGGCAGCATGGGCAACATCCTGACGCCGTCGGGCGAGTTGTTGCTGGTCGATTCGGGCGAAGGACAGTGGCTGGTCGACCCGACGCGCTCCGGCCTGTCGCAGTTCGAGAACGAACACGAGGATGCGGTGGGCGAACAGGTGCCGGCGGCCGCCGGTGGTGCCTCCGCCGACGGCGGTGCGACCGCCTCAGCCGGCGCGACCACCTCCGCCATCGGCACAGCCGTCGGCAGCGGCACCTCGGCCAGCGCCACCCAGATCGACCTGCTGGTGCTGTATACGCCCGGCTTCAAGAAGCGGCATGGCTCGCTGTTTGCGACCCGCATCGCACAACTGGTTGCGCTGGCCAATCAGGCTTACGTCGACAGCGGTGTTCCGATGCGCCTGCGTCTGGTCGGCAGCGAACAGATCGCCGACAGCGACACCACCAGCAATTCGAATACGCTGAACGCGCTGGCGCGCGCCACGGGCGCCTATCGCACGGTGCCGGCGCTGCGCAGGAAATATGGCGCCGATCTGGTCACCCTGGTCAGACCTTTCTACATGGCGGCCCAGGGTGGCAGTTGCGGCGTCGGCTACGTCGGCGGCTACAACGGCAGCAATATTGCCGCTTACGGCAGCTACGCCTATTCGGTGGTCAGCGACGGCCGCGACGTGGCAGGCACGAACTACTACTGCACCGACTACACCTTCACGCATGAGCTTGGCCACAATATGGGCCTGATGCACGACCGCGGGACGGTTGCGCGACAGGGCGGTGGTCAGGGCAGTCACCCCTATGCCTTCGGCTATGGCCGCAACGGCAGCTTCGGCTCCATCATGAGCTACATCTCGCCGGTGATCGGCCGCTTCTCCAATCCCGACCTGAAGACCTGCGGCGGCAGTTCGGCCTGCGGCGTGGCGGTCGGCGACCCGGCTGCCGCGCACAACGCACTGGCCCTGGTCAACAACCGCAGCGCCGTCGCCGGATGGGTGACCACGACAATTCCCGCCAGCATCCAGATTTCCGGCACGATTTCGCGCAACGGCAAGCCGCTCGCCAACGTGCCCGTGGTGGGCAGCAACGGCGCGAGTTGCACGTCCAGCGGCAGCACGGGCGCCTATGCCTGCACCGTGCCCTCCGGCTGGAGCGGCACCCTCCTGGCGCAACCCGCGATCGGCCAGGTCACACCGGGCAGCCTGAGCTTCGGCAAGGTGACGACGGCACAGACCGGCCGGAACGTCGTCGTGCGCTGACGCCGTCGAGCCGCGCCCTCCTCCGGGCGCGGTTACCATATCGCCCTGTGGCCCGGTGTCCGGGCCTTTTGTCATCACGGGGCAGTCATGCGGATCTCTTTCATCGGCGGCGGCAATATGGCCAGCGCGCTGATCGGCGGCTTGTTGACGCGCGGCGCACAGGCGTCGGACATTTCGGTGGTCGAACTGCAGGAGGCCGGCCGCGAACGTCTGGCCCATGAATTCGGCGTACGCGCGATCGCTGCACTGGACGCAACGGCGGCCGCCTGCGATCTGCTGGTGCTCTCGGTCAAGCCACAGCAGATGCGCGAAGTGTGTGCCGGCATCGCTCCGCACATGGACAGACAGACCGTGCTCAGCATTGCCGCCGGACTGCGCGCTGCCGACATCGGCCGCTGGCTCGGTGGCCACGCGCGGATGGTTCGCGCAATGCCGAACACGCCCGCGCTGATCGGAAAGGGCGTGACCGGTCTGTACGCCGATGCTTCGGTCGGAGCGGCGGAACGGGCGCAGGCGGAGAGCGTGCTGTCGGCGGTCGGCCAGGTCGTGTGGGTAGATGACGAAAAACTGATCGACGCGGTCACCGCCGTATCCGGCAGTGGCCCGGCCTATGTGTTCTACTTCATCGAGGCCATGATGCGCGGTGGCGAGGCGCTGGGCCTGAGCGCCGACCAGGCGCGAGAACTTGCCATAGCCACCTTCACGGGCGCATCGGCACTTGCGGCGCAAAGTCCGGAATCACCCGCGACGCTGCGCGAGCGCGTGACCTCGAAGGGGGGCACCACCGAAGCGGCGCTGCACTCGATGAACGCCGACGCAGTGAGCGATGCCATCGTGCGGGCACTCGCCGCCGCCGCGGCTCGTGGTGCGGAACTGGGCGACCAGCTGGGCGCCGCCTGAACGCCTTCCGACCCTGTACAGCCATCTCAAGTCCCGACAAAGACAGACATCCATGCTGACCGATCTCATCCTGCTCGTCCTGAACGCCGTCGCCAGTTTCATCACCACGCTGCTGCTCGCCCGCTTCTACATGCAGTGGGCGCGCGTGAGCTTCCGCAATCAACTCGGCGCCTTCGTGATACAGACGACCGACTGGGCCGTACTGCCGGCCCGTCGCGTGATACCCGCCATCCGCGGTCTGGACATGCCGACCCTGGTCGTTGCCTGGCTGATCCAGGTGGCGCTCATCCTGATCGGCGCGCTGCTGCATGGCAGTATCGGCGCGGACGGGTTGATTGCCCTGGCCCTGCTGCGCGGCGTGATCGAGATCGCACGACTTTCGGTGTGGTTCCTGATGATCGTGCTCATCGTCTCGGCCGTCCTGAGCTGGGTATCGCCTGGCAACCCGCTCGGCAGCATGATGAACGCCATCACCCGCCCCTTCCTGCAACCGATACAGCGTGTGATGCCGCCCATCGCCAACGTCGACCTGTCGCCGCTGGTGCTCATCCTCATCCTGCAGATCGTGCTCTACCTGATCGACGCCGTATCGCGGCAACTGTTCGGTGTGCTGATCTGACACGAAAGGCGGAGGCTCCGGCAATGCCGTACCGACGCCGCAAGGCGCGTCCTGCGGCCGTGGCGATCGCTGGCCGCGTCGAGGAGGCGCCCGGAAAGTGAAGCACACGCGCCTGCCCACAGGCAGTCGGCGACGCAGGGAGGGCCCTCCGGTTGCGGCATCGACGATGGGGCGGCTGGGCAGCGTTGCACCTGACAGACAGTCGGGAGCGCTCGCCGCTCCCCGGCGAACCGGGGCCTGGCCGCGCGTGCGCTTCACTTTCCGGGCGCCTGGCAGTGTTTACGTCGTTATGGCGCCCCGTCCACAGGGTAAGAGGTAGTGCAGGGCGGCTGCTCACCTGCGCTGGCAGCCGGTAGGCGTGAAACCGCCTGGCTCAGTGCGTCAGGGCGGGTGCCGCAATGAAGGTGTGGCTGCCACGCGTGAAATCCAGCGCGCCCCGCACGAGCCGCCGGGCGACCGCATCGATGTCGTTGGCGACCCAGGTTTCGCGGTCCTTGGACACCAGGTAGATCAGCACCACGTCGCGGGTGAGCGGCGCCTGCCCGGGCGTATCGTCGTCGAATTCGGCCAGCCGCAGCACACAGCTCAGGCCGATCAGATCCACCTCGGGATCGGCAATGGTCGCTTGAACGAAGCGCACCACCGATGCTTCATCCAGTGTGTCCATGCGGGCAAGTGCGGCATCGGCAATACGCCCGTGATCAAGCCGCGCCATCAGCGCGGTCGGACGCGGCTGACTGCCGCACGCGAGCATCGCGTCGGCATGATCCTGGCAGGCGCGCAACACGGCGCGGAAACACGCTTCCTCCGTTGGCAGCATGGTTGTCTCCTCCACATATGTGGGCCGCGTCCATGTGCGCGCCTGATGTGAAGCTAGACCGATACTGAAAGCAAGTCATGACGCGCCGCCATGGCGGCGGTGCACCAACCGGAGCGGGTTTGCCGGGCGTTTCATCGGCGAAAGGTCAGACGGTCGCCACTTGTGTGAAGTCTTGCAGTGCGGCGTCGGCCTCTGCAGGCGCCACCGAACATTCATCGACGCGCGCGGCAGGCGGCCCCTTCTCCGCCCACGCGACCAAGGCATCGAGTGCGGCCGGCTTACCGCAGGCATAGGCTTCGACCGAACCATCGCCGCGATTGCGCACCCAGCCGGTGAGGCCGAGGCCTTGCGCCTCGGCCACCATGGACGCTCGGAAATGCACGCCTTGCACCCGGCCACGGATGGCGAAGTGCAGGGCCTCTATCTCGTACTCGTCCATCGGTTGCCGCCTACTTCACCCGCATGCCCGGGGTGGCGCCGGAATCCGGCGACAGGATGAACAGGCCGGGCACCTCGCCCTTGTCGTCGGAGGCGGCCAGTACCATACCTTCCGACATGCCGAACTTCATCTTGCGCGGCGCCAGATTGGCCACCATCACGGTAAGCCGCCCGACCAGCGCGGCCGGGTCGTAGGCCGACTTGATGCCGGCGAACACCTGACGCGGGCGCTCCTCGCCGATGTCCAGTTGCAGGCGCAGCAGCTTGTCCGCGCCCTCGACGTGGTCGGCGGCGACGATTTTCGCGATGCGCAGTTCGACCTTGGAGAAGTCGTCGATCGAAATGTGGGCGCCGCCGTCGGCGGCCTGGGCTTCAGCCTTCTTCGGTGCTTCGGTCTTGGCCGGCGCGGCGGCGGGGGCTTGGGTACTCACCAGGGATTCCTTGTTGGCGTCGACCAGCGCGACCACCTGCTTCGGGTCGATGCGGGTCATCAGGTGCTTGTATTCGTTGATGGTATGGCCAGCCTTGAGCGCGGAACTGAAGTCGTCCCAGCCAAGCGGCGCGATGTTCAGGAAGCGCTCGACCTCAGCCACCAGGTGCGGCAGCACCGGCTTGAGCAGCACCGAAAGCTGGCGGAACAGTTCGAGCGCGGTGCTGCACACCGACTGCAGTTTCTCGTCCTGGCCCTCCTGCTTGGCGAGCACCCAAGGCGCGTGGTCGTTCACGAACACGTTGGCCTGGTCAGCGCAGGCCATCACCTCACGCAGCGCCCGCGCGTAGTCGCGCGACTCGTAGGCGTCGCGGATCGACGCCTCGTGCCAGTGGAAAGGCACGGTCGGAGCCGACAACGTGCCGGCGAAGCGCTTGCTGATGAACCCGGCGCAGCGGCTGGCGATATTGATGTACTTCCCCACCAGATCCGAATTCACCCGCGCGACGAAGTCGTCGAGGTTCAGATCGATGTCTTCCATCGAACCGTTAAGCTTGGCCGCGTAGTAGTAACGCAGCCATTCCGGATTCAGGCCGAGGTCGAGATAGCTCTGCGCGGTGATGAAGGTGCCGCGGCTCTTGCTCATCTTCTCGCCGTTCACGGTCAGGAAGCCGTGCGCGTTGATCTGGGTCGGCGTGCGGTAGCCGGAGTGCTCCAGCATGGCCGGCCAGAACAGCGCGTGGAAGTACAGGATGTCCTTGCCGATGAAGTGGACCATCTCGGTGCCGGCCGCCTTCGCACCCGCGGCGTCAAGGAAGTCCGCTTCGCTGATATCGTGGCCGAGCGCCTTCTGCTTCGCCACATAGTTGCGGAAGCTGCCGAAATAGCCGACCGGCGCGTCCAGCCAGACGTAGAAGAACTTGTTGTCGGTACCGGGGATGCGGAAGCCGAAGTAGGGCGCGTCGCGCGAAATGTCCCAGTCGGACAGGCGGTTGTCGCCCGGCTCGCCCAGCCACTCCTTCATCTTGTTGGCCGCTTCCGGCTGCAGCCGGTTCGAGCCCTGGGTGAAGTCGCGCAGGAAGTTCTCGCACTGCGGTGCCGACAGCCGGACAAAGTAGTGTTCGCTGGCGCGGCGTTCGGGCGCGGCGCCGGACACCACCGAATACGCATTCTTCAACTCGGTCGGCGCGTATGTCGCGCCGCACACCTCGCAGGAATCGCCATACTGATCCTTGGCCGAACATTTCGGGCATTCACCCTTGATGAAGCGGTCGGGCAGGAACATGTCCTTCACCGGGTCGTAGAACTGTTCGACCGAACGCTGCGCGATCAGATCGCCGGCCTTAAGCTTGCCGTAGATGTCCTCGCAGAAGGCGCGGTTCTCGTCGGAGTCGGTCTCGTGATAGTTGTCGAAGCCGATCAGGAATCCGCCCAGCTCACCGCTGCCCGCCTTCCACGCGGCCTGCTGGTCGAGACCGCCGAAGAAGTCGCGCGCGTGTTCGTGCAGCACGCGCTCGACCAGTTGCCGTGGCGTGATGCCCTCTTTCTCGGCACGCAGCATGATGGGCGTGCCGTGCTGGTCGTCGGCGCCGACGTAATGCACCTCGTGCCCGCGCATGCGCTGGAAGCGCACCCAGATGTCGGTCTGGATGTATTCGACAAGATGGCCGAGGTGGATGGCGCCATTGGCGTAGGGCAGGGCGCTGGTGACGAGCAGGCGACGGCGGGACATGATGGAAAGAGAAGTGGCAGCCAGAGCGGTAAGCCCGCAATTCTACTGCCCGCGGGCGTTGCCGCATGGAACGATCGGTTATACTTTAGTAAATTGATCGGGTATTCCGCGTCAGGCGCGCACACGGCGCGACGGCGGCTGCCCTGTGTACG
Organism: uncultured Methyloversatilis sp.; assembly: GCA_964555165.1. GTDB lineage: Bacteria > Pseudomonadota > Gammaproteobacteria > Burkholderiales > Rhodocyclaceae > Methyloversatilis. The sequence continues at coordinate 14,342 of CAZKRN010000001.1, read as the reverse complement.
GAGTTGTCCATGTCCATCACCGAAGCCCAGGTCCAGAGCGCGCTCAAGGAACTGATAGACCCGAACACCGGCAAGGATTTCGTCAGTACGCGCAGCGCGCGGAACATCCGCATCGACGGCGCTGACGTGTCGGTCGACATCGAGCTGGGCTATCCGGCGAAAAGCCAGATGGATCACCTGCGCCGCCTCGCCATTGCCTGTCTGCGCGCGATTCCGGGCGTCGGCAACGTGAGCGTCAGCATGACGCAGAAGATCGTGTCGCACGCAGTGCAGCGCGGCGTGAAGCTGCTGCCCGGCGTCAAGAACATCATCGCTGTCGCCTCCGGCAAGGGCGGCGTCGGCAAGAGCACCACCGCGGTGAACCTCGCACTGGCGCTGGCCGCCGAGGGTGCCACCGTCGGCCTGCTCGACGCCGATATCTATGGTCCGTCGCAGCCTCAGATGCTGGGCATCACGGGCCGCCCGGAATCGCCGGACGGCAAGTCGCTGGCGCCGATGACCGCCTACGGTATCCAGGCCATGTCGATCGGCTTCCTGATCGACGTCGAAACACCCATGGTGTGGCGCGGCCCGATGGTGACCTCGGCGCTGGAACAGTTGCTGACCGAAACCCGCTGGGACGAGGTCGATTACCTGGTGATCGACATGCCGCCGGGCACCGGCGACATCCAGCTCACGCTGGCGCAGAAGGTGCCGGTGACCGGTGCGGTCATCGTCACGACGCCACAGGACATCGCACTGCTCGACGCGCGCAAAGGCTTGAAGATGTTCGATAAAGTGGGCATCCCCATCCTCGGCATCGTCGAGAACATGAGTCTGCACACCTGTTCGAAGTGCGGCCATGAGGAGCACATCTTCGGTGAGGGCGGCGGCGCGCGCATGGCGGCCGACTACGGTCTCGACGTGCTCGGTTCGCTGCCGCTGGCGATGCAGATCCGCGAGCAGGCCGACGCCGGCAAGCCCACCGTGGTGTCCGACCCTGAGAGCCGTGTCGCGGAGATCTATCGAGACATCGCGCGCAAGGTTGCCGTCAGGATCGCCGACAAGGCGAAGGACATGAGCGCCAAGTTCCCGAGCATCGTCGTGCAGAACACCTGATCGAACCGCCCGCCGGGCGGCCGCATGGGAGAGTCCTGATGAAGCTGATGACACTGCTGGCCCTCGCCTCCTGTACGGTGCCGCTCGCGCAGGCAGCCGACCCGGCCAGGGGCGGAGAGCTGGTGATCGAAGCGCAGTGCGAGAACTGCCACAGCGATCGCTACGGCGGCGGCGACGGAACCCAGATCTATCTGCGCAGTGACCGCAAGGTCAATACGCCGGCGCAGCTGGCGACCCAAGTCAGCGTCTGCAATTCGCAGCTCGATACCGGCTGGTTTCCTGAAGACGAAGCGCACGTCGTCGCCTACCTGAACAAGCGCTACTACAAGTTCCGCTGAGGGCTGTTGCCATGGAATCGCGGGCCGGGCGATTCCGCGGTGATTCCACGGCAACGGCCCGGGTTCAGATCGTCGAGCGACGGCAGTAGCAATAGACGAACTGCTGCTCCGCGCCGCCCGGTGTGCGGTGGGTTTCGCGGCGGTGTTCCAGCAGTTCGAAGGGCGCGCCGAATTCGGCGTGCAGCGCGTCGGCGCCATAGCGCATGACCGGCAGGCCGCTGCAGCGATCCGGCCCGTCCTCGGCGAAGGTGGCAACGATGACGTGACCGCCCGGCTTCACCGCGTGCAGCACACGTCCGACGTAAGCCTGACGCTGCGCGGCATCGGTCAGGAAGTGGAATACCGCGCGGTCGTGCCAGAGGTGGTAGCGCTGCGCCGGCAGATCGGCCTCGGTGATGTCGGCCTCGACCCAGTTCACCCGTCGCGCTTCGTCGCCGAGCCGCACCTGCGCCGCAGCCAGCGCGGCAGCGGACAGGTCGAGGACGGTGAGGTCGCGATAGCCACGCGCCAGCAGATCGTCGACCAGGGTCGATGCGCCGCCGCCAACATCGATGATGGCCGCATCGCGAGCGGACCCTGCACGCTCGATCAGATCGAGCGAAGGTTCCGCGTGCGGCTGGAACCAGCTCATGCTGTCCGGTGCCCGGCGGGCGTAAACGCCCTCCCAATGCGCTTTCGCCTGATCGCTCACCGCGCGGCAGCCTTCAGCCCGGCGGCAATGGCGTCATCGAGGTAGGCTCCGTAGAAGTCCGCCTTGCCGGCACCGATCAGCGGCGACGCAACCTGGCGCCCTTGCGCGTCGAGAAACAGTACGGTGGGTGCGAACTGCACCTTGTGCCGGCGGGCGAAGACAGCCTGGGTCGTAACGGCACCGTCGAAGTCGGTCAGTGCGCGCGGGCTGTTCAGGTCGATCTCGCGGATGACCAGTCGCCCCCGGTTCGCCGCATCGCGCGCCAGCGGCGCGAGATAGTGACTGCGGACCTCCTCGCAGAAGTGGCAGCCGGGCAAGGAGAACAGCACGACGAACACCACACCCGGGTTGGCCGCCTCGCGCGCGTCGTTCGCCGCATGCACAAGCACCGGCAGCGCCGCGCCGGCAGTGCGCGCGGGTTTGGCCGCCAGTGCCGGGCAGACGACCAGTGCAACGGCAGCGATCAGGGCACGCCAGTTCATTTGCCCAACGCCTCCTGCTCCATGCGCAGGAAGGTACCGTAGGCGTTGATGCGATTGGCCGCATCGAAGGCGGGCATCTTCTCCCATCGGCTCCAGTCGGTGCGCGCGTAGGCCTCGTCAAAGGGCATGAATTCGGCGACGGCACGGCCCATCTGCTCGCGCAGGTAGCCGATGTAGTCTCGCGTCATGCCAAGATCGCGCGCCGCATCGGTCGAGGCCGGGCCGTGACCGGTCACCAGCGTACCCGGTTTCATCGCCAGCAGCTGTTCCATCGTGCCGAGCCAGCGCTTGCTGTCGGCATCGCCGACGAAGGGGATGCGGCCGATGAACAGGATGTCTCCGGAGTAGATGACGCGGTCTTCGCGCACCACCACCACCATGTCGTCGGGCGCGTGCGCCGGGCCCATGTAGACCAGTTCGAAAGTGATGTCGCCCATGCGGAAGCTGCTGTCGCCTTCCAGCCAGGTGTCGGCCGCTACCAGCCGCGTGGTCGCATCGACCCAGGGGTCGAGATCGCGTCGTCGCTGTTCGAGGCGGGCGCGTCCTTCCTCGCCCTCGATGTATTCGCGCCCGGCGCGGTGCGCCCACACGTCGGCACCGACCGCCTTGAAAGCCTGCAGGCCGTAGAAGTGGTCGGCGTGATAGTGGGTGATGAGCACGCGCTTGATCGGCTGGTCGGTCACGGTGCGTATCGCGGCGATCAGCGCCTGGCCCAGCGCCGGCGTACCGAGCGAGTCGATCACCACGACACCGTCGCCGGTGACGACGAAGCCGGCATTCGAATTGAAAGCCTCGTTGGCCAGGCTGGCCGGACCCGATTCACCCTGCACATACCAGCTGTGCGGCCCGACCTGCACCGGCTTGAGCGATGCGCGCAGCGCAGGCGCGTCGCCCGCTGCCGCAAACTGCGCGAGGAGGAGCGCGCAGAAGGCGAACGGCAGGCGACGCAACAGGTGCATGGTCAGGCCATTCCCGGGTTGCCGGCCACACCCTGCAGTTCAGGCAGGTTGAGCTTGACCGGCTTCACCGTCTTCACGTCCTTGAGATAGCGCGCCATCAGATCCCAGATCGGTTCGCCACCGGCGTTCCTTGCCTCTTCCGACACCGGCGCCCAACCGGCGACGCGGTAGGTCTTCGATGCTTCGAGCGGCTTGCCCTTGAGCGTCATGCCGCTGATGCGACTGCCCATTTTCGCGGTCGGATCGCAACGGTACTGCAGCCCGCCGACCCGCACCATGTCGCCGCCCTGCTGGTAATAAGGATCGGGGTTGAACAGGTTGTCGCAGACGTCTTCGAGCACGGTCTTGATGAATTCGCCGGTCATCGGCGTCAAGGTCGTGTACGGGTAGGTGATGGCGGTCTGATCGAGCAGGTTTTCCATCGTGATGGCATCGCCCGGCAACAGGCTGGTGCCCCAGCGGAAACCCGGCGAGAACGCGATCTCGGCGTCCTTCATCTTCATCAGCCCGTCGAGGATGAGCTGGTCGAAGCTGCCGTTGAAATTGCCGCGGCGGTAGAGCAGGCCTTCGGTCACCGCCAGCTTCTCGCCCAGCTTCGCCTCGTGCGGAGCGCGCATCCTTGCCACCAGCGCCGTCATATCGGCGTCGGCCGGCAGCAGGTTCGAGAAGACCGGCAGCAGGTGGTAACGGAAGTCGCTCACCTTGCCGCCCTTGACGTCGAAATCGAGCACACCGAGGAACTTGCCGTTGGAGCCGGCGTTGGTGACCAGTGTCTGGCCGCCGCCGTTCTTCACGACAAGCGGGGCCGGTACGCCGTCGTGCGTGTGGCCGCCCATGATCGCGTCAATGCCGCGCACGCGCGACGCGAGTTTGACGTCGACGTCCATGCCGTTGTGCGACAGCACGACGACCACCTGGGCACCCTTGGCCCGGGCCGCGTCGACGTTCTCCTGCATCGACTCGTCGTTGATGCCGAAGCTCCAGTCCGGCGTGAAATAGCGCGGATTGGCGATCGGCGTATAGGGGAAGGCCTGTCCGATGATGGCGACCGCAACGCCGTTGATCTGCTTGATCACGAAGGACGGGAACACCTGATCGCCGAAATCGGTGGTCTTGACGTTCTGCGCAACGAAGTCGATCTTGCCGGCGAAGTCGCCATCGACGATCTGCTTCACGCGTTCCGCGCCATAGGTGAATTCCCAGTGTCCGGTCATCACATCGACGCCGAGCAGCTTGCAGGCATCGACCATGTCCTGCCCTTTCGTCCATAGCGAAAGACCGGAACCCTGCCAGGTGTCGCCGCCGTCGAGCAGCAGCGCGCCGGGCCGGCTGGCCTTCATGCGCTTTACCAGCGTGGCAAGGTGGGCGAAGCCGCCGACCTTGCCGTAGGTCTTCGCAGCCTGGGGAAAGTCAAGGTAGGTGAAGGCGTGTGCCTGCGCCGTACCCGGTGCGATGCCGAACTGCTTCAGCAGCTTCTCGCCGACCAGGTGCGGCGCGCGGCCGGCCATGTCGCCGATGCCCAGATTCACGTCCGGTTCGCGGAAGTAGATCGGCATCAACTGAGCATGGCAGTCGGTCATGTGCAGCAGACTTACATTGCCGAAGCGCGGCAGTTCATACATCTGCCCGGCCGCGGCTGCGGCACGGGCAAAGTCGCTGTGCAGGGTCATTCCGCCGGCGCCGGCCAGCGCCAGCAACTGCAGGAATTCGCGGCGGTGCATGCTCATCGGTGCATCACTCCGCGTTGACCGGCGACTTCGGATCGAGCAGCAGGGCCACGATGTGGCGGATCTGCTTCTCGTCGAGGATGGCATGGGCACCGAAGCGCGGCATGTTGGTGCACGCGGTGTAGGCGTTCGGATTCCAGATCTTGCCCCACACATACTTCTGCGTCGTGGCTGTGTTGCCGTGCACCTTGCCGTACTGGTACAGGCTGGGGCCTATCGTGCCGAAAGAGATCTCCTTCTTCGTGATGCGGTGGCAGTTGTAGCAGTTGCCGCCATTGGCATCGCCGGGTTTGTCGCTCCAGGTCAGTCCGCGACCGCTCTGCGCGATCTTCTCGCCTTCCTTCCAGTCGCCGAGATAGTTGCCGTCCGACGGCCACTTGATGCCGGCCATGGCCGCTTCCTGGATGCGTTCGCGCAGTTCGTCGTCAATCGCATGGCCATGCTTGGAGCAGGCGGTCATCACGTCATCCTGCTTCAGGCGGTCGGTCTTGACGATGCCCTGTTCGCGGAACGAACGTGCCATCACTTCGGCGGTGTCGCGATCGTAGGCAGCCTGCTGTTCGGCACTGGGGCGTCCGCCGGCGCACCCGGCGATGGCGGCCAGCGTGGCCAGCGCGAGCGCGATGTTGCGCAAGGTCGTATTCATGTCGTCGTCTCCTCAGCGCTTGATCGAGGGCGCGGTGCTCTCGCCGGCACCGCTGGCGGTCACGCCCAGATAGGTCGACAGTGCGATGGTCACGTCGGACCCGTACAGGGGGTAAGGGAAGCGCTGCTGGCGGAAGCAGTCGTTCAGCCGTCGCTGCATGCTCCACAGCTCGCCACTGGACACGCGGTAGGCCGGCCAGGCGCCAAAGCCGCGCGCGGCGTCAGGGCCCTTGGTCAGGTTGGGCAGATCCTGAAGGCGGATGCGCTTGCCGTCCTCGCCGTGACAGGTAACGCAGCCGAAGTCGTGCGTGCCGCCGCGGTAGTTGAAGGCGCGCTTGCCGATCTCGTACATGCGCTTCTCTTCCGGATGCGCCATCGGAACGCTGAACTTCATGCCGCGAGATTCGGCCGAAATCCACGCAACGAGCGCTTCGATGTTCTTCTGCTCGCCCTTGCCGAACGGCGTCTTCGCCACTTCGTCGGCCGGGATGCCCTGCAGCGTTTCCATGCAGGTGAGCAGGCGGGATTCGAGGTCCTGCACCCGCTTCGTATCGGCGAAGTAGCGTGGCAGCGTGACGAAGGCGCCCTTCACCACGCCCGGGCCCTGGCCGAGGTCGCACTTCTCCAGCGATGCGTTCTTCGGGCCGCGCGCGGTGCGCCAGAGCTCTTCGCCCTGCATTTCCCACAGTTCGGCAGGGTTGCCGTCGGCCAGTGCCTCACGGTATTTGGCGATGCCCTCGGCGGTGGCGTCTGCGCCAGCCGGCATCGCCGGCAGCATCAGCGCCAGGGCCGATGCGGCAACGCATGCGGCGTATCGGGTGCGTTTCATATCTCTTCCTCCAGTCCTGCTTGTGATGACTTGACTGTTCATGCGCGGGACTGACCTTCGTGAGGTCGTCCTGTCTCTTTGGTGGAGCACTCCGGCGCTGCACGCCGGCCGGGACGTCAGGACACGACGACTTCGTCGGTACGCTTCTCGCCCTTGTTGTCCACCCAGCTCACGCTCACCTTGTCGCCCTTCGCGCCGCCCTTGAACTTGAACTGCAGGTAAGGGTTCTTCGACACCGCCGGGCCAAACTGGCCTGCCAGCACGACGCGGCCGTTGTGGGTGGCCGTGATTTCGGTGATGTGGTGCGCCGGGATCAGGGCGCCGGACGCATCCTTGCGCTGGCCGGTCTCCATGTCGTGGCTCATCAGAATCTTCACTTCGGTTTCGGTGCCATTGCTGGCGGCGCGGATGCGCATCGGACCTGCTGCCATGTCTTGCTCCTTGAATGTACGGGTGTCGGATTGCCGCCGGCTCAGCCGCCGCAGCCGCCCAGCGTCACCTTGATTTCCTTGGTGGTCATGTAGAAGCTGCCACCGGCCTTGACCAGCGCGAACACATTCGAGGTCTGACCCATCTTGACGCGCGTGCTGACGTCGGCGGCCGTGCCTTCCGGCAGCATGAAGCTGGCGGCCAGCATGCTCGGATTCTTCTCGATCAGGATGGCGATGAACTCGGTGCCAGGCAGCGTGCTCTTGACGCCGACCGGCACGACTGCGCCGTTCTCGGCGATGTCCGGTGCATTGATCTGCACGTCCTTCGAGTCGGCCGGCTTGCCGGCGCCGAGCGCCTTGAGCGCGTCGTCCATTGTCTTGGCATCGAACGCGGCCTTGTCCCATGCTGCCTGTGCCACTTCCGGCGTGATCAGGCCAGCGGCGACCAGCACGCCGAACAAGCCCAGTGCGCCCCCGGATTTCAGGGCTTCTCTTCGCTGCGAGTTCATCTACTTCCTCCTCAGTTTTCGGGCGAACCCGACAAGATCCATTTCACCAATGCGCCGACGTCGGCATCGCCGACCTGCGCTTGCGGCGGCATCGCGATGTCGCCCCAGGCGCCGCTGCCACCGCCCTTGATACGCGCGGCAAGAGCGGATTCTGCACCCTTGTCGTCCCGGTACCGCTTGCCGACGTCGCGGAAGGCCGGACCAAGAATCTTGGCACCGACCGCGTGGCAGCCGCTGCAACCGTGCTTCTTCATCAGTTCGAGTGCGGGATGGGGCGCCGCAGCCGGCGCACTGCCCGCCGCTCCGGTCTTCTGCCCGCGCACCGGACCGACGACACGGTTCTGCTCGGCGAGGTTGCCGTGCGCGTCGCGCGCATAGTCGGGCAGGCTGGAGCCAAGGGTGATCTGCGTCTTGCAGTCTTTCATGCAGGCCACGTTCTTCACGTCAGGCTTGCCCTTCAAATCCCAGAGCCCGTGTTTCGTCACCATGCCGTTGCGGTTGGGCATGCGCTTCTGTACCTCGGCAATGTTCCTGTCCGAGAGCACAAAGTCGGCCGGCACGATCTCGCCGAGGTTGAGGATGTAGGCGAGCACCGCATACGTGTCGTCTGCGCTCAGCGATTTCGGCGCATTCCACGGCATCGCGCGATGAATGTAGTCCCACAGCGTTGACACGGTGGCCACCTTCATCAGCGTCGTGCGCTGTGGCGCATCGCCGCGGATGTAGGCGCCGACGCGGCCCTTCTCGATGTCCTCCTTCGTGGTGCCGCCGACAATGGGCGTAAACACCTCGTTGCTCTCGCCGAAGGTGCCGTGACAGGAGGCGCACTTGCCTTCCCACACTTCCATCCCCTGATCGACCGAACCCGAGCCGGGCGGCAGACCGGCGAAATCCGGACGCACGTCGATATCCCAGGCCTTGACTTCGGCTGGCGTCGCCGGACGGCCGACGCCGTCATACTTGCCGGCGGCAACGCTGACGCCGGCACCGAATGCGAGCACTGCAGCGAGGGCGAGTTCAGTAAACCTGGACATTGCTCACGTCTCCGCTTTCCGCCAGCTTCCACGACTGGATGGCGTTGTTGTGATAGATCGAGCGCGTGCCGCGCACCTCGCGCAGTTGCGCGTAGTTCGGCTGCACATAGCCGGTGTCGTCCATCGCGCGTGACTGCAGGATGGCCGGACTGCCATCCCATACCCAGTCGATGTTGAAGCGGGTGAGCGCCTTCGACAGCACGGGCGTCTCCAGTCGGGCGGTACGCCAGTTCCTGCCGCCGTCGGTCGAAACATCGACCCGCTTGATCTTTCCGCGACCCGACCAGGCCAGGCCGGAAATGTTGTGGAAGCCGCGGTCGAGCAGCGTCTGTCCGCCGGAGGGCGTGGTGATGACCGACTTGCACTCCTGGATCGAGGTGTACTGGCGGTGGGTACCGTCCGGCAGCAGGTCGATGTAATGAATGGCTTCGTCCTTGGCCGCCCAGGGCTGGTCGCCCACTTCGATGCGGCGCAGCCATTTCACCCAGGACACGCCCTGTATGCCCGGCACCACAAGACGCAACGGGTAACCATTCTCCGGGCGCAGCATCTCGCCGTTCTGGCCCCAGGCGACGAGCACGTCGTCGAGCGCGCGGTCGAGCGGGATGGTGCGCGTCATGCTCGACCCGTCTGCGCCTTCGGCCAGTACGAACCTCGCCTTCTTGCGATCGATGCCGCAGTCGTCGAGCAGCACCGACAGCGGCACGCCGGTGAACTCCGAACAGGACAGCATGCCGTGCGTGTATTGCACCGTGGGCACGGCGACGTTGCCCCACTCCATGCCGGTGTTGGCGCCGCACTCGATGAAGTGGATGCGCGACACGGAAGGCAGACGCATGAGATCGTCCATCGTATAGACGCGCGCTTCCTTCACCAGACCGTTCACCATCAGGCGGTGGCGTGCCGGGTCGATGTCGTGCCAGCCCTGGTGGTGACGCTCGAAGTGCAGGCCCGACGGCGTGATGATGCCGAACAGACCCTGCAAGGGCGCAAACGATACCGAAGCCGCGGCGACCCGGGTCAGACCCGGACTTTCCCGCCGCTTCAGGCCGGCTTCGTACTGCGAGGGCGTGCCATAGGGACGCTCGGCGACCGGGCGACCGAGTGTCCTGCTGTGCTCGGGCAACGTCAGGATGGCCGGATCGCCCTCGGCGGCGTGCACCGCCGACGTTCCCGCGGCCGCGGCAGTCGCGGCGGCAAAGGCATGGCGCAGGAAGTCGCGCCGGCCGGCAGCGACTTCGCCGATCTGTTCGGGTGTGAGAAAGCCTTCGGGTGCGCGAAGGATGCGCCCCGGGCGGACGGGTGGCTGGGACATGTCTTCTCCGTGACTATTCGGACGCGATCTCAAGCGCGCGGCCGACCTTCTTGAGTGAGGCCTTGCTGGGTTTGCTGGGCAGATTGAGTGCGCTGCCCGACGCGATCTGGATGCAGACGGTGCGGCAGATCGACGGAAAATTGGGGTCGATCAGCTTGTAGAAGACCATGCTGCCGTCCTTGCGGCGGCCGACGATGCCGGCGCGGTACAGCATGTTGAGATGGCGGGACGTGTTGGTCTGGCTCAGACCGGACTGGCCGACGACGTCGGCGACGGAGCGTTCGCCGTCGCACAGGCAGTGCAGGATTTTCAGCCTCGCCGGCTCGGCCAGCAGCCCGAAGTAGTCGGCCACCGACTCGAATACCTTGTCCAGCTCCGGATCGTGTTCCATCGCTGCTCCTCGTATTGTTTGAGTTGAGCATATGCGCGATTGCGCATATCTGCAAGAAAAATTTTCCTCTTTTTTTCTTGAGGGTGCGCCGGTTTTTGTCTAGCGTGTCGATAGTCCGCACGCGCGCCTGCGCCAGAACGGACGCAACGAACACCCAGTGCAGATACCGAGGAGGAAAAGAATCTTGAAGAGGACATTGTCAGGGCTGGCTCTGGCACTGCTGTCGCTGAGCGCGACCACGGTGCACTCGGCGGACCCGAATCTCGGCCGCAATCTCGCGGCGACCTGTGCAAACTGCCACGGCACCGACGGCAACAGCGTGGGCGGCATGGAAGTACTGGCGGGCATGCCCAAGGGCAAGATGCTCAATTCGTTGAAAGCCTTCCGCAACGGCGACAAGCCGGCGACCATCATGCATCAGATATCCAAGGGCTATACCGACGCTCAGCTCGATCTGATCGCGGACTATTTTTCGTCGCGCAAGCCAACCGGAGGTGGCAAATGAGCATCGGACGCCGGGGTTTCATACAGGGCACGCTGGGTGTGTCGGCGATGGCTGCGCTATACGGCTGTGCAGGCGCAGGCAAGGGCAAGGGTCACGTGGTCGTGGTCGGTGGCGGGTATGGCGGTGCCACGGCCGCGAAGTACATATCGATGTGGAGCAACGGCGGCATCCGCGTGACACTGGTCGAGCGCAACGCCGCCTTCGTGTCCTGCCCGATCTCCAACCTCGTGCTTGCTGGCGAGAAGCAGTTGTCGGACATCACGATCGGCTACGAGGGGCTCGCCAAGTACGGCATCAAGGTGGTTCAGGACGAGGTGACCGCGGTCGATGCGGACAAGCGCGTGGTCAGACTGGCCAAGGGTGGCGATCTTGCTTACGACAGGCTGGTGCTGTCACCGGGCGTGGACTTCATGTATGACGGATTGCCCGGGCTGCAGTCGGCGTCCGCGCAGCAGGCCATCCTGCATGCCTGGAAGGCCGGCCCGCAGACGGTCGCGCTGCGCAAGCAGCTCGAAGCGATGCCGGACGGCGGCGTGTTCGCGATGACCATTCCGAAGGCGCCCTATCGCTGCCCGCCCGGACCGTACGAGCGCGCCTGCATGGTGGCGCACTACTTCAAGACGAAGAAGCCGAAGTCCAAGGTGCTGGTGCTCGATGCCAACGAGGAAATCGTGTCGAAGAAGGGCCTGTTCCTGAAGGCCTGGGCCGACAACTACAAGGACATCATCGAGTACCGCCCGCAGAGCGAGCTGCGCGACGTCGATGCCGGCAACCGTACGGCCATCCTGGAGTTCGATCAGGTGAAGGCCGATGTGCTGAACGTCGTGCCGCCTCAGCGCGCTGGCGACATCGCGGCGAAGGCGGGGCTGAAGCTGATCAACAACCGCTGGGTGGAAATCACCTGGCTGACGATGGAATCGACCAGCACTCCGAACATCCACGTGCTCGGTGACGCCATCTTCCCGGCGCCGACCATGCCGAAGTCCGGGCACATGGCGAACCAGCACGCCAAGGTGGCGGCCGCCGCCATCGTGAACCTGATGGCCGGCCAGCCGCCGTCGGATGCGCCGCTGGTGATGAACACCTGCTACAGCTTTGTCGATGCGAGCAATGTCGTGCACGTGGCATCGGTGCATGCGTTCGATGCGGCAACGAAGCAACCGCAGCCGGTCAAGGGCGCCGGCGGCCTGTCTGCGGGCCCGACCGAGATGGAAGGCAAGTTCGCGCTGGCCTGGGCGAAGAACATCTGGGCCGACATGCTGCTCTGATTGCCGTACGACGCGCGCACTTCGTTACGCGGCCTGCACACCACCCGGTGCGCGGGCCGCGTGCTTTTCTGCCGTGAAATTGCAACAATTGCGTCCTTTTGCGGGCCCGTCCCGGGCCGCGCACGCAATCGAGGGCAGGCAGATGAGCATCAAGTCCGACCGCTGGATACGCCGCATGGCGCAGGAGCACCACATGATCGACCCGTTCGAGCCGGGTCAGGTGCGCCACATCGACGGCCGGCGCATCGTGTCCTACGGAACCTCCAGCTATGGCTACGACGTGCGCTGCGCGTCCGAATTCAAGGTATTCACCAATATCAACTCGACCATCGTCGACCCGAAGACCTTCGACCCGGATTCTTTTGTCGAGATGGACGCCGAGTCGTGCATCATCCCGCCGAACTCCTTCGCACTGGCACGCACGGTCGAGTACTTCCGCATCCCGCGCAATGTGCTGGTGGTGTGTCTGGGCAAGAGTACCTATGCGCGCTGCGGCATCATCGTGAACGTGACGCCGCTGGAGCCCGAATGGGAAGGCCACGTGACGCTGGAGTTCTCCAACACGACGCCTCTGCCGGCGCGCATCTATGCAAACGAAGGCGTGGCACAAATGCTGTTCTTCGAGTCTGACGAACCGTGCGAAACCTCGTACAAGGATCGTGGCGGCAAGTACCAGGGCCAGACCGGTGTCACGCTGCCCCGGATTTGAACGTGCCGACTGTTACGCTTTGTCTCCGTGCGGTAATGCGCACAACTGCAAACATCAGTAAATCAGATATTAATCAATAAGTTATGACGTTCTTCATCGCTTGACAGCACGGCTGCCGCGAGGCAGCGTGATCTATTGAACGGCCGCCCTTCGTCGCTCTCCCTAGACTCCGCCCCATTCCAACTGCGTCTTCAAGGAGTCTTCATGAACGTCAAGAATCTTCTGCTCGCGTCGGGCCTGGTCCTGGCATCCGCCAGCGCGTCGGCCGCAGCGGCGTCGTCCTGGATCGACGGGCTGTACAACACGGGCGAAGCGTTCTTTGCCGGCGAGCAGGACACCCACTACAGCTTCAGCGTGATCAGCGGTACGGCTACCGGCACCGGCGGATATGGCGTGGTTGCGGACGGTTCGAGCTTCCCGCTCAACGTATGGGCGGCAAGCGACGGCGCTTCGTACTGGCTTACGCCAAGCGCCAACGCGGGTCAGAGCTACGACGCCTCGAGCGACGGTCAGTACAAGTGGTCCATCAGCTTCGACCTGACCGGCAAGGACATCGCATCGGCGAGCTTCAGCGGCCGGTGGTGGGGGGACAATCAGGGCTATGTCCAGCTCAACGGTACAACCATTTCTTCGGGCGTCGGCTTTTCCAGCCCGACGTCTTTCAGCGCAACGAGCGGCTTCGTCGCCGGGCTGAACACGCTGGACTTCGTGGTCACCAACCTCGCACAGGGCAGCGGCAATCCGACGGGCGTGCGTGTCGAATTCATCGACAGCTACGCGGTGACCGTGGTGCCGGAGCCGGAATCCTGGGCACTCGCACTTGCCGGTCTGGCCGTGGTCGGCGCCATCGTTCGTCGTCGGATCGCCTGAGCCCGACCGATGTTCGGGATGATCGGGGCCGCCATGTGCGGCCCCGATTGTTTTGCAATACCGAACTGTTACCATCGCGCGCTTCAAGCCTGCAGCCCGCTGCAGTCCGGGGGCGCCAAGTCTGGGTGCCCTCTTTTCCTTTGAAGGTTGGGCACCATGCGCTTCGAGTTTCCGGTCATCATCATCGACGAGGACTTCCGCTCGGAAAACGCCTCCGGTCTGGGCATACGGGCGCTGGCGGAAGCCATCGAGAAGGAAGGGCTCGGCGTACTGGGGGTCACCAGCTACGGCGACCTGACTTCGTTCGCACAGCAGCAGAGCCGCGCCTCCACCTTCATCCTGTCGATAGACGACGAGGAGTTCGGCGGTGGCAGCGAAGCCGAGATTGCGGCCGTGCTGACCAATCTGCGTGACTTCGTCGCAGAAATCCGCCGCCGCAACGCCGACATCCCGATCTTCCTTTACGGCGAAACGCGCACCACGCGTCACATCACGAACGACATCCTGCGCGAGCTGCACGGCTTCATCCACATGTTCGAGG